>JBMFXB010000007.1:0-76078 GCA_049964715.1 Candidatus Dormibacteria bacterium
CCTGCGATTCTCGCGCAATGCACCCCGTTACAAAGTGCAAAGGAGGAGACAACCAAACCAATTGCTGTGTAATCTATTCACGTACGGGAGCTTCACGATGGCTGCTCGTACACCACTTCCGTGGACGTGATCCTCACAGCCCTGCATTGAGGCATGTTTCAAGGAGGCAAAAGACACTGTCCTGAGTGACATGGTTCATGTGTTTTGTATACGGAAGAGCTTCAGAAGGCTGGTACCGGCTACCACTACTTGTATAGATAAACGGAGTCTTCTAAAACGACATATGCCAGCCCACTGAACAACATAGGAAAGAGTGGTATTGCTAATGCTGCTTGAATCACATGCACAACGAACAACTGTAGCCTGCTGGGATCGTGGAGAACTCGTACCAGTAGGTAGTGCCACAGTCATCTGATGGACTTACATTGTGGCAATCGTGAAGTATGAAAGATTCCAAGACAGCGTAGGGTTTGGAGTTCGAATAGGGTATTCCTTGGTCTCCTGAGGATGCAGTGAATGCTGCAGGTTCTATGGTGTTTCCTTGGCTAGTCGATGGAGATGTCGCACACCCAACAAGGAATGCAAATGAGTGAATATGTGGCATGAGGAGCGTACGAGACACATTGGACAGGTCTCCGTGGAAGCTACTGGGGGTTCCAGTATGACTACCGGTCGGCAAACTCAAGAGTGTCTGGAAAATTCGTGCGGATTTCCGCAACAAACGCATCTGTATTGGCTATATCAAGGGTGTCCTGATGCTGAAGGAGCGTATCAATTGCAGCATCGAGCTTGTCACCGTAGTCAATGCGGACTTCTGAGGCATGTTCCGATTTGTCAGTGAGATCTATCATGAGTACATCGTCTCCAATATGCACGTGAGCTTCAATGGTGCCTCCCGTGTTCGTTATGGAGAAGACCTCTGGTGCGATCTGTGTCCACCCTGCAGTGGTGAATCTCTTCACAACATCATTTAACTTGGATTCAAAGTCAGCTACGTGGTAGATCTCTTCCATACTGCACCTCTCTTGGAATGTTGGGGGTTTAGCGATGAGATCGTAGCACACTTATCCGGTGGGGTCACTTGGATGAGGAGCCATGTCACAGGGAGTAGTTTACGACTGCAGTACGGATAGTAGCCCGTCACAGGGGGAAGCTGGTTTGCTAGACTTGTTCGTACAGCTGATTCTGCATCAGACATAGTGTGCTGGACAGCGATCTGTTCTAAGAGGTGAATCGTGGCTTCTTCGAAAGCGAAAAGTTCAATCATCACATTGCAGTGTTCCGTGTGCAAAGAGCGCAACTACACTACTGTGAAAAACAAGCGCAACGACCCGGACCGTATGGAGCTCCAAAAGTATTGCTCACGTTGCCGTAGTCATACTGCACACCGTGAGACGAAGTAGTATCCCATCCGGGCCTCGCGACGTATCTGAAAGGCACAATGAACGATGATGGCAACACAGGGGCGTAGCTCAGTTGGTAGAGCATCGGTCTCCAAAACCGAGGGTCGCGCGTTCGAGTCGTGCCGCCCCTGCTCGATGCTGGGATCGTTCTGCGCTGGAGGGAAGAGGGCGTAATGTCGAGAAGTTCTCGCGCACTCAACAAGCAGAATCGGGAGCAGATGGCTGCCCAGTTCGTACAGTCAGGTCTCATCAAGGGAATCATTGATGAGACGCGCAAGGTTGTGTGGCCCTCAATGGACGAGCTCATGCGGCTCACCGGCGTGGTCGTCGTAACAGTTATACTTTTTACGGTAGTCATTGGAGGTACTGACGCGATCCTGACAAATCTCGTCAAGCCAATCTACACTTCAGTGAAGACGACACAGGTATCGACAACGCCCACACCGAATGTGAGTGTGACACCAACACCGGTGCCAACTGTTGTCCCGACTACGACAGCGGCTCCGGCCGTAACTCCAACTGCGAAGCCATAGTTAGCGTACATAGAGAACCCACACGAGGATCAAGGAAGACACAGGTAACGAGGGATGGATAGCACACTTACAGACAACGAACCGCATTGGTACGTCATCAACGCATACTCCGGTAGTGAGGAGAAGGTGCGTACCAACCTCATCAAGCGGATCGAGTCGATGGACATGCACGACAAGATCTTTGACGTTCTCGTACCGGTTGAAGATGTTATCGAAATCAAAGACGGGCAGAGACGCAAGGTCCCACGGAAAGTGTTTCCCGGGTACATCCTTGTACGGATGATCATGTCGGATGAAGCGTGGTCTGTAGTCCGCAATACTCCGGGAGTTACCTCCTTTGTAGGCACAGGCAATACACCTATCCCTCTTCAGGAGCATGAGGTCAAAGGCATCCAGAAGCAGCTCAAGGAAGAAGTGCCGAGCAAGGTTACTGTCGAGTACGAAGTGGGAGAGAACGTCCATGTCATTGATGGTCCCTTCACGGACTTCAATGGAAAAGTCGTTGAGATCAATATGGAAAAAGGCAAGCTCAAGGTTCTCGTCAACATGTTCGGTCGAGAAACCCCAGTCGAGCTTGATCTTCTCCAGGTAGAGCGGATTCACTAAGTTCGGAAGGGGACAAGGCACATGGCAAAGAAGAAGGTCAAAACAGTCGTTCGACTCCAGATTCAGGCAGGCAAGGCAACACCAGCACCACCTGTTGGTACTGCACTTGGTCCGCATGGTATCGACATCATGGGCTTTTGTCGTGCATACAATGAGCAGACTGGATCTCGTGCAGGAGTTGTGCCAGCTGAGATCACGATTTTTGAGGATCGCTCCTTTACGTTCGTCTTGAAGACACCACCAGCAGCTGAGCTTCTCAAGAAGGCAGCAGGTGTTGAAAGTGGATCAGCAACACCAAATAGAACGAAGGTGGCATCCATTACACCACAACAACTCCGAGAGATTGCGGAACTCAAAATGCCTGACCTCAATGCCACATCTATTGACCAGGCAATGAAGGTCATTGCAGGAACTGCTCGTTCCATGGGAATTACTGTTTCAGACAACTGATACGAAAGACATAACCAATACAAGGTGGGAGAGAGAGCCTACTCTCGTTTGAACCACAGGAGGACGTGCAACATGGCACATCGGTACGGAAAGCGATACCAACAGGTAGCAGAGAGCATCGAGCGGGATAGACTGTATGATCCCAACACTGGAGTAACGCTCGTCAAAAGTGCATCTCCTTCGTCCTTTGATGCAACAGTTGAAGCTCATGTACGACTTGGTATTGACCCTCGCCACGCAGATCAGATGGTGAGGAGTGCAGTCGTTCTGCCACACGGAACGGGAAAGGTCAGGCGTATTGCAGTGTTCGCTTCTGGTGAGAAGGCTCACGAGGCGACTGAATCGGGAGCAGATATCGTTGGTGGAGAGGATCTAGCCAAAAAGGTCCAGGAAGGCTTTATGGATTTTGATGTTGTCCTTGCCACGCCTGATGTCATGGGAATTGTTGGACGTCTTGGAAAGATTTTGGGGCCACGTGGCATGATGCCCAACCCCAAGACAGGTACGGTTACCTTCGATATCGCCAAGGCAATTAAAGATGTCAAGGGTGGTCGAGTGGAATTCCGTGCAGATCGATATGGCATAGTTCATGCACCAATTGGCCGTATTTCGTTTGAAGAAGGCATGTTGCGGGAAAACCTATCAACATTGATGGAAGCAATCGTGCGAGCGAAACCACAGGCAGCCAAGGGAACCTACGTGAAGACTGTAACGCTGTCCGCAACGATGGGTCCGGGAGTTCATCTAGATCCAGTCCAGTCATCTCGATTGGCTACAGCCTAATAGGGAGTACACCTAAAACCTCACTATGATCCGACTCCTCATTGTCGATGATGTAGAAAGCACACGCGAGCATCTGAGGAAGCTGCTTGGTTTCGAGACAGATATCGAGGTCTGCGGGACTGCTGATAATGGACAGGCAGCCGTTGATGCGGCCCAAAAGCTCAACCCAGATGTCGTTCTCATGGACATCAACATGCCTGTCATGGATGGCATTCAGGCAACGGAGAAGCTTGCACAGATTCTTCCAGCCACACCTGTAATCATCATGTCTGTTCAGGGAGAACGTGATTACCTTAGGCGTGCAATGCAGGCAGGTGCACGTGAATTTCTCATCAAACCGTTCAGCTATGACGAACTTGTAGCAGCAGTACGGAGAGTACATCAGCTTGAACAGAAGAAGACTGGTCTCGTTCGCGAGTCTGATCTTGGTCGTCCAGATGGAACTGTGAGAAAGGAACGGAACAGAGGGCGAGTCATCGTTACTGTTGGTGGCAAAGGTGGGGTTGGAACAAGTATTGTTGCTTTGAACCTGGCGGGTGGACTCCGGAAGATGACAGGTGAGTCAGTCATACTTGTTGACCTGGATCTTCAGTTCGGCGATATTGGGATAATGCTCAACAGGGACCATTCACGATCGTTTACTGACCTTATCAATCAGAACGAACCTGGAAAGCTCGTTGATGATGATGTATTGGAAGAGATGCTTCTTGAGGGTCCTGAAGGCATTCGTCTCCTTCTTTCACCACCCACGCCTGAGCTTGCCGATCTCGTGCAGATAGATCATTTGCGTACTTTGCTTGCTCGGCTCAAGGAACGGTTCGACTATGTCCTTTTCGACACTGCCTGTCATCTGGGGGAGCTGTCGCTTGAGGTCGTTGAGGCAGCTGATTACATTGTCCTTGTGACGGGAGCCTCAATTCCGTCACTAAAGGACACGAAGCTCATGCTCAATGTCCTTGGATCACTCCATGTACCTGATACATCAATTGTTCTCGTGCTCAACCATACAGATACTACTACGGGAATAACCAAGGAGCTGACTGAGAAAAATCTTCAGTTCACGGTAGCAGCAGATATTCCCTATGATCCGCGTGCAATTGGAGATTCAATATTCAAGGCTTCTCCTGTTGTTCTGTCTCAGGAGGACACGGACATTAGTCGTGCGTACATGCGTCTTGTGGAGTATGTGCTCCCTGCTGATCTTCGTTCAGTTGTTGCTACACCAGCAGCAGCAGGGCAGCAGGACAAAAAAAAGCAACGGAAGTTGTTTGGCAAGTAGCCTTCCCCAGAGACGATGGAAGGCAGGTACGCTGACGTGATGGATTGGTCAGGAAAAACTGTCTACTTTACAAATCCGAAGAATCGACGCTGCTTTTTCTTCCCTGCATCCTGTTTTTCTTCCTCGAGTGCAGCTGCTTCTTCACCTGTTATTCGCTGGCCAAGCCCATTGATGGCTGCTGTAGCTGGAGATGATGGTGCAAGGAGGGTTATAGGTGTTGAAGTCACTTGGGATTTGCTTACATTGACCCCATCATAGGGGATGACAATATGCGGAGCCATGTGGAGAAAGCTTTCAATACCCGCTTGATCGAGTCCTGGTCCTGTTTCCCGGTAATTCATGACAAGGGTAATTGTTTCCGGTTCCACATTGAGGACATTGAGAACCTGCATGAAGAGGTGTGCATTCTTTGTTCCTGTGAGCGATGGATCAAAGACCACAACACGGAAATCGGACATCTCAATTGCATCGAGGGTAATTTCACTGAGGTATGAGGCAGTATCAGCAATGAGATACGTATATTCCTGCCTGAGATTTTCAATGAGAACCCTGAGATGGGAGGTTGTTACGTAATCTGCCTGTTCAGGGCTCAGTGGAGCAAGCAACACATCGATCCCTTCAGGTCCCTTGACTATGGCTTGCTCAATAGACTCCATATCAGTAACTGCATCGTTTGTCGCAAGATCAACGATTGTCCGTTGGGAAGGAAGATTGAGGAGTGCACCAATGTCACCGAACTGAAGGGACAAATCAAGAAGGATGACACGTTCATTGGTGAGACGCTTGAGATCTATTGCAAGGTTTGTAGCAATGAGGGATTTGCCACTTCCTCCCTGGCCAGAAAGTACTGTGATGAGTGCACCGTTCTTTGTTTGAGCTGTACTGCCAGTTGACTGGGCATCATGAAGTGCACTGTTCGACTGGGAAATGGTCTGCCGCTTCTGTTCGAACTCAAAGACTCGTCGGACAGCAGCAATAAGGTCATCTCCCCGGTACGGTTTCTGTAGAAACTCACGGGCTCCGACATACATGGCCTGACGGTAGGCATCGTTTTCACTGTCAAGTGACGTGAGGATAATTCCCGTATAGGGGAGATGCTGCGAGAGAAGCTCAGTGGTTTGGAGACCGTCCATGCCAGGAAGTGATGCATCGATGATTGCAACATCTGGTTTCAGGCGAATTGCCTCCTGGAACGCAAATTCACCATCCCGAGCCGTGCCACACAGAGCAATACCGTCTTCACGTTCTAGACGCTTCATGACGTTGCTTGTTATGTGCTGGCTCTCGTCAGCGAATAGGATGCGGATCATTGGTCAAGCAGTTCCTCGTTCACAGGCAGTGATGTGATTGTACTCCCAGTCCAGTAAGGGACTGTCTCCACATATTCAATGATAGATGAGCAATGATGGCAATCCATACAACGTGTTGATGCGAATTGGGTAACACCATCGTTACAATGTGCCATTACTTCCCAAAAGCAAAACGCCGGCGCTTGGACGAGCTGGATGATTCCTTCCCTTCTTCAGGCACATCATCTTCACTGAGGAAGTAGTCAGTCAGAACCTTGAAGGCCTTCGTTATCTCAGCCTTTTGGGTCACAAGGACAAAAGGACTGCCATTGTCGACAGAGTCATCTACTGTCTTTGGATCGTAGGGAAGGGATGCAACTGCCTGATATCGGAGACTCGATTCAATGGCATCCTTGTTGAACTGAACCTTCTGTGCTGTTTGATTGAGCACAAGGAGGATCTTTTCCTGGGGTACACCAAGGGACTGCAGGAGTCGGAGTGTAATCTTTGTATTCTTGATTGACGTGACATTGTGTGAAGTCACGATGATGAGTGCATCAGAAAGTTCGATGGCTTCAAGCAGACGCTCCTCTAAATGGGAGGAGCCATCGATGACGATGTAGTCGAACATTTTCGACATTTCATGAATGATCGTGCGGATATCCGAGGTCATCACAAGATCTGCTAGTTCAGGACTTGTCGGAGACAGGAGTACCTTGAGTGCAGCTGGCCCATTTGCAAGGGTATCGTCGATATACTCTGCGTCAAGCTCTGGTTGCTGGGCCAGGGCATCAATGTGGTGCGGGTGTGAGGCAATTCCGATAAGGAGTCCGATATCACCAAACTGAAGGTCAAGGTCGATGAGTGCCACTCTTGCTTGTGACTGCTCGGATAGAGCAGCTGCAAGATTTGTTGCAATCAGTGACTTGCCCACACCACCCTTGCCGGAGAAGACCATGAAGACCTCAGCCTTTCCTTCCTTCTTCTTGCTCCGACGGGGAGCAACAGGTTGAATTGGTTCTTCTTCCTCTTGAGGAGCCTCCACAGTTCGCCCACAGACATGCTGGATGAGAGAGACAATCTCCTCGACACTCGTTGTGGCATCTATGACGGCTGAAATGGTGGGTCGTGCAGTGTGAGAGATCGTCGTTGTTGTGGGATTGGGGGAGAGGACAATAACTTTTGCATCCGGAACTATTGAAGCAACCTCGTCTACTGTTGCAAGGAGATCTACATTGCCGAAGTGCTCATTGATGAGGATGACATCCGGATGTGTCCTTTCAAGTTCCTCGAAGAGTGTGGATGGCCTGCGGGCAACTCCACATATCTCAATTCCAGCACTGTTCAGACCCGAGTGGAGATACGAGATTGTGCGAGCAATCTCGGCAGCAATCAGGAGGCGTATTGAGGTGGGTTGAGATACCTGATTTTGTTCCATGGGTTCCAATGGTATGTTCCTGGGCTAGTGCAGGGGTCGATACCTATTCTAGGGGATTTGAGGAGTTCCTGTACGGTTCTGGATCACAATTTGGTCACAAGACCATTTTGAAGATGCGCGAAAGGAGCCGCTCAGGAGAGCGACTCCTTTCAAGTATCGGTGTAAAAACAACAAGGATTACTTGTTGAGGCCGTTACTGATGTTGGAGAACACGTTGTTGACCTGCTTTCCAACAATGCTAAGAATGACGATTACGACAACTGCGATGAGAACCAGGATAAGTGCGTACTCGACCATACCCTGACCTTTCTCGCCTTCTTCCTCTTCAGGAACAACTTTGCGATGAAGCTTCTCGCGAAGCTTGATGTACAGAGAACTCAGCATGTCTTCTTTCACCTCCTTTCATTTTAGAAATTCACAATCCACTGAAGATAATGGTACGTATTTAAAGCTCCATGGCGTTCATTGAGAGACATGTGCCTCCCACTACTATGAGGGATTGCGGGCCCCTTGTTGTGGTGTAAAAGTGACGCACTTGTAACAGTGTCTCATGCAAGTTCGATCGTGACAATGGTGTCGCACACTTCAATGGCAATACTGGCAATGTTGAGCACTGAGAAATGGGAAGCCACGGTAGAATTGCAACGTGCGCTGTCATGATGTATGGCGAAAGGGAAGGCTGGTGAACACGTGAGGAATGACAAAGTGGCTGTGGGTACTGATGATGGTGGTTACAAGCAGCAGAATGCTGGAGAGAGCAGCCCCTCCCCATCTCAGAATGCATGGCAGATGGAAACGTGGAGGTTTATCCTTTTCGGAAAGGTAGTTCCCTTGCTCGTGTTTGGTTATTTTGCAGTGCTCCAAGCAGAGAATGCTGTAGGACTTACAGTAGAAGCACTTCGCAGGCCAACGGCAGGGATTCTTGTCTCACTGTTCATTGCAGTCCTATACGCAGCATTTTCCATTGCACCTGTTTTCATCTACCTTGTTCATGCACGCCCCAGAGCGAAAGATGAACGTCCCCTCATACGCATGATTGCCATTGTCGATACATTCGTTCTCATTTTTCTCGGAGCAGTTGTTCCCAGAGGAATCCCCTTCTTTCAGCCATCGATTGCATTCAAACTTGCTGCCGCAAGCGGCATTCTTGTTGCAAGCGTTGTCCAGTTGTGGGCACTTCTCATACTTCGGAGTGGCTTCAGTCTCACTCCTGAAGCACGGACAGTTGCAACATCGGGTCCGTATCGCATTATTCGTCACCCATTGTATTTTTCCGAAGCACTGTTTGAGATATGCCTTCTCCTTTCAAACCCCATACTCCTTCTCGTCATTTGTGAAGTACTTGTCATCATCCTTGCTGTTGTGCGCATTCGTGCAGAAGAACAATTATTGTCCACGACATTTCCTGCATACAAAGCTTTCATGAAACGGACACGGTATCGTCTCATTCCATTTGTGTGGTGATGCGTCATTTGTATCGTTCCGTGCAACAATGGAACAGATCCAACCATGAAGCACTTGTGTGTTTCGATTGATTGAGAGCTCATATGTTTGGCAAGCGGCGCGAAGCGAAGGATGAACAGCGGGGGATTGCACTCCAGGAAGGGAGTGCTCCCTGTTCATTTGCTCACTGTGCAGCACGAACTGGACTTTCCTGTGAATATGTGGATCGTCGAGGACGTGCATGTACAACAGCGTGGTGTCCAGCACACAGGATCATTGTTGATGGGCATGTATACTGTCGTCGACATGCCGGCATTATTGCTGCCATTCCCAGACAATCTGCTGGTAGCGGTCATGCTCAACCTCTTCCCGACCTCGAGAACAGGGCGCCGTCACTTGCAAACTGGGTCGCAGATGATTGCGATGCTGATGTCAGATCCATTCTCGTGCATGAGGCCCAAGCACTACATGGTGGAGAAGTGATTGTTGATCCTCTTGTCATCACGTACACCGGTATGGATAGAAGCAGAGTGTGGGAACGGGTCTGGAAACTCGTCGAACACACTGGGATAATCTACCGGATAAGCATTTCAGTGGAGGAGGAACTCGATGCTGAAGTCATCATCAAGGTGAATCAGACTTCTGTGTACCGGGCAATTCCCCCGTGGATAGGCCAGCGCCTCCTCCAACGGCCCATCCGCCCAGAAGTGGATGCTCAACGACGAAAAGAGTTTCACGACAAGATCATTGGATACGTGTCGCGCGGCATTGCCCGAGAACGCGAACTTCACAATCGATTCAATCAGGCATGAGTTCACGGGCATCATGTGGCATGTTGCGATTGTGCAAAACCCAAACGCTCGGGGTACCTGTCATGTATGCTGGAAAGTGTTTGACGCTCCAACAGCGTGAAATGAGAGTAACCCCTCGGAGATCATGGAGGCAATCTGGAAGAGATGAGTGACGAGCAACGCAAGCGGATACTCGTTGTTGACGACGATCCACGGTTGCTGCATGTTGTGTCAGTGTACCTTGGTGGTATCGAGAACTACGATGTGGTGACTGCTTCAAGTGGTGAAGAGGCACTCGAGGTTCTCGCAGGGACAACTCCGGATCTGGTAATTCTGGATGTCATGATGCCAGGAATGGATGGCATTCAAGTGTGCGAGCATATACGCCAAGATCCTGTAACCAAAGATCTCCCTGTTCTCATGTTTACTGCACTATCAAGCGATGAGGATGTTGCCCGTGCCCAGAGGGCCGGTGCAAGTAAGCACATTACGAAGCCCTTTACTCTTGGTGCATTGGGCTCAGTCATTCGCTCTTTCCTTCAGCCACCTGCAGCAGGATCGCAGACCGCAGGGCAGCATGATGAGGCTACTGGTTCAGGCATGTAGGGCGCTTGAAGAGGCTCGCTCAGGAGTTGCTGCTGTGAATTGTGACTTTTCCGAGTGACAGTTATTCTTTGGGAAGTGGGGATCCAGGTATCTCAAATTGGTGTGTCAGCTCAGGGTGAGAAACCCACCAGATGTGAGTTGCATCACGGGTCCCAGGAGTGCTTTGACAGCTGGCTCAATGAAGACTATTGCACTACCAAGAAGTGAAGAACGAATGGTTTGATCAAGCTGTGCATGGTCAATTGGTACACCATTATTTGCGAAGATCGCGACACTGCCAATCGATAATGCAATGAGTACGAGGTATCCGCATTCCAGCATCCCGATGAGAAACCCTGCTACTGCGCCGACCCAGTCATCAAGAGCAAACTCTGCAACGCCTCGAATTTTGTCGTTGTATAGAAACCCAAGGATCTCGAAGGCAATCGCAATGACAAGGAAAACAAGCAGGTACCCAATACCTGACTGATATAGGGCAGCAGTGTGAAACACTCCTCCTATGCCAGAGCCGACATGTGTTGCTGCAAATGCTGCAGCATACAGTCCCACAAGAACGAAGAGACGACGAACAAGCCCGTACCGCCATCCTAAAAAGGTATTGGCTCCGACAAAGAAGATGATGCCGAAGTCGATGAGTAGTTGATTGATTGTGGTGTTGGCTGCAAGGGAAGTCATGATCTCGTAGCATACCATCAACTGTACGAATGTGAGTGATGACGCTGTTCTGGATTTTCCAACGTGGTACCATCACTACAAGGTGAACATGGAGTGTGTTCACCGAGGTAACAGGAGCAAGGATGCCTTCAGCGAATTCACGGCTTTCGAGCACAGACATCACCGGTCGTCGGACCTATGATCTCATTGATGAGCCCTCGGGGGATGAATACCGTGCGCTCCTCGTTACAGCTGCCTCAAAATGCACAATGGTTGTACTCCAGCATCCAGATGCACCTAACGCTCATGCACAAGAAATCATAATGAAGCTCGCTGAGTTTCGGCATGGAGACCTCAGGGGAACAACAGCCAGATATGATTTCAATCGACAATCACTACCGATCTTCCTTGAAGCAGCAGATAGATTGTACGCGTGGCAGCACCCAGATTTCCCAGCGAACCTGTGTCTCTTTCGAGAGGATGGAACTCCGTGGCTCATCTCAGTTGCCGAACAACGGCTAGGGTATCTTGAACTAACTCCTTTCGAGAAACTTCTCCTTACCCGTGCAATACCAGCGATAGGGGCAAGCCTTGCATATGAAGCTGCGTATGACGCCATTATGGTGTACTTTGAACGACGCTGGGAAGATGTGCACGAGTCGTTGGGGCGTGAACTCGTGACATATTCCGATCAGCTCAGGCGAGAAAACCCTGACGGAGTTGAGGATGTAGTACGTGCTTGGCTCAAGTCACGTAGTCCTGAGCGCATTGAAGTAGCTCTTCAGCTTATACGCGAACTCAATCTCCAGGAATTCTGGGATGAAGTAAATGAACTTCTCGAATCGTACGCACTCAAAAAGTCTGACATCTCGCCTGCAGTGTTCAAATCTCATCCAGTACTTCGAGATCGGTGGAGAACAAGGTATGTCATGATGCTACAGAATACGCTCGATACGCTTGAGACGCTTCACGAGGGGGAGAGTGAACCCTATCTCGTTGATACGCCAGTAGATGGACAGTCTGACGACAACTAGCAACGGTATTGGGGAGGAGTGCATACGTGAGTGAAAAGGATGAAATCCCACAGCATCATCTGCCGCAATTTCTCGTACCAGAGGAGGATAACTCGTCTCTCCATGGTTCTCATATTGTTGGAGAGAATGCGGATCGCGATTTTGAACTCGTGTGCAAGCGTTGTGGATTTCTCCTGACTACTCGTCAGGGTGCACGACAGTGGTGGGTTGAAACGAGCCGGGGAAATCTATGTTCTCGGTGCTTTCTCGTGATGTGGGGAACAGAGGGTGGTTCAGACGACTTTGAGATTGGATATATCCATGGCCTTGATCCCATAGATCCAGAACCAGTGCTCCGCCTGTGGGATCTCGTTGCCAGAATGATGGAAGCATGGAAGAGTGGGGTTGATGTATCCCGTAAGATGGATGCCCTCTGTAAGGAGGGTGAACACGTGCTGAAAGATACAGTCGTTGGGCAGGTGCCTGCACTCCAACTCATGGAGCAGATCCAAAACCGACGGGCCCAACGATACAAGATGGTAAAGCTCCGTCCACACGATACGTCGCGGTAGCGCAGATTTCCCGCCCAGGGACTGCAGCTCTATCGACTAGCCACGTTGCGTAGGATGCGTGAAGTCTGGGTTAAGCGAGGATTCGTTACCACCGACTTGCTGGCAAGGGTCATGTGATCTTCTGGACGAGTGCACTTCGTGCTCAGTGGCTGAACTCGGCAAACACCTTGATAAGTGCTGGCCCAAGCAACACGACAAAGAGCGTTGGAAAAATGCAAAACACCATCGGGAGCAGCATCTTGATAGGCGCCTTCTGTCCAGCCTCTTCTGCCCGCTGACGTCTACGTCTTCGTATCTCTTCAGATTGAATGCGAAGTACGTTTGCAATACCGACACCCAGCTGTTCAGACTGGACAATGGCCTGTATGAACGTATTGAGTTCTTCAACATTCGAGCGAATACCCATGTCACTGAGTGCTTCATGCCGTGGGCGTCCGAGTCGAATTTCGGATAGTACCCTTGCAAACTCGTTTGAAAGGGCATTGTGGTACTTGTCTGTAACTCGAGCAAGGGCAGCATCAAAACCGAGGCCAGCCTCAACGCTAATGGTCAAGAGATCAAGTGCACTTGGAAGGGCAAGCACGAGTTCGCGCTTGCGTTTGTTCACTGAGACATTGAGCATGAGGGTAGGGAGAAGGTAGCCAAAGATGCCAAACCCTAACGTGCCGATGAAGACAAGTGAGAAGCCGTATGTCGCGACTGTGAGCCAGAGAGTGAGTAATAGGCCAATCAATGCCAACACGACGAAGGAGATCATTTGAAGGACAAAGAAACTTGCTGCATTGAGCCCAGCAGGCCTGCCAGCAAGGATCAGTCGGTCCTCGAGGATTGTCTGACGGGCTGCTGGTGTGACACGGGCTGTCCAATTCGCCAACCGTTCAAGTGGTGGACGTATGACCCGGTCGAAAAATGACAACGACAGTTCCACTTCGGAGAGGTTCGTGACTACATGACCGCTTGCATTGAACTGGGCAAGGCGAGCTTCGATGATGTCTGATTGAGATCCCTGGTGGAGATTTGATCCGAGCCCAAGGACTATGAGGAGGATCGCGACTCCACCAACAAGTGCAGCAAGAAGAGCCATAGAGCCTATACCTCAATCTTCACAATACGCTGGATTATTCCAAATCCAACGAGAATTGCAAAAATGGAAATGCCACTGAGTATCCATCCAAAGGTTGTGGAGACAAGTGGGGTAAAGTATGAAGGTTCGATGAAGTACAGAAGCACTGCTACACCAATGGGAAGTGCAGTGATGATATATCCGGAAGTTCGAGCCTGGGCAGTGAGAGTGCGGATCTCACCTTCAATACGAACTCGCTCCCGGATGGTGAATGCAATGGTATCGAGGATCTCTGCGAGATTACCACCAACGACACGCTGAATCTGGACAGCAGTTACCATGAGGTCAAAGTCTTCAGACTGGTTACGGTCCACCATATGCTGGAGTGCTTCATCCACGTTTATTCCAAGTGCAATTTCTCGTGTCGCTCGTGCAAATTCATCCCCAATTGGGGGAGAGGAGGACTGAGCAACGGTACTTACAGACTGTGTGAACGAATATCCTGCCCGTAACGCATTGCTCAAAAGCATCATCGTGTCACCGAGTTGCCTATTGAATGCAGAGAGCCTTCGAGACTGACGAATTCTGAGGTAGATCTGGCTACTGATGAGTGCAACGATTATCCCAATGGGAAGGGGAAGAATATTGCTGACACGAACACTGAAAAGTAGTCCCACAACTGCACCAACGATCACGATGAGGGTTAGCCATTCAGCAGGTTTGATGCGGAGATCTGCACGCGAGAGCTGTTCTGTCAGGTGCGATGTTGCAGTGGACCGTGAAAGTACTCTGTTCAGACTGCGAAAAAGTCCAGTAAGTGGAGATCGATTGCGATTATCGTCCATCTCGGGAGAACTTGTGGATTGGAGATTTTGATTTCCGTTAAATCGATTGAGTCTGTTGAGAACATCGTCACCCTGTGATGTAGGGGAGATGATGAACGCAGTCAGCGACATGATTGCAATGAACGCAAGGAGCGCACTGAGTACAGCGAGAGGCTGGAGTGTCATAGCTCCAACGAACATGCTGATCACTGCTTCATGCAACATGCTGGATTCTCTCCGGTCTTACTGTCCACTGTTAAACATTTGCTCGATCTGTGCTGGTGTGACTGGCGGATCAGTTACCTGTGGCACAGTCGAATTTGCTGCAGTAGAGCTTTCGTAGTTTGGCTTCGTGGGCGTGCCATACTCGGTTGCAGGACGTATCACGTACTTGATTGCAACTGGAATATATGTGTTTGTTGAAGCTGTGCCAGTGTGAGTTACGAGCCATGTGAGTTGTTCTGCCACACCGCGCGGAACCTGCACTATATACACACTTGGAGCTGCATTGCCACTTCCCTGAACTCCCACACACAGTACTTGGATGTCCTGAAACAGGTAGCGTACATTTCCATGCCCATCATCAGCAATGATGTCGATATGGTCGCCTGGTTGGATGTAGTAGCCAACACTCATGAGGTCTGCGCTCACGCCAGTGAGATTGCCCTCACCTTGACCACCTGCTGGAATGGCAAGAGCAACAGTGCCCTTGGCAAGGATCTGTGGAATATTCTGGCAAGCTGTGGTACCAGATACTGCAGCTGACTGGTTGGTACTGCTGAGGATCATGCTTTGCGTGAGGATCGTATGGGCACTTGCATTGGAGACAAGTGCCTTCCCGACTATTTGCGTGGGATCAGTGAGGGCATCGGCAGGAACGAGTGACTGGGGTTCACTCGCGATAGTAACCTGCTGTGAAGTAACGCTTGATCCTGCAGAAATGGTCTGGGTTGCAACGAGGACATTCACTGAAGGACCATACTTGTTGCTTGTACCTTGGGATACTGCATACCAGATCAATGCAGCAGCGATGACAGCACACAGCACCCCTAATATCAGGAACACCTTTGAGTTGGACTTGTTCGCTGGAATACTCACTCTGCTTCCTCCGTCGATGAGTGTTGTGGGGCTGAAGTAGTCAATCTACTGTGGGACTGTCCTGCATGGACAGGTGTCACTACGTACTGTACAGGAGTGCGGGATTTTAGTGCACGTCGAATTCGTGCTCATTCAAGTCTTCCAGTGGTTCGTGCCTTCATTAAGAGTTCTAGGATATCTTCACGATGTGGGGCAAGCGTGGAGATCTTTCGATACATCCGGAGTGCTTCCTGCGTGTCTCCCCTGAGACGCATGATATGCGCTGCACGTTCGAGGTAGCTCACAGCAGTATTCATGTCCTGGTAGTCAATACACGCATCAGCAAGGCGAGACAGAGCAGGTAGGTGGAGAGGATCCGCCTTCATGGCTGCAAGGTAGCAGTTGAGTGCTGCGTGCTTCTTCTTGAGTGCTCTGCAGCGATCTCCAGTGTCGAGTGCTAGCTCTGCAACCTGTGTCCCGCCTGTCTGGAGAGCAACATGCTGGAGTATCGATGCAGCAATGTCGCAGTGTTTTTGCTGGATATGCTTCTCAATCTCACTGCGGAGTCCATGCAAGGCTGCTTGCTCGTCAGCTGCCTGTTCCCGTTCAGTAAGTTCATGCACTGATTCAAGCTTGCCATCGTATGAACGGATATTCCATGAGCTCTGGTTAATGGGGTTCCCAACTGTTGACGTGGGGACAGATGCTGTGGGAGCCTTCGCTCCAAGAGCTCCAGTGACAGGAGATTTTTCGTTCTTCTCTTCACGGATTGGTACTTCGGATTGTGTTGCTGGGGAAGGGTGCGTTGTCTTCAATGCAGGAGCTTGAGTAGGCGTGGTCGGCGGGGGTGGTGTATATGTTTCCTTGTGGGGAGCAGTTGCCTTTCCGGTAGTTTCCGTCACTTCCATACCTTCAGCACCTGAAACGGGGATATCGAGATCGTTTGGATGAGCAAGATGAAAACCGTTCCTGAGACTCACAAGATTCTCGTCCTTTTGACGGGATAGTTCCTCGTTTGCAGGGTTAGCTTTGAGGTGGGGAAGAAGTGCTTCCTCGACTGGAGGTGGTGCGGGTGGCGCTGGAGCAGGTGGAGTGGGGGCTGAATCCCGAGAGATTGTTTCCTCGATGCCTATCATTTCGGAGCTTCCTGGGGCATTCTCTTTTGAAGACACTGCATCAATAGCAAGAAGGTACTCAAACAGTGACTTGAGGAGTGCCTTACTTACGCTAATGGCCTTTCCATGCTCGCCATGATCCTCAAGGTATCGTTGGGCATGGCTCACTGCATCTGTAAGGTGTTCCTCATCAAGATGGTGTGCTTTGATGCATTTGTCGATTTCCTTGTCAAGGAATGCGGGAAAACCATCCAGATTGTCTGCCTGGGTGCGTGCAATCTGGGTCCAGCTGTCCCGGAGATTTCGTAAGAACTGCTCGTTAAGAGACACGAATGCTCTTCTCCCTGTGGGTGTGAGCCTCATATCGAGGTGTTCGTGGGCCTAGCGCAATGATAGGGTGGCATGACGTTCATGGCAACAATCGTCAATGAACTGTAATATGTCACGATCGTGTGGCGATGTCGTCACACATTCTCCAAGGGATGCAATACGTGACACGCTGGGATCAGTCGTGCTGAGGGATGGTGCACGCTGCTTTTTGTCAGATCAGTTTGGAGCCGCATCGGAATATGCATAGAGGACATACCAGAGTACGCATCACATGAAGAAGGTTCACACGGTGCCATCAGGCTACGAGCAGGAAGTGCATGGTGAAGTCGCGACGATGATCGTCGACGAAGTTGGCATTATCGAACATGCCAATGAACATCTGCTTCGGCTTGGGGGGTGGGATCTTAAGATGCTCGTAGGGAAGGTTTGGTATGACGCACTTGTCCCAGTGAATGTACGTATGTCCGTTGCACAGCGGTTTGGATTTATCGTGAATGTGCGAAATGAACCCCACTATGTTGAAGCACCGCTCATTACACCAAATGGACAGCAGCGCATCATTGCATGGACCTTTACGGCCCAGCATGAGACTGATCTCGAACCATTCCGGTGGAGGGCTGTAGGAATTGATGTCACACACTGGATCAAGGAGCGGGATCTCCTTGTTGCGCGTATCGACTATGAGACTGTCCATGATCCACTGACTGGACTCATGAATGGAGTGACGTTTCGCGGCATGGTTGATACTCTCATTCGTAGTGCAATCGAACGTGAAGAAATCGTTGGTGTCATTCTTCTCAATATCGACAGGTTTCGCTCCATTGATGAGATAGCTGGGCGGGAAATAGGTGATTCCCTTCTCTTCGAGGTTGCCCAGCGGATCAAGCGGTGTCGTGGCAATGACATTATTGCGAGGTGGGGTGGTGACGAATTCACCATTGCAGTCTCTGGCATTCGCACAAAGGAGGAAGTGGAAGCTGCAGCACGCCACATTGCAGAGCATATCCACTCCCCGTACCATATCGACGGTCGTTCATTTCATCTGCACACACGAATTGGTCTTTCAGTTGCCCCGCATGATGGTGCCCGGGCTGATGATCTCATGCAGCATGTGAGCGTTGCAGTTGATGTTGCAAAGACACTTCGCGGTGATCATATTGTCTCCTTTTCTGAAGCTCTTGGCCGGCAGATTGAGGAACAGGTTGTACTTGAACAGGAACTTCATGGTGCAATTGAGCGGGGTGAAATTGTTGTTGTCTACCAAGCCCAGGTTGATGCTGTCACACGTGAGGTTGTTGGAGTCGAGGCACTTGCCAGGTGGTACCATTCCCGACTTGGCGAGATCAGTCCCACGGTCTTCATACCTATAGCAGAAGGAATTGGTCTCATTCGGACATTGGGACTGCACATCCTGCGTGAGTCACTTCTTCAGGCCAAACAGTGGAGAGAAATGGGATACCCTCCGTTTCGCATGGCTGTGAACATCTCTCCGCGGCAACTTGGCCATCCGACATTCGTACATGATGTCTTTGCACTTCTTGCCACAACAGACACTGATCCACGATTTCTTGAACTGGAGCTTACGGAAAGTGCTGTCATGGAGGACATGGAGTCTGCGACAGAAGTGCTCCAGTCGCTTGCAAGGTCTGGTATCTCGATTGCACTTGATGATTTTGGTACTGGATATTCATGTCTTGCCTATCTGGATCAGCTTCAGGTAAGTACAATCAAGCTCGACCGTATCTTTCTCCGCTCCTCATCTCATGCAAAGGATCCAAATGCATTACTCCGAGGACTTATTGCACTTGGAAAGGCTCTCGACCTTCGCATTGTTGCTGAGGGAGTTGAAAATGAGGAACATATTGCAAGGCTCGATCATGAGGGTGCAGATGTATATCAGGGATTTTTCTTCTCCCGTCCACTCACTGTCGATGAGGTAACACGACTCCTTGATCAATACGGTGTGAAGTCCGAGTTTGACAAGGAAACACCTCTCACTGAGAACGATAATTGACTTGTGGTTGCTATGCTGAGTGAGGGGAATGATCCCTTCTGCCCGGCATTCCAGCCAGGTGGGTGTGTGAGTGCAGCAAGTATGGACATCATAGAAGTCGAAAACGTCCGGAAGGCATATGGCGACAACGAAGCCGTAGCAGGTGTAAGCCTGCGAGTTGGTGAAGGGGAAGTTGTTGCACTTCTCGGTCCAAATGGGGCAGGAAAGACAACGACAGTGGAGATCCTAGAGGGGTACCGGAAGCGTGATAGCGGACGAGTATCCGTACTTGGGATGGATCCCTGGCATGCTGGTAATTCGTTCCGATCGAAAGTGGGTCTTGTCCTTCAAGAATGTGCTCTTCCACCAGGTCTCACTGTACGTGAGCTTCTAACCTTGTACGCAGCGTATTACGAGCATGCACTCGCTCCACGTGAGGTGCTTGAGCTTGTTGGACTGGAGGGAGTTGAAAATACCCGAGTGCGGAAGTTATCTGGAGGACAACAGCGTCGTATTGATCTTGCACTCGCACTCATTGGAGATCCCTCGCTCATTTTCCTCGATGAGCCAACAACTGGATTTGATCCTGGCGCCAGGCGTTCAGCCTGGGACATTGTGAAAGGGATGCAAGCTATCGGGAAGACTGTTGTGCTCACTACCCATTACATGGAGGAGGCGTACGCACTTGCCAACAGGCTGTACATCATTACAAAGGGAAGAGTCGTCGAGGAGGGAACACCAGATGCAATCATTCAACGTTCCCGCCGGAGGACAAGAATAACTTTTTCACAGGTAGAGAAGCATGAACTCCCACGAGTAGAGGGGGATGTTTATGTAGACGGATCATCTGTAACTGTGGAGACTGAAACTCCTCTCACTGCACTCCATGCGCTCACAGCATGGGCAATCACGAACACTGTGACTGTCGAGAATCTTGAAGTGAAAAATCCCTCCCTTGAGGATGTCTATCTGGAGCTGACCAATGCATAATCTCCGAAAGCTTCTTCGCCAGATTCAGTTTGAGCAGCGTGCATTTTGGCGCAATCCAGCAAGTGCAGTCTTCACTTTTGTCTTTCCCGTCATCATTCTGGTTGTTCTCGGGAATGTCAATTCGCATGCACACTTTCATGTAGGAGCGCATACATATTCGTACGATGACTATCTCGCACCTTCAATGTCCACATATGGGATTATTTCGGCGACATTTGTCTCACTTGCCATGATTCTTTCGATTCGGAGAGATTCAGGGGTGCTGAAGAGGTTTCAGGGAACGCCTCTTGGATCGACAATGTTTATCGTATCGATCCTCATCTCATCACTCATCAATGTCATCATCATGATGATTCTCACCATAGGTCTTGGCATGATTTCACTTGGAGTACATTTCCCTGCCAATGCGCTCCTGACCATACTCATAATGCTATTCGGTGCAGTGTGCTTTGCCAGTCTTGGAGTTGCAATGGCTGCTCTCATTCCAAATTCTGATGCTGCACCAGCAATTGTGAATGGCATTTTCTTTCCCATTGCGTTCATCTCAGGTATTTTTTTCCCTATCAGCGGGACAACACTTCTGGGTCGTATAGGAAATATCTTTCCTATCAGCCATTACGCAACAGCTGTATTTGATGCGTACAATCCGATTGGCACTGCTCCATCAGTTGCCGGATCTGATCTGCTTATCCTTGGAGTCTGGGGAGTGATAGGAATCCTTGTCGCTATCCGACGGTTCAAATGGGAGCCATCACGAAGGTAGAGGTCACTTTGTTGATGTACTGGCAATGGCAGAGGTCTCGATTCGCATAGTGATGTTCGCAGCAATTGTTGCAGCATCAGTGATGCCATTTCCGTCGTAACGTTGACGAACGTAGAGAATTTCTATAATGTTCGACATTCTCCAGAGAATAGTGTATTGAAGAACAATGACGCGCTCGCTCGTTGGCGTCACTCGACTCTGCACTGTGGCAAGTGCCTCATCGCCAATTGGTCCTGGAGAGACTTGCTGACTGGTTGGCACTGCCTGGAGCCAGTTTCCCTCAAGCGAGTAGGCCTGGGAAGCTGCAGAAGCTGTGGGAAACTGTTCTGCATATGAAATGACATCAAGTGGGCCGTTGGAAAAGAGGATGTCGGGTACTGGCCGAAAATAGTGTGCCATTGCTGTGCTCTTGAGCTGCAACGTGCTGAGCTTTGCTGCCCTCGTAATAGTGACAAACGGGATGGATGTGCTCTTTACGAGAGCTGGTGCTGAGGTAATCGTAAAACCAGCTGCATCAAGATCAGAGAGCTGAGCTGTGTACTGTTCTGCACCATGGTGATACGAAAGAGATGGAGTGGATGTTGTGCCACAAGCAGCAAGTACAAGTGCACAGACAGCTATCCAGAACCATGCCAGTCCCCTACCTCCTCTCATTCCGCACCCTCGATACGAAGTACTGGGTGACGAAGGATGGAAATGGCTGACGGAAGAATGCTGATGCAGGGAATGAGTAGTGCTGCAAGTACGAATGCGCCTGCAAGTGGGAGTGAAAAGGCAGGCGTGAAATGAAATGTGCCACTTCCTGCCATATCAAGCGTTGGTGGGAGTTCAATAGTTGCAAGAAGAACTCCCACTACTAGTCCAGCAAAACTGTATGTTATTGCCTCAGTAAGGAGAAACCCGGCAGTCTGGGTATTTGTCATGCCTATGACACGGAGAAGGCGAAGCGTTCGGGCGCTCTGGCGCGACGAACTACCCATGATGGTCATGAAGGAGAGTACAGCTAGTAGTGCTATGACTCCTGTGAGTGGATACAACGGACCAAGAGTTGCATTGAGACCATGGAGAGTCGCAGCCACAAGTGTGGATGTTGGAACTGCTTTCATTCCGTAGTAGAGAGCAAGGGTATTGAGTTCAGAAGCAGGTCGTGAGCTTGTGATATCGAGATCTGAGAAGCCAGTACCGTTTGCTCCAAGTACGTGGGCAGCTGTCACAGAGCCGATTAGTACACTTTCTGAACCTGCAACAGAAGGAAGGGTATGGGAGGCGATTGCAATGATGAGAAGGGGCTCATTGCCCTTGATGCCAGTAATCTGTAGCCGTTCGCCAACTTGCCAGTGGTACGTGTCTGCAAGCGAGACTGGGACGATCGCAGTATTGAGACCTGCGAGCTCGTGTAGTGCAGCTGTATGGGACTCGGTGAGGATGTCAGGTACGGAAGTGTGGACATACTCTCCTGGGATGATGACCGAAACTGGCAGGCTGCGATGTGCAATGTCAGCAGTTGTAAGGAGAAGTGGCCGAACTGCTGTAATTCCAGGGAGGACAGCAATATCCTTTGCAATGGTTGAGGGTTGATTGACTGAACTTGTGAAGAGTTCGTTTCCAGCAACGAGGCTTCCCACCCAGGTCTTGGCAGTCACGGCAGTACTGCCAGAAATGACAAGGAGGAGAAGTGTAACTGCAAATCCTATGCCAATTCCTCCAGCAAGGAGACGGGACCGGGCTTGATTGTTGACGATGTTTCGCGTGGCAAGCGTTCCAAACCATGTAAATGACTGAAGCATGATGCCAATTCCAGCAGTTATGAGCGGCAGGACAAGTCGGAGGGCAGCAAGGGTTGCAAGTAGGAAGGACGTTGCAGCAAGGATGAGAAATGGTGCACTTTGTTCTTGGAGGAGTAGAAGGCCCCCGCCTGCAAGTACCAGGGTGAGTACCACAGCAGTTCCATAATGTGTTCTTGATCGGAGTGGGTCCCAGGACTCATCGAGTAGTGTCAAGGGTGAGCGGCTCGTTAAACGGATGGTGGCTGCCCATGTGACTATGCTTGGTATGGCTATGCTTGCAAGCGCAATGAGAAGAAATTGATTCCATGGGATAACGAGCTGGAGAGGTACACCCTTCCAAGTCGAAGTAGACCCAACAATGGCACGTGCGCCTGCAAGTCCAACAAGCAGGCTCAGAATGCCTGCTGGGACTGCAATAACCAGTACAGCCCTGAGAAAGACACGTGCAACAAGTGACTGTGAGGATCCAGCAATGAGGAGAAGTGCAATATCACGGTGGAGCTCGATGACGCCCAGGATTGTGATGAGGAGAACAATTGCAAGTGCAATGCCTCCAGCGAGTATTGCAAACAGAATCAGCAACGACATAAAGGATGTGAGTGCTGGCTCTTGGTACTGCGTTGGGTACACTGACACATGAGGAGTAGGGCGAAGACGGGAAACTTCAGCTGAGAATGAGGAAATAGATTCTCCAGGAGCAAGTGCTATGCCTGCAAATGGTGTTGCCATACCCGTTCCAAACCATGCCCGTACACTTCCTTGGGATACGAAAACTGCTGAAGGGGTGAAGCCAGGTCCCCCGGATGTGCCATCGGTGATTCCAGCAATCGTGAATTGCTGGAATCCTGAACCCGTAAGTAGGTACAATGTTGAACCGATATGCAGAGGATGGTGAGGATCTGGAGAGAGAGCAGTGAGGAGCCCACTATCAAGGGCTATATCCGAGGTGGACCTTGGAGAGGGAAGGTGTCCCTCCCGAAGGATAATCGGCCGGAGAGCAACACTATTGTCAGTGAATGCCACAATACTCACGATGGTTGAAGTACTGCTCGTGAGTGTTGGTCGGGCTACAACTGATTTGACGGAATATGGGGCTATGGCACGAACGCCATGGAGATGTGCAAGTTCGTCAATGAAGTTTGGAGAGAGCGAGTATCCTGCGCCTACATTGAGATCGAGTGTTGCTGTCCCTGCAGCTCGTTGCTGTTCGTTGTGCACACTTGTACTGAGTGAAGCAGCAACAGCACTTGTTGCTATGAGTGCAGCTGAGGCAAAGACGAGAGTGCAGAACAAGAACACGGTTCTGAGAGGGTGGCTCCGTAGGAGCTGGCGAACGAGCTGAGTAGTGAGATGGATCATGGAAGGTTTTGAAGGGTTGGAGTTTGAAGCAGCTTTGGTCACAGATTGTGTGCAGAAAGATGTCGCACCAATGCATCAGTACTCGGAGGACTCTTTGGTGGTATATCTCGGTCACGAAGTTGGAGTTCTGAGATAATGCTGCCGTCTCGCATGACGAGAACTCGGTTTGCATATGCAGCGACATGAGCAGCATGAGTGACGACAACAATTGTCTGTCCTGCCTCATGTTGGAGCCGTGTGAGGAGGGTCATCACATCGTGGGTTGTTGACCAGTCAAGGTTACCCGTTGGCTCATCTGCAAAAAGGAGCAGTGGTGCTGTGGAGAGTGCTCGTGCTATGGCTACCCGCTGCTGCTCTCCCGTGGAAATTTCTTGAGGTCCGTGACCTTGAAGACCATGGAGGCCAAGTTGCTCCATGAGAGCATTGACACGGTCATGTATAAGGTCTGGTGGAACAACTGACGGGGCTGCTTTGGCATGTTCTCGAGTGTGGATTTGGAGGGGAAGTGCAATATTTTCCGCTGCAGTGAGGCTTGGCAGCAAGTTGAAGTTCTGAAAGACAAAGCCGATGTTAGCATGTCGAAATGCTGCTCTTCGAGTTTCGGGCAAGGAAAAGAGAGACGTGCCGCCTATATGAACATCTCCAGAATCTGGTTCCAGGAGTCCTGCAAGGAGATAGAGAAGTGTGCTCTTTCCTGCACCACTTGGGCCCATTATGGCAACGAACTCTCCCTTGGATACGGAGAGGCTGCAGTCACTCACAATGGATCGGGGCGGAACAGTTACAGTATCTTGCTTCAGAAGCCCAGCTGCTGTAAGGATGGTCTCTATGTCTGGAGAAGGGGATGCAGTCACAATACGGTTAACTATACCGCCACTCAGGAAGCAAGATAATTTGCAATCACGCCCTGGATGGTACCGGACAGAAGGTCCTCTGATTCTTTTGGAGTTGGAAGAAGCACGAGTACAGTTCCCGAATTGGGAAGTATGGTAGGAGAAACGCTCGTCGTTGGCGAAATAACGATGGTCACGGGGGGGATGAGTTTAACTGTTGTTGTTGGGGGTGGTGTGGCTGTGGAGTGCTGTGTTGTAGAGGGAATCGGTGTTGGTTGCGTTACGTGCGTCGTGGGAGGAGGAGTTGCTGGTGGAGGAGTTGATGGTTGAGGAGTCGAGGGAGGAGGAGTTGCTGGTGGAGGAGTTGATGATTGCGCTTGAACGTTGGCAAACTCCACAGCGAACATCCATGCAGAGTAGTACGTTGCGCCACCACTATAGGTCCAGGTAGATGATCCACTCGATTCTGCAGTCCCAACACCTATTTGGTTATAGCTTCCCATGATGTTTGCATAGTGTTCTGGGCTATTCATGAACTGCTGGTTGATGTACGTGGCTGCATCTGAAGGCGAGTATGAGGGATCGGGTCCTGATGTAAATCCGACAAAGCCTATATTCTCGCCTGCACCAAGATTTGTATTGATACCTGACTCCTGCATGATGACAAACACATACTGATCGCACGGAGGAATTGGATGCGAGAAGTATTCTCGCTGGATCATGTCGGCTGCACGGCCATCTACAGTAATGCCACATATTGCATGAGGTACATTGCCGCCAATTCCATCAAGGGTGGCATTTTCTGCAAGGGCTGGTTTTCCATTTGAAGTGCGATCCTGATTCGTGAGACTTATGAGAATGCTCGAAGCGGAAGGCTGCATTGTGTATGGGGTAGCATGGACTGTGCTCTCTGGAAGAGAGACCATTGCTGTTGCACCTGCGACAGCAAGCAGGCCTGCAAGGACAGACCATCTCTTGACCCATGGGTAGCGGGCGATCTTGTGCTGGGGAGCATTTGAGGGTGCTATGGCATTTTGTACTGCATGGTGCGTTCGAAGCACTGCATCCCACGACTGGGCACTTGCACCTGGGAAGTGTGTGCTGGATGCGCTGGAATGGTGGATGTCTCTCATGCTGTCAAGCCTTTTCCCCTCTGGTTCCGTACTTGTAGTATTGCAGCCTTTCATGATTCGAACAACACGCAGGAGGAACAGTTTTGGTCACGTTACGTGAAATTGACACAGCTGTTGCGCATTGGCTATGGCGCGCAGGCCTTTAGCGATGTAGGCTCGTAGGAGAAGTCAATGGGAGGTAGTCCGTGTCCCTTTTGGATAGAGTTCAGCAAAAGTCGCAACAAGCAGCAGGGCAGCAGGGCGCCAATCCTGCTACTTCAGGTGTGCCTCCTGCTGCACCACAAGTTGCATCTCCGAATTCACCACCACCCCCACCACCCCCACCAGTACTTCCTCCAAAGCAACAAATCCCGCCAGTTCAGGGAGGGGCAGGTCTTCTCAGCAGGACACAGCCACCTCAGGCACCAGTGCAACAGGCACCTCCTCTAGCGCTAACAGCGACTCCTGTACAACAGTCTCTTCAGGCACCACAAGATGAAGAAGAGGATGCTGGTGGTGCAGGATGGGGTGTACGGAAGTCTGCAGGCGATAGTACTGAAACCCCGCCCGCGCCCCAGCAAATGCGTCAGACACTCCTCAGCAGAACTGGGGGGATTTCAACAGTCACTCAGCGGCAGAATGCAGCTGGAGCTTCCTTCCAGAACCTTCGGCAACTTGTGAAGCAACGTCTGGTTGGTGAAATGGCAGAGGAGGAGGATATTGCACTTCCGCCACATGTCATTCGACAAAGAATAGAGGAACTTGTTGGTGAGATTTCTATCGAGTTGAGCCTCAATCTCACGAGGATTGATCGTCAACGTGCTGTGGAAAGCATTGTTCAAGATGTTATCGGCTTCGGTCCTCTCGACAGTCTCATTGCAGATCCAGACATTTCAGAAATAATGATCAATGGTCCAAAGCAGATTTATATTGAGCATGCTGGAAAGCTTGTCCTTTCGGAAGTACAGTTCGAAACCAATGAACAACTCATGCAAGTCATTGACAAGATTGTCAGCAGTATTGGACGTCGTGTTGATGAGTCATCACCTATGGTAGATGCTCGTCTCAAGGATGGCTCCCGTGTAAATGTCATCATTCCTCCACTTGCTCTCTGCGGTCCTACTATGACAATCCGAAAATTTGCGAAGGAACGATACCAGACGAACGATCTCATTCGATTCGGCTCTGTCACGGATGACATGCTCACGTTTCTTCGGGCATGTGTTCGTGGACACCTCAACATGATTGTTAGTGGTGGTACTGGTTCTGGTAAGACGACAACACTCAACATCCTGAGTGCCTTTATTCCGGATACTGAACGGATAGTAACCATCGAGGATGCTGCTGAACTTCAACTCCAGCAGGATCATGTCATTACGTTGGAGTCACGACCTGCAAACGTGGAAGGAAAGGGAAGAATTGCCATTCGTGATCTCCTCATGAATGCTCTGCGCATGCGACCAGACCGTATTGTCGTTGGTGAGTGTCGTGGTGGAGAAGCTCTCGACATGCTCCAGGCCATGAATACTGGTCATGATGGCTCGATGACTACCATCCATGCGAACAATCCACATGACTGTATTGCGCGACTTGAGACTCTCGTGCTCATGGCTGGTGCGGAACTTCCTGCCCGAGCCATTAGGGAACAGATTGGCTCAGCTGTGCACATCATCACGCAGCAGTCTCGGCTTCGAGATGGCACCCGTAAGATGATCAGCATCACCGAGGTGCTCGGAAAGGTTGGTGACTCGGTGAAGACGCAGGAGATTTTCACGTTCAAGCAAACAGGCATTGGCGAAGACGGCAAGGTTCTTGGGTACTTCACTCCTACTGGCAACATTCCCCGCATTCTCAGAAAACTCCGTGCTGAAGGCGAAGATATTCCAGAAGAGATCTTTGACCCGTCACGAGTTTCGAAACTGGCCTCGTAGGGTTCGGTAACAGGAACGTATCGTCGTTGCTGGAGCATCACGGTGATGTGTTCGCATACCATTGAATGAGGCGAACGGTAAGTCGCTTCGGTACGATGTTCCAATATGTGCGCGGATGGCGGAACTGGTAGACGCGCGAGACTTAGGATCTCGTGGGGCAACTCGTCCGAGTTCGACTCTCGGTCCGCGCAGGTACATAACTGCACCTCAATCTCATTGAGAGCAGCAACAAGGTAGAAAACGGTGCGTTACATCCCGCACCGGACACATGTGGGGAAGGACATGGAAACAGCAGAGCATGAGGTAACTGGAGAAGGCGTACAGGTTGAGCGACTTCCTGGGTCAAAGGTACGGTTGAGCGTTCATGTGGGTTCAGGTGAAGTTGCACATGCAGTTGATCATGCAACACGTGCCCTATCACGAAAAGTGAAGATTCCCGGGTTTCGTCCTGGAAAAGCACCTGCTCCTGTCGTTGAACGTCATATTGGTTGGGAATCCATCCGGAGCGAGGCTGTAGAGCACCTTCTCAATGATGTGTTTCTTCGGGTTGTATCTGAACAGCAGATCGTGCCAGTTGGAGATCCCACAGTTGAATCCATGGGCACGCTTGAGAAGAACCAGGAATTGGATGTTGTACTGGTCGTGGCAGTTCGGCCTGATGTGACCATTGATGGGTACGAGGCAATTCGAGTCGATGTTCCTTCGGACGAAGTGACTGACGAAGAAGTAGGCAGGGCACTCGAAGATGTACGCTCCCGATTTGCTGAGACAACTGATGTCGATCGACCTGCCCAGGCAGGTGATGTCGTTGTAGTTAAGGCGGTCATGAAACGTGGCGACGAAATCGTCGGAGGCAGTGACGAGCAGGAGCAGGAAATGCTTCTCGACAGGGAACGTCTCCTCGACGGCATGGTAGATGGAATTGTTGGTCTCAAGATTGGTGAATCACATACTTTTCCCGTGACCTTGCCTGACTCATATCCGACTGAGGAACTGCGGAATGTAACAGTCGATACGACAGTACAACTCGTGGGAGTGAAGGAGCGAACATTGCCCCCGCTCGATGATGCACTGGCAGTCAAGGATGGCCATGGAGAAACGCTGGAGGAGCTTCGTGCCCACTATCGTTCTGTCATTGAGAGCCAGAAGCACCAGCAAAATCAGGATGCATTTGAGCAATCCGTGATTGAAGAGCTGGACAGCATTCTTAAGGTTGATCTTCCTGAGGTAATGGTGGAACTTGAACTTGACCAGTGGCTGTACGACACGGCAATGCGTTTCAGTCAGTTGGGAATTCCGTTCGAAAGGTATATGGAATATACCAATGCCACGCCTGAACAGTGGAAGAGTGAGCGTCGGGATGAGGCTACCCAGCGAGTTCGGGTCCGGCTTGCCCTTGATGAGATTGCAAAGCGTGAAGGGGTTGAGCTTGATGAGTCAGCTGTGGAGGCAGAAGTCGTCAGACTCGCTGAGGGTCAGAAGGCAACAGCTCAGGATCTTGAAAGGCTGCGGCAAATGACTCGTCGGCAACTTCTCCGACAGGGTGCACTCAATCGCATGATTGAAATTGCTCGTGGAGAGGAATAACTGGTACAACACCAAACAGCTGCTGAAGGAATCCGATACAATGACTGCAATGAATACTCAGATCAACAACCTTATCCCCATGGTTGTGGAATCAACCAACCGCGGCGAGCGTGCCTTTGATATCTATTCACGATTGTTGAAGGATCGCATCATCTTCATCGGAACTCCCATTGATGACCAGGTAGCAAATGTGGTCATGGCCCAACTGCTCTTCCTTGAGGGCGAGGATCCTGAGAAGGACATAATGCTGTACATCAACTCGCCTGGGGGATCTGTGTATGCAGGTCTTGCAATCTACGACACGATGCAGTACGTGAAGCCTCGGGTTGGGACGATCTGCATGGGTCTTGCAGCATCCATGGCAGCCATTCTACTTGCAGGTGGAGCAAAGGGCGTTAGGTACAGTCTTCCCAACGCACGCATCATGATTCACCAGCCATCAGGTGGTTTCCAGGGGCAGGCTACGGATATAGAAATACATGCTCAGGAGATTCTCCATATCCGGAAGCGCATCGACGAAATTCTTTCAGAGCATACAGGCAAGCCTGTAGAAGAGATTCACCGGGATTCTGAACGTGACCACTTCCTCACTGCTGAGCAGGCGAAGGACTATGGTCTTATTGATCAGATCATCGTTGGCAAGTCACCTCTCCTTCCGACTGCGGATGTCAAAGCTTCTTCAGTCACTGGGAAGGACGGGAAAGAATAGCCGTTTTACCTCTGATCATATGTGCCTCGGTGACTCTTCCTGTATGAGTTTTGCAGAGGTGCAGTTCATGGGTATGAAACAATTGCGTCGCCACCTATGATAGGGAGAGAGGGCGTATTACCATATAGAGAAAGATCAACTGCAGTTCGAACAGGTGAGGTGTCACGATGACCGAGAGGGATGATCGACGGAGACAGACCCGGTGTTCCTTCTGCGGCAAGGGTCAGGACCAGGTGCGCAAGTTGGTTGCTGGCCCGGGTGTGTATATATGTGATCAGTGCATAGATCTGTGCCAGGAAGTTCTTGAGGAAGACCGCTCGAGTGGAACGCAGAAGCGCAAGAAGACTACTGCCACTCCTACTCCTAATGTCATTTACTCAACGCTCAATCAGTACGTCATCGGACAGGAAGCAGCCAAGAAGGTTCTCTCTGTTGCTGTGTACAACCACTACAAGCGCATTGCCCAAAATTCAAGTCATTCCGGCGATGCAGCTGACGTGGAGTTGCAGAAATCAAATGTCCTCCTCATTGGACCAACAGGTTGTGGAAAAACACTTCTCGCCCAGACACTTGCGAAGATACTGGATGTTCCCTTCAGCATTGCTGATGCAACGAGTCTTACTGAGGCAGGGTATGTCGGGGAAGATGTTGAGAACATACTCCTGCGTCTCATTCAGGCAGCTGACTTCGATATTGCTCGTGCAGAGAAGGGCATTATTTACATCGATGAAATCGACAAGATTGCCCGCAAGTCTGACAATCCCAGTATCACGCGTGATGTGAGTGGCGAGGGTGTGCAGCAGGCACTCCTCAAGATTCTGGAGGGAACAGTTGCAAATGTTCCTCCTCAGGGCGGGCGGAAACATCCCCATCAGGATTTCCTGCAGATCAACACAGCGAACATTCTCTTCATTTGTGGTGGTGCATTTGAGGGGCTCGAGTCGATCATTCAGCGTCGGCTGGGAAAACATGCAATAGGTTTTGCACAGGATGATGTGACAGATGCCTCTGCGCACGGAGAGTCGGGAGTGTTTGAAAAAGCTCAACCACAAGATCTTCTTCACTATGGACTCATTCCTGAGTTCATTGGCCGGCTCCCAATCGTCGTTCCACTCAAGGAACTTGATGTTGCAGATATAATGTCGATTCTCACAGAGCCGAAGAATTCGCTGGTGAAGCAATATCAGAAAATCTTCTCACTGGAGGGGGTCGAACTCATCTTTCAGGAAGCTGCACTGCGTGCAATCGCAGACAAGGCAATGTCTCGGGGTACGGGTGCACGTGGGCTGCGAGCCATAGTCGAACATGCACTTCTCAATACGATGTTCGAGCTCCCTTCTCGGCCTGAAGTGAAGCGTTGCATCGTAAGTGAATCGTGCATCCTAGAAGAGGCAGAGCCCCTGCTACTTACAGAGGATGTTCCGGAACCGCAACCGACACAGACGGTTTCGGAGACGGCGTAAGTCCCGTGAGTACGGAGCAGAGGAGGGATCGACGGGAACGTGTGGTGCGCTGGCTACGGATGCATGTCAGGGCTGTCATGCTTGTTGGAACTATCGTAATCGTGCTTGTAGTGTCAGGTGGATATGTACTGGCACTTCGGTCAGTTCCTGCAGCGTGCACATATCCTGCGCCAATTATTTCATTGCCAGTCTCCCTTCGTGCAGCAGGAGAACTTGAACAGCCCCTGCCACTGGTAAACGGGAATGTGGATGCAACAAGTGCGACTGAGGCTATTCAGACAATGTATCCGGATATTGCTGCACCACTTGCACTCCCGGAAATTCGTGAACTACCTCTCCGGCAGTCAGCACCCCCTGTCATCGTTATTCCGTTCAGAAGTCAAGTAGGGACAAATCATGTAGAGGCAGTCTTGGTGTTTGCAGTGAGTTGCAGTAATGAAGCGTACTTCAGTACTGCAGAAAACTGGCAGCGAGGACCGAATGCAAAGTCTCCTCCAGTCTCTTCGTACATTCAGGTGTCTGCGCAGCAAGCAAAGGATCTGCTTCACGTATCATCGCCGTTGAGACTCGTGTACAGGAATAATCCGCTCAACCCACTCTGGGAAGATCCACGTACAGGGATGAGAACGAGCGCACGATAGATCAATGCATGGAACGGCACAGGATGCAGGCCGTTGCTCTGTATACTCGGACGTATGGATTCATCGTTTCGTCCGCATACAGTAGAAGATCGTTGGCGGGCTAGGTGGGATGACCTCGCTGTTGGAACTCCACCAGCACCTTCAAACCGACCAACATTCACGATCGCTCTCCCCCCTCCCAATGTCACTGGAGTTCTGCATTGTGGGCACGCAGCTGGCTCTACAGTCCAGGACATTCTCATCAGATTTCATCGAATGAATGGCTACGATGTCGAGTGGACTCCTGGCACTGACCATGCAGCCATCGCTACACAGAATGTCATAGAACGGCAGCTTGCACGTGAGGGCACGTCGAAAGAGCAACTGGGACGTGATGCATTCAACGAACGGGTAGAACAGTGGTACAAGGAATACGGGGGAAAGATCCTTGACCAGATGCGTCGCTTGGGATTCATCTGTGATTGGAGCAGAACACGATTCACGCTCGATGAGGCATACGTTCGTTCCATTCGCATGCTGTTCAAGCATCTGTTTGATACTGGCAAGATTTACCGCGGGCCACGATTGGTCAACTGGTGTCCCAGGTGTCGGTCTGCAATTAGTGATGAAGAGGTGGAGTGGAAGGAGCATGAGGATGCTCTCTACCAGATTTCATATCCCGTGGATGGGGGAGGTGTCCTCGTCGTTGCCACTGTACGGCCAGAGACAATGCTGGGGGATGCTGGGATTGCAGTAGCACCCGGAGATGAACGTTACCGTGCATTCGTTGGGAAGATGGCAACAGTTCCCCTTGCAGGACAGTCTATACCCGTGTTTGAGGATGCAGCTGTAGAGAAGGAGTTTGGCACTGGGGTACTCAAGGTCACACCAGCGCACGATCCCACGGACTATGCCATTGGTGAGCGGCACGGACTCGAGGTTCATTCAGTAATTGCAGAAGACGGCACTATCGATTTTCCTGCACTTCCAGAACTTCACGGTATGGATGCTGCAGAAGCTCGTCCCAAAATCGTTGAGATGCTCCGTGCAGTCGGAGCTCTTGTGGGAGTGGATCCATACGTACATTCTGTTGGACACTGCGATCGATGCGGACATGTCATAGAACCCCTCATCAGTTCACAGTGGTGGGTGGCAATGAAGGACTTCATTGGTCCAGCAACCGCTGCCGTAACATCTGGCAGCATAGCTTTTCATCCGAAACGGTATGAAAACGGGTATCTCAACTGGCTCGAAAATCTTCGTGACTGGTGCATTAGTCGCCAGCTTTGGCTTGGTCATGCCATTCCTGTATCGACGTGCAGCAACGGGCATGTCTTTGCCTGGGTGGATGCACCGGAAACCTGCCCAACGTGTGGTGATACGGCACTCACTGCAGATCCCGATGTGCTTGATACCTGGTTCAGCAGCGCAATCTGGCCATTTGCAATTTATGGGTGGCCGGAGTCTTCGGAGGATCTCGCAAGGTTCTATCCAACCGATGTTCTCGTAACAGCGAGGGAGATCATTCCACTCTGGGTTGCACGCATGATAATGATGGGAGAGGAGTGCATGGGAAAACTTCCTTTCCATGATGTCATCATCACAGGAACGATTCAGGCTCCAGATGGCAGCAGGATGTCGAAATCAAAGGGCAATGTTGTCGATCCACTCGACATGGTTGAGAAGTACGGTGCAGATGCTGTCCGTGCATGGGCATCATCCGTAGGTACTTCAGGACAGGATGTACGCTTCGATGAGAGCAAGATCGCCTCCTACCAGAAATTTGGAAACAAACTGTGGCAGGTGACACGGTTCCTTCTTGGTCGACTTGCACCTGAAGGGGTGGACGAGCTTCCATATATAGAGAAGCCTTCTATCCTTGCTCTAGAAGACTTGTGGATTCTTGACAAGTGCAATGAAGCAATTGTCACTGTGACAAAGGGGATCAACGAGTTCCATTTTCTTGAGTCAATCGACAGCCTGTACGAGACGATTTGGCATGTCTTCTGTGACTGGTATGTCGAGATGGTAAAGTCAAGAATTCCCATGCATTGGGACGGAACTACTCCACTCTCTCAAGATGAAGCAGCTGCTGCTTGGACAGCGACATCAGTGTTGCATGTCCTTCTTCGTCTCCTTCATCCCATCATGCCGTTTGTGACTGAGGAATGTGGGCAACTTTTTCCCCAGGCACTGCCCACTCTCCTGGATGCAGCATGGCCAGAAGTGTACCCCGATACATTGGCTGCACGTACTTCCATCGAGGAAGTTGCACGAGCACTTGAAGCTGTCACAGCAGTGCGTGCTGCTACGCAACACGGGACGCTTTCACTCAAAGGGGGTGCGACAGTGTACTTGGAGAGAACTTCTTCAACTGCACCCATTTCTGGAGATGTAGTACGGATCATGTCGAACCTTCTCCGTTGTCAGGTGGTCACTGGCAACACACATCCCCAGTCTGCATCCAATCTCCAGATTGTAGCTGGAGGTTTGACGTGTGCAGTCCATGTCAGTGTGCACCAGGGACAGGATTTGCAACGAACTCAATCGACCTCTGCACGGCTTGCGGAGAAAGAAAAGTACCGGGATCGTCTCCGTGCACAACTGAGGAATGATGCATTCTTGACCAAGGCACCACGAGAAGTGGTTGCAAAGACAGAGCAGACACTTGCTGAAGTGGAGCACGAGATTGCAGCACTTCGGGGAGACAGACAGCCAGCGGAGGAGCATTCGTGATTGCATTAGCCATTCCCCATGCACTTGTCGTAACGACACAGTGGCTTATTGCGTATGGTGTCGTACTATGGCTCGTTGTTGCATGGTCAGTAGTTCACGATGCGATGCGCCGGAGTGACCAGTACTGGTTCTATGCCATTGCTCTCATTCTTGGGCTGTTTCCTCCATTTCTGGGAGCAATCCTGTATTGGATCATCCGTCCTGCAAGTACGCTAGCCGAGCGAGAAACACAGAAGTTGGAACAGGCAATGCTTCGTGAAGCTGGAGGACCTCTTTGTCCAACATGTCACTCACAACTTCACGAGGATTTCCTTCTTTGTCCTGTGTGCCGCACGAGAGTTGCTCATGCATGTAGATCATGTTCAAAGACTCTTGATGTCGCCTGGAAGGTATGTCCATATTGTGAGACACCAGTGGAGGTGTCTGGATCGAAGAAGGAAACTGCTGCAGGCACGGTGTAGTATGCCTGGAATCGTCACAAACGGTGCATCCCTCCTCATTGCGACGATAGTAGCGATGGCAGGAGTGGTTGCTGCTCACAGGTCTAGGAGGGCTGTGAAGAGTATCGTTGTCGTGACTGCTGCTCTCATGCTGCCACTTGCTGCACTAGCAGTTCGTGCAGTGGTACAGGGCGGGCCAGAGGTTGCAAGTCTTTGGCTTCTTCTGCCGCAGGTGCATGTTGTGTGGGACATGAGCCAGGTTGCTGCTGTGGGATGTTCCTGCATTTGCCTTGCATTCGGTGCGATTGCCCTTGGGGATTGGACAACTGCCCGCACAGTGCTTCCACTCTTCGTAGGTGGCATCGGAGGAATTCTTGCATGGTGCACAGGCAATTTTGTCTGCATGCTTGCAGCACTCATCTTGGTGAATGGATCGTTCATACTTCAGGAGCGGCCGAAGCTGCAGCTTTCGTGGGGAATTGCTGTTCTCCCCATTGCAATCCTTGCCCTTGCGAATATAACGCTCCTTTCAAGCTTTGGTACGAGCGACTATTTCCTCATAGGGAGCAATGCTGGTGGGTATTGGGTGGGATTTGGCTTGCCTCTTGCTGGTTATCTGGAATGCGTGCTGCCTGCTGTTGTTGCCTGGAAGTCAGGAACACTTCAACGAGGAATATGGACTGCAGTAGTTGGTGCTGCACTCCTGGCTCACACAGCTGAGGTAATTGGTCTGCAACAGCTGCAAAGCGGTCCAATTGCAGCTGCAACAATAGTGAGCTGTACGACTATCATGTTGGGCATCCTGGGATACCACTGGCGGGAATCCGGCCGTCATGCCCTTCTTGCCCTGTATGCAGCAGTCTCTGGACCAGCAGTGATATCACTGTACTTTTCTGATGAGGCAACCATCCTTGTCATGATTCTTTGCACTGCAGTCTCACTGCTTGTAATCTGCACTGTTGTTCCGGATGTCCGGTTTCTTGAAGCAAATCGCTATCGCTGGACAGGTTGGTTGCATCGGGCAATACTTCTTGGTGCAGCAGGTGTACCGCCCGGGGCTGCAGCCATTGGTTGGTGGTCCATCCTTGCCCTCCTTATTGCACGTGGTCCAACGTGGACTGCTGCCAGTATCCTTGCACTTGCTGCATGGCTTTCAGTGATTGCACTTGCTGTGGTTCTTGCACGTGGCTTCTCACCCTTGCGGAGCGATGCCACTCAATCACGTTCACCATGTCTTCGTGAACGCATGGCAGCAATTCTTGGCATTATTGTGCTGTTTGGCACAGGTCTCATTCCAGCTGTGCCTGTTGGGGGAGTGCTGAGTCTTCTTGCATCAGCAAACCTGGTTGTTGCTTCCTCAACTACACTTCAACTTCCTGGTGGCGTTGTCGGCAGTGCTGCACTTGGTAGTGCAGTGATCGTGCTTGTACTCTTCGGGTGGGCACTTGGAACCCTGTCGGGAACTGTGGTGTATCAGGATGTGGAGTTACCAGCAACTCATGAAACATTACCAATTGGCCTGCATGCAGGCCAGGCAATTCGAGGTCTGGGTGCACTAGGATGGCACATGTGGAGACGTGGTGTCCACTACCTCAATGAAGGTGATCTTTTGCTCCGGGATCAACCCCGACTTGCCATGATTCTCGTTGGGGCAGCAATCATCATAGTATTGGTGCATTGACAATGGACCAGACGCTGTATAGCTCCATTGCATTTATTGCTGCATTCATCGTTAGTGCAGTAGATGGAAGGCGTGCTGTATCGTGGTCACTTATTGCAGCAGGCGTTGGATTAGCCGGGACAGCAGCCTCTGCAGCAGGCCTTGATGGTGCCCTCCTGCTTGTGGGTGCTGTTGTGTGTGGAGGTATTCTTGAAAGAGTCGCTGAATGGCTCGTGAGGAGCCGTTGGCAGTCTTCTGCACAGGATCCACTCCGGGAATTCAGGAGTGTCCAAGAGAAGCTCTTTGGGCCCAGAAGTCAGCGCGTCATTGCAGCAGCAATTGCTGTTCCGGCAGCCTCCTGGGTGAGTTTCAACATACCTGTTGGATCTGTTGCAAATATTGAGGGGGTCCTGTTTGCATCCTGCATTCTCTGGTTGTGTGGCATTTTTCGGCTCGTACTTGCCCGGACGATTGAGGATGTCTGTGCAGGAACCGGAGTCGTACTCCTGGCAACAGCAGTCGGCTGGCTCGAACGGACAGGACAAAGTGGCCTACCAGAGTATGTCGTTCTCCTTGTGAGCACGGCTGGTATTGCACTTCTTGCCGGTATTCTCAATGGTCGTTACCTGCACCACGTGGATCAGGGAGTTGAGCATGCCTGATATCCGCTTGGTCCTTGGTATCTGGCTCATCACGGGCGTGGTGGATGGAGTTGTGCATGTTGCTCTTCGGAGAAGAAGGTGGAACTGGAGTGTTGGTCTCGTGCTCCATGTAGGCTGGTCGCTTTTGTTGTGGTGGGGTGTATTGGGGATGGGGGTACATCCTGACCCAATGATTCGGGCTGGAGTAGGTATTATCCTCACTGCAGCAATGGCAACAGCAGTTCTTATGCCACTCACGGGAGAAGTAGATCTCCGGGACTACGCAGTCCTCGCATGGATCACTGGTGCAGTCTTGTATGCAGTCCAGGTGACAGATCCTCTTGCTGTGGCATTCATGATCGGAGCTGGCAGTGCCCTTGTGGCAGGATGGTGGTTCTACTGCGCACCTGGCACAGAGACGCTCCGTGCAGCACGATTGCTTGGTGTTGCAGCAGGACTGCTGCTTGCAGCTGCCATATTTCTGCCAGTTCAGGTGACTGCAGTGGCGACAAAGTTTGCTTTTGTTGCATGGCTGTATATCGCTGTCCTTGTCATTTATACGGGATGCATTCCTGTACAGGGGTGGTTAGTGAGTGTTCTGCATCGGCTTCAGGGAAGACATCTCCTGCTGTGGATTAGTGTTGTTGTGCCAGGCACACTCATCGTGCTGGAACGAGCAATCCAGATACAGCCACTCCCTGTCCAGAACATTATTCTCCAGACGACGCTAGGCATCGGTTGCATCAGTGCAGTGTGGGAGGGGATTCTTTCAGTCCGAATATCTTCACCACGTGAGCGGCATGCACGACTCCTCCTTATGGACATTGCATTGATGGTTGTGGGAGTGGGAAGCGGATCGCCATACGGATGGACGGGGACTTTCTTGCTGGTACTGGTTCATGTGGGAACCCTCGCATTTGTCGGGGACAGGGAAGGAAGTACAACGGGAAGGAAGGGTCGCATGGGTGCCTGGATATTCCTTGGAGGGATACCTTTTACAGGAGTGTTCTGGGGAAGATGGTTGATACTTCTTGCAGCATGGGATGTAGGGTCATGGTATCCATGGTTCGTCCTTGCTGCAATGGGCCTTGCTTCTTTCTCCAGCTTCCGACAGGCCCGCTTCGAAAGAGACCTTCCTGAAGTAACTCCTGCCTTTCGATCATGGATACCACTTGGAATCCTTTCGTTGCAACTTGTTCTGGGGCTTGCTCCTGCAACAATATGCAGCTTCGTGTTCGGAATGACACTCCTCCCGGGGGTGGGACACTAGTGGATCCTGTCGTGCTCTTCGCTTCCATTGTCGCAGTGATGGTGTATCCAGGAGGAGTGGTGCTGTATCTCCCTGCAATGTGTGCACGAGTTGCCCATCTTGTGGAGATGCGAGCACAACAACTCCCGTCAGGTCGTCCACTTATTGGAACCGGCACTGTGATTGCCCTCCTTGCCTGTGCAGTTGCTGCAGCCCAACTTCCCTTGCCAGGAAATCTCCTTACCTCGAGCATTGTCGTTGCACATGGTTCATATACGGATGTGGCAGTGTTCCTTGTTGCGTCCTCCATTGCATTGGTTGCAAGTGTTCGTAACCGGTTGGCACCATCACAAATGCTCTCTGCTGGCGCTGCTGTCCTTGCGTTACTTGTGCTTGCAATTCATGCCCGATCTCTGACGTTTGCTGCTGTAGTGGAGACTGGTGGATCCCATGCAGCCTTGCTGCATGTCATTGCAGGTATTGTGTATGTACTTGTTGCACCAGGATTGTTGAGTGTATTCAACAGCAGGATTCATCTCACAGCCCCACTTACTGTTACATTTCTCTTGTGGGAACTCATCGTTGCACTGGCGATCCTTCCAGCTTTTGCCACTTGGGTTGCATGGGTTGGGGCCGTGTTTGTACTCCTGGTATTGGGTGGAGCAGTTTGGAAGGCACGCAAGATGACAGTACTTGTGCGGATAACGAGCATTGCATCAATACTCTGTGCTTGTGTGCTGATGGTCATTGGCGTGAAGAACTAGATCTTGTTCCACTGACTCATGTTTGCAACAACCCCCCTTCACAAACTGGGGGGGCTGGATGGTACGATTAAAAGGCAGGAGGTACCAGTGCGTATGACCAGTTCCACATCTAAATCAATTCGTGGTGGGGAATCCCCGCTGCCTACTGGTCCATCACCTATTATCCTTGCTTCCACGAGTCCACGACGACAGGCTCTTCTCGCCCGATGTGGAATCCGGTTCAGTGTCCAGGAACCTGGTACTGAGCTCCAAATGCCTCCTGGACTGAGTTGTGATCTTGGAGTACAGCTTATTGCACGTCAGAAGGCTCTCTCAGTTGCAGAGCACTCAAGTGCGAATGCATTCATCATTGCAGCGGATACAATCGTTGTTGGCCCTGAAGGACCATTGGGAAAACCATACACTCCAGAACGTGCTCGGGAGATGCTAAAACTCCTCATTGGGAACAGGCACACTGTGCTAACGGGGGTGTGTGTTGCAACAGCCCATGGTGAGACCATTGAGCTTGGTGTGAGTCGTTCAGCCGTGAAAATGCGCGATGTAAGTGACGAAGATCTTGATACGTACGTAGCTTCTGGCGAGCCTCTCGACAAGGCAGGTGCATATGCAGTGCAGGAAGGCGGAAGGGATCTTGTTGAGGCTGTGATGGGACGTGTTGACACAGTGGTGGGTCTTGATGTGGAGCTTACGCTACAGCTTCTTTTGCGGGTTGGATATCCGAATCCACTGCCAGCATCGACTGACATTGCACTTCCTCCACGTGGGAATGCAAGGCGACCCTTTGCATCGCTCCAGACGAGTGGAACGTTTCGCGTCTAGGGAACGGGAGGAGTAGGGGAAACCGTGCAGAACTACTTTCGTGGGCTGCGGATGCGTTTCCTGTTCACATGGACAAGTGTACCTGTCCTGGGGCTGATCCTCATGGCAGGAATCACAGCATGTGGAAGTGGGGGTTCACCGCTTCACGTGTCAATTGCACCAGTGACAGGTGGAGCACTGCAGGCTGGAAATGCCTTTACCTTCAATGCAACAATTCACAATACGAGTGCCAACCAGGTAGATAATGTTGGACTCAGTGTTGCCCTACCAGCAGAATCGCGTTACCGTTCTACCCTTGCAAGTAGTGATGTGCAGGTTTCCCGGGTAAGCCCGATAGATCCACAGATCAACTCATCGAATCCTGTGTGGGGGACTTGGTCTCTTGGACCTGCTGGAAGTGCCTCCGATACCCTTAGTGTTGAGTTCGTTGTTGCTGTTGCTGGTTCACCTGGAACATATCCTATTACAGCCTACGCCACAGGAGGTTCTGCAACCGTTACCTCGACTCGTACCGTGCAGATCGTAGGTGAGCCAAACTATGAGGTTGGGCTTTCTGCAACACCAGGTTCTGCCCCTGCGGGGAGTATTGTCGCCTATGCTGTCACTATCATCAATACTGGACACGGGGATGCACACCAGGTCGAGATCCTGCTCAACCTTCCTCCTGGCATACAGTATGTGAAGACACTGCACATTGCTGGAAGTGCAGATATCCAGCGCACCACAACTTTCGATCCTCCATCAGGATCTGAAGAAGTGTTTTTTGGGAACTGGTCAATGCCCGGTGTGTCAAACGCGACAGGGTCATCTACACTCACGATTGAGTTCGAGGCGAGTATTCTTCCAGATGCGAAAGCTGGTACAACGTACGTGACTGGACAGCTTACTGACGGAGCAGATGCAATCATACCCATCGTCAAGGCTGCAGAGCTTACAATCACTCCTGCATCAAGTCCTAGTGCCTCACCTTCAGGAGGGAGCAGTAGTGGGACAGGGACTGCTCCCACACCATCCGAAACACCACTTCCCAGTGGTGCAGCAACTGAAGGTGGAGTCAGTCCAACACCCAGTCCGAGCTAGGGAGCAGGAGCAGAATTCCCCTATGATTGTGGTATGCTCAACTATCGTAATGGTATGTGAGTAATGGGAAGAGAGAGGAGTTGGCGAATATGACGTACGCCATCATTGCAGAAGGCGGTCACCAGTATCGCGTTCATGAGGGAGACAGGCTTCTCGTCAATCGTCTCGAGGCATCAGTTGGTCAGTCTGTCACACTTGGAGAGGTCCTCTTTCTCGTGGAAGAATCCAAGGGATCTTCTACACTCGTGCAGGAAGGCTCAGTTGAGGCAACTGTTGTTGCGCATCGTCGTGGCAAGAAACTCAGAGTGTTTACCTACAAGGCAAAGAAGCGGGAACGGCGTACACTCGGCTTCCGGAGTGATCTTACTGAGGTCGAGATTGCGAAGATTCACAAATCCCGTGCAGACCATGCACCAAAAGGACATAAAGAAGCTGCATCAGCTACAGAGTCTGCAGCAAAGGCTCTTGCACGTGCACATACACCACGTAAGACAGTTGCTCTTGATGATTCGGAAGGGAAGGGAGAATAAGAGATGGCACACAAGAAAGGCGGCGGCAGTTCCCGGAATGGTCGCGATAGCCGTGGACGTCGTCTTGGCATCAAGCGCCAGGATGGGAATCTCGTACTTGCAGGCTCGATCATAGTCAGGCAACGTGGCACGAAGATTCTTCCTGGTGAAAATGTAGGAGTCGGTAGGGATCACACCCTGTACGCACTCTCCACTGGTGTTGTTGTCTTTGACAAGACCAGGGCAGAGCGGACCCGTGCAAATGTGGAAGAGATCCCAATTCTCGAACTCATCGAGGAGACCGTTGCTGCCGCGGAGTGACCGATTTTCGTTCGATGATGTCACCATAGCAGTAACTGCTGGGACTGGCGGACGAGGGGTAACAAGTTTCCACAGGGAGAAGTTTATCCCGGTTGGCTTTCCTGATGGAGGTGATGGCGGACGCGGAGGGAATATTGTTGTCCGTGTCGATTCCCAACTCTCAACCTTGGACCAGTTCAAGGATCGTCGTATCTTTCGGGCGAAACATGGTGGTGCAGGAAGCAGAAACAACTGTCATGGTGCAAGTGCACCGGATCTCGAACTTCGCGTTCCACCAGGGACTGTCATTCGGGATGCGATATCCGGTGCTCTCATTGCTGACCTGGATCATGAGAATGTCACATGTATCATTGCTCATGGTGGCAGGGGTGGAAGAGGGAATGCAAAGTTTGTGAATTCACGGCGGCAGGCTCCGACGTACAGTGAACTTGGCGAGCCTGGTGAGGATCGACGGATAGAGCTTGAGCTGAAGCTCATTGCAGATGTTGGACTCATAGGTCTGCCCAATGCCGGGAAGTCGACCCTCCTTGCAGCCCTTACTCGTGCTCATCCTGTTATCGCTTCATATCCATTTACAACACTCCGGCCCAATCTTGGTGTCCTGTACGGACCACATGATGAACGAGTCGTCCTTGCAGATGTTCCAGGAATCATAGAGGGAGCACATGTCGGTGTTGGACTGGGTATCGAGTTCCTCAGACATGTGGAACGCACACGGATGCTCATTCATGTTATTGATGGCAGTGCAGGAAAGAATGAGGCTCTCATGGCACTATCCACTGTCGAGAATGAACTTCGGGCATATGGACATGGACTCATGGAGAAGCCCCATATCATCGTTGTGAACAAGACGGATCTTATGGATGAAGCCACTGTGAAGGAATTGTGTGATGCCGTTCCTGGGTCACGCAAGATTGGCATTGCTGCAGAGGCGGGCACTGGATGTGAACATCTTGTCGAGCTCATCATGAGCGAACTTCCTGAACGGCCTTCTGGAGTGGAAGCCAACACTGAGGAACGAATATATGAGCTACCGCATAGTGCGATCTCGAGTGAGTTCATGGTCTCTTCTGAGGAAGGTGCATACCGTGTGGCTGGAGCTGAAGTGGAACGGCGCGTTGCCATGACAGACCTGAACAACGAAGAGGCACTGGGTCGTCTCCAGCGATGGCTACGGTATCGTGGTGTGGAGCAGGCACTCATGGATGCAGGATGTGCTGAAGGTGAAACAGTGCGAATAGGCAAGCAGGAGTTTGTTTTTTACCCGGATCATCGAGATGCTGTCCGATCAGATGCAGACTAGTGCAGTCGTCATTCTTGGTGGAACATTCGATCCATTCCACATTGGCCATCGTGCAATCCTGACTCAGGTCATGGAACAGCTTGACATTCCCGCTGGATGGGTCATTCCACTCAACTCCCCAGGGCACAGACATGAACCAGTTGCTTCCCCAAGAGATCGTCTTGCAATGGCAACAATTGGCGTTCGGGATCTTCCAGGTGTGCAAGTACGCGATCTCGAAGTGATCCGGGGTGGAGTGACGTTCACAATTGATACAGCAAAGGAAATCGCACGAAGCTACCCACAACTCACCCAGTGGTACATCGTAGGTGCTGATGAGGCACGGACGCTTCATGAATGGCATGAATGGCCACTCCTGCTTGAGTTTGCGAAGGTAGCAATTGTGAACCGTACTGGGAAGGACCCGATATCACGTACAGAGTGTGCAGCACTTGGCATACCTGCTACACACATGGAACTCCTCACGGTTGACTCTCCACCTATCAGTGCAACGACACTCAGGAATGCACTTTGTGATGCTGATGAGAAACACCTTGTACAGACGTACCTTGCACCTGGAGTCCTTGCCTACATACAGGAACATCATCTCTACGGGGAGCAGACACACTGAAGGGGTATGCGATAATGCAAATCATGGAATCGGAAGAGCTTGCACGTTTTCTTGCCAACTGTCTTGAAGACAAGAAGGCTCGTGATGTCGTCATCATTGATGTTCGTGAGCAGACATCCATGACAGACTTCCTTGTTGTGTGCGAGGGTGACACTGATCGACAGGTACGTAGCATGGTTGAGAATCTTCAGGAAGCATGTAAGGCCCAGGAAATTGATGTGTACCATGTTGATGGGATGAAGGATGGAACCTGGGTATGTCTCGACTGTGGTGAGGTGATAGTTCATGTGCTGCTTCCAGGAGAACGAAGCTACTATCGTATTGAGGATCTGTGGGGCATGACAGAACCCAGGCTCAATGCTATTCGTTCCTGAGTGGGACCACACGTTTCCCAATCAGCTGAACTGCCCCTGCATGAGCTGTTGAGCCACGAATCCCAGACAGATGACTGTGATGGCTGCAGCTCCAATGGATGCCACGACAACTATCTTCGGTGTTCCTCGACCGCCCAGTGCACGCAGTGGGGAAGCGATAACTCCGATAACAATTCCTGAAATGACACCGCCAATATGAGCCCAGTTGTTGATATTTGTCACAGTGAAACCAAAAGCAATATTGAAGACGGCCCAAAGCACTGCTTGTGTTCGGACGCTGGATATGAATTGTTGCGGAAGGAAGCTTCCCTGCACACGTCCCAGCATGACAAGAAGTCCCATGAGACCCATGATTCCTCCAGATGCCCCAAAGCTTATATAGACAACTGGAGTTGCAAGCGTGTATCCCGGCACAATGAGGAACCATGCCACAGAGCCTACAACTGCTCCAAGGATAAATGTGAGGAAGAGCCATGCCCTCCCGTAGATACGCTCCACGAGTGGTCCGATGAAGAACATGGCAAGTGCATTGAAGCCTACATGAAGAATATCTGTATTGTCATGGACAAACGCTGAGGTGACAAACCTCCACCAGTCGGTGTAGCCAACATTGCGGTTGGACAATGCACCGAAATTGATGAGTGTCTCGACCCCATGGCCTGAATACAGAAGCTCTCCAAGATATATAAGTATCCAGGATGCAATGAGTGTATACGTGAGCCACGGAACGGCACGCATGACACGGACAGGGGAGGATGTTGCCTGGGGAATTCCTGCAGTTGAGCTTTGCATGACCTGATGCTCAGCAAGTCCAATTGCTGCAACTGTGGGAATGGACTCAGTTTTTTTTGCTGCGAGACCCAGTGCATGTTTGACATCACGGGCACGGATGATGGGGCTGTTTACGATCATGTCCTGGGCAGTGGAGAATGCAGGATCGACAGTAATGAGTGAGATGCCAGTGCTATCACAGCTTGCTGGGAGTATCTGCTCTGGTGAGGTCACTGTACTGTCTTGGGTGGCTGCAGATATGATCGTTATTCCTGTGCGGGAAATACCATTCCGTGAACGAAGTGATGTGCACCACTGGGAGGCCCGGGTGATGAGATCCTTCAGTGAACCTGCAGTCTGTCCAGGTGAATCATAGCGGAAGAGGATGATTCTCGCATCCTCACCACTGAGCATGCCAACTGCAAGCTGAAAGTCGCCTTCCAGTATTTCAATCCGGGAATCTGTTCGCGGTATGAGCCGGTAATGGTGGTGCAGTACCAGATCGTACGCAAGTAAACGAACGAATGGCGGGGGTTCCTGTGGCATGTACACCACATTCGAGGGGGACGTGTTATCGGCCATCTGTCATATAGTCTACGCTTGGACGATATATGTACTGGGCAGTATTATCCATTCGCTCCGACAGGATTGAGACTGCAGGTTGAGTTGAGCGTAGTGTACGTTGACTGGAAGAAGTAACTTGATCCGCAAGCAGACTGCGTATATGGCACACCATTTGGACCTTCCATGTTAAAGGTTCCATCATTCCCTCCTCCACCAACAGCTACGACACCAGAAGGCATTGTGTACCACGTTGGAGGAGTCATGGCGAGTGCACGGTTCATGTAGTCATGCCAGATTGGAGCTGCCCCTGTGATACCTATGGAGTTCACAAGATGACCGCAGATGGAGTTTGCTGGTTTAAGACCATATGCAGCAAGGTCTTCTGGGCTGTAGGGATCTGTGATGTTCTGCCCTGCATAAATGATGTGCGTTTGCATGTCCTTTGCGAGAGTTGCAGTGTCCTGAGGCTTGAGGCATGACGGGTCAGGATTTCCAACCCAGACAGAGGTTGCAAGGGTTGGTGTCCAGCCGACTGTCCAGTTGTCAACGAAAAAGTCTGTTGTTCCCGTTTTGGCACTGACCCTGCGGTTGGGGAGGATGAGTGCGTTGTTCGCACCAAACTCAGTGATACGGGCATTATTGTCACTTGTGATTTGGGACATGATGTACGCAACGTTTGGAGGGAGAACCTGCTGGGCTACACTGCTTGGGTTGTAGGAGTACACAGTTGTCCCAGTAGCAGCATCCACAATTTTTGTTATTGGTGTGGGAGGATGGTGTACACCAAGATCAGCAATGGTCGAGATGCCGTCTGTCATTTCAAGGGGCGAGACTCCATAGGTAAGACCACCCAGGGTAGCTGCATAGTTGTAGTCAGTAGGACGGTTTGCGGGTTCTGCAAGGGAAGTGAGCCCCATCTCGATCTCAAGATTGGTGATGAACGGTATTCCTGTGGCGTATTCAATCTTGACAGCAGGGATGTTGATGGAGTCATCAAGACAGACAGGGACAACACATGTCCCACGATATACATGGCCATAGTCAGATGGTGAATATCCACCAGGCCATACTGTGGGTTCGTCACGAATAGTGGTTGTCATGGTGATTCGATCTGTTGCAATGCCAGCTGAGTACGTAAAAAGCTTGATGGTTGAACCTGGCTGGCGGGGGAGTATAGCCATGTTCAGTTGATTGACAGATGGATCATTCTGGTTCCAGGCGCCAACCATGGCAACAACTTCTCCAGTTCTTGGATCCATGCTTACGAGTGCAGCATCGTGGGCATTGTGGGAGGAGTATATTGCCTTGATGTTTGAGTAGGTCTCCTGTTCAGCAACAGACTGGTCGTATGTGTTGAGACTTGTGTAAATATTCCAGCCACCAGGATCAAGATAGGCATCACCAAAGTGGCTTGTGAGGTACTGCTCAAGATATCCAACGAAATATGGTGCTTTAAGGACTTCTGATGTTGTCCATGAATACACAGTGATGGGCTCGTTGAATGCAGCGTCCGCCTGGGACTGGGTGATGTAATGATTGGTCACCATGGACTGAAGTACCTGTCCTTGACGTCGCTTGGCCTGAGGGTTGATTGCGACATTTGCAGCATGATTGAGCGGGTTGTACAGTGTTGGTGCTTCGGGGAGGCCTGCAAGCATTGCAGCCTGTGCAAGATCAAGCTTCTGAACAGGCTCATGGAAGTAGAGCACTGCAGCAGTACCAACTCCAATTGCATGATTTCCGTACGTTACACGATTGAGATACATGTCGAGAATCTGGTTCTTCGTAAAGGTTTGTTCAATCTCATTGCCAAGAATGACCTGTTCGATCTTGCGGTTGATGGTCTTCTGGAAGGAAAGGAAACTGATCTTGGCTAGCTGTTCAGGAATGGTCGATGCACCCTGTGCTGCAGCTCCACTCTTGAGGTCTGCAATTGCAGAAGATATGACACGGGGAAGGTCCAGAGAACCTTCAGTGTAGAAATGCCGATCTTCTATGGAGATTGTGGCATCGATTACGGACTTGGGAATGGCAGAGAAGGGTACCTCGATGTGACGGAAGTTTGGATCATGCAGGTCTGCCAGAAGTGTGCCATCTGAGGCATAAACGAAGGAGTCACTTGGCGGTCCGAGTTGGGGAAGAAGAGCGACATCAGGAAGCTCACTGAGGTAACCGGAGTAACCGGTGTACACAAAGCTGAGGCCAACCATGTCAAGAATGGTTGTTGCAGCAATGGTCAGGAGGAGTAAACGAAGGACACGCCTTCGTGGATACTTTTTTCTTGGTGCTGGGCGTCGTAAATCCGGGACGCGTTGAAGCCACGCAACGAGCGCATGATAGCCATGAATGAGTCGTGCACGAATGTCGGACATGTTGCTTAGTGTCCTGCCACACTATCAGGCAGAAGTACAGCCATAGCATTGATCATACGAAAATATGCCACCTTGCTGAGATCGGTGAACTAGTGGGTGGCTGCAGCAAGATACAGGATGACGATGACAATGAACACTCCAAGGGCACCAATATTGAGGGCAAGTGTGTCTTCGAACCAGAATGGTCCCCGTCGTTTTCGTTCGTGTTCCATGTGATGAAGAGGAATGCCACTCATGATCTCACTCTATCACCTCCTGCGAGCTGTCTCATCAACCCATGCGACAAGTCAATGACAACATGCGTTTACCATGCCAACCACCCGCTCGACCATGTCACAATCGAGTGGCAATGACAGCCTCTCGCGCCCCATCATCAACCGGAATCGCCCTTCCAGTCGCAATACAGTCCATTGAAGATACAGGATTGCCGTTTGCATTTGTCAGTGATCTCGTCCTCAAGACGCTGTACTTCACTGGAAGCATGCTCGGCAGGGATCTCTCGAATCATCTGTGCTTGCCCTTCCCAGTCATAGAGACTGCACTGAAGTTTCTTGCTGATGAGGGGTACATTTCAGCAGCTGGTGTGCAAACCTCGGTACTCAGTCGAGGTGAAGCTATTGGAGCTGGCATGCAGTATTTTATCTCGAGTGCTGGAAGGCAACGTACACGGGAAATACTGATGCTCAATCAATATGCTGGTCCAGCTCCAGTCACGATTGAGGACTATCGTTCCCTTGTTGAGCAGCAGTCGAGCCGTGGCGTGGTTGTGAACCGACAAATGCTCAAGGATGCGTGTAAGAACATTGTTGTCACAGACAAGGTGCTTGATGGATTTGGCCCTGCACTCAATGCTGGACATGCAACCTTTGTGTATGGACCGCCAGGAAACGGCAAGACTACGATTGTTGAGAGGATAGCTCCCCTGCTTGGGGATCCCATATTTGTACCCCGTGCGCTCTACGTGCAAGGAGAGGTAATCAGGTTTTTTGATCCCCTCCACCATGCTCCCATCACAGAAGAACTCCCTGACTACGACATGAGATGGCAGCTCGTTGAGCGTCCAGTCGTTAAAGTGGGAGGTGAACTCATCCCGGAAATGCTCGACCTTCGGTTTGATCCGACACTGGGATTCTACGAAGCATCCCTCCAAATGAAGGCAAATGGTGGAATTTTCTTTATTGATGACTTTGGACGACAGCAATACCTCTCACCTGCAGCACTTCTCAACCGACTTATCGTTCCCTTGGAAAACGGGATTGACTATGTGAATGTAGCCCGCATAGGTACGAGTGTTGCTGTCCCGTTCACCTGCCAACTTATTCTTTCGACGAACCTGCAACCGCAGAATCTCATGGATGAAGCGTTCCTTCGAAGAGTGCGCTTCAAGGTCCATGTCGACAATCCAACAGTTGATGAGTACCGCGAAATCTGGAAGACGGTCTGCAAGAATGAAAACATCAAGCATGAGCCAGCGAGCATCGAGTACCTTATCCAGGAACACTACATGAGGTCGAAACGGGCATTCCATGGAGTCCACCCAAGAGACCTTCTCAATCACCTCATTCATATTGCATCGTATCTCGGTGTTGAGCCAACACTCTCACATGAGCTCATTGATGCTGCATGCCGGACATACTTTGTAGATGTCGACTGAGTATGTGTTCGAGGCAGTGCATTCCCCTTTCGTATACTGCAAGTGCAGGAAGCATGGGGCGGTAGCTCAGCTGGAAGAGCGTTGCCTTCGCACGGCAGAGGCCCGGGGTTCGATTCCCCGCCGCTCCACCATGGTCCCGGAAAGGAGGTGCATGTGCGGAACTTGTGGGCGCCATGGAGGATGACGTACGTGACTGGACAGGAAGGCGTAAGCGTGGAGTGTGTACTTTGTGATGTGTATGACCATCGTGATGAAGCCGACAGTCATGTAGTTGTAGTGGGTGGCACTGTATTCACGATGCTCAACAAGTTTCCATATAGTTCAGGACACCTCATGGTTGTACCGGTTCGGCATGTGCGATCCCTGCCGGAACTTGACGATGCGGAGCTTCTGGATGCAATGCATGCAGTTGGTCAGGCAATGAAAGTACTGGAACAGGTGTACGGTCCGGATGGCTTCAATGTGGGAATCAATGATGGTGAGGCAGCCGGAGCAAGTCTTCCGCATATACACATTCACGTTGTACCGAGATGGTCTGGCGATACGAACTTCATGCCTGTAATCAGTGGTACAAAGGTCATGCCAGAATCCCTCACGGATTCAGCAGTGCGGCTTCGTGAGGCATATCACAATCTGTGATGAAGTTTTGCGAGTGAAGCGGGTATGCAAAGCAGAACGCACGCAGTTTCTGGTAATGTCCTATCCATTGTGGGTTCAATAATCAAGAAGCGTCGCAAGAAGATGCGGAAGCATAAGCATAAGAAGATGCTGAAGAAGACGCGTTGGCAGCGACGCGGCTAGACCAGCTTATTTAGCTTTGCTTTTCAATGAGCAGTACAGCCCGTTCGCACAGTGCATGTGCAGGGAAACTGTAGAATGGCACACCCTATGGAACATCGAGGAACTAACCTGTGCCAGTCGTGCAGGTATGGTCGGCACATCCATGGCAGGCACTCCACATTTCTTCTCTGTGAGAAGTCGTTGACTGATCTCATGTATCCGAAGTATCCGCGACTGCCAGTTGTCTCATGCACTGGGTATGAGAATCTCGACAAGCAAGGATAAATATTGCGTATCGCATGCCTGTCAGGGACCCGTCTTCATGTCAGATCAGGGGTGTCATGACATGGATGAATTCCCCACGTGGATCAGTGGAGCTGCTTGTTCCTTTGACTGCGATTACGCTGTCATTGCATGAAGTCGTGCATTCTCATGATGAATCCGGCATCATGTCCAGCAAAGGCTTGCTAACGAAGGCACACATGTTGGCAGTTGCGATCCCCTGTTCCGTGGTTGTAGCTGATGCAATCATGCCCAATAGAAACCGACCAGCGATCCTGAACGGGCATCAACGAGTGCCCACGCATAGCGGTCAGAATTTGGGTTTCCTGATGAGCCTACATTTCCACCACCGACACCGTTGAATGGCATTGCAGGCGATATGTTCACGACCCAGACAAGGAGCCCCTTTGCAGGACTGCCATTGCGGTTGTGTAGTTCAGCCAGTGTTGCACCCCGTACAGAAGCACCAGGAATGAACCCAAGTTCTCCAGAATGCTGGACTATGCTTGAGGCTGCAGCGGAAGTGATGGCTGCATTGGAACGGTCACTCGGTGCACGTGTCAAACTTTGGTCGTTCCAGATGAATTGTTGGTCAGGCAATGACGCAATATGCACAGGTAGCTCATTGAGACGCAACTCCTCTGGTGTTTCACAAAAGGTGGTTGCCAGTGCTGGAGAGGTTCCCTTGCAACGTGGGACGTGGCCAATTGATGGTGGTGAATAGGCAGGGGAAATCTGGGAACTGCATGCTGTGAGGGTCACTATCAGAGACAGGGTGAAGATGATGGAACGTGTGCGTATCATTGGTGCTTCGATTGTCCCACCACTTTCTTGCATGATCCAATACTTGCACGCAATCCGTTTCACAATGCAATTGGATATTTCCTTTCGCTGGCGTTTTTGCTCAGAGTCGAGTCCGGAATACTTGCGGAAATGAATCGTATCCATCCTTTGAGTAATGTCGAGAGAGCTAATACTGAACGTTGGTGCATCCCTAGTTGGTGAGCACACAGGGGAGAAGAGACACCCCGAGGGGATGTAATTCCAGTGGACAAGGTTGATGTCTGGGAAGAAAGAATCCTGCAGTCTGCCATAAGAAAAGCAAACGTGTTGGGCAAGTCAGAGTGGTGAAGGGGCAATGAAGCAAAGACATGTGGTACTCGGTCGTAGGCAGACTGGTCCGGCTGGAAATGCATGAACTATGGGTTTGCCAACTTCGAGACTTTCAAAATGCATTCCCTGCACTGTGCTGGACATCTGGCATGGAGAGTTCAGATGTCAAAACTCAAGTTCTGCTTCTCGACAGGCTTTATCAGTGCTGATTGGCATTTTGCAGTACGCGTCGCCATCCTGCACATCAGTGAAGGGGTGGAGGTGGGTGGTGGAGCCAGACGGGATCGAACCGTCGACCTCCTGCATGCCATGCAGGCGCTCTCCCAGCTGAGCTATGACCCCATGCCCTGCTTGATTCACATTGTGTGGATCAGCAGTACTGCAATCCATTGTGGCAGATTCTACATCCTCAGGTTATGTTGGTGCATCCCCATGGCGAACGAGGGATCTGATTCAATGAGAGGGAGATCGAGGGGAGTGTGAGTAAGGAGGTGTTCCGCATGGAAAACAGTGCAATGCAACCACCTGCCCTCCTCCTTGTACATGGTGGGGAACCTTACCTTGTCTCTCGTAGTGTTCAGTCCTGGCTCCAGTCATGGCAACTGGAAGATCCGGATGTTGAAGTGAAGGTGTGCCGCTTTCCTATGGATACAGCATCTCTTCAGCAAGCGTTGGTTGAGCGGACTTTGTTTGGAGAACGTATTTGTCTTGTCATCCATGCATCTGTTGGAACTACTGGGGCACCTGCCAAAGGGGAAGTTCCTTCATGGGAAATGCTGGCTGCAGGACTTGGTGCACGGGATGCAGAACAGCCATGCGCAATTGTAGTGCAGGGGGTATTGAAGACTTCTTCACCCTTGCTGCGTGCTGTTCTCGATGCAGGAGGAAAGGTTCAGTATGTTGAAGCGTTCAAGGGACGAGAAGTGGAACAGTGGTGTGCAAAGGAAGCATCTATCCGAGGTCTCCATCTCACTCCTGAAATGGTTCACTACATCGCCCTCCAGTCCCGGGGTAATGTGGCACAGATTAGTCAGGAGCTGGAGAAATGCAAGGCGTATGCAGCTTCCAGGCCAATAACGATGGATGTTCTGCAGTGGCTCGTGGTGGGAAGTGAGGAAGGGTCAGTCTGGAGTATTGTCGAAGCACTTGGATCCCCCCAGCCAGTACGTGCACTTACGGTGTATCGTCAAGTGACTGAAGATGGAAAGCCACCCCAATTCCTTGTCGGCGCATTCAGCACTGCACTTCACGATCTGCTTCTTGTCGGTGCAGCAAATAAGGAGATGAAGGGACGAAAAGGTGATATTGCACGTCATTGCAGCATGCCGGACTGGAAGGTTGAAAAGGCACTCAGGCAATTGCAGTATTTGCCATTGTCACAGCTTATGAAGTGGATGACTGACCTTGCAATATTGGATGCAGGAATAAAGAGGGGCACAGTTGATGGAGATAGTGGCCTTGAATCAATGCTCACTGCAATGGTTGCAACGTGCCAAGGGAATATCCATCGATAACGCAGGTAGCTGCTCTCCTACATGACGGAAGATTGCTTCCGATTCAACAGACAGCATCTGGGTGAGGGGATCATGGACAGGTTGCTCTATGCATTCGTTATCAGCGTTCCTATCCGGATAGTGGAAAGAGCCTGATACGCAAGTGGGACGTGCGGTTCTCGACTCCCTGGCGCCTGATTTGTCCGGAGGGACTCATTTCGGCCATCGCTGGTCGGCGCATTGTGCTCAGCAATCCTTCAGAAGGCCCGTTGCACTAGTCACTCCGCAGTACTGGGCAACGTTTTGAAGCTGGCCCGATTACAAGCTGTCGTCAGTCGACGGACACGCAGAATACACGAAGCGCTATACGGGTGGCTGGCGTGAATGACATACCGAGTAACGTCGAACAAGGAAATCGATGCCCGCTACCTTGTGCAGTTACGACAACTCACCCCGCGTAGGTGAACGGGGTACCACATTGACTTCTCCCGGAAGAACACTCAATGTGCTTCCCGATTCGATCTGAGGCAGACATTTCCCATTTATGCTATCCAACTCATGTGCCCGAACTTTCCGAAGCAATTCTTGACTCGCCTCGATACACGCAAATTGCACGTCAAATGGCATGCTCGTGACAGACTTCATGGAGTAGTCTGTGCCATCGATGTTGAGATAGTTCTCATCATCGGGATTGAACGTAAATGTGAACGTATGATCAGCAGTCCTGAACATCCGCTGTTTGCGGAGTGGCACGATTGGCCAAACGGTTTTCATCACTTTCATACAGGCATCACGGACAAGTACGCGATTCTCAACTGCCCGACGTCCCATGTTGATGAGCGCAAGCCAATCGATGGGATCGATTCGAGTTCCCGTTGCTGCTTGGAATGCATTGAGGGCAGCTGCATCCTTATCGCTGATCGAAACTGGGGCACTCGGCTGTAGCCGACTGCGAAGTGCAGCTATCTCATCATCGCTTTGGGCAAGGGTACACAGCGTTTGCACTGCCATCCTCCGGATGTCCACAGATGCATCTCCTGCAAGGATGCGTACGACCTCTGGCACTAGGTGAGGAAAATCAGCCATGAGTGTCTGTCGTTCTTCCATATTCGGCTCACGCCGTTCCAGAATCATGCCAGTTCTGGTGCGCTGGAATTCAAAGATCCTTTGGTCAAACGATGGCCGATACTTTCTGACGTGCTCTTCCAAAACTACAAACGAGTAGGTATCCTTATCAATATGGTGGAAACATTCCGAAGTGAGTGAACTGAATTTGACCGGCTGCGGCAGCCGGAATAGGACCGCAACTGTGCGAAATGTGCAATCGTTAGAATACCTATGGGGAGCGGTATCATTACACACTTCTTGGCTACCCACTCCATACCTGCCTCCTTGGAGCAATTCTCCAGGCAGCAAATCTGCGACCAAACGACCAGCGAGATAGGGGAGCGTCCTTGACGCAACTTTTTCCCGATCAGCAGCTGCTGACACTGCCTCGCCGACGTTCCACGGCATGTCTTCTTTCCGAGCACCATCAAGGATGTCCTGCAATGCAGCATCATGAGCAGTGACCTCGGCCTCAGTCCGCCGCAGAATCCATTCGGGGAGCTCTCCACTCACTGCGCCTTGGGGTACGGCACGAACTCGTGATTTACTTTGTCGAGTGAACATGTTGTTACTGTAGTTTCTCCAAAGGGACATTGTATGGACAAACGAACAGTGGATGGGAAAATTCAGCGATTATGACGGGACAAAAGGGAACAGTGGCTGTCCGAGACCCATAAACTTGCGTCTCTTGCCGCAATGTTGCGGTTCCCGCGCGTCATCTGACTGTTGTAGTCGTCAGACGAAGGATATGCAGATCTTACTTCTTTGCTGCAGTCTTGGCAGGAGCTTTCGCTTTTGCTGGAGCCTTCTTCGCTTTTGCAGCAGTTGTACGAGGCGTTATCTCAGCAGGAGTCTTCTCTGGCTCAGCATGGAGAGCGAGAAGCCTCTTGTGAACCTGGGACATGAGTCGGGCCTTTCGCCTGGCAACGTTGTTCTTGTGAAGCACACCCTTTTCTGCTGCCTGGTCGAGAGCCTGGACTGCAGTCTTGAGTTCACTCTCAAGAGTAGCTGCATCCATCCCGGAGAGAGCACGACGGGTGTGGGTGACCCTCGTCCGAACAGCTGAACGAATCGAACGGTTGCGGATTCTCTTCCGCTCGCTCACTCGAATTTGTTTTTTTGCTGATCGTGAATTTGCCACTGCCCGTTCCTCTTGTACGCTCATGATCTGCAGTCATTCACTTGGGAAATGAACTGCGATATAACTGTGATTATATGCCTGATGAGTATATCAACTTGAACCGCAATACTGTAGTGCTTGCTCCCAGAGCAAAGATCAATCTTGGCCTTGGGGTTCTTGGACGGGATGGAGAGGGTTGGCATGAACTCGATTCCATCATTGCTCCTGTGTCCCTTTCAGACAGGATGTCCTTAACGTTCACGAGCTCGGATGAATGGAAAATGCACCTCAGTGGTCCGTATGCTGCAGGCATACCAGAACGCGAGGGGAACCTTGTGCATCGTGCATTCGATGCTCTTCATAACCGCTATCCAGCGTGGCATGGTGGGTGTCAGTGCACACTTGAAAAGTGCATTCCGTACGGGGCAGGACTTGGTGGTGGGTCATCTGATGCAGCTGCATTCTTTGTCAGTACTGAGGAAATACTTCAGCGCAACGGTCTTGTCCCTGCTGAGGAGTACACAATACATGACTGTGCAGCTGGGCTCGGAAGCGATGTCGTGCCTGCACTTGGTAGAGGGTGGAGCAGAATCCGTGGACGGGGGACAGAAGTTGAGGACATTGAAGGCTCAACCTTGTACCTCGTCATTGTGTTTCTCGGAGAGAGCAGTACCCCTGAAACTTATCGTGCTGTCCTGGAGCAGGATTATTCTCCACATGTTCCAGAACTTCTCGACCAGGTTGGCACAGCGCTTGCTGAAAAGGCAGTGGGCTCTACGATCATGCCGCTTCTTGTGAATGCACTCACGTCAGCTGTCTTTCGAACCAATCGAGCAATTCGGGTGCAGTATGAGCAGCTGTTGCAGGCAACACCAGAGGTGCTGTGGGCAATGACAGGCTCTGGTGGTGCGTTTTACACAATCGTGGACACTCCTGCAGACCAGTATCAACTAGAGCAAACTGTTCGACACGTGTGCAAGGATGTCTTTTCTTGCACCACTGTTCAGGGTTTTATTCCGTGCAATGTCGGACTGGAAGGGGTGTGATGCGATACCATCTTTCATGTACACAGCAACGGGCTTGAGGAGTACAGCATGCCGAGCCGAACAACGTCACCTGCACCTGAACTAGTCACGCCAGAAACGTGCGAGCATCCAAACCCAGTACTGGGTGTGCTCTCTCATGAATTTGGACACTACAGTGGGGCAATGGGACCTGAGGGACTCAGGAGGACCGTTACGTATTACGGCCCTGTTGTTGGCGGCAGGCCAATCAGTGCATGGCACTGCGAGGCATGTGGCCTGCTCAGGCTGAACTACCCGGATGGTCGGCATGAAGAACGACAATTGTGGCCTGGTCCACAACCAGGTCTCCTGGCAACTACTTCGGACCTTGATGCACCACATGCATTTGATGGAAGACAAGGGCATGTCTCAGGTCTCTCTGTAGAGGAGACAGTACCTGTCATTGAACGCATCAGGAGACCTGCAGCGAGAGTCTGGCTCAGTATCTTCGAGACCATTGCTGTTGTTGCTTTAGGACTCTTGCTCCTTGTACTTGGTGTTGCAGGAGTTGCAGCAATGGCTGCCTACTCCACTCCGCCCTTTGAAGGCATGCTGATGCAGGGTGTTGCAATCCTCGTGGGAGTCATCTTTATCACAATCATTGTGGAAGCCCTCATACGGCATTATTGCCATGCATCTCTTGATGTGTACAGGATTGCCCGTGAAGAGGAGCGTGCTGAAAAGCACGTTGCCAAGGAAGTTACAAAACCTGCTGGGAAGGAACAGCATCAACGGGAGCTTTTTCCTGCATGGCACTGGGTTGAATGGATTGCTGTACCGCTGCTTGTTGTCCTTGGGGTTCTCCTGCTTGTTGCTGGGATTGCAGCTGTTGTGAGTACCTCAACTCCGCCATATGAAGGAGTGGTCATGCTTCTCATTGCGATTGATGTTGCTGCCATTGCAGTAGTGGTCATTGCAGGAGGCATTGAATCAGTAATGCTCAAGCGTGCTGGAGAGCAGGCAATGCATACCCGGAACGGGAAAGAGTAGGGCTCGTTTTCCACAGATGCTCACGCCACCAGAACACCAAGACATTGTCATTGTCGGAGCATCCGGAGACCTTGCATCCCGGAAGCTCATTCCTGCGCTGTACAATCTCTTCCTTGAGGGTGCACTTCCAGAAGTGTGCACCATAATTGGTGCCGCAATCATGGAGTGGGACAGGGAGAATTTTGTTGAGCACGCCCACGATGCAGTTGCATCCTTCTCAAGGACACCATTGGAAGAGTCCCAGTTCCGGAAATTCGCCAAGCATCTCACTTTTGTTCCACTGTCGGAACATGGTGGGATGGAAAGAGTACGTGCAGCCTGTGAAGCACCAAAGAGACTCATGTACCTTGCAATTCCACCTGGGGCAATTGTTCCTGTTGTTCATGAACTTGAACAGGCACGTCTTGTGGAAGGAACATCACTCGTCATTGAGAAGCCATTCGGCTTTGATCTTTCCACAGCGAAGGAACTGAACAGAACGATAGAGGCAGTCTTTCCCCGTGAGCAGATCTATCGCATTGATCACTATCTTGGCAAGGAGACTGTGCAGAATCTCCTCGTGTTTCGCTTTGGCAATGCGCTGTTCGAACGCATCTGGAACAGGGACTCCATTCACCACGTGGAGATCACAGTGGGTGAATCCCTCGGAGTGGAACACCGCGGTGCCTTCTACGAGAGCGTTGGGGCACTTCGGGACATTGTGCAAAATCATCTCCTGCAGGTCGTCTCGTTCATTGCAATGGAACCACCTGCATCATTCACTGCTGAATCGATGTTCTACGAGCAGCACAAGGTCTTCCAGGCTATGGAACCGCTCGATCCAGCACGGGTAATACGGGGCCAGTACGGGCCTGGAATGCTCAATGGAGAAAAGGTTCCAGGCTATCGTGAGGAACCAGGAGTTGCAAGTGATTCACTCACAGAGACATATATTGCAGCAACGCTTCATGTCGATACATGGCGTTGGGCAGGAGTTCCATTTTACATCAGGACAGGAAAACGTCTTGCACGGCAGGATTCGCGGGTCGTCATCGTATTCAAGGATGTACCGCTGAATGTCTTCAAGGGTACTGAGGTGCAGGAAGTAAAGAAGAACTTCGTCACTATCCGCCTTCAACCACATGAAGGAATTTCCCTCGCCTTTTCAGCCAAGCTTCCAGGACCTTCCATTCAGATTGATCCCGTAACAATGGATTTTTCTTATGCACGGGCCTTCAAGGGGACACCTCCTGAAGCGTACGAGAGACTCCTCCACGATGCACTTGTGCACGATCACACACTGTTCATTGCTACTGACATTGTCGAACGTGCATGGGAAGTGGTACAAGGAGTCATTGACCATCCGTCGCCGGTCATTCTGTATCCTTCAGGAAGCTGGGGACCAGAGGAGGCGAATACCATGATGCCATCAGCACACTGGCATATGGAGGAAAGTGAGGAATGAGTCCCTGTTTTGTCGGCGTCGATCTTGGCGGTACGAATATTCGTGCTGCTGTTGCCACATCTGCATCTACATTTGCGAATCATGTGTCTGAACGGACTCCTGCACAGGAAGGACCTGATGCAGTATGTGATGCAATGGCTTCTGCAATACGGAAAGCTGCAGGGGAAGCACCTCTTGGAGGGGTAGCAATTGGCGTTCCAGGACCCCTTAACCCGGAGACAGGGATTGTTTTTGCTGCTCCCCACCTGAAACGCTGGACGAATGTACCTCTCGTACAGATGATGGAAGATCGTCTTCGATGTCCAGTAGCCATCCAGAATGATGCAAATCTTGCTGGATATGGTGAGTGGACAGCTGGAGCAGGGAAAGGCGTGAAGACTCTCGTGTTCATCACCATCTCCACTGGCGTTGGAGGTGCACTTATTCTCGACGGGAAATTGTGGGCTGGTGTGACAGGAACAGCTGGCGAAATTGGCCATACACCACTTGGTCCAAATGATCCCCCTTGTGCACAGGGACATCCAGGCTGTCTTGAGGGAAGTGCTTCAGGTACTGCAATCGCAAGAAAGGGTCGTGAAGCTGTTGCGAGTGGAAAGGAGACACGTCTTCGGGACATACCAGATGAGTCTCTTGATGCGGAGGCTGTCGAGATGGCTGCGAGGGCAGGTGATGCTGTTGCCCTAGAGATCTACCATGAAGCTGCACGTGCCCTTGGACGCATGCTTGGTGGACTCATCAATCTCATTAATCCTGAGCTCATTGTCATAGGGGGGGGGCTCATACAGGCACATGAAATCATCTTTCAGCCAATGATTGATGCAGTTGCAGAGATGGCGTTTGAGGTTCCAAGAAAGGATACGAAGATTGTCATTGCAGGCCTTGGTACGGATGCAGGTCTTGTGGGAGCTGTAGCATGGGCCATGCATGAGTTTGGCTCTGTCCACAGTTCTGTTGCAGTTTCCTCCCATTTATCGTAGGGCTCCAGTACACTTTGCCTTGCGATAGAGGAAAGTCGTTCGGAGATTGCATTTTACATGGACATGGTTGGCGTTTCAGCCCTTATTGCACTGGCATTTATCGTGGGTGCTGCATGTATTTCCATCCTTTTGGTCCACCTGATCCATCGAACGTCATGGCTCACAGACAGTGGAGTGCGTACAAGATTCTGGTTGATCACAGAGACTGTTCCCTATAGCGATATTGCACACGTGCACGCAGTCTACCAGTACGGGACAACTGGAACGAATGACAAGGGAATTGGAACGGACTGGACAGTTTTTTACTGGACTCACGCCGGAACTCCGCACATGCTGACACCCTCAATGCTTGGCAAGCGTTTCATGCATCCGGGCTCTACTGCAGAAAAGATAGTGGACCGGTTTTCAGCAAAGGACATGGAACTGCTTGCCAGTGACAAGGAAGGGGATGATTTCCTTCGAAAGTGCGCAGCTCTCGAGCTTGGGACAATGACGATTGAGCATCTTGAGTCAACACCAGAATTTGTATTGGCGAAGAAACTGGTATCAAAACTCCCTTTGAATCAGGGTTCACCATCTTTTCCCAAATGGTCGACTCTTCAGTTTGCAGGGCCCTTTGGTGGAGGAATGAGTGGAAGCAAAACTCCCTATGCTCAGTGGTCCTTCACAGGGAGTACCAGCCTGATTCCAAAACACGAAGCGATACAACAACTGCATGCACTGAGTGGTGATTTTGATGATGATGAATGAACAGTGTAGACATAAAAGCTGTGTGAACATTTCTCATGGGAAACAGTGAATGGACGGTGAAGTTTTTCCCAGAAAGATCCGGCCCCATTCCCCTCGGGCAAGGATGCTGGGGCATATCATCGGAATGCTCCCCATCTTTATTGGTGGCTGTGCGCTAATTGCATATTTCGTCATGAGTTCATTTACTGCGGACTGGGCTAAACCATGTGCTGGTCATCAGACATCCTGGTGCATCGAGGATGTCCACAATGCTGTCATTGAGTCACTGACTCCTACAGTTCGTGGTTCTGGCGAGGAGGTGTATGTTGCTTCTCCTGCGATCACAACTGCATTCGTACTTCAACCCACACCATATCCGAATTTCCGCAAAGGGGAACATGTCTTTCTTACAGTTTGGAATGGGACTGTCATGACAGTGACAGGTCAGGGCTATACGGATACAACAGCAGATGCTCCAGGGTGGAATTACGGATCCGTAGCAGGAACACTTGCAGGCATTGTCCTTGAAGCGATTGCAGTTAATGTGTTCCTTGCACAGTTCCGGAAATACCGCATTGACAGGCATTTCGCAACGGCTACGAGTGCTGGAACGTTTCCTTCCTGACAACAGCTGCTGGAGAAGTGAATGTGACTGCTGCACGGGATGTGCGCAGAAAACCTAGGCTTGCTCATTGGAACTGTGCATTGAGGGCGTGAAGACCCGTCCTGCAAGGGCTTTAGCCACTGCGTACAGACCAAAGAGCAGACCTGTGTAGATGATGTCGCTCAGCAATGTGTTTCGGAAAAACGGAACTGCCATTGCATAGCACTGAACGAGTCCTGACCATGTGTGGATGTACATACCACTCCAGAGCCATACAGCGAAATTCGACACGAGGAAAAAAAACACGGAGCCTGCAGGTGTGATGAGTGCGAGCTTCCAAAGGGAGAACCTACGAAGGGTCGTACTGCTTGCAAGTGCAATAAGGACATAGCATCCCCAGACTGAGAGCATGATTGGGAGAGTGTAGAAACCGATGAGTGCATCCGAGGCAACCATTGCAGCAAGCGGAACCCAAATGGCATGACGTCTCGGGAGAACACTCCCTCCAAAGATGGAAATGGCTGCAACTGGTGCGAAGTTTGCAGGATGGGGAAGAAGACGCATGGTTGCTGCAAGTGCAACAAGCACAATGGCAATTGCAACGGTGAAACGTGTCTTAGAGTGCGACATTACTGGAGCTTCCATGTAATCGTCTCCTTGCTTGTGGTAATCAGGTCGCTTGCACCGACAGTTGCTTCCTTGCCGTTGACATAGAGAGTCCAGTATTTTGGTCCATTTCCTGCCACACCATCAATCGACATCACCATATCACCAAATGAATAGTGCTTCACTGTGACTGTTGCATGTCTTTTGAGCAGGACAAGTGCATTTACTCCATTCACACCGGGATAGCTAATTGAAGAGAGCTCATGGTGGGAAGTAGTTGTCGAGACATCGTTCGTTGCAGCAGTAGCATGGTGAAGCAGTGCAAAAGCAACACCCCCTGCAATGACAATGACAACGATGAGTGCAGCAATCTTTGCTGTCAGGCGTTGAGCTGTCCGGCCCATGGAAAACCTCCGTGCCTCCGCTCTCTTGGGAACAGGGTACCGAGGAAGTAGCCTCTCGGGTCCTGCTCGGGACATTGGTGGCGAATGTATTGCTGGGTCGGACTTCGCGATAGCGTAACCGTTGCGGCACAGTTCCGGATTTTCACCAGATTCCAGCTGATGGATTGTGTGGAGATATCGTAGCAGATCCTGAGGCGTGCAGATTCAGCCGGGAAGAAAGGTGAAGGCCTTCTTTCCTAGAAGGCTCCTGAATGTCCTTGCTGCTTCTTCGGAAGGAAGGGAACAAAGGTGAGTGCCTTCCCTACACGGCCAGCCCGGCCAGTTCGCCCAATTCGGTGGATGTACGATTCGTATGAGTCAGGCTCATCGTAATTGATGACATGGCTCACATCAGGTATATCGAGTCCACGTGCTGCAACATCTGTTGCGACAAGTACCCGGAGTCGTCCTTCCTTGAAGAGGTTGAGTACTCGTTGCCGCTGAGGCTGGGTCTTGTTGCCATGGATGGAGTCTGCATGGAATCCCCGTCGTTGGAGTTCATCTGCAAGTCGCTGCACACTCCGCTTTGTGTTTGCGAATACGAGAACCTTGTCAAATGCATCATCTGCAAGGTATTCAGTAAGCTTCATGAGCTTTTCTGCCTGGGATCGGGTTTCGATGCGGTCTTGCTCAATGGTCTTTGCAACTGCAGTCTGTTGCACGGATATGATCTTCGGATCGTGCGCAAAACGGGGGAGTAGTTGCTGAATGTCAGGCGTTATCGTTGCACTGAAGAAGATGGACTGTCGAAGCTTAGGCATCTGCTCAAGCAGGCATGTGACATCTTCGATGAATCCCATGTCCAGCATGCGGTCAAATTCATCGAGGACAACAGTCGCTGCATGCTTGAGATGCAGTGCATCGTAGTTTGCAATGAGATCCCGAAGTCGACCAGGAGTGCCAACAATGAACTGCGGAAGCGGTCTGAGGGATCGAAGCTGCCTCTCAATATCCTGACCTCCGACATACAGTCCAGTGCGAATTTGCGTCCCCTTTGTGAAGAGCACGCAATCATCCCGTATCTGTTGTGCAAGCTCACGTGTTGGAGAGACGACAAGTACACTGCCAGTGAGCTCCTTTTCAAGGATGCGGTGTATGAGGGGAAGGCAGAAGGCAGCAGTCTTACCTGTACCAGTGTTTGCAAGTCCTACTACATCATGGCCCTGAAGAAGAAGCGGTATGGTTGCCTGTTGGATTGGGGTTGGTGCAACGAATCCGCGGTCCGCAATGTTGCGGGTAACCTGCGGGTGAAACCCAAAATGGGTGAAGTCTGCAGCTTCAGGAGTGTCATTCGCTGGAAGGATATTTTGCGCACGTGGTGCACCCTGCAGCAGCGGATTTGGTGTTGACATACCCCGGAATGACGTTGAGGAACGACGAGAGGAACGGCTCCTTCCACTGGAGGAGGAGCGGGGTTGCGATGTATACATTGACCCTACCTATGCCTGTGCTTTTGTACAGGCTTCGTGTTGATGATGGAACAGACGATCCAGCGAACAACCGCTGGAATACGTCAGGTATTCGGGTCGTTCAGGCTTGGTACATATGCTCAAGATATAGAAAGTGTACCAATTTTTGGCAAAGTGTGCAGAATGATGCGATTGACGCGTTTATTCCAGCATGTTAACTGGTAGTGTGAAGGTGTCGCCAGCATGGTATATCGTTGGTTTATCCTTCTCATGAAGTTCAATGGAGCTTCGTCCAACAACAAGTGCGTGATCTCCCGTGACAAACACGCCAGTATCTTCATCAATCCCCATCCAGGACGGTGGGCCCGCTTCTGTGAGGAGATTCAGTCTGTGTGAAGCATCTTGCCACCTGTCAAAGTGGGGAAAAATCGTTAGCCTGACAAGTAAAAAGGCTGGAACCCATTCTGGTGGAGTTGCGTTGATCGAAGGTGCCCGGATGTTTTTTGGAATACTGCTACCAAGTACCATTGCACCTGCAGAACTTCCTGCAAGGATGACACCCGTGTGTACCCGGGAGAGTATCGTGGTCCAAAGACGTGATCCAGCAAGAATGGAGTGGAGATATGTTGGGTCTCCTCCTGAAAGGTAGATAAGATCCACGTTTGCAAGTGCACTGTCCCATGCTGTGCTGTTGGCCTCTTCTGGAGTGAAGGCAGGGATGCCAGTAATGTCAATGCCAAGGGAAGCATAGTGGTGTTCTGCCATGGTGATCCATTTCATGGCATCAGGTTCCTTCCCGGCAGCAGCGGGAATGACTGCAACGGAGTGCACATGCATGGTGTCCCTGAGCATGGTGTCAACGGGGAGAACTGCAGGAGTGAATTCGCCAGATCCCATAAGGAGGATTCGGGGAGCTGCACTGGTCATAGCGTGCGTCTCGTTGATCCATATGCATCAAGCTCATGCATCACTTCATCCTCTAGGGTGAATCCGAAGACATCTGCATTGGATCTGATATGGGATTCCTGCGATGACTTCGGAATAACGACAAAGTCATGTTGGAGTGCCCACCGGATGAGAATCTGGGCTGGTGACACATGATATGCCTTGGCTATTGCTACAAGCCTTTCGTCTGCAAGATGCCTGCCACGTGTTAGTGGGCTGTACGCTTCGACTGCTATGCCATGGTCCTGGCAGTATGAAACAAGTTCCCAATTGCAGTGATATGGGCTGAGATGGATTTGATTGACCTGAGGAAGGATGCTGCACGCTTTTCGAATCTTCTCGAGGTTGGAAATGCTGTGGTTGCTTACACCGATTGCTCGTACCTTGCCTTCATGGTAGAGACGTTCCATGCGTTTCCATGTGGGAACAACGAGGCCTGGAGGCGGAAAGTGGACAAGATACAGGTCGACCACATCAACACCAAGGCGTACTCGACTTTCATTGAATGCATGGTCCACATGAAGGGCATCGATGGGGAATAGTTTTGTGGTAATCCATACATCATTGCGGGACACTGAATGGTCGTGAATGGCAGCACCGACACTGCGCTCATTTCGATAAATCCGGGCAGTATCGATGTGTCGGTATCCAGCATCGAGGGCCCACTGAACAGCCCTGTATGCTGGTTCACCATCCGGTATTTGCCAGACCCCAAGACCAAGTCGTGGCATACGTGAACCGTTGTTGAGTGAGAGTGTTGATGAGAGGGTGAGCATTATGGTCGTGGATCCTTCTTTTCCTTCTGCACGTACTTCTATACGATACCGGGCAATGTATGGATTCGTCTCCATGGAGTGCAACAGGGTGAGCGTCTGAAGTTACTACATATGCACCACAGACTTGTTCTCAAAGCTTTCGTGCAGTGTTGCGGGGTGCAGGCGAACAGCAGCCCTTGATGCTTGAGACATATAGGGGTTCTCGACTTGTTAGGTAGAAGCCCCTTCTGGTGAAGATTACTGGTACAGGGATTGCAGAGGGGAATTGGAGCAACGACAGGAAATTGAGGATTTGCAGTGGTACGCAGGTGCGATCTTGGCTACGAATCGCTGTATGGATGTGGTTGGGGAGGCAGGATTCGAACCTGCGCATGGCGGATCCAAAGTCCGCTGCCTTACCGCTTGGCGACTCCCCAGAGGAGATGGCGTATCGACCTCATGATACGAGTTTCCTCGATGGACATTCATGCCAGGAGGAGATGTAGTGACATCGCTCGGGGCAGGGAACTTCGTATACTCGCATCACATGGTACCGATGTCACTGCGCGCTGTGATTCTCGCTGCTGGACAAGGCAGCCGGCTTAGGAGTTCGACTCCGAAAGTGCTTCATGCCCTTGCTGGCCGAACAATCCTTTCGTATGTAGTTGATACAGCACGTGAAGTGAGCACGGAACAACCTCTTGTCGTTGTGCATTTGTCACATGCGGAAGTTCGTGAACATGTCCAGTCTCTTGGCGGCATACCTGTACTCCAGCAGGAGTCCCGTGGAACTGGGGATGCAGTCCGTTCAGTTCCAGAGGAATTCTGGAAAGCGGATACATTTGTCATTTTGAGTGGAGATACTCCGCTTGTCACTGCAGCTACAGTACGGATGATGATTGAGCAGCACGAGAGGACTGGAGATGCAGCAACAGTTGCCACATTCCGTCTTCGTGGCAAGAATACCTATGGCAGGATTGAACATGATGATGCAACTGGAGCTGTGTGCGGAATACGTGAGGCAAGGGATCGTGGTGAAGAAACGGGAAATGACGAATTCGAGTACAATGCTGGCCTGTACTGCTTTGCGACAGGTCCTCTCAAGCAGGCACTGAAGAAACTCACGCCGGACAATGCACAGGGTGAGTACTATCTTTCCGATGTCATTGGCCTCCTCGTTCCTGAGGGAGTTGGTACATACGTACTGGACGATGCAGAAGAGCTTGCAGGCATCAATGACCACAAAGACTTCGCTCGAGTTGAACATGCGATGCGAAGAAGAATTGCAGACCGCCTCATGGAAAAGGGGGTCCATATCACAGATCCTGCAACAACGTACTGTGACTGGGAGGTGGATATTGAACCTGGAACGACCATACAGCCTGGCTGTGTTCTGCGGGGCAGGACGAAAATTGGCAGAGACTGCATGATTGGACCGTATGCACAGCTTCGTGACATGACTGTGGGAGACGGCTGTACTGTAGGAAGCTCAACGCTTGAGGAATCCACGCTGGGAGCTTTTGTGACAATTGGACAGTATTGTCGAGTTCGTGCTGGGTGCACCATTGGCAATCATGTCTATCTTGGAACAGCAGCTGAAGTGAAAAATGCTGAAATTGGCGAGAGAAGCTTCATCAGCCATTTCTCGTGCGTTCTTGATGCCAGGGTAGGCAGTAATGTGAATGTGGGTGCAGGCACAGTAACGTGCAACTTTGACGGAATATCAAAGCATCGTACAATCATGGGAGACGGAGCATTTATCGGGAGTGACAGTATTCTCGTCGCTCCGTGTGTCATCGGGAAGCATGCCTATGTGGGAGCAGGTTCAGTGATTACCCATGATGTTCCTGACGATGCACTTGCTGTAGAGCGAAACCAGCAGCAAAATGTCGAAGGCTGGGCTCTCCGCCACAGGGCACACATGAGTATCCAGGAAACAGGAGCATCCCCCACCACACCACCACTGGAGCCATCATCATGAACATTGGGAACCCGTACGGCGAAATCATGCTCCTTGCCGGGAGCGGTAATCATCTTCTGGGTGAACGTATTGCATCCGAACTCGGAGTTGAGCTTGCTCCGCTTGATATTTCACACTTTGCGGATGGTGAACTCAATATCAAAATCACAGAATCCGTTCGTGGGTACGATGTGTTCCTTATCCAACCCACATGCTTTCCTGTCAATGAGAATTACATGGAGCTCTTTCTTGTTCTCGATGGGCTCCGACGTGCATCTGCATCACGGATCACAACAGTCATGCCATATTACGGGTATCAACGGAAAGAAAAAAAGACCCAACCACGGGACCCAATCAGTGCAAAGCTTGTAGCAAATGTCATTGAGCTTGCAGGATCGAACCGGGCAATGCTCATCGATGTGCATGCAGAGGCGATCCAGGGATTCTTTGATATCCCGGTGGACCACCTTACTGCAGTGAAAATACTTGCCCAACATGTTCGTGATCGCCATGCAGGGAGTCCGATCGTTGTGGTTTCGCCAGATGCAGGTGGTGCACAGCGTGCCCGTACACTTGCGAAGCACCTTGAAGCTCCAATTGCAATGATCGACAAGCGTCGTCCACGGGATGATGTCGTTGAAGTGGTGTCCGTCGTCGGTGACGTTGCTGGAAAGGCCTGCGTCATTATCGATGATCTTATCTCCACAGGCTCAACACTGATGAATGCAGCACGTGCACTCAAGGAGCATGGTGCCAAAACTGTTGATGTTGTGGCTACACACGGTGTATTTTCAGAGGGTGCCCTTCAGCGGCTCCATGAAGCACCCATAGACGAGATTTGTATTACGGACACCGTACCCTTACGTGGCAGCACAATAAGCCCTGATGATTTTCCTCGACTCCGGGTACTTTCGGTTGCACCGCTTCTTGCGGAGGCAATTGTCAGAGTGCACGAGGGTCGCAGTGTTAGTGAACTAGTGAGATAGCGGCATAACTGCCCAACAACCAACTGTATGCTACCCCTTTTGATTCTCTTCGTCGCAGGACTAATCATTGCTGCGTTTGCTGCCATGGCAGAGACAGCGCTTACGAGCGTGAGTCGTCTTCATGTGCGTAGTCGTGCTGAGGCAGGTGATGTACGTGCAAAGCGGCTTGCTGCCCTGTATGAGAAGCCGAATGCATATTTGTCGACCATTCTTACTATCAACACGGTTGCTGTCATCGTTGCATCGACATCAGTCACGCTCCTTCTCCTTCCCTATGCGAAGAAGTTTCCAGAGGTGCTTGGCACCATAGTTCTTTCAATCTTTGTTCTCACGTTTTGTGAGATTGTGCCCAAGGCCCTCGCGCTCCGATTCAGTGAACGGTTGGCAATGTCCTTTGCACGGCCAGTGGGATTTCTCACAGTTGTACTGCGTCCCATTGTGGGAGGACTTACAGCCGTGGGAACACTCGTTGTGCGGGTTGCAACCCGAGGGAACGATGTCCGTGGTCCCTTCATCACTGAGGATCAGCTCAAGGTGCTTCTTGATGTAGGTCAGCAGGAAGGAGTCGTGCAGGAAGAGGAACGTGCCATGATCCATGGCATCCTTGAGATGACAGACAAGTCAGTCCGGGAATGCATGATCCCTCGCATTGATGTCATAGGAATCGAGTCCGACAAGAATGTGAAGGATGTCATTGCACTCATTATCGAGTATGGACATTCGCGCATTCCCATCTATGAAGATACGATCGACAACATCATTGGCGTTGTCTATGCAAAGGATCTCCTCCAGCATGGGATTCGAAGTGACACGGACATCAGCCTCAAGGAGCTCTCAAGGAAGCCATATTTCACACCAGAGTCGAAACATGTCGGTGAACTGTTGCACGAAATGCAGTCGAGGTCTGTGCACATTGCCATCGTGGTCGATGAGTATGGCGGCACAGCAGGGATCATCACTATCGAGGATGTCATTGAAGAGATCGTTGGTCCTATACGGGACGAATACGACACAGAAGAAGTTGAGGATGTACAGTTTGTTTCTGATACTGAAGTGCTTGTGAATCCGAGAATGCCAGTGGGTGAACTCGAGGAGGAGCTTGCAATTCACATTGGTGATGTCGATGCAGACTCCATTGGTGGTTTTGTTTATGCATCCCTGGGGGAAATACCGAAGGTAGGGGACATTGTCACAGTTGGGGAAGCAACGATCCATGTCGATGCAGTCCGGCGTCAGAGTATACAGCGGCTTCGCATCACGAGTCCAATTTCACTCATGAAGGAGCGTGCGGCACATCTCGAGGATGAGCTTGAGGGAAGCCATGGTGAGGAGCATGGGGAACATCATGCAGTGAGTCCAGATGGTCAGCATGGGAATGGTCGTCACAATGCTGAGGGCACAAGGACTGAAGAGGGAGCTGAAGAGGTCTCTGGGCACGCTCCGGACGCAGGAGAGCAGTGACAGGAAGAGCTGGAGTGACGGACGAAGCGATCGTTCTCCGGCGAGTGGATTATGGTGAGGCAGATCGAGTGCTCACCCTTCTTACGAAGGACAGGGGGAAGCTGGGTGCCCTGGCGAAGGGTGCGAGAAAGCCATCGAGTACTCTGAGTACAGCTACTGATCTCTTTGTCCATGGACGATTCCAGCTGGTGCCAGGACGTGGGGAGCTTGAGATAGTGACGCACGGAGAAGTGATCGGGATTCGGGAACCTGGTCAACCATATGATGTCCTTCTCGGGGCAGGGGCGTGTGCAGAGGTCGTAGATCGACTCATGGTGGATCGGTTTCCGGATCCAGGAGCGTTTCTCCTAGTGGTGAGCGCACTTGATGTCCTCTGGAGCCAGGCACGTCCACCAGCAACTGCAGTCGTGTGGTGTGGACTTTCCCTTCTCGTGCATCTCGGGTATGCGCCAATTCTCGACAGGTGTGTGCGATGTCACAAGGAGCTCGCTCCGAGAACGTCGTGGTATGTAGCACGTCTTGGTGGACTTGTATGTGCTGACTGCCATATACGTGCACCAGGTGGTTTTCCAGTTGATGTGCGAACGCAGAAACTGCTTCGACTCATTGCAAAGGGAGATGCAGGCACGTTTTTTCGTGTACGGTTGGATGACTCCACGACACGTGAGCTTTGCGATGTCCTTGCTGATGCTCTTGAGGAACACCTTCATGCAGCTCTCCATGCATTGCCAATGCTTCGGGCACGACTTCCTCGCCAGCAGGCGTAGTGGGTGATGATGTCCTTGGTAGACTAGAGGGCACAATGCACACTCCAGCACCTTCTGACGACCGCTCCCGTATCGATACCATTGTCTCGCTGTGCAAGCGGCGGGGTTTTGTATTCCCTTCCAGTGAGATCTATGGAGGCATCAATGCCCTCTACGATTTCGGACCAATCGGAACACGGCTCCGGCGAAATATTCGTAACTCGTGGTGGAGGTACATGGTAGACAGTCGGGATGATGTTGAGGGCATAGAAACCTCTGTCATCATGAATCCCAAAGTTTGGGAGGCAAGTGGACATGTCCAGAACTTCACAGACCCGCTTGTCGACTGCCTTGGCAAATGCAAGAAAAGGTGGCGAGAAGACCATCTTGAGGATGAACGGAGAGCGAGGAAACTTCCAGAAGGCAGTACTGGCTGTCCGGAGTGCGGAGGAGATCTCACTCCTGCACGCCAGTTCAACCTCATGTTCAAGAGTTACCTTGGTCCTATCGAGGATTCTGCAGCCCAGGTGTGGCTGCGTCCTGAAACAGCCCAGGGAATGTTCGTCAACTTTGCAAATGTGGTCACAACATCCCGTGCCAAGATTCCCTTTGGTATAGCCCAGATTGGAAAAGGCTTTCGGAACGAAATCTCCCCAGGAAACTTCATTTTTCGCTCACGGGAATTTGAGCTCATGGAAATGGAGTTCTTCTGTGAACCTGGAACTGATAATGAGTGGTATGCCTTCTGGAAGAAGTACCGTTTTGACTGGTATTTGGATGAACTTGGAATCCAGGAGTCACATCTCCGTATTCGCGAGCATGAAAAAGCGGAACTTTCGCATTACAGCTCTGGTACATCAGATATAGAGTATGCATTTCCTTTTGGCTGGGGAGAGCTTGAAGGAGTGGCATGCAGAACAGATTTTGATCTCACTACCCATCAGAAGATGAGTGGCAAGGATCTCAGCTACTTCGACCCGAAGAAAGAGATCCACTATGTCCCCCACGTCATAGAGCCAGCCGTGAGTGTGGATCGTATTTTCCTCACAGTACTTGTTGATGCGTACGAGGAGGAGCAGGTGAACGGTGAGGAGCGGGTAGTACTTCGACTCCATCCGGATCTTGCACCGTACCAGGTTGCTGTCCTTCCACTGTCAAAGAATGAGCAGCTCATGCAGCAAGCACACGAAATTGAGAAGTCATTGCGACCCACATTTGCAACAGCGTATGACGATACACAAAGTATTGGGAAGCGGTACCGAAGACATGATGAAATTGGTACACCCCTTGCAGTGACAGTGGACTTCGACACGCTGGAGGATCATGCAGTAACGATCCGCAACCGGGATTCGATGACACAGGATCGTGTTGCCATTGCAGACCTCATTCCTGCGATCGAGGCACAACTTGATCGAGCACGGCGTGACAGCCGTGCCAGATCACATGGCACAGGAATCACCAAAGAGTAAGGAACTTCACAAATACGGAGGATTATGCACCCATCCGTATTTGTGGAAACTGGCATTCTGCCATATCTAGAGAACAGGTTCAGTCCGAATTGTCCAGAAATCCGTGGCCAAGTTGGTATCAAGTACGTATGAGTACGGGATGTACCCATAGCCACAATCGCCCCAGCCTTCACCCCAGGTGTTCTGAATGGTGAATTGCTGGGTGAGGTCGTTGTAGCCAACAATTGTTGCAGCATGACCGCCAAGGAGCATGTCAGTGTCCCGTGGAAGCGGAATGTTTCCCGAGTGGGACACCCGATCCGACTCCATATTAGAGAACACACTGAAGCCAAAGACAAATGGATAGCCTTCGGAAAGACAGCGCTTCATGGAATGGAGTGACTGGGGAAGACGGTAATACACAAACCGTGGAGGTGTCGTTTCAGGAACACTCTTGGTCGGTTTCGTTGAATCTGCATCCCAAACGTCGTGTGTGGTGACTCCCTCGCGGTGAAGCAGCTTGAGTCCAGTGCGAAACTGTGCACCCACATCATGGGGAGATGTTCCCTCTTCCTCGCGTTGCTTCCAGTACAGGTGCATTGCTGAAGGATTCTCAAGAAGCTTCGTGTCCGTTGCTTCACGCTGATACTGGAACAGTGAGAGAAGTGCGTATGCAGTGCATGCAGCGGACTCTCCCTGGTCACTGACAGGAGGACATGCATCACGGAGATCTATAACCGTTGGCGTGTCCCAGGCGGATGGCATTGTTGGGTAGGAGAAGTCGCGTGGGTCTGGAAGATCTCGGCGCCACCCATACCGAGCAATTGTAAGACCGTGAAGTTGCGTAGCCATGTGTGTATTGTGCGGACTTCCGAAAGTCTTTGCATAGCCTCCCTGAACGATTTTCCTGCTTTGGGTGCCTTCTGTCCGTCTGGTATAGATCATTGGGGAATACGTGCGCTTCCAGATGAAAGACACGTTGCATTCAGAACCGGAGGGAATCACTCATGTCTGCAGGGTGCATAGCCAATCCTGGGATATATTTGTGGAGGTAAGAAATTGGAAGTGCTGCCTTTTTCCAGGGTGCATTGACAGTTCGGACAAGCGTGCAGGAGGGTGGTGACAAGTCATCGAACCCTACTGGTTTGATGATCCTTCCAATGGGGCATTGTGAGTTGTGCAAGCTTTTCGCATACAACCAATTCCTATATCATTGGCTACTTGTGGGGTTGAAATTCCGCTTCCCTGCATCTTCATCGATGACCTAATGGTCTGCGTAAGCCCTTTGGTGCGCTGGCATCTCGCGCCTCAATAGGAAGCAGTTCGCTCGCTGCGACTTGCTAATTGCAGGCAGTTTCATCGTGAAACGAAATGCTTTGATACGTTGTCTAACAGCATGCTATATCAGACAATGAGTCTGATCCCTGTGGCATTTAGCCAAATCTGCATAGGCCTTTGGTTCCATATATTGTGGTTTTGGGCAGGTGTGTTGCTCAATTTGTTAGGGAATCGAGTAGTGCAAACGTAATACATATTGCATGAAATGTACAGTGCAGGCATGAATAGTAGCCTGGTCACGTTACAGGTGATGGAATTACGCAGGAATACTCAATGCGCACGCATTGACAAGCCTTTCCATGACAGAAGGAAGAAACCGTCTATTGAATCGGAAGCAGAATGCATCGAAATATGACGAGACGTATGGAGTAGATGGAGAACGATGAAATGTGCCGTGCAGTTGCGCTTTGAGATTTGCAATCTGCGTATGGAGCATTGGTGAAAAGTGTTCACCTTCTGGAAGATGTGCTGATACAGTGAACACATGTTCATATCCAACAGTTTTCAAACCATAAAAGCCTTTCATTGCAGCTGTTCCAATGCATGCCTCTTTGGATACTATCTGCTGAACTGTTGTGGTTACAGTAGGCATATCCCATCCTGAAACAGGAACAACTTTGAGATACTGTGGATTGCCAGCATTAGTGTGGCTTAATGCAATGAGTGCAGGAACCTTTTTCGTTGCACGACCACGTCGTCCTGGTGTCATTCCCCCAACAAAGACATCATCGATATCGACATCCCCTACAAGAAGATACTTCCTTTCTCGTTGCCCCATAGCAGAACGTAAACGATGCAATGCAGACCATGCAGTACGATACGTACTTCCCAGCTTTCCTTGGAGTTCCAAAGCACTTATCCCACGTTTCGATTCACCATCAAGATACATCGCTAAAAACCACTTCGTCAGTGGAAGGTGAGTGTTGTGCAGAACAGTTCCTGCTGTTACCGATGCACAATATCCACAGCTTGCACATTCCGCAGTAGTAAATGATCTGGTGTATGCCTTTTGTTTGCTACATCGTGGACAAACAAATCCATTGGGCTATCGATATGCAACCAATGCATCTCGACAGAGCTTTTCAGTCCCGTAGCGTTTGAGAAATTCTCCAAAACTCAGTGCATGTTGCTGCTTATGATCTCGCATAAGCAAATATTCACATTGCTTAGCGACAACCCCCTGTCATCAAACCACAATATATGGGCCTTCCGGAACCAAAGGCCTATGCAGATTGCAAAAACTCGCAGTTAGTTAGACTGCCCTCTTGGAGCTAAGAGTTCGCATAATAATCTTCCCCTCTCAAAGGTAATCTCTCGTACTAGGGGCTCGATAGAATCAAAATCAGGCTGGTTCATCATTTGACCATCATGTCTTCGATACAGATATACAACTTCATCAAGTACAACACCAGCGGCAACGCCACTCACTGCCATCACCATGCCAAGGTCTTCAGCTTGAGGTAGACCTTGCCACCCACCGACCTGGCGTAGCAGTGCTGTCCTCATTAACAATGTCGATGGACCAAGCGGATAGGTTGCCTCTGGAGAAATCCATGACTTCCACAGTTCTCCCGCCCGTATATACCCTCGCGGTGCTGGACAATTCCATACGATTTGCTCTTGACCTCGAAGATCAGCGAGTAGTCCTGCCACCCAATCCACATGCGCAGATCGCAGTGCGTCAAGGCGAACCTCAAAAGAACGTGCAGGCAACCGGTCATCGTCATCGCAGGCGGTTACAAACTCTCCTCGAGAAATACCGAGTCCCATGTTGCGAGAAGCAGCTGTGCCGACCTGGCGCCCAACACGACACTCAACAATCCTCCCATCGTTTTTCAACTTCTTAGGAATCGGAGTTCTTTCGGCTCCATCAACAACGAGTATCCACTCCCACGCCAGAGTGCATTGCTTGATATCAGTGTAGAGTTCGTAAAGAAAGTGGACCTTCGGAATTTAGCGGGGTGTGAGGGTTTTCAGAAGTGACCAATTGGGCTT
>JBMFXB010000008.1:0-75399 GCA_049964715.1 Candidatus Dormibacteria bacterium
CATCGGCTGAGAAGGGACGGGAACCATGAGATTGTTGCCTTTGACATGAATGAAGATGCACGACACACTGTCGAAGCATTTGGTGCAACGACTGCAACCTCTCTTCAAGAACTTGTCGCCCATCTCTCACCCCGCCGTATTGTCTGGATCATGGTTCCTGCAGGAGATCCAACAGAATCGACAATTCGGACACTCCTTTCCTTCCTCTCGGCTGGTGACATCATCATCGATGGTGGAAACAGCAAATTTACTGATTCCCTGCTCCATGCTGAGCTATGCAGGAACAAGGGTGTCTCCTTCATCGATGCAGGCACAAGTGGCGGTATATGGGGCCTCGAGATTGGATATTGCCTCATGGTTGGTGGTGATGCTGATGCTGTCTCATATGCCACACCCATTTTCACTACCCTTGCTCCACCTGATGGATTTCTCCATGTCGGGCCTGTGGGCTCTGGTCACTACGTCAAGATGATCCACAATGGTATTGAATACGGTCTACTTGAGGCCTATGCAGAAGGGTTTTCCCTTCTGCGGAACTCAAAACGATTTGAGAATCTCGATCTCCACGCAATTGCACATTTGTGGAATCAGGGAAGCGTTGTTCGCTCATGGCTGCTGGAGCTCGCTGAGCGTGCTCTCGACCATGATCCCGATCTCGAGTCAATTGAGGGATGGGTTGATGACTCCGGAGAAGGAAGATGGACAGTATTCGAGGCAATTGATGCTTCCGTGCCAACTCCAGTTCTTGCACTCTCCCTTATGGCACGTTTTGCCTCACGAGGCGAGGATGAATTCGGCAACCGCATGATAGCTGCACTGAGAAATGAGTTCGGAGGACATGCAATGAAGGTACAAAGTGCAACGGAGGGAAAGTAGCACGGTGGATGCCATGGATGCAGAACAGCTTGTGAGCGACCAGGTACTCGTGAATCCCTTTAGCAACGGACTCCATCAGGGCAGAATCCCTTCTCCGTGTACGCTTGTCATCTTCGGGGCAACCGGAGATCTTGCACGTAAGAAACTCATTCCTGCTTTGTACGCGCTCTCCCTTGAGGGACAGCTTCCAATGCCATTCCATGTCATTGCAACTGGACGATCTACATCAGACTCCACGATGTATCGGGACCAGATGCGTGAGAATGTCATCCAGTACGGAAGGCTACCATTCAATCAAGATGCCTGGGACAATTTCGCACGAAACATTGAGTACGTGACAATTGATGTTGTACGTGACAACGGTCTCCAGCCCCTCATCGAAGTTCTCAGTGAAATCGACACAAACCGTGGCGGTCACCACAACCATGTCTTCTACCTCAGCGTTCCTCCCAGTGCCATGGGACCACTTGCACGCCGTCTCAAGGAAGCAGGGCTCAGTACTCCACGTCCTGGTTCCTTTTCACGTCTTGTGGTTGAAAAGCCTTTTGGCCGCAACCTCGAAACAGCACGAGAACTCAACGCCACACTTCATGAAGCATTTGCTGAGGAGCAAATCTACAGAATTGACCACTACCTCGGGAAAGAAACCGTCCAGAACATGATGGTATTTCGTTTTGCAAACGGAATCTTCGAACCGCTCTGGAATCGCCAATATATCGACCATGTGCAAATCACAGTTGCTGAATCGATTGGAATCGAGGGTCGAGGCGAGTATTACGAGGAGTCAGGAGCTCTTCGAGACATGGTACAGAGCCATGTCATGCAACTCCTTGCGATTACTGCAATGGAAGCTCCCACGAACTTCCGGGCTGAGACAATCCGGGATGAGAAAGTCAAGCTTTTGCGGTCTGTTCGACCTATTCATCCCGATGATGCACTGCAGCATACAGTACGGGGTCAGTACGGACGTGGCTGGGTGAATGGTCAGGAAGTAATTGGATATCGGGAGGAACATGGCGTTCCCGAGGGTTCTCTCCGGGAAACATTTGTGGCTGCACGCGTTGATATCGATAATTGGCGATGGGAGGGAACACCGTTCTATCTCCGTTCGGGCAAGCGACTAGGAAAGCGTGTATCTGAAATCGCAATCCAGTTTCGCAGGGTTCCCCACTCGCCATTTGTTGGCAATATCGCTTCCCCGTTTGGCACCCTTCCCAACAGTGGTATCGAGCCCAACCTTCTCGTCATTCGTATTCAACCTGAAGAGGGAATCTCCCTCAAATTCTCTGCCAAAGTCCCTGGCCAGTCCATGGAGATCCGTGATGTGAACATGGACTTTCACTACGGAAGCAGCTTCCTTCGTCAGTCTCCAGAAGCATATGAACGGCTTCTCCTTGATGCAATGTTGGGTGACACAACACTCTTTGCCCGTGTTGACGAGGTCGAGGAAGCATGGAGATTCTGCACAGCAATTCTTGATGGCTGGAGATCTCATCCACCCGTTGCAAGTCAGTTCCCGAACTATGAAGCAGGCACGTGGGGGCCCAAAGAGGCTGACCTCCTGCTACAACGTGATGGGAGAGCGTGGAGACGACTATGAACGTTGTCCCCCAACATCGCATTGAAATTCCTCCATTACAGATTCACAATGTGGGTTCGCTCGAGGAACAACTCTCAGGCATCTACTCACGAATTCCCGATGCTGCTCAGGACATGCCAAGCCACATGGTACGCTTGTCCACAATTTCACTCATCGTGCTCTGTCCACAGGCAGATGACCTCCCTGCAACTCGGGAAGCAATAAAGCACCTCCAAAGCTGGCATCCAGCCCGTATTCTTCTCATAGCCCCTCATCACCGTGGCCGTCCACGCATCGAGGCAGAACTTGCTCTCATATGGTCGAACCGTCCTGACACACCTGCTCATGAGACTGCCGTATGCAGTGAGGAGATCACACTCCATGTGTATGGCCCTGCTTCGCACCATCTCCTGAGCATAATTCGACCACTTCTTCCCCCAGACATTCCGGTGGCACTGTGGTTTTCTGGAGATCCTTCACTCACGACTTGGCTCTCGAAGGATCTCCTTTCACTCGCAAACATCTGCTTCATTGACTCGCATCGCTACTCGAAACCTAGTTACGTATTCTCTCGGCTTAATGCAGCTCGTCGATTTCTCGCGGAGAAGTCACTCATAGATATTGCATGGCTCCGAGTCCGTCCATGGCGATTCAGCATTGCTCGAGCCTTCAATCTCCCTGAAATCCTCAATGTCGTCCATCTTCTGGCACACATTGACATTGAAATTGCCTCTCCTAATGCTGAAGCATATCTCAGTATGGGATGGATGCTTTCATGCCTGAATGAACTCGTACATCCACGTACCCCTACTCGCATACCTCGCGCAAGCTTCTCCCCAATCGACCCGGATGAACCGCCATCTACACAGGCCCGCATGATCATTACATTCGGCGGTGGCCATGATGGACAAATTGTCATCACGGAGACTGAGGATACCCTCACCTCCCGGGTGTATCTTGGTCATACTCTCATTCACACGGATGTCCTTCCGCGATACCGAGTTCCCTCAATGGTTGCGATAGGCGAAATCCTCCAACATGCACCCGTTGAGGATGGGTACCTTCCTGCACTTGAGGCTGCAACCCACCTCGCAGTTCGCCGTGAGGGTACATCTGCATGACTGATTCATTGCTCAAAGGAACCATCATTGTTCGTCCATCCCCAGATGCAGTTGCAGCAGAGTGTGCGTCATGGCTCCTTGACATTGCACGGAGTGCAATTGCCTCCAAGGGATCCTTCACCATTGCACTCTCTGGTGGCTCCACACCAAAGGCTCTCTTTGGTCTCCTGGCCGGAGCAGCAAATCCCGCATACAGTTGGGCAAACTGGCATGTGTACTTCGTGGATGAACGCGGTTGTCCCCCGGACGATGCATCGAGCAATTACCACCTTGCACAAACCCTTTTTGAGGCTGTGCCAATACCTGCCTCACACATCCACCGCATGGAAGGGGAAATTCGACCTCTTGAAGATGCAGCGTCTCGATATGCCCGGCACCTTGCAGAGCTTCCCCAGGTGAATAGGATGCCCAACTTCGACTGCATCCTCCTTGGCATGGGTGCTGATGGTCACACTGCTTCCCTTTTTCCCGATACTGACCCACTCCATGAACTCCATGCAACGGTTGTGACAAATATCGCGCCTGTTGCTCCCCATGAACGGCTCAGCATCACATTTCCCGTCATCAATGCTGCAAACCACGTAGCTTTCCTGGTTACAGGTTCTGAGAAGGGGCCAGCCCTTGCGAAAACAGTCGCAGGTACAACTCCTGCTGCACACGTAGATCCTGCAGCGAGGTCACTGTACTGGTTTCTCGATCAATCCGCCTATGATGCTCTCGACGATGCACTACAGCACTCTGGGGATCGATCCCCTGCAGAGAAACAGTAGCGACATGACAGTTAAAGCGAACATTTTCCCTTAACAGTCACACGCACCTAGACATTGTCCCCGCAGTGTCTTTCCTCGATTCCGTATCATGAATGTAAGACGTGTGCCCATCCACACATTGACGTCACACAGAGAGTCGGGGGAATTCACAATGCGACAGAGATTTGCAAAATGGGTAGCTGGCGGATATCCGTCATGGGCATATGCACTAGTGTTTGTCATCGGCATTGGACCGATGGCAGCAGCAGGACCCCTCCTCTCCTTCCCTTTCTCTGTTGCAGTTCTTGGCCCCCTTGCCAAGAAAACATATGCATGGGGTGTTCGTAAACTTGATGAGGCTTCACGTCAGTGTCCTCCTCAGAACTCCGCACCCCAGGAAGTTCATCACTATCACCACTACGACACGGAAGGACCTGAGATGGGTGGACCTCAAGTACAGCAGCAGGAAGCTCCACAGCAATCAGCTCCATCACGTCCTGCTCCAGCACCACGTCCCCGACAGCAGACTACACGATCCAAGGCAACTCCACAGGCAACGACACAGCAGCGTCGTTCCTCTTCTGCCAAGACAGCCTCAAGCCTGCCGGCTCGGACGCCGAGTGGTCTTATCATCCCTGGCGGTTCAGAAGGTCGGGGACTCTAGCGAGCACGTAGTTCTGGCTCGTTGCACTGACGAGCCAGAAGTCCTCTGCTGTGCCATCATGGAGAGGTGGTAACACCAGACTCTTCATGCGATGGCGCAGCAATTGTAATAGCACCCAGCATACTTGCTGCAGATCCATGTGCACTTGGTGCTGAAGTTGCTTCACTTGAAGGCAGCGGTGCCCAACGCATACATGTCGACATCATGGATGGGAGGTTCGTTCCGAACATCACCTTTGGTTTCGATACAGTGCAGCGGCTCCATGAACTTACATCACTACCGCTTGAGTTGCACCTCATGATTGTTGAACCGGAACGTCATCTTGAGCGATTTGCTGCGTGTGGTGCAGCAGGCATTACTGTCCATGTTGAAGTATCCCCTCATCTCCACCGCACACTGCAGACAATTCGTGAGCTCGGATGCAATGCCGGAGCAGCAATCAATCCAGGAACTCCCGAAACCTCATTGTTCGAAGTTACAGACCTTCTTGACTGTGCACTCGTAATGACTGTAAATCCAGGCTTTGGTGGACAACGATTCATTCCAGCAATGCTGAGCAAGGTACGTCGGCTTCGCCATCACTTCACGGAATGTTCGTGCACGACTGACATTGAGGTGGATGGCGGCATCACACCTGAGACTGCAGAGGAAGCTGTAGTTGCTGGAGCAACAACACTTGTTGCTGGCACTTCAATCTTCCACCATCCTGAAGGCGCAATAGCGGGTGTTCACGAGCTACAGAGCTGCATTGCCAAGTCACGGCAAGCGAGTTCCTGACATTCATCAGGCGACTCCTTGTTTACCTATCTCACGTGATCCATCAGTCCATGTACCCTCCTTACCTCTTTCATGGATTGAAGAAGCAGGTTAATCCTGCAAGTAACTGTCAATCCAAACGTCAAACCGGATTCGTCGATGGAGCTCCTGTGCTGTACTAGGAGGCATGTTCAAGAGCAAAGCTCATCTACACTAACACACCCGTTTCCCAAGCTCCATGAATACTCTCTTCATCAAATTCACAACAGGAACAAGAACATCGAGCACTCCCCAGGTGACCAGAGGTTCAAATTCTGAACGAGAGTCATCAGACAGTCGTGTAGAGTGGGGGGATGGTGCAAGACGCCTTGTTCATGAAACAATTTTGCTCAAGCTGCGCCCAACCCGCCATCTTGTGTATTCCCTGATGTAATCCCTTGAGTTGACACACCCGCAAGGGCAGTCAGCGATTTCATCAGTTCACCTACACAAAGCTGGCCTTCAATGCGTCCGAATTCCTTCAGTTTCGCATATGTAAGGTCATTTCTCCGTGAGATAAAATGTTCCACCTGCCGTGCATAGCTCAATATAATTCCTGCTGCCACATCAGTCGCTGGACCACTTTCGAGGGGTCTTCCATACGAAAAAAGGTATGCCATGCGTCGTAGTGGACCATGTTCAGAGCCAGCAGTTACGAGCTGTCTGAGGATCGCTCTTGGATCCTCGCCATATCTTTCAGCGAGATGGCCAACCAATTCATTCATGAAAGCGACTTCTGCTGGGTAATTCCATTCAGTGCGCTCGCATTGAAACTGCTCATGAAGGCCTGAGATTCCGAGTCTCCGAAGGAAATCAACCATGAACACGGAGGTTGCAAGTTCTGTACAGCCTTCATCGACAACCCTGCCACCGTAGAGAGTGAGGTTCATTGCAGCATGCATGGAATATGGATCACTAGGACCAAGAGCATGGATGTGCTCATGAAGTACTGTGGCAAATGCCTCGTAGTATGACTCTGCCACACTTTCCCTGAGGTGCAGACTATGTGATACGGGGGTATTTCGCACTCGACGGAGAAATGATCGAATGGGATAGGCAGTCCTCTTTGCATCCAATGTCAGTTCTCCCCCATTCTGCCTTAGAAATTGATACCTACCAAGAACAATATGCCCCCTGAGCCTGTCACGAAGAGGTGAAATGGTTCCGTCGGCGAGGTACGTTTTCACATGGACAGTTGCACCAAACAGCTCTGCAACTGCTTCTCGAGCACGCGCAAGAAACTCCTCGAATGATGGGGGTTCATGTGCAATGGATGTGGCCTCAACAACTGTTGATGGCGCTGCTTTCAGTGGAGTCCTCTTCCACAGAGACAGTGCAGCTTCACCAGATGATGTCGTGCGTGTGGTGAGCTTCATGAGTGCCTGTACGGATGCAACAAATGTATCCGCCTCTCCACGTCCATAGCTGCCGTCTGCCGTTGATGGACTCCCGCTTCCAGAAATTCGTACTGCTACTTCAACATTGCCAATTGCACGAAGCAGAATCTGCTCCAATGCATCAATCTGTTGCCTTGACTCCTTGCCTAGAACAATTGAAATACCGTATGCGTCTGCAAGTCTCTTGACGAGATAGGGAATCTTCGCTCCCCTGTGCCCCAACACCTGAGTGAGCTCGTCAAGGAGTGTTGTTCCGGACTCTCTTGCAATGCAGGAGCAAATGCCTCGCATCACTTCTGCAGCATCTGCCATGTACAGTACATGATGCGTCTTTTCGAGATCTGGCCATAGACATGAAATAGCAGGATCCCGCAGTACGTTCTCGCGAATGAGAGAAGTCACTGCAAGTACAGCCCCATTCACTACTGTATGCGAGCCTGTCTGGTATTGAATATCCGCGTTTGATGGTTCATTGGCTGCTTCGTGATACAAGGCAAGAACCTCAGCATGTATTACTGCATCAAGCGCATTGACAAACGCATCCTTCTCGGCATCTGAAAGAACAGCCTCAGGTCGTACTCTCGCTTCCAGCGCATCGCCAACAAGCTCATCCGTGTGCTTCTTGCTCACTGCAACACGGCCTGTCTCATCATCAAACCAGGCCCACTTGCGGAATGCTGGCGGATGGACTATGACATCTGTACCCACGGACTGCGATGTGAGACCTGTTGCTCGCATTACAGCATCATGTAGTGCACGGTACACATCAATCGTTGTCGTCACACTCTTTCCTCCCCTTGGTACGAATGATACCTGAGTGGCACGGTAGGCACAACAATACACTTCACAGGTATGCTAACTGCTCAATGCAGGATGGTGAATGTGTAGGATGTGAGGCATGGAATACCGTGACACCATTCTTGACTGCATTGGCAATACACCTCTCATCCGACTGAGTCGCATCAGCACGGGACTACCGATCCCGCTCTATGCAAAGGCTGAACAACTCAATCCCGGCGGGAGTGTCAAAGACCGAATTGGCCTCTCCCTCATTGAAGCTGCAGAACGCAGTGGAAAGCTGCAACCCGGGGGAACAATCATCGAACCGACTTCAGGGAACACTGGTCACGGTCTCGCAATTGCTGCAGCCCTCCGTGGATATAGGTGTATTTTCGTTCTGCCAGACAAGATGTCCGATGAGAAGATTCGACTACTTGAGGCATACGGTGCAGAAGTCATCATCTGCCCAACCAATGTTGAACGTGAAGATCCCCGTTCGTACTATGAAGTAGCAAACCGTCTTGCACGAGAAATTCCTGGCGGATTCCAGCCCAACCAGTACTTCAACCCTGCCAACCCGGAAAGTCACTACCGTACGACTGGTCCGGAAATTTGGCATCAAACTAGTGGCTCCCTCACAGCCTTTGTCGCAGGAATAGGTACTGGAGGAACAATTAGCGGCACTGCCAGATACCTCAAGGAGCAAAATCCTGCAGTCACTATCGTTGGAGCAGATCCTGAAGGCTCCATATATTCCGGACCTGTGGCTCCCTATGTTGTTGAGGGAGTTGGGGAAGACTTCTTTCCCGACACATATTCGGGAGATCTCGTGGACAGGATCATTCAAGTTTCTGACCAGGAGTCATTTCTCATGACACGGCGACTGGCACGTGAGGAAGGCCTTCTTGTGGGTGGCTCTGCTGGCATGGCTGTTCACGCAGCAGTCTCGTATGCTGCGGAATGTGATGCCACAGCTACAGTCGTAGTTCTCATTCCTGATACAGGTCGAAACTACCTCAGCAAAATATTCTCGGATGACTGGATGGTTGCCAACGGATATCTATCCGCACGAGATCCTGAAGTAGTGGGAGATCTACTTGGGCACCGCTCTGCAACACATCCTGCATATGTATCAGCGGAATCCGGCGATACAGTTGAACGAGCCCTTGCACTCATGGAGCGCTATGGGCTCTCTCACCTCCCACTTCGACATTCACACGATCCTGCTGAAATGCCACATGCTTCGCTGGGGAAAACACACCTCTACCGGGCACTCCTTAGGGGTTCTCTAACACGTGATGCCTCAGTTGGGAGTGTTACCACCACGCCACTTCCCACCATACCTCGGGAGCTCCCCATTGTTGAAGCACTCCACGAGATCCTTGAGGATCCGGAGTCCCGTCCACGCATCGTGATCGATGGATCAACCCCCGTGGGACTCATTTCTCTTTCAGATCTCACTTCACCCAAGATCCTCACAACATTGGCAGGAGTTCGAAAATGAACGACAAATTTGCAACAACCTGTGTACACGCAGGACAAGTTCCTGACATGCAAACAGGTGCAGTTGTTCCCCCCATTCACCTCGCAACAACATATGCCCAGGAATCGCCAGGAAAGCATCTCGGATTTGAGTACAGCAGAACAGACAACCCTACCCGTCATACGCTCGAAACCGTTCTCGGAGCGCTTGAGGGTGGCCGTCATGCACTCGCTTTTGCATCTGGTCTGGCAGCCGAAACGACGCTACTTTTCACGCTGAAGCCCGGCGACCATGTTGTCACTGTTGATGATCTGTACGGAGGAACACATCGACTATTCAGCCAGGTACTTGCAGATCATGGAATTACTACAACAGCTGTAGATGCCCGCGACCCTGAACAGATTTCCAAGGCATGGACGCCTGCAACAGTGCTGTGTTGGATTGAGTCCCCCACAAACCCTCTCCTCAAGATCATGGATATTGCAAAGATTGCAGATGTTGTCCATACGCATGGAGGATTGTGTGTTGTTGACAACACGTTTGCAACTCCCGTGCTCCAACAACCTCTTGCTCTTGGAGCGGATGTTGTCGTGCACAGTACAACGAAATATCTTGGTGGCCACAGTGATGTCGTTGGTGGTGCCATCATCACGAACAATGACATGCTCGCAGAAAAGCTTCGCTTTCTCCAAAATGCAGTAGGTGCTGTTCCATCTCCCTTCGACTGTTGGCTCCTCATGCGTGGCATCAAGACTCTTGCACTTCGTGTCGAACAGCAGAATGCCTCCGCAGCCATGATTTCCACCTGGCTTACCACAGCGCCAGGCGTTGCACGGGTTCTCTACCCCGGTCTCCCTTTCCACGATGGACACGAACTCGTCACCTCACTTTGGAAAGGACGAGGTGGAGCCATGATTTCTTTTGAACTTGCACCCGAAGCAGACCCTGATGCTTTTTTTCGTTCTCTCACAGTCATCACATGTGCGGAATCACTCGGTGCTGTGGAATCCCTCATTGAACTTCCTGCTGCAATGACACACAGTGGTATGCCTCCTGCACAGCGGAATGCACTGGGTATCTCAGATCACCTTGTCCGTCTCAGTGTGGGAATAGAAGATCCTGAGGACCTCATCGAAGATCTTTCACAGGCCTTGCAAGCAGCACTCCGTACCAGCACACACACTTCCTAGGAGTGGTTAGCACTACCTGAAAGCTCAGGCGGGAGGTATAGCTGTACTCCATCGACATCAAGTATCTCCCTATATGAATGCACAGCTATGAACTTCCTGATATACCTGTTGTATTGTGCCATCTGTGGTGTCACGATGATCAGCGAAGGCGGATGCTTGTCAAGTCGAGCAATAAGTGGTTTTGGACTGTTATCAAGCATCTGTGTGACATAGAGCGGACCACTTCGCGTTGGTTCAGAAAGCTTGTTGATGACAAGTGGCCAAGCAAGGTTGGACCATACCATGGCATAGGATCCATCCATATGATGTGCATTGATCCATCGCATAACCACTGATTCCCCATAGACGGAATAGCCAAAGAAGTCGTCGTAGGACCTTGTTGAAACAAAGCCTGCAATTCTGCCAAGCGTTACAGGATAGTACCCGAGAGACCAACCTGCATGAAAGAGCCCCCCATATGGCTGTGTGAATATGAAACACGAAGCGACTGTGCACCATGCAACGATACCGCTTGCAAACTGGAATCGATGACTGCGAAGGATGTATCTCCAGTTTTTCCAGTACTTGGCAATGCCGTAGCTTACTCCCAATGTCACAGGAGCTACAGCAGGGAGGAGAAAATGTTCGTACGGATATCCAGGTGCAATGGCCACAATGAGCAGTGTCGTAAACCATATTCTGAGAAACTCAAGTGTCCTGTCCCTCACGTTTCGCAACACAATTATTGATCCTATAAAGGAAAGGAGAAGTGCCCCACGCCACACATAGGTGAAAACCTTCGTACTGAGCGACTGCGTGACATACCCACCATATGAACTGACAAGTGCGAAAAAGACCCTGTGAAAGCCAGACAGTACGACAAAGGGGCCAATGACAATCAGACCCAAAATAACCATTGTGGCCACCATCACCCCTGCAGCACGAACCTGGCGGCGTACCACACACCACGCAACAATGGCACAGGCATCCCCGAGCGCAGTCTGCTGAATGAGCGTTGCACAGGCAAGAAGCACACCAATACCCACCATAGTGCGTAAGTCAAATGCAGTGGTTGCATCATCGTGGTTCCTGATAGTCATGAGAAACCACACACCAGCCCATGTCGTAAAGACAATGAGAAGGCTCTCTGGCAGGAAAAGCTCACCATCCAAGATTGGGGTGCCGAATAGTATGGCAATGATCACTCCCACAATGAGTGTTGTCCTATACCCGAAATTCTTCCGTGCCCACCAGAGGGCTCCCCAAAGTGCTCCCCCGCCAGTCAGCAGCGGTAAGACGTGAAGTCCAGCTTCTGTAGGTCCGAACAGCTTGAGGGTTCCTGCCATAAGTGCGAAGAGAAGAGGTGGCTTGTTGTTCCAGGCATTGACATACAGACCATACCCGAGATGGTAAAGCCACACTGTTGAGGCGTATCCAGCTTCATCGGTGTACCAGAGTGGCTCAAAGAACGACGGAACACGCAGGAGCAGAAAGAGTACTGCTGGAATACACCAGTACGCATTTTTCCGGAGCCACACTGATAGTTTTCTTCCAGGCTCTTCACCCTGTATCCCACGCTTTCTACGAGGGGAAGTGTCCTGTGACATGATTCCTACGATACCAGTCCCTCCGCCTCCTCCTTGCCTTTGGAAATCACCTGGCCGACATGTACACAGGTGAAGCTCCTAGAGTAGTAGGTAGCAGTACATGACCAAGTCAATATAACGATCTCGCACGGAGGTTCTCCCACCCTATGAGCGGCGATGGCTTTTTACAGCAATTACCTGATATCGATTCCCTGGAAACAGAAGAATGGCGTGAATCTCTGGCGACTCTTGTTGACAGGGAAGGTGACGTTCGCGCACAGTACATCATCAATACGCTCCTCGAAGAAGCACATGCCCGACAAATTCCCATTGCGCCAGTCACCTCCACTCCGTATATCAATACGATTCCAACACGGGATGAGCCTCCATTCCCCGGGGATGAAAAACTCGAAAAACGTATTCGGCGCATCATTCGATGGAATGCTGCTGTCATGGTTACCAGGGCAAACAAGCATCTTGAAGGCATAGGGGGACACATCTCGACATATGCCTCAGTCGCATCCCTGTTCGAAGTGGGTTTCAATCACTTCTTCCACGGAAGCGACAACGGTACAAGTGGCGACCAGGTGTACTTCCAAGGCCATGCAGCACCTGGCATCTATTCGCGTGCATATCTTGAGGGTCGTCTTACTGAGGAACATCTCGATAATTTCCGACAAGAAGTTGGAGGCAATGGTCTTTCCTCATATCCCCATCCACGCCTCATGCCCGAGTTCTGGCAGTTTCCGACTGTCTCAATGGGACTCGGACCGCTCAATGCAATCTACCAGGCACGCTTCAATCGCTACCTCCTCAATCGTGGTCTTGTTGACACAAGTGCCTCGCATGTATGGGCATTCCTTGGTGATGGCGAAAGTGATGAACCAGAGACTCTTACTGCTCTGTCCCTCGCATCACGAGAGCAACTCGACAATCTCACTTTTGTTGTGTCATGCAACCTGCAGAGACTTGATGGACCTGTCCGCGGCAATGGAAAGATCATCCAGGAGCTGGAATCCGTCTTCCGCGGCGCTGGGTGGAATGTCATCAAAGTCATTTGGGGTCGGGAGTGGGATCCCCTTATTGCAGCAGATGTCGATGGCATACTCCTTCAGAAGATGAATACTACCAATGATGGTGAATTCCAACGCCTTTCCACTGAGTCAGGGGAGTATATTCGAGAACACTTCTTCGGTCCTGATGCTCGGTTGAAGGAACTCGTCAAAGACTACTCTGACGATCAACTGATGAAGTTGCGACGTGGTGGACATGACTACCAGAAGCTGTACACTGCCTATGCCCGTGCTCTCTCCCTCAAGGGTGCTCCAACTGTAATTCTCGCTCACACGATCAAAGGATGGGCACTGGGCACAAGCTTTGAAGGTCGCAATGCAACCCATCAGATCAAGAAACTCGCAGATACAGACCTGAGAAGCTTCCGTGACACGCTTGAACTTCCCATTACTGATGCCCAACTTGCCGAGGGAGTACCTCCCTACTTTCATCCAGGAACGAAATCCGAGGAAGTCGAGTACCTGCTCGAGCGTCGTCGTGCACTTGGTGGCATGCTTCCCAAACGACATCATACGCAGTTCTCCCTCACACTTCCTGACCGAAGTGCCAACAAGGAATTCCTTGCTGGCAGTGGTGGTCGACCAGCATCTACGACATCAGCCTTTGTCGGAGTTCTGCGCAATCTTCTTCGCGACCCGGAAGTCGGCAAACGTGTTGTCCCCATTATTCCCGATGAAGCACGTACCTTCGGCATGGAGTCTCTTTTCAAGGAGATCAAGATCTATGCGCCATTCGGACAGCAGTATGAACCTGTCGATGCAAAGATGATTCTCTCGTATCAGGAGTCACAAAGTGGGCAGCTCCTTGAGGAGGGAATTACTGAGGCAGGAGCAACTGCGAGTTTCACTGCAGCAGGCACTGCGTACAGCACTCACCGATATCCAATGATCCCATTTTTCATTTACTATTCCATGTTTGGATTCCAGCGTATGGGAGACCTTGTATGGGCATTTGGAGACATGCGGGGCCGAGGATTCTTGCTGGGAGGAACAGCTGGCCGGACAACCCTCAATGGCGAGGGACTCCAACATGAAGATGGGCATTCCCCACTCCTGTTTTCAGTTGTGCCAAATGTGAACATCTACGATCCTGCATATGCATACGAACTTGCCCTCATCATCGAGGAAGGAATGCAGCGGATGTATCACGACAATGAGGATGTCTTCTACTACCTCACGGTATACAACGAGAACTACCCGATGCCCCCCATGCCTGAGGGCGTTGAAAAGGACCTTCTCCGGGGACTCTACCGGCTCGCGCTTCCTCTTCGTGCAGACGGTCCAGAGGCTCATCTCATTGCAAGCGGAAGTGCAATGACTGCAACTATCGAAGCACAGCACATCCTCTCCGAGGAACATGGGGTTGCAGCCACAGTATGGAGTGCACCAGGATGGCACCAGCTGTACAGGGAAGCCTTGGACATGGAACGGTGGAACCTCCTTCATCCCACATCTGAGAAGCATGTACCCCATGTCACTTCGAGTTTCATGGGAACATCAGGTCCAGTCGTTGCAGTCAGCGACTATATGAAGACTGTCACTGACAGAATCGCTCGTTTCATTCCGAACCACTTCACTGCGCTTGGAACTGATGGCTATGGCAGGAGTGACTCACGTCAGGCACTGCGATCTCATTTCGAAGTTGATGCACCACACATCGTTGCAACGACTCTCTCGATGCTTGCCCAGGATGGAACGATCCCAGCTGTACAGGCAGAGAAAGCACTCTCAACGCTCGGCATAGATACTGAGAAGTCTGATCCACGATACCTTTGAAGCCAGCAAGTTGCTCGAGCTCCCGTTTAGAGCTGAGCCTGAAACGGGAGCTCAGCCACACACACATATTGGGATCCAGCTATTGCCGGCACTGTCTGCAGCAGCGACAGGCCCCCAATGGTGAATGATGGCCCACCGATAGTTTCGACACTTGCTGCACGCCATACTGCTGCACTCTCGACGCTAAGTGGATGATGTGTCCTGCCAATCGTGCAGTGTGGCACGAAAGATGACCGCTCGCCAGCAATCCCATGATGTCGCAGAACATCTCGGATCTCCATGACAAGTTCCCCAAGTGCACCCGTGGTCTCCACAATGCCGACATACAGGACTGCATGAGGATTGTTCCGATGGGGAAATGTTCCCAGAGTACCGAATGAAAGCAAAACTGGAGGATGTGCTTTGCAGATGGGTTCGACTAGCTCGCGTACTTGAGTGCTGAACTCTTTGCTATCCCGATTGCCAAAGAATTCTGTGGTGATGTGAAACTTCTCCTGAGGCACCCACTGGACCCTTGTGAGAGGGCTGAGTACAGACTGCACATACGTTGCAAGATACTCTCCACTTGCATCAGGAAGACTACATGCAAGAAAGCAGTTCATGCCGATGGAGAGGGGGAAACTTCCGAAGTTGGGGAAGGAACGCCACTACATGGCTGGATGTGTGCATTGATATAGACGTGAATGATGTTGTCCTGACAGGCAGACTCAATAAGGGAGAATATCTGCCCCTCAAACCACGCAGCCCTGTCTTGCACGGTGTACGGATTTGGTGCTGCAATGACAATTTCATTGAGTGTGACAATGGATCCTTGTTTGCCAACAAGCTCTGCGAATACATACCCCTGAGGCGTCTGTATTGGTGAGACTGTATGCTGACCAATGTGAAGTTGACCAACAGCAGAGCTCAACTGGAATCCCTCAGTAGCAAGCTGCTGGGGAGAATACTGCACTGTATATGAAGGCAGTGCTGTCGACGATGCATTGGATTGTGTTTCATCAAGTTGTGCCCACTTTGATGCAAGGGTATCGAATGATGTGCCTTGTGTGAGCTGGGTAGCAACAGCCTGTGCCTGCTCTTTTGCCCAGTAGTACACAAGCCGTTCCTCATTGAGAGATGACCTCGTCTCATCCTCGAGCTCAGCCATGGAACTCTTGCCCTGGGCAAGCTGCTTTTCGAGTGCTTTCTTGCCACCTACCTGTTGTGCATCTTTTGCAATCTGGTCCTGCACCTGTTGCGATGTCGCCTCGATGCCAAGAAGCTTGTCTTCCCCAGCTATGACTGCATCTATGATGAGACCCTGCATGACATCTGCACTGACCTGGTTCACCATCTGGGTACCAGCAGAACCCGAAATGGTGCCGCCTCCCTGCTCAATACTGAGGATTGCAGCATTTTTCCGAAGAGTGAATTGCTGCTCGGTGATCTTCTGTGTTCCCACTATTGCGACTGTGGAATTCTGCGAGGAATGTGCAGCGGTTCCACTGCATGCAACCAGCACCAAAGGTATGCAGCCCAGAAGGATATACTTCCTCCCTATTGCCCCCCACGCTCGGTATCCCGAACTCCAACTCAAACAACAGTTCGATATTCGCTTCACATTCCCTACTCTACCCCCCTTCCCATACCCCTTGCGGTTTGCGTATGATTGCCCAAGAAGTAAAGCCGTTCGACAATAACCTTCACGAGTGAGACATCATTCACATGAAGGGGGCGAACGCAGTCAATCACGTGGAGGGGATGAAAAGTGACATCTTCGTATGGTAGCCCGCTCTCAGGTACGGGTCCAGTTGCTGCACCTAAGGTTGTACAACCTAGCGTAGCCGACATCGTATTCATGCTTGCAGCCGCACCTGGATTCAATGATGAGACTGCCGAAGAGTCGCTGAGCCAGCGTGGATTCAAGGGATTCTTCTCTTCTCCATGGGCTTGGATGGCAAAGCGTGAACAAGCAGATCCTCGTGTGCGAGGCATCAATATCCTCATTTGGGGACCTCCTGGAATGGGTAAGACCGAAATGGTCAAGTCCCTCATGAAGAAGATGAACCGCAATGTCTACAAGAAGGATCTCTCGAAGGACCTTCCTGAAGACGTCAAGGGCATTCCAAAAGCTGTCAAAGAGCGGAAGACCTGGTGGAAGTTCTGGAAGGCAGATTTGTACACGCTCGATGCTCCGAACCGCTTTCTCATGGCTGCAAAGAACGACCCAAATGCATGTATCGTCCTTGATGACTTGACCAATGCCACCCAGGCAGTGCAGGCAGCAGGACTGAGTCTCGTTCTCAACCGCGAGTTCGAAGATGGAAAAGGTGGTACCTTTTCTCTTCGCCATGCACCAATCATTGCCATGGCAAACCACGGGTCAGCAGCATCCATGACGGAGCTCCTTTCACCAGTTGCCAACCGGTTTGTGCACCTCTTTGCAGAACCAACAGACATTGGAACACCTTACTGGCTTGGTGAACAGGCTCTCCACGTAGATCCAGAAAAGCTCAAGTCACTCGACGAACGGTGGAATGCGCAGTACATGAAAAACTGGGCAATCTGCAGTGCATTCGTCCGTCACTATGAGCGTGAACTCACGACGTTTGTCAATGCAGCCAATCGGACAAGTGGCCTCTGGCAGAAAGACCCTGATGACTTCACTGATGTGCACAGCTATGCATGGTGCACTCCACGTTCGCTTGAGTTCGCAGCACGATGCATGACCATCTTTGATCTCTTCAGCGATGAGAATGTTCGCTTCGATGACCGCAGGGTTCTCGAAGGTGCAATTGGTCGGACAGCAGCACTGCAACTGATTGAGTTCCGGAACCAGCTCAAGCTTCCACAGGTTGATGATGTCTACAACCGGACTATCGATTGGAGTCGATGCAATACAGCTCACCGTGTTCTCCTTCCCTTTGAGGCAGCACGTCAAGCCCAGACACCCGAGCAGCTTCAAGCTGTAATTGAAGGCATGCATGCAGTTGAAGAACTTGCAGGTGGCTCCCACGATCTTGTGAAGCTCACAAAGGACGTACTTATCCAACGAGCTCGTGGAGTACTTCCGAGTCTCCCGATGTCGCATGATGTCGTCAAGGCCGTCCAGGAAGCATTCCCGGAAGCTTGGAATACACCACCACAGCGGCGCATTGCACTTCCTTCTGGGGTGAAGCCAGTCGAATTCGAGCCTGTCCCAGTGGGATGGCCTGGACCGCCTGAAGCCAGCGCTGTTCGTCCGATGCCATCGTTCCGAGATCTTGCAGTTGTCGCTTCCCGGGAAGGGGTCAAGACACCTGCAACTCGCCAAGGTGTCGAACTCTCGTAAATTTCACCACTGGACAGTGCTACTCTCCTGGCCGCATGAAGTGCATGCCACCAGAGAGAGTCTGCACCGCCAGCGGTCAACCATGATGCAGGAGTAGAGGGGATCATGCCAGAGCAGCAAGATGTACGTGAAGAAATGCAGACGTATTCGGACCAATGGTTCCAGGCACTTGCCATGGCATGCCATGCTGAAAGCAAGTACACTGCAGTTCTAACACAGTGGCAACCATATCCACGTGAGGATCTCGATCGTCTTGTGGTAAAAGGACGTCGTGTGTACTACAACCCGTCCATGCCACCTACCACACTTGCAGCTGAACTCCTGCACCTCACGCATCACCTTGTGCAACACCACAAGGAACGTCTAAATCCAGAGCAGTTCCCAAATGCCAAGCTTCGTAGAATAGCTGCATGTCTTGAAACAGTCAATGCACTCAGTGACGACATTGATGCAGCCAAACTTGACTGGGCAGAAGGTACGGACCTGCGCGAGCAGTACCCACTTCCGAAGCGCATGACAGCTGAAGAGATCTACAAGTACCTCGACGAAACTCTCTCCGAGCAAGAAAAGCAAGACGACCAGCAGCAACAGAGTGGTCAACAAGAGCAGAACGACCACGACTTTGGAGATGACGACCAACAGCAGCAGGGTGGTCAGCAGCAGCAGGGGGGCCAGCAGCAGCAGGGTGGCCAACAGCAGCAGGGTGGCCAACAGCAGCAGGGTGGTCAACAGCAGCAGGGTGGTCAACAGCAGCAGGGTGGCCAACAGCAGCAGGGTGGTCAGCAGCAGCAGGGTGGCCAACAGCAGCAGGGTGGCCAGCAGCAGCAGGGTGGTCAGCAGCAGCAGGGTGGTCAGCAGCAGCAGGGTGGTCAACAGCAGCAGGGTGGTCAGCAGCAACAGGGTGGTCAGCAGCAACAGGGTGGCCAGCAACTCCCCGATCCCAATAGCGTCGATGACGGTGTTTGTCGACTCGAAGACTATGACTTTGACAAAGAAATGGAAGAGAAAGCAACTGGCACTGGCCAAGATGGTAAAGGTCAGGATGGCGAAGGTCAGGATGGCGAGGGCAAGGACGGTGAAGGCAAGGATGGCGAGGGCAAGGACGGGAAAGGCAAAGATGGAGAAGGTCTTCGTCCCGGTTCTGAGGATGCCAGTATCCAGCGCCTTCCCAATGCTGAAACACGAAAGCGTCAACTTGTTCTCAACATTGCAAAGCGGCTCATGGGCGGTTCTTCTCGTGAGGATTATGCTCTGCGCCCCCGGTCATCACCTAGTTCACCAAAGGGCTTTTCCCTTTCAAAGCTTCAACAGCAAAAGGAGGATCTGGGTATTCTCATCGATGTATCCGGGTCGATCACGAATGAGATGCTTGATATCTTCCGTGACATAGTCAAGGAACTGCAACACCGTGAACAACGAATCACTGTTGCAACTGGTGATGTAAAAGTACACGAGGTAGGACCTCCTGCACTTCTTGACAAGCCACTTACTGGACGTGGTGGAACGCAATTCCGGACAGTCATTCCCGAGGCGTTCAAACGCCTTCGACGTCCCAAGCGAATGCTGATCATCACAGATGGCGAGACCCAGTGGCCGGATACTGTACCAACACCTGGTACTCTCATCCTCATCATCAACGACAATGACCGGTTTAATCCGCCTGGTGAGAAGTACGGACCACAAGGATACAATTCCACCTATCCCATTCCACCAGCACTCCGAAAGCATGTCATGTGGGTTCGTCCCTCAGATATCCACACTCCTGACATCCGAAAAGAGCTTGGATTAAACGACTACAAAAAACCTGCTCCTGGACCTTCGAGTGCACCTGACCGTGGTGCTACTGACCCGGGAATGGGGTTCTAGGCAAAATTGTTCCGTATCTAAGTCATCACGATGCATATGCATCGTGATGACTTAATAGTGCAGGGTGTGCAATACTTCTTGACCACCAAGTGACTGCGCACCGTCAGATAACTACTGCCTCAGGATGCAAGTCATTCCGTTGGAACCTGCCCGGATCGTACGGACGAATGTCGACAGCTGTAGCTTTTCCCAACACTGCCTGGGCAAGGAGAAGCCCGATTGCAGGTGCCTGCATGAAGCCATGTCCACTGAAGCCACAGCACTCCCACAACCCCTCCACATCTGGATCCTTCCCCACTATTGCATGATGGTCTGGAGACACCTCATACAAGCCAGCCCAGCCTGTTGCAATGTCTGCATTCTCCAGCATGGGAATTCGCCAAGTCGCATGCTCAACAAGATGCGGAAGGAACTCCCAGTTCACACTCGTGTCAAAGGAAGACGGCTCATCCGGATCACTCATGCCAAGAAGCATTCCACCACCCTCAGGATGACAGTAAAAGGAAGTTCTGAAATCGACTACCATGGGATACTTTCCACTCCCAGCCAGTGGCCCTGTGACAAAGATATGCCTCCGGTACGGGTCAACAGGCACTGTAGCACCTGCCATCAGACCAACGGCTCGTGAGGATGCACCAGCACAATTGATGACAGTATCAGTGGCAATGCTACCCTGCTGAGTTTCCACTCCACGAACCGCATTGTCCGACACCAGTATTCCCGACACCTCGCACTCCTCGAGGATGACAGCACCGTGTCTACGGGCAGCGTTTGCATACCCCATAGTCACCTCATTGGGTCCTGCTATTCCATCCGTGGGACACCATGTACCTGCACGGACATCATCAATCCGTAAGTCAGGGAGTCGTTGATGAATCTCCTGAGGGCTCAGGATCTCAACCTCAGCGAGTCCACAAGAATGCTGCAGCGCCACATTGCGTTCAAACTGCTGCACCTCTTCGTCTGTGGTAGCAAGAAAGAGATATCCGATATGCCTGAACGCAGCGGGGCTTCCCGTGTCCTCCTCAAAATGATCGAGAAGCTGTCTGCTGAGCATGGCGACTTCGACATTCACTTTCGTCGAGAACTGCTGGCGTACGCCTCCAGCACACTTCCCGGTGGAACCCGCACCAAGTGCACCTTTCTCAAGAAGCACCACAGAAACGCCCAGGGTTGCCAGGTGATACGCAACACTACAACCAACTGCTCCACCACCTATGACGACGCAGTCAGCTGTGGAAGGCAGTGCCGTGCTCATGAAGCTGCTCCCCAAAGCCAGGACTCAGTCGGCATCGATTCACCATCAAGAAATGCAGTAATGACGAGCAGTTGCCGTGTGATGAATGCCTCATCCCAGCCATGGCCCGCTTCCTCGAAAATGGCAAGAGTCAACTGATCCCAATCCTTCACTGACTCAACGAGTCTCTCAACATTGAGAATCCGGTCATTCCGTGCTGCCATGATCAACTTAGGACAATGCAAGTCCCGGAGAATTGCAAGACGTGAGGCACGGAGTGATGTTCTCAGCCACTCACGAGCAGCTCTGGGATCAGCAAGGCACTGGTTCCGAAAGTTCAGCTCTGCCTCCTCGATGTCGACATTGGGACCCTCAACGACAAATCGTTTGTAGAGGTCTGAAACCGCCTTCTGGCGACTGAGCCAGACAATGGATGGATATACGCCAGCTGCAGTAAGCATAGTAGCTTGCAAGTGGAATCGACGACGAACAAGCTGAGGATCGAGAAGAGGCGTGTGAAGAATGATCTGATGAACAGCCTCTGGTCGAAGTGCTGCAACAGCCATGGCAGTATCAGCACCCAGGCACAATCCTCCAAGATCAAAGGAGTCACCTGCGCCTTCATGATCCATGATCGCAAGAATCTCCCGGGCAAGTCGCTCAGACGAGTGTTCATCTGGAAGTCTATGTGAAGCACCAAAACCTGGGAGATCCGGAATGATGAGACGACGTCTCGTCCCTATAGCTCCTATCCAGTGACGAAAGTTCTCTGCAGAGCCAAGAAAGCCATGACAGAGGAGTAGTGGAGGACCATCCCCTTCACTTGTGACATAGCGAACACGTCCATGCCCGGCCTCAAACACCCGTTCGAGAAGTTCCATGCGCCCTCGTGAAGTCCTGTCAGCTGTATGCCATCATGCAGTGGGACTAGGCTTCTGTATCGATCTGAGCACGCTGAAGCTGTCCACTGTAGTCAATGTACACGGATTTCCACTCAGTGAACTCATCAAATGCTGTAGCACCAGCTTCCCTGAATCCATTACCTGTTTGCTTCGTGCCCCCGAAAGGAAGCTGAATCTCAGCTCCAATCGTTGGAGCATTCACGTAGACAAGACCTGCATCAAATCGCTCAATTGCCTGGAAGGTTGCATGAACACTTGCAGTATAGATACTGAGGCTAAGTCCATACGGAGTGCCGTTTGCTACCTCGATTGCTTCATCGAGAGTATCAACAGGGATGACAGAAAGAACTGGTCCGAAAATCTCCTCTTGCGCAATACGCATGTCTGGCCGAACGCCTGAGAAGATTGTTGGCTCTATGAACGATCCCTCGTGAAATATCCCATCAGTCAGTGCATTTCCTCCTGTGAGAAGCGTTGCCCCTTCCTCTTTCCCAATGGTGATGTACGAGAGAATACGTTGCTTTTGCGTATCATTGATGACTGCACCAACCTCAATAGTCGGATCCGTTCCTGGACCAACGTGCAAGCTCTGCACTCTTGCTACCAAACGCTCCAGCAGTGCTGGCAATACTTTCCGCTGGACTATGAGTCTGGAAGTTGCAGTGCAACGCTGTCCTGACGTGCCAAATGCACCCCAAACTGAACCTTCCACAACCAAATCCAGATCTGCATCCTCAAGCACGACAATGGCATTCTTGCCCCCAAGCTCCAGTGAGTACCGCTTGAGTTGCTCTCCACATACGCTTGCTACATGACGACCAACTTCGACACTTCCTGTAAATGAGATTGCCTTTACGTCTGGGTGACGAAGGAGTGCCTCACCAGCCTCCTCACCAAGTCCGTAAACAACATTCATGACACCCGGAGGAAGGCCTGCAGATTCGAGAATTTCCACAAATCGTGCTGCAAGCATTGGCGTATCTTCTGCAGGTTTCAGGACCACAGCATTCCCCGCCATGATCGCAGCAAAGCTCTTCCACGAAGGAATAGCAATGGGGAAGTTCCAGGGAGTAATACATCCAACAACGCCAAGCGGAGCACGTACAGTCATTGCCCACTTGTTACGAAGCTCTGAGGGATACGTTGCTCCAAGTGCCCTGCGCCCTTCACCCGACATGAACTTTGCCATGTCAATGGCTTCCTGTACATCGCCACGCGCTTCAACAAGCACCTTTCCCATTTCCCGTGACATCAGCTGGGCAAGTGCCTCTTTCTCTTCACTGAGTCGCTCCGCAATCCGCAGGAGCACATCACCCCGTACAGGTGCAGGTGTAGTACTCCACGACATGAAGGCCTTCTTCGCAACTTCGACAGCTTGTGCTATCTCCTGTGCACTGCTTCTCGGAAATACACCAACCACATCAGCATGATTGGCTGGATTGACAGAAGTAAAAGTGGCCATTCCAGCTGGAACTGGTACGTCCTTTCCACCGATGTGGTTACCCTTGACTGCAAGCGCTGTTGCCATGATCCTAACCCTTGCGCTCCATTGCTTCAATGCTCTCCTCAAGAAGTGAAAGCCCTGTATCCAGATCTCCATCCGAGACTGTCATTGGTGGAATGAGGCGAATGACGTTTTCATCGCTACCACAGGTAAGTGTGAGGAGTCCACGTTCAATAGCCTCTCGGTGAACACCTTCGACAAATGCGGTTGCTGGGGTCTTGTCCTTCATGAATTCGACGCCAATCATAAGCCCCCGACCTCGAATGTCAGCAACGTACGCATAGCGATCTTTCCACGAAGAAAGTCTCTCCATGATCTGCTTGCCGAGGCGTGCTGATCTGTCAACGAGGTGCTCATCATTAATGACATCCATTACTGCCAATGCCGCTGCACAGGCGACAGGGTTTCCTCCGTATGTTGTTCCGTGTTCGCCAGCATGCCATGCCTCCATGACCTCATGGCGTGCAACCATTGCACTGATGGGCATTCCATTTCCAAGTGCCTTTGCAATACACATGATGTCTGGTTTCACACCCTCAAAGTCCACTGCAAACATCTTTCCTGTACGGCCCATTCCACTTTGGACTTCATCTGCTACTAGGAGGATTCCGTATCGATCACAGTACGACCGAAGGGTCTGAAGGAATCCTTCTGGAGGAACAACATAGCCCCCTTCTCCGAGAATTGGCTCAACCACGATAGCTGCAACAGACTGTGGATCAACCCACAAGTCAAACATGGTGTCTAGGTACTTCCCTGCTGCAATTGGACAGGGTTCTCCTGGTGCATGACTGCAGTTCCGGAAGCAATATGGATATGGTGTGTGATGCACTCCAGGAAGGAATGGACCGACACCACGGTGGTACTTTGACTTGCTAGCTGTGAGCGATATTGCACCATATGTCCTGCCGTGGAAAGACCCTTCAAAGGCAATGATGTCTGTCCTGCCAGTGCTTCTTCTTGCAACCTTGAGTGCAGCTTCGACAGCCTCTGCACCACTGTTCCCAAAGAACACACGATCGAGCCCATCAGGCGTTATGGCAACAAGTCGTTCAGCTGTCTCCACGATCTTTGTGTGGTAGGCCGTAGTCGAGGTGTGCCACAGTTTGTCCACTTGCTCATGAACTGCCTGGACTACTCGTGGATGTCGATGGCCAACACTCGTGACAGCAATGCCACAGCCAAAATCAAGCACATCCCTGCCATCTGCTGTATGAAGGTGCGATCCCTCAGCTTCCACAATGACAAGATCTGAATACCTGCTGTACACCTGTGAGACAGCCTTGGCGTCCCTTCCTCTCCATTCCTTGTCTGTCATATGGGTTTGTGCCACTGCTGTCTTCATGTACGCTCTCCTTTGGTCGTTGTGCAGCTGGTGAAATTCCTTTTACCGTGTTCCTGCTGGTGAAGGTGTAGTGGACCGGGATGGAACACCTACCCGCCCCAGGGCGAGGAACCCGGCAAACATGATGACAATACCAACAAGTTCATACAGACCAAGCTCATCAACAGAACTCAGACCAGCTGTTTTAGCCACACTGAAACCTGCACCGATAATACTTGCTCCGATCGTAAGAAGTACGTTGCAGATGAGCAGATCCACACGGGCATGCGTACGTATGAGCTTGTATGCAGACCAAGCAGAACCCCCAACAAGAATGAGTGTTCCGACAATATTGAAGATCACAACTGCAACAAACAGCAGACTTCCATGACTGATCGCATTGCCCATGATGCCTTGGGCAGTATCAAGCAGTCCAGCATTCACTTTGACAGTGAGTGCATCAATTAGTACTGGAATTGATGCCAGGACCACTACTCCAACAACAATACGTGCAGCCATTTTCGGCATGAGGAGAAAGACAGTACCAAGTGCTAGGTAAATGACGCCAAATGCACCGCCAAACAGATAGAACCCGCGGAACACAGGTACGGAGAAACCCCTAAATTCCCCCACTGCCTGAAACGCTGAAGCAAGTGCGAAGAACACAAGTCCTACGCACCATGCCAGAAATTCCGGCCGTTTGCTCTTGCTGAACTTATTGGCAACGACCATTGAAAACGCGAGTGAAACAATACTCGCGAGGACTGCAAAGTAAACCATGGGGTACCCTCCTACCTTCCACTCGCTTCGCTCATACTAGCACTTCACCTCAGTATCCGTTGGAAAGCAGCTGCCGGAGATTGCTGACACCAACCTGTCCACAACTGACCTTTCACGTACGTGGTCATGCAATAATGAAAGACGTACGAGCCGATATGAGAAGGAAGGGAACATCAATGCCTACGTCCCAGAACTCTTCACCCCTACTCCCATCCACGAACCACATCTCCCCCACACCACTTCCTGAAGATGAACTGTCCGTACCGTCGACTGAAGTTGTGGGTTGGGCACTGCATGCGCTCACAAAAGGTCATGAACATCGCACTGACTTTGAGCTTCGCGGAGTTCTGGCAGCAGCTCTCCATGTCGATGCGTCAGTTCTTGCACTCTTCGACCGGACAGCTCTTGAACATGCAGTGGACGCTATTCGATCTCTTGTTCTGAGAAATCAGCTCCTTACTGCAGAAGCAACCATCGATGAGCTCACCCAGTCCCTGCGACGGGGAGCTGGCCTTGCAGCCCTTCAACGTGAACTCAAGCGATTCCAACGCAATGGCGGACGTGGAGTAGTTGTTGTCTTCATCGATGTTGATGGCCTCAAGGCAGTAAATGACACCATTGGACATTCAGCTGGAGATGAGTTGCTCCAGACTGTCGTCCAGTCAGTCTCCACTCACCTTCGCTCCTACGACATCATCTTCCGGTACGGCGGTGATGAATTTGTCTGTGCACTGACTGAAGCGACACTTGCTGATGCACGAAAACGTATCCACTCCATTCAGGAACATGTACGTGAGCACACAGGCGGCAATACCGTCAGTTTCGGTCTTGCCGTTGCCCAACGGAATGACTCGCTTGAGACACTACTCGCCCGTGCAGATGCGGATCTGTACCGAAAGCGTCGCCTGTTGCGAGGAAAGTCACAAAGCTCCAAGACCACCGCTGAAGACTGAGTTATCCACAAGACATGTGGATATGTGGGTAACTTTTCTGTTACGAGATACTAGTTCTGCTTACGGGGCTGACGTACCTTCCCGACCATATCGATCTTCAATGCGTACGACATCATCCAGTTCAGGTGAGGAGACTTCAAACAACTCTGTGTCCTCAATACCAACGAACCTGTGCTTGCGTCCAGGCTTCACATGACAACTCATGCCAGGAGTGCATTCCCACTCTTCGAGTTCCCCGTCTGCATTTTCGAGTACAAGCTTCAGTCGACCGCTAAGAACGTAAATGGCTTCATCCTTCACATTGTGGTACTGAAGTGAAAGTGCTTCCCCAGCCTTGATATGAAGGAGCTTTCCTGCATAACGGTCAGTTACCATCCACCTGAGCTCATACCCCCAAGGCTTGTCCACTCTGCCAAACCCTGCACCATGCATCTCCGCCGGAAGTACAGAATCGTGTGCCATAAGTCGTCTCCTCTCCTGCTATGCCTCAGCCATTGCTGGGAGTGCAATTCCTCGGGACTCCACCCAGGAAGCGAGCTGGTCCACGAGTTCTTGTGCTCGACCGAGTGTTGGAGCCTCACTATAGATGCGCATAAGTGGTTCAGTTCCACTCATCCGTACGAGTACCCATGATCCATCAGCCAGATACAGCTTCGCACCATCATCTGTCCGAGTCGAAGTGATCTTCGTCCCACCCACTTCAGTCGGTGGCTGTTCCTGCAAAAGACTGTACACTCGTTTCTTCTGTGCCTCATATCCATCACGCGGGAATCGTACATCACGTCGTGTATATGCATGGGGTCCAACCCGCTCTTCAAGTTGCGCAAGAATTGCTGAAAGTGGCTTGCCATACTTCATGATCATGTCCATTGCGTATAGAGCAGCAAGGATTCCATCGCGCTCAGGAATATGCCCACGGAATGCAAAACCGCCTGATTCCTCACAGCCGATAATCGCATCCTGCTGCATCATCTCAGGGCCAATGAACTTGAATCCGACTTTTGTCTCGATGACAGGTACATTGAACTGCTTTCCCAGTGCATCAAGCATTGACGTTGAGGTCAGGGAGCGAACGACAGGTCCCACCTCCTTCTGCTGCTCAAGAAGATACATCGTATAGAGGGCTGCCATCTGGAGCTGATTGAGGAATCGTCCAGTTTCATCGACAACGCCAATACGATCCGCATCCCCATCATTTGCAATTGCAAGATCATACCCACCCTTTCTCATGGTAGCCATGGTTTCTGGAAGGTACTGTGCAATTGGCTCGGGATGAAGACCAGCAAATCCGGGATTCCGCTCGCCATGTACTTCGTGCACTGTGGTACTTCCACCAGCAAGCAGGCGTGTAAGATATCCGCAACCTGCACCATACATAGGATCGTGCAGTACATGCAGTCCTGCATTCCGTAAAGCTGCGAGATCCACTCGCCGTGCAACCTGGGCCTCATACGCTGGGTACGGATCGTACTTTTCTACAAGCCCTTTTTCGAGTGCATCTGCAAAGGACATTTCCTTGATACCATCGCGCTGGGCACGTTCAACTTCAATTTCTATTGCATCAACTACTTCCTGCGAGGCAGATCCACCGTAGTCAGGCTTGTACTTGATTCCGTTGAACTCTGCAGGATTGTGGCTTGCGGTAACAACAACTCCGCCGACTGCTTTCCGATCTACCACAGTCCAGGTTATGACTGGGGTCGGAGCAACTGAATCGCAGAGAATGACATGGATACCGTTCGCAGCAAGGACTCGGCACACCTCCTTGGCGAAGAGCTCTGCAGAGAACCTGGCATCATGGCCGACAACAACTGGCCTCGTGTCCCCTGCAACATAGGCTGCTATGCCCTGAGAGACAGCGCGGACTGCTTCATAGGTGAAATCATCAGCAATGACAGCGCGCCATCCATCAGTGCCAAATTTTATAGGTTTGGACGTATTCATGGTTGCCATTGTACCCAAACACATGAAAGGTTGAGGGACTGGGAACTACAGGAGCTCCTCCCTCCTGTCCTGTTGCAGACGTTCAACGATGTGTTTCACTTTCTGTGCATGTTCAGAAGAGAGAACCAGCACAGCATCTTCCATGTCGATTACAACGACATCATCTGTACCGATAACAGCAACAAATCTTCCACCACTCGCATGCACGAAGCACCCTGTTGCATCGTGAACAAGCCCATCTCCAGTTATGATATTTCCTGCTGCGTCTGACCTTCCCACCTGTTCCCAAATTGTGCGCAGATCTGACCACGATCCCATGTCAGACCAGTGAAAGGTAGACTCGACAACAGAAAGGTTCGTTGCTCTTTCCAGGATGAGCGGTTCCACAGCAACAGACGTGAGCTGCTGGTATGCTTCTTTCGCTTCTACATCCTTGTCTTCACGCTGCATCGAGGCTACGTCAGCCACTGTGCTTGCCATATGCTCGTCTGCATCATAGAGTGCCTGCTGAAAGGTCGAAAGTTTCCAGGCAAAAAGACCCGTATTCCATAGCACATGACCCGATGCAAGAAGTGCGACTGCTGCTTCGTGGGAAGGTTTCTCAATGAAGTGCTCAGCCTGGAACACAGGCAGAACATTCCGATCTGGCAACACTCCATGTGATCTCGTTTCAGGAAATGAGATACTCCGCCCACATGAGATATACCCGAATCCAGTAGCTGGACCTGTAGGTACAACCCCAACAGTCGATAGCCCTCCATGTTGTGCTACTCGTGCAGCGCTTACAACGGCATCACAATATGCATCATCATCATCAATGTAGTGGTCCGCATGAACTGATGAGATTATGGCCTCTGGATCGTCCCGGACAATATGGGCCATTGCAAGACCAAGTGCTGGGCCAGTTCCTCGAGCGTCTGGCTCCACAATGTACTGGACACCTTCTGGGTCAACACCATCCTCACGAAGTGCTTCCTTGCATGCTTCAACTTGCGAAGCTGCAGTAATAACCGACACTTCAGCGCCAAGATTACGCACTCGCATGACTGTTGACGAAAGAAGGGTGATGCCCGCTGGATGAATAGGAAGGAGGTGCTTTGGAATGCGTTTCCGGCTGAGAGGCCAGAGTCTCGTACCACTCCCCCCTGCCAAGATGACAATGTGATATCCCATTGAAAATGCCCCTTGTCAGTGTGCGTCCTGTGAGCCAATGCTTGCAGTACTTCCAACTGCTCGTGCAAAGGCATCAGCAAGAGTCAATCGCTCCCAAGGCACGTTGCAGTCAGTACGGCCAAAATGCCCAAATGCTGCGACTTGTCTATACATGGGACGACGGAGTTGCAGGGCATCGATAATGCCTCTTGGAGTGAGATCGCAATGCTCTTCAACGACTGCCACTATCTTCTCTGGAGCTATGTGCTCCGTTCCAAACGTGTCCACTGTGAACGCAAGCGGCTTATCCATGCCTATTGCATATGCAAGCATGACTTCGCAGTTACTTGCGATTCCTGCAGCAACTATGTTCTTTGCAATCCACCGTGCTGCATATGAGGCACTCCGATCAACCTTGGTGGGATCCTTGCCACTGAATGCTCCTCCACCGTGACGAGCATATCCTCCATACGTATCAACGATGATCTTCCGACCTGTGAGTCCTGAATCGCCCACTGGTCCCCCTACAACAAAACGACCAGTTGGATTGACAAGCCGCTGCGTTGCATTGTCCATAAGCTCTTTCGGAATGACAGCATCGACAACTGATTGCTGGATTTCCTCGTAGATCTGTGCATGGGTCGCAGAGGGATTGTGCTGGGAACTCACCAGTACATTCTCGATATGAACAGGATGGCCAATGCGGTCATATGTGACTGTGACCTGTGTCTTGCCATCTGGCCTTGCCCAAGAAAGCGTTCCGTCCTTGCGCCTCTCGGTGAGTGTCCGTGCAAGATCGTGAGCGAGTTGAATCGGTAACGGCATAAGTTGCGGAGTCTCGTTGCAGGCAAAACCATACATCATTCCTTGGTCGCCAGCTCCTCCAGGATCAACTCCTACTGCAATGTCGGGAGACTGTTCATCAATGGAGACGAGCACTCCACAGCTACTTGAGTCGAATCCGTATGAGGAATCCGTATACCCAATCTCGTGTATGACCTCCCGCACAAGATGTGGCACATCAACATACGCATCTGTAGTTATTTCGCCAAATACGAACACCGTTCCCCGGGTTACAGCACATTCACATGCAACGCGACCATTGGGATCCTGCTCAAGTACGGCATCAAGTACTGCATCGCTGATTTGGTCTGCAATCTTGTCTGGATGGCCGCTTGTCACGGACTCGGATGCTACAACCCTCATGGGTGAACCTCCATCAACACGCCAGATGGCGCTCTATACGGGAAATACTGCATGATGCCTCCACTGTGCTCCAGGTCTCTGACGGCGTGCATATGTTGCGAATCTCCGAGCCAGCTCTGTACGCAGGTTTGCTGGTTCCACAATGTCATCGATGATGAGAAGGGAAGCGAGCTTCTCAACATCAATATCCTTCCTGTATTCCTCCTGCAGACCCAAAACGTACGCTTCACGTTCCGAAAGAGGCCGTTCCTGAATCTTGTTGAAGTACACAGCATTCACTGCTGCTTCAGGACCCATCACTGCGATTTCCGCACCTGGAAGAGCAAGAGTACAGTCAGGATCGAATGCTGGTCCACACATGGCATACAGCCCTGCACCATACGCTTTTCGAACGATGACTGAGATCTTTGGCACTGTTGCACTAGAAAGTGCTGCAATCATCTTCGCACCATGACGGATTATGCCCTGTCGTTCAACAACAGTCCCAATCATGAAACCTGGAACATCTGCAAGAAAAAGGAGGGGGATATTGAAGGCATCACAACACGTGACAAAGCGGGCAACCTTGTCTGCTGAATCAACAAAGAGCACTCCTCCCTTGTGATTCGGCTGCGAGGCAATGAGACCAATTGTCTGTCCTTCAATGCGTGCAAATCCCGTTACTACTTCCTTTGCAAACAGCTCTTTGATTTCAAGCAAGCTTCCTCCATCAATGATGGTGTCAATGAGGTCGTGGACATCGTACCCTCGGGATCGCTCACTGGGAACGATATCAACGATCCCTGCAGGATCCTTTGCTGGTGGCACAACAGGCTGGATTGGTGGCATCTCCCTCCAGGAAGTCGGCATTGCTGCAAGGTAGGAACGACATGCAGTGATACCCTCCTCCTCACTGTTTGCAAGCACGTCACCACACCCACTCACAGAACAGTGCATGAGTGCACCACCCATTTCCTCAAGGGTGACTTTTTCACCAACAACTACTTCGGCCATTCGTGGTGAACCCAGATACATGGACGCCTTGCCTGCAATCATGATGACGACATCGCAGAATGCTGGCACATACGCGCCTCCAGCTGCACTTGGCCCGAACAGCACACACACCTGAGGTACTTGTCCACTGAGACGTACCTGCATGTGAAAAATTCGACCTGCATGACGTCTGCCGGGAAACATCTGGATCTGGTCAGTAATACGGGCTCCTGCACTGTCAACGAGATACACAACGGGAATTTCCAGCCGTTCAGCATTCTCCTGCATGCGAATGTACTTTTCGACTGCAAGGGGACCCCATGAGCCAGCCTTTACCGTGGGATCACTCGCAATGACTGCAACCTGTCGTCCATGTACGACACCAATGCCCGTAACAAGACCATCTGCTGGGAGTTCCGGTTCCCCGGCATTTGCGAAAAGCCCGTCCTCAATGAACTCTGTTCCAGGGTCACACAGCAATCTGATGCGTTCACGAACAGGCAGCTTCCCCTGCTCCTTGAGCTTTGCCTGGGAACGGACTGGACCACCCTGAAGCAGACGTGCCCGTTCCTGGCGAGTGTGAGAAGCTGCAGCACGTAAAGAACGTACTTCAGGATGCGCGTTCTTGGAACCACTACTCACTACCTGTACCCTCCTCAACAATGGGTCTGTTCTTCCAGAGTCCTGCACGGTAGACCTTGCCCGGAAACTCAGCGTCAAGCAGAGCTGCCATCTCTGCACTCAATGCACAGTATGCATCGAGATCGCTTGTGAACGTCGCACCGACTGATGCGAGTCCAAGAAGTGCATCTTCACTGCACACATTGCCAGTTGATCGTGGTGCGAAAGGACAACCGCCTATGCCACCCAGTGAACCATCGTACTTCCGCACACCAACCTCATATCCTGCTATGACATTCGCTACTCCAAGACCACGTGTGTCATGAACATGGAGACTAGTGAGCTCATCACCTATCTCTGCAATGACAGCCTCCATGAGTGAACTCACAGAAGCCGGAGTTGCAACACCAATTGTATCCGCTATGCCGATCTCATCAACCCCGACACCATGCAGTCGTTGGACAAGGTCCAGTACAGCCGACTCTGCGACAGCGCCCTCAAACGGACACCCAAATGCAACGGATACTGCTACATCACACGTACCACCTGCATCATGAACCCGCAAGGCGATTTCCCGACAACCTTCAAGAGATGCTGCTATGGACCTATTGACATTACGGTGATTGAACGTCTCAGTGGCTCCAATTGTCACCAGTACATTGGGCACACCGGCTGCAATTGCAGATTCCGCACCCTGAAGATTGGGAACGAGTACACGGACATGTGCTTTCTCCTCTTCCGTCAATGCTGCAATGACATCCCCTGCATCAGCCATCTGTGGAACCCACTTCGGTGAGACAAATGAAGTCGCTTCAACTCGTGGTGCCCCAGCCAGGAGGAGGCCACGAATCATGCGGATTTTCGCGTCTGTACTTACGGGATGCGGGAATGTCTGCACTCCGTCCCGTGGAGCAACATCTGTCCAAACTATGTCAGTCATGAGTTCCATCCATGGTGTGCATCATATCCGAACAGGGCAATGAGCAACGATCCAAGCGGTGGAAGCGGCAGGAGTATGACTATGAGGCCCCAGAGAAACGACCTCTTCCGAAATGCCAGGACACACCCAAACACCCATGCCAGACACGTCGCAACGACTGACACACTCATGAGTACAGCAAGCACCATTCCAGCCCCGCCTGCTCCTCGTGAACCGTACTGGACGAGAATGAAGTTCACTCCGTATATGGAAAGGGTGCTCAATAGTGCAAACACAATTGTGGTAAATCGAGTGATGATGTGCTGTTTGGGCTCTTGTGCCATGCCTGACCTTCTTCTCCCTGCACTACTGCTGCACGTGACAGTATGCACATGAAAACAGTACGCTGCTGGAATAATGTCGCAGTTTGTGCTCAGCACTTATCTTACCCAGTCACTTGACATCACATACCACCCGGATCTCAAAATATGCGGAATCGACGAAGTGGGAAGGGGAGCGTTTGCAGGACCTCTCGTCGCCTGCGGAGTTGTTTTTCCAGCATCGTATGTGAACCCTGACCTCAGGGACAGCAAAGAACTGTCTCCAGCACGACGTACAGAACTGGCTACTGTCGTGAAACGGGATGCACTTTCCTATTGGATCGTGGAAGTTCCTTCCCAAGACATTGATGCACACGGAGTTGGGTGGGCAAACAGAACAGCATTTGAATCGATACTGGATGCACTCGAAGCAGATGTGTTCATTTGCGATGGCAACCTCAAGCTTGCCAGTACGAAAACGTGGATATCACTGCCAAAAGCAGACCAGCTCATCACTGCTGCAAGTGGAGCTTCCATCATTGCAAAGACCCATCGCGACAGTCTCATGGAGAAGTTCCATGAAGATGCACCCATGTATTTCTGGGCTGACAACAAAGGGTACGGCTCCAAAGCACATCGTGATGCAATTCGCATCCACGGACTCCATTCACTCCACCGACGGTCATTCATACATGAAGATCTGCGTGAGGAAGCCCCACTGCAGCTCGCACTGTTTCCCTCAGTAGATTCCTAACAACAGGAACATCCACCTCCGCACCCACAGCTTCCACCCTGTGGAACGAAGCTTGTTGACTCACTGGAGTTGGAGAGCTGGACATTGGAGAGACTCATGACGAGTACGGACGTAGGTTTCCCACAGCCTGGGCAGGGAGTCGGATCATGACGTGCTGCAACTGGGCGCATTGTCTCAAAGACTGTGCTGCAGTCATTGCATCGATACTCATATCGCGGCATGAACTCGTCCTCCAAATTCGTGCAATCTTGACAGATCCCAGTCTACTCCAGTCCCTGCATCGATGAGGCAATTGATGCTGCTGCATGACAGGCCCTTGTGAGTCTCTTGGGAAATCTCGCTCCTGAAGACACTGTTCATGTCCACGCAGCTTTCCCCGTAGTTTTCTCAAGGACTGAAACGTCTATAGCTCCCCTTCGGCTTTCCATAGTGATTGGCGCAGTTTGCTCTCTTGCTGATCCCTCACCCAATGCATCCCTGAGCTTCTCCACAACAACTTTCATGTGTGCGACAGTCCTGCGAAGACGCCAGCTGTACAGCGGAAAGGTTCGATCGAACAGTGTGCGTTGCCACACAGTCTTTTCGCAAACAGCGTGCCCATCCACCACAATATTGACTGCAGCACCAGTGCGATCAAAAAGATGCAACTTCTCTTCAACGCTTCCGTCATCGTATCTAGTGAATGTCGGTCCCTACACGGAGCGTACGATGCATTTGACACTGTGTGTCGTGGAAAGTGATGTGCTCGTATCCATGGCCTACTCCTGGGACTCTCACACCGACATTACGCGGACAATATACTCCCCTCCCACAGGACGCTACACTATGGTCTGCATCTCAAGAATCATGCCTTGGGAAGGGGAAGGAGAAACACATGTCCACAGTTGCTGCATCCCACAATGCAGCTCACGATGTTCGCCGTACTGAGGCTCTCATTCTTGCTGTCATCTTTCTCGGAATCGTACTTGCTGCTGTAGACACAACCATCGTTGTCCTTGCCATTCCTACCATCTCGCACGATCTGCACTCCGGAATCTCCACTGTGATCTGGGTCATCATGGCCTATATCCTCACTCTCACTGTGCTTGGCACTCAGGTCGGAAAAATTGGAGACATATTTGGCCGGGTGCACATGTACATTGCTGGCTTTGTCATCTTCACCATTGGCTCCACCCTCTGCGGAATTGCACCTGGTGGAGGCTTTCTTGTAGGCTTCCGCATTCTTCAGGGAATTGGTGGAGCACTGGTTTCCGCCAACAGCGGTGCAATCATTGCTGACTCCATTCCTGTTGAGCGTCGAGGAAGGGCATATGGACTGACAAGCGTCGGATGGAATGTTGGAGCCATTCTCGGCATTCTCCTTGGTGGCATCCTCATCACATTTGTATCGTGGCGTTTCATATTCCTCATCAACCTCCCAATTGGCATTGCAGCAATTATCATCAGTGCCCTTGTGCTGCGTGACCGGGGTGAGCGCGTCCACCATGCGATTGACATTCCAGGAATGTTCCTGCTCGCCTTTGGTCTTACGCTCATTCTTCTTGCAGTAAATGATGTAACAGATGGCAACTGGACAGTGCTGACAACAGTGAAACTCTGCACAGGCATCGCACTTCTCATTGGCTTATTTATATGGGAGCGCTATGCAAAGGAACCCGTACTCCCTATTGCACTCCTTCGGATCCGCATTCTATTCGCATCGATCTTCGCCTCGTTTTTCCAGGCATTGGCAAACTTTTCCGTACTATTCCTCCTCATCATGTACCTCCAGGCAGCACGAGGACTCACGCCACTTGCTGCATCAGCACTCCTTATTCCTGGCTACATTGTCGGTGCATTCACTGGACCGTTTGGAGGAAGATGGAGCGATCGTGTTGGTTCCCGTGCTCCTGCAACACTTGGACTCATCCTTCAGGCAGTCTCCGTCTTCTGTTACGCACAGCTTGATCCCACCTCCTCTCTCTGGCTCGTTGCAGGCATATCCATAATATCGGGCATAGGAAGTGGCCTCTTCTTCCCTGCAAACAACAGTGCAGTAATGGCAAATGCACCCCAGCGCACCTATGGCATTGCCTCAGGTCTCCTTCGCACATTTTCCAATATGGGAATGGTTGGAAGTTTCGCAGTCGCACTGCTGGCAACTTCCATCTCCATTCCCAAGCAGTTTGCACTTGCAATATTCCTCGGAACGACGTCCACATCCCTTCCCAGGCACCTCATCAAGCCGTTCATGGATGGCTGGCACACAGCCCTCTATTTGGCAACTGCACTCTTCATCATCCCTGTCTTCCTCTCCCTCATTCGCGGAAAGGAACAGCGCAATCTCCAGCACCAAAATCATGCAGCAGCCAAATGATAGCTCCTTGGAGAGTGTGAAGAACATGTGACAGATGCTGCTCCACCTTCGACATTGCGTAGACTATGAGAGAACACGACGGTCCCCCATCTTCGCTTCTGTGCAACGAGCAGTGCAATCGGGGTGCCCGGAAGGAGGACAGAAGATGACACGAGCGCATTGGAAGCACGAGAGCAACGAGGAGGATTCACGCCACCTCCAGTCACTGCATTCCATTACTGCTGAAGACAGTGCAGTCCGTGAGGGTGTACTCCATGCTCTCGAATCAGCACGGCATGCAGCTGAACGTGCTGCACATGCTGCAGCAGAGGCACGTGTTCATGCAGAACCACATGTCCGGGCTGCAACCCATGCTGCAATGGATTCCCTCAGTGGAGCTGCAACCCATGCTGCAACACTCCTTGCAGATGCATCCGGCAGGGTGGGAACTGTGGTTCCTTCTCCTCTTCTGTCTGTTGATGAGACAGCTGAAGCTCCGGATGCTCCACGGCGACACCGTGTAAGAAAGCTTCTCATTGCAGCCCTCCTTGTTGCAGGAGTTGTTGCCTTTTTCCGCTCTTCCCTTCCTGCACGGATTGCTCATACCATTTTCGGTCATGAGGAAGACGAAGAAACAGAGACGATTACATTACCAATTGACACAGACGAACTTGAGGGGATGGAAAGCGAGCATCCACATGCATCAGTCGCTTCCGAAGACCTTGAGGACCAGGAATAGTTCCCCAAAGAGACATCCCGGGTATACTCGATAACGATGCCTCTACTGTTCACTTCAGGTTCGCTGCTGATAATGATCACATCCATTGTCAGTGAACTCCTCCAGCTTCTAACCCTTTTGGTCATAGTTCGTGTCGTCCTGTCCTGGATTCCATCCATGGCGTGGTCACGGAACAAGTTTGTCAAACTCCTGTACCGAATCGTGGATCCTCTACTCAAACCTTTCCAGAAAATTATCCCGACTTTCGGGGGCATGGATGTCTCTCCTCTTGCACTCATTCTCGTACTTGAGTACCTTTCCTCCGTCATAGCTGGTCTTGGTTACGGAAATTTCAATGTCCTTGGATCTGTCATTGGTCTTGTCGGATTCTTCTTCAGATCTGTAGCAATCATCATTTTCCTGCTCGTACTCATCAGGTTCTTGCTGCGGATACTCCATGCAGACCGCAGTCACCCGTTTGTGCAGATGATCTACTACATGTCGAATCCCTTCGTGGCTCCCTTTCAGAACCTTCCCACCATTCCCTTTGATGTCCAGTCTCTTGTTGCATCAATCGTCTACTTTGTGATTGTCGTCATTCTCCAGTTCATCTTCGTCTACATCCTATGAGGACGGTCGTGCATCCTGGAGAGCCCTTGCTGCAGCAACAGCAAGTGTATCGACCCGTTCATTGCCTGGATTGCCTGCATGGCCACGTACGTACTCAAATCGCACCAAGCCTGTGACGAGAGGATCAATAGTTGGAAAGAGATCGAGATTGGCATTGCGCTTCCACTGTCGGGTGAGCCAGTTGATCACACCCTGGCTATCGGTACGGATAAGGATCGGTACACCTGAAGAGTGCTCATTTCCATGAATGACACGAAGTGCTTCCCGAACAGCGATGAGTTCCTGACGGTTATTCGTCGTCAGGGATTCACCCCCAGAACCTTCCTCAATGCGGCCATCTGGCCACTCAATACGATATGCCCACCCGCCTGGACCAGGATTTCCCGAACATGCACCATCGGTGTACACCACGATCTCATTACTCATCAGGCTCATCTCCCCGACAGCCGCCACACGCAATAGGACCGCCCACGGTCCATGAAGACATCGTACGCATCAATGTCACACTGTTGTGCTGAAATCGATGCCTCGACCATATCCGCATGTTGCATGGGCTGAAGCACTACCCACTGTGGTTTCCGGGCAAGTGCATCACCAAGCATGCGTGCAATGGTATTACCGCCCATCCCTGCAATGACAATGGTTGCAACTTCCTCAATGTGAATGGGCTCGAGGGAGTGTCCCTTCCGTACCTCGATCATGCCTGCACAATCTGGGGCACGTGCAATTGCCTGGAGAAGACGGGGATATGATCCTCCTATCTCTGTTGCAATGACACGTGACATAACCTGCCTCACGCGGCTGAGAGCAAGCTGTCCATCCCCTGCACCAATGTCTGCAATGTCGCCATGATGGGGAATGGCAGCAAGCACATGCTGTAAACGGAGTGGAAGTGACACCTTTCAATTCTGCAGTACGTACAATAGGTAATGCACACTACCGAAAGGAAAAACCCCATGCCGTCACACACACTAGCACCATTCGATCCCAAGAGAGTTGCACCATGGTACCGGGGTGCTGGCACCCACGGCGTTCTCCTTCTTCACGGATTTACCAGCACACCAATTGAAATGCGGGGACTTGGTGAACACCTCCATCGTCGTGGATATCGCTGTGCAATTCCTGCTCTTCCCGGTCATGCAACTACTCCCCAGCATCTCCAGGCCACACGTTGGCACGACTGGGTCGAAAGTGCTCTTCATGAGGTGGACATTCTTCTTGCAGAGTGCAGCTCTGTTGCCATAGTTGGTCAATCAATGGGCGGCAATATTGCCCTTCATGTTGCTGCACTTCGTCCTCGTATTGGTGCAGTGGCCACAATCGGTGCTCCTCTGAGATTGCACGATGCACGTATTACAGCACTTCCTGTCATGAAGCACATCATTCGGTGGCACACTCCTGGTCATGATGTCGATCTCCACTCGCCACAGGCAGTTGCAGACCTCGACTCCTACGGCAAGTGGCCAACTGCAGCAATCCTTGAACTGAGTCGTCTTCTCCAACAAACAGAACACCTCCTTCCCTGCATTCGCCAGCCAGTACTCCTTCTGCACGGTGGCCATGACCGCACAGTATCCCCCTCCAATGCTGCAGAGCTTGAACACCGCCTCACTGGCAGCACTGAAGTACACCGAACAATGTATTGGCGTGACGGGCATGCACTCACTGTCGATACTGACAAGGAGTCCGTATACACTGAAATTGCTGAGTGGCTGAAGCGTCACCTTGGAACCCCTGAAGCTGCAGGTACCCCATGATCTCCATCGATGCCTCGACACTGAGGAACACCCTCACGCCACGGCTCCTCCCTCTCCATGAACAACCACAACCGCCATCTTTACCACTCCCTCTTGCAGCAGTCCTTGTACTTGTAGACGAAACATCCCCTGAACTTCCCATCCTCTTTACCGTACGTTCAACCTCCCTTGAACACCATCCCGGTGAGATCGCCTTTCCTGGAGGACACCATGAAGCTCGTGATGGAACCCTTGCTGCTACTGCACTTCGTGAAGCACAGGAAGAAGTGAATCTTCCCCCCTCCAATGTGGAACTCCTTGGATACCTTCCCTCCTCTCAGACACGAAGTTCAAACGTCTGGCTCACTCCGACAGTCGGTATGCTTCGATCCGCCTGGAAGCCGCGCCTGCAGGCAGAAGAGGTGACCTCCTACTTCTGGGCTCCACTTGCAAAGCTCCTCACGAGCCCCCATGCAACAACTGTGCTTCATGTCGAAAAGCGCGATCGACTGGTGCATGCCTTTACGATCGACGACCACATCATCTGGGGAGTCACAGGAAATATCGTTGCAGATCTTCTGAGACTTTTGGGAGGAGAGAACCCTCCAGATCCAACTGTCCCTTTCCCAATTACGCTGTAAGCATATTTCCAGCACGCGCAACCACACTGTCACATGCGCGCACAAGTACTGGCCAGAATTTTGACGGATCTGTAAGAAAGGCGAAATGCCCGTGAGGGGAGGTGACAACATGATCCCGTGCACCGGGAATGTGTTCCACAAGCCACTGCTGATCACATGGCAGTGCAAGGGTATCCCGGGTTGTCCTCACAACTGAGACAGGTACGTCTATGCGTGGGATCCAGGATTTTGAGCTGAAGTGTGCAATGGCATCTGCTGCCTGGGTGAGTGCCAAGGGATCGTGAAGAACAACATCACTCACTTTATTGACAACAGGAACATGTCGTAGAAAGCCGAGTGATTTCATTGATGTCTTTGTCACTGCTCGTGTGAGTGGCATCCGTGCATACATCCTTGCAGCCTGGGACACCACATCCCGCAGTGGTCGAGCCTGCGAGAATTCCGCAGCAGTTGATGCCAGAACAAGTCCTGCCACCTGTTCTGGATGTCGTTGCCAAAGAAGCTGTGCAACAGGTCCCCCCATGGAGTACCCCACAACATGTGCCTTTGGAATCCGGTACTGCCGAAGGAGTGCTGAGAGATCATCTGCACAGTCCTCAAGCGAAAAAGGGGTGGTTTGGAACCCTCCCAGGGGCCGAATGCCACGTCCATGACCCCTGAGGTCCATGGCTATGACACGATATCGCTTTCCAAGCTCCTCGAGAACAGGAAACCAGTTCACTTCACTGCTTGCAACCCAACCATGAACAAGAAGCAAGACTGGAGCATGTCTTGGTCCCTTCACTTCACGGACAAAGGTCGTTCCCCGTCCTGGGAGATGGACCTTGTGCTCCATGATCGACGAATCCAGCATTGTCCTGCTTCCTCATGCATCTCGTGTATCAATACTCCCTGAATTGTACGAAAGTAAAGTCGGACACATCGAGGACAATCCCAAAGTACACAGGAATAGGCGCTACCCCTGCAGCACCTTACCTCCACTGAATGAAGGGATTTTCTTCCTTCTCTTCAGCTATCGTTGTCTTGTCACCATGACCCGGATACACAGTACATTCCCCTGGAAGGGTGTACAGCACTGTACGGACAGATCGTTCGAGTTCCACCCATGACCCCAGTGGGAGATCTGTCCTTCCAACGCCTCTTCTGAAGAGCGTGTCCCCAGTGAATACCAATCCATTCCATGCAAAGCAGACAGATCCCGGAGTATGACCTGGTGTTGGTTGCACGTCCATTGACCCGCCAGTCCATGTCAACGATGGACTGGTGGCAAGATCCTCAGTCGCCTCATAAGACGCAGCAGCATCCCAGGGAAACCCCCGTGATGACCAGTCCACAGCAAGAAGTGGCTTGTCAGCCGAGTGATAGGCAATGCGTGAATCATATTTCTTCCGAAGGAGCGGAAGACCAAAACAGTGATCAGGATGTGCATGAGTGAGTGCAACAATCTCCGTTCTCAAATGAAGATCATCGAGCCAGGCATGGACAGCATCAGTCTGGAACCCTGGATCGAAAACACACACATCCGATGCACCTTTGGGAACCAGGACATAGCAGTTCTCACCGGCAAGGGTATCCCTGAAGCAGTAGATTGTCAGGGAGCCTGAACGTATGCTGTCTGGGCTGTCAATGCTCATGAAGTAATTGGACCATGGCCAAGGGGGAGAGCGAACCCTACTGCCCGTCGCTGTTGGACTGATGGAGCAGGAAGAAGTGCATGCTTCAATACTTCTGACACATGTCTCACAGGTATGACAGTCATCGGAGCAAGAAGCTCTCCATCAATCTCCGCTAGATCCTGCATATTCTTCTCAGGCAAGATGAAGGTCAAGATTCCACTTCTCCTTGCAGCAAGAAGCTTATCCTTGATTCCTCCAACAGGCAGTACCTGGCCACGGAGGGTCACTTCACCTGTCATTGCCAAATCTCGTCGAACAGGACGCTTCGATGCAGTACTCATGAGTGCAACGACAATTGTCACACCAGCGGACGGTCCATCCTTTGGAATGGCGGCCTGGGGTACATGCACATGAAAACCAACTCCATCGAAAAACCCCTTTTCGACACCATATTCATCCGCATGTGCCCGAACCCAGGAAAGTGCAGTTCGTGCTGACTCTTCCATCACCTCACCTATCTGACCGGTGAGTGTGAACCCAGAGCTTCCCTGAATGGCAATCGACTCAACAGTGACAATGTCACCTCCAACCTCGCTTACAACTACACCCGTGACAGTGCCAACTTCGTCCTCTTCTCGAGCTTCTCCATAGAAGTACCGTTTTGGACCAAGGAACTCCTCCAGAAGAGCACTCGTTACTGTAATGCGCTTTTTCCCCGATGTCTCAAGGAGTTTCGGAATTTTCCTTGCAATCTCGGCAAGAGACCTGTCAAGTTGGCGAACGCCAGCTTCGTGGGTATACGAATGGATCACTTCCCCAATGACATCGTCTGGAATCCGAAGCTCCCCTGACGTGAGAGCATGCTCACGCAGTTGGCGAGGTAGAAGGTGTCGTGTGGCAATTGCCCGCTTTTCTTCCTCAGTGTATCCACTTATCCTGATGATTTCCATGCGATCCCGTAGTGCAGGCATGATGGTCTCCATCATGTTTGCAGTGGTGATGAAAAGAACATCCGACAAGTCGTACGGGATCTCAAGGTAGTGATCTCGAAATTCAAAATTCTGCTCCGGATCCAGGACTTCCAAAAGGGCTGCAGAGGGGTCACCCCGGAAATCCGCACCTATCTTGTCGATTTCATCAAGCATGATGACAGGATTCGTCGTACCTGCCTGACGCATGGCCTGAAGAATTCTGCCTGGCAAGGCACCGATGTATGTTCGGCGATGTCCACGGATCTCAGCCTCATCACGGACTCCTCCAAGCGAGAGCCTGATGAATGGACGATCCAGTGCAGTTGCAATACTCTTGCCAAGGGATGTCTTTCCCACGCCTGGTGGACCAACAAAGCAGAGAATGGGGGTGTGAAGTTTCGATGATTCGTGATCCTTGTGCTTGTGTTCGTTACGCTGCTGCTCCAGACGCTGGAGAATACGCTGTCGAACTGCAAGCCACTCCAGAATTCGATTCTTCACTTTCATGAGACCGTAGTGATCCTGGTCGAGAACAGCTTGGGCATCAGCTATGGCAACTGGCTTCTCGGGAGTATGGTCCCACGGCAAATCCAGCACAAGATCGATCCAGGATCGAACGATTCCCACCTCCGGAGACATTGTGGGAATCTGCTCAAGCCTGTTGAGCTCCTTGAGAACACGATGACGGACCTCTTCAGGAAGCGGCAGGCTCTCAATCCTGCTCCTGGTATCCTCCTCATCATCCTCACGGTCCCCAGAGATCTCGCTGAGTTCCTTTCGAAGTGCTTGCAGCTGCTCGCGAAGAATGTGCTCACGTTGAGTGTTATTCATCGTGCGCTGCACATCCTCAGTAATCTTCGCCCGCAGTTTCGCTACTTCGAGGAGTCGTGCATAAATGGGAAGAAGTGCAGTTAGACGCTTTGCAGTGCGAGTTTCCTGGAGCAGTTCAATCTTTGTATCAAGCGAAATCTCTGGAGCTGACGCTGCATAGTCAGCAATTGCAGCAGGATCATCCTCCCGTGCAAGAGCCACTGCCATGTCCGGCGTTACCCCTCCTCCTGCAGCAACGTATTCACTGAACATCTGCTTGATGCTTCCAGCTGCTGCCTCTGCCCGTGTATCCACTGCTGGGTCATCTGCAAGGAGATCAACGGTAGCAAACCACGCATCACCAACGGCACTGACTGAGCGGATTCGTACACGCTGTTGTCCTTCGACCAGTGCCTGGGCTGCTCCTGCTGGTAGCCGACGAAATGCACCAACAGCAGCAACAATGCCTACAGGATAGACTGTCTTTTTGGTGATGTCTTCCCCTTCCGGACTGCGCTGGATTGCGAGTATGACCTGACTCTGGGTAGACACTGCAGTTTCCAGGGAGCCAACGGATCGTGACCGTGCTGCAGCAAGGGGAGCAATCTGGCGGGGAAAGACGACATTGTCCCTGAGTGGGATAAGGGGCAGGCGGAGTCGTGTCTCCACAATGAGCAGGTCTGGTGACTCCTCATTGTGGAGTGCCTTGCGGCGTCGCTTTGGAGCTGTATCGTTTTCAGGTGTGGTTTCAGTACTCATGTATCCCTCAGGATACCGCGTTCCAAAGGATCGAAACCTGTCAGTCTTGGAATGAGACTACAGTACTATTCCCTCACGCAGGCATTCACGGATGAACTGTGCGGAGTGCATGATGCGGGCACCTGCTCTGTGCATTTCCTGCAGTGCCCGTTTTCCATCTCCAGCAGTGACATCGACTGCCCTGACAGCATCGTCAAGGACTGTCACCGTGTAACCCAACTTCATAGCATCCAGTACAGTGGCTCGTACACAGTAGTCTGTCGCAAGTCCACCGATGACAAGTTCCGTGATACCTTGCTTCTGGAGAAGGCGATGAAGATGTGTCCCATCGAAGCCAGAATATGCATCAGTCCCACGATCTGTCCCTTTGTCCACAACGGTTCCAGCAAGTGCTGCAATTGCAGGATGGAGCTCAGCACCTGGCGTACCTGTCACACAATGTGGTGGCCATGTGCCACCGTTAGCAACAAAACTCACATGGTCAGCCGGATGGTAATCCCGTGTTGCAACAACGAGTGAACAATGGGCAGCAACTGCCTGGAGTGGCTCAATTACACCATCTCCCCCTGGAACAGCCAAGCTTCCGCCTGGAAGAAAATCATGTTCTACATCTACACAAATGAGTGCCCGTGTCATGATGCTGCCACAGTCGCTGTTCCACGACTTCTCCTCACGTGGTCTGTCATGAGTTCCTCCTTGAGATCTGTCAGTGCACTGCTCAGCTGCACACCAAATGTTGCAGTAGGGTGTGGGAGCCGTAAAGGGCCAGGAAGGTGTTCCATAAGCACAGAGCACCTATTCCTAATTTCGGCAAGGGAAGGAAGGTCAGAGCTCACACGTCCTGCCTCCATAACGCGATGAAGGAGTCCATCCCCCGAAATCTTCTCATCGACAAGTCCGACTATGTCATGCCAGGCATTCTGTCGAAACACTTGATGCATTCCGGGATTCGTTGCCTTCTCCTGTGAGCACTTCATGAGAGGCTCCCACTTCCCATCAATTTGCTGAGCTACCAGTTTGTACACTCCACTGAGATTTGGGGCATCAGCAGACGTTCCCAGCATGGTGCCCACACCAAAACTATCGATTGGTGCTCCCTTGGCAATGAATTCAGCAATGCGGTATTCATCGAGATCGCTTGAAGCAATTATTTGCGTCGATGCCATCCCTGCTTCATCAAGCATCTTCCGTGCAAGAATTGCATGTGCCACAAGATCCCCTGAATCTATGCGAATTCCCTGGAGCGGAATTCCTGTAGATCGTGCTGCCTCAATTGCATGCTGTATTCCACTCCGAACATCATAGGTATCCACAAGCAGAATTCCACTGGTCGGGAATTCATGAAGAAAGGCAGCAAACGCCTCCTCCTCGCCATCCATGCCACAGGAAAGCACATAGTGGTGTGCCATGGTACCTGTTGTTGGAATTCCAAGCACTTTACCGGCCTCAACCGTTGCAGTACCTTTTGCACCCGCTATCCATGCTGCACGTGCTGTAGGAACTCCTGCTCCTATCCCATGAAGTCGTCGTAGGGAAAAATCCCATATGGAACGTCCTAATGCTGCATCAACAATCTTTCGCGTCTTTGAAGCAATCATGGTCTGGTGTGTGATGATGGCGACAATTGCACTCTCCACAAGCGTTGCTTCTATTCGTGGTGCAATGATGCGAAGCAGCGGTTCACCAGCACCCACTGGCGTTCCCTCGGGAATGGCATCGACTGATCCTGTAAAGTGCACGTCCTGAAGGTATGCAAGAAATGCTTGATCGTATCGACCCCCAGATGCAAGATAGGAAAGTTCATCACTGTTGAAGGAAAACTCTTCGAGAAACGTAAGCACATCGCTGAGTCCTGCAGCAATGAGGTATCCACGCTCAGCTGGAAGTGAGCGGACAAACAGTTCGAAAGCGACGACTCCTGTATCTTGCCGACGCCAGAATGACTGCGACATCGTAAGTTCATATTCGTCGCAAAGCAGGGCTCCAGACATGGCAAGTCTCCTTTAGGTCATTTTTACTCAAATACTGTACCACACTGCCATTCCGGAAAAACTTCATGTCCTCGCGCTGCGGGTCTTTCTTGCTGGCACACGTGATCTCCTTTCACTCCAGGAAGGTGTGGCCTCCATAAACTCGTAACAGTCAGCTGGACGACCCGACTTTCCCAAGACACGGTTCCCTGTGCGCTGAACAAGTCCTGAAGCAATGAGTTCCCTTCGAAAGTTTGAGGGCTCATACTGCATGCCACTGATCTCTTCAAACACGTGCCGAGCCTCAGGCATAGTGAACTCCCTGGGCAGAAGTCCTACTGCAATATTCGAATACCAGAGTTTTCCACGGAGGCGATCAACTCCATCACGAATCATGGCATCGTGGTCAAACGCGAGGTCTGGGAGGGAGTCTACTGGCCACCACTTTCCAGCGTCTCGCAGTACCCGCTCATCAGCTTCATGGCCATGCAGGTTGTGAGCAGGGATGAGAGCAAGATAGGCAATTGCAACGATCCATCCTCGTGGGTCACGCCCAGGACTTGCATACGACTTCAGCTGTTCAAGATAGATTTGACCAACAGCTGTCTTCTCTGTCAGTTTTCGCTGTGCTGTATCCTCCGGAGCTTCTCCATACCCGACAAATCCTCCAGGAAGTCCCCACATACCTTGGTATGGTTCATGAATCCTTCGAACGAGAAGGACTGTCAGTTCACCCTCAACAAGTGCAAACACAACTGGTTCTGCAGTGATTCCAGCAGGAGCCTCGTACCCGGAAGTGTTTCGTGCACGAATGGGATTCTCGTTCATGGCTCAGCAGACAACTTTGCATGGTGTCATGCATCTATAGTATTGAGGTATGGCTGTCAACCGTGCAGGATATCGTGCAGTAGTTCTTGCATTGTGCATTGCATGTGCACTTACAAGCTGCTCACTTCAGACAACACCAGCAACAGGCGCTGTTGGTGCGAATGTTCCTCATGTTCCAGCTCCTGCCTTCTCAGGCATGCTGGTAACCGGTGCATCGTTTTCCAGCTCCTCATTTCGAGGGCATGTTGTCGTTCTCGATTTCTGGGGATCGTGGTGTGGACCATGCCAGGCAGAACAACCGCATATTACTGCACTGGCACAGGAATTTCTCCCAAAGGGTGTACGATTTCTTGGAGTCGATGAACGAGACAACAATGCAGCAGCACTCGCTTTCATCCAGGCAAATCATGTGCCATACACGAGCATCAATGACTCGTCTGCAACCGTTGCAGGGCTCTATGGAGTCGATGCTCCACCGTACATTATTGTGATCAACTCTCGAAATGTCATTGTTGGCCGGTACCTTGGCACAACAGCTGGCGTCGCAAATCAACTCCGTTCGATGGGGTTTTAGCGTCGGACTTCACCGGAACGTTGCAGATTGTTACAAAATCGTCACAATTTGGTCGATTCCTGCAGTACAGTGACTGTAGATTCTTACCCCTAGGAATCCCATGTGAGCACTGGTAGTTGTCTGTACGCAGGTTTGAAGGAGACTTCGCCATGGAAGGGCGTTACCCGGATACATCTCTGCAGTATGCCCCGGAGGATGAGGCTATCCTGCAACGGGAACATACTGACTCAACTCCACCAGTTGTGAGTGCTATCCGGTATGTTCTCCTCACTCAGCTCATTGTTGCAATATTCACCCTTGTACCCATCATTGCCAAGCCACTCACCATGAGCTATCCGAAAGTTCACTTGATCGTGTCGTACAATCCGATCAATCTTGAGATCCCTGTCCTCACTGTGCTGTTTTTGTGGGCAATCATCACGGGGATCGGTATCCATTTCCTTGGGAACCTTGAAGAATGGGCAAGGCGCATGAGTCTCACAGTTGAAGCAGCTGTCCTTGCAGTAATGGCAATACTCGTCTATGGAGGGATTTCCCTCGCACTCCCCACCCTTGTCCTCTCAATCGTAGTAATCCCATTACTCATGTTCCACTCAACTCGTGATGCATGCATCCTCCATCGTGGAACACCACTACCAGACCCAACCCTTGCACAATATTCGATCTACTCCGGATACACACCACCACCCATTTCAACACCGCATGTAGAGAAGATGCCCTTCATTTCCTTGGCTGGACATCGTAGTGAGAGTGATGCAAAGGATACCTCTCAGGACTCTTCCCGTCCATCCCCAGCATCGAGATAGTGTTTGTAACCCTGTTCGCAGGCCACATGGCGGGCAGTACTTCCCTTTGTCATCCACGATGAGGAAAGTTGCCAGAGAAGTGGTTGACCCTTACTCCTTGTAAGAAGTCCCAGATGCTCAAGAAACACAAGATGCGCACCTGCTTCACCGATAGCTGCCCGTCGCATGGGATCTCCACTGAGTAAATCCCAGCTTCTGGACCACGACAATCTTGAAGCTGTCTCCCAGACAGTCCGTGGGGATCCATCCTCCAATACTCCCAGAAGTTCCTGCAACCTGTGTCCGTGATGCGCAATGACTTGCATCACTCTTGCCTCTGCATCAACAATCTGCCCCTCGTGGGCAGGAAACATGAGTGGAGTATCTTTCGCGATTCTCCTGATATGAAGCAGTGAGGCAACATATGAAGCAAGCGGATTGTCATCACCCCAAGAGTACACAGAGACATTTGGAGTAATGCGTGGCAAAAGATGGTCACCGAGAAGAAGGAGTCCATCCCGAGGAATGTGGACACTGCAGTGTCCAGGAGTATGGCCAGGCGTTGCCACCACGTGAAGTAAGGATCCAATCGTCATAGTATCTTCAAGGTTGCGATATGAAGACAAAGCGGAAGTATCCCGAAGGCTGTGGAGTGAGAGGTGATCTTCCTCCTCCTGCGTGAGCTCGGGAGCTCCAGCATCCAGAGCATACGTTGCCATTCGTTCATACACAACGTCTGCACGGTTCACTTCTCCTGCAGCCAGAAGTTGTTGATCCTTCCAGTGGAGTCCAATCCATGCATCTGACACCTCAGGTATGCGGCGTGCAAGTCCTGAATGATCCGGATGGAAGTGTGTGAGTATCACTCCTGCAAGATCACCTGGTTGGACTCCAGCAGCATGCAAACCAGCAAGCAGCACTTGCCAGCTCTCCTCTGCATCCCATCCAGTATCAATAAGAATTGGACCCTCTGGATCATCAATGAGGTACACGAATGTCCATTTGAGTGGACTGTCCGGTATGGGTACACGAATACATTTGACGTGGGGAGTAATGTTCTCGACTGCCCCACCTTCTACCACGTGTCCCATCTCCTACTGACTGTCAGCTATACTGACTGTCCCGTGGGTGCCCTGTGCAGCAATTCGGTATCGAGCACCTCGAATACTAACTCCATCGAGCACAACTTCACCGAACTCCTGTGGAAGATGCGGGTGTATCGTCACTACTTCTCCATCGATATGTACACCCAGGAGTGACCAGACAAGGAGGAATGGAGTACCTGTTGCCCATGCTTGTGGACTACATGCACTTGGATACCGTACTGGCACCTTGGTTGACTCCCGTGAATACCCTGCAAAGGTCTCCGGAAGCCGATTGTCAGTGTATGTTGCAGCTTCAAAGAGAGCTGCAGCTATCCTGCCAGCTTCGTGATAATAGCCATACCGAACAAGTCCATCACAAATGAGGGAATTGTCATGGGGCCACACAGTTCCATCGTGGTATTCGATGGGATTGTACCCCTTGTCATGACTCGACATCGTTCGAATGCCCCATCCAGAAAACATCTCGTCAGACATGAGCTGTTTGACGACAAACTTTGCCCTGTCCTCAGGAACAATGCCCGTCCAGAGCAGTTGACCCATATTTGATGTCATTGCATCAACCTGCCTCTTGTCATGATCGAGCGCCATTGCATAGTACCCGCCTTTGCGATCGATCCAGAATCGCTCATTGAAGGCATCGTACAGTGCCTTCACCTCATCCCGGAGTTTCGCTGCGAGCCGAGTATCCTTCCATACTTCAGAAGCAATGTCTATAAGTGCCCGCTTTGCTGCATACACGTACCCCTGCACCTCACACAGGGCAATGGGTCGTTCTGCCAATCGGCCGTCATGGTACAGCACACTGTTCCATGAGTCCTTCCACCCCTGGTTTCCAAGTCCCTCTTTCGACTTCGTTCCGTACTCCACAAACCCATCATGATCTGCATCACCATACTCATCGATCCAGGAAAGCGCACGAAGTGCTGTGTCCTTGAGAGACATACAAGTTTCCACATCGTTTGTCACGCGCCAATACTCGCCAAGGAGCATGAGGTACAACATGGTGGAATCGACAGAACCATAATACGGACGCTGAGGCTTCTTTCCAATGACACTGAGTTCACCGAATCGAAGTTCATGGAGAATCTTTCCTGGCTCTTCATCCTTGAAGTCGTCCACTGCTGTTCCCTGCAGTGTCGCGAGGGAATGGAGTGCACCCTTGGCAAGGTCAGCCCCTACGCACAGTGACTGGTACGAGGTAATGAGGGTGTCCCGACCAAAAATGGCCATGAACCATGGCAGTCCTGCAGCAGGAAGAAAGAAACGGTGTCCATCGATTTCTGCCTCAAGACGAAGTGCTGCAAGATCAATGACGGACTGCTGCAGAACATCGTGCACGGTCTCTGAGCTACTCGTGATAGTGGGTACATCTGCCTGCCAACGTGACTTAACGAGTTCAGCCATATGCTCGTCTGTTGCAAATGATTCGCACTGCCGGACAGGAGAATAGTGACGTTCCTGTGCGTGCAGATGGAACTTCACACACGTTTTCCACGTTCCACCTCCTTCAAGATGTACGGAAAACACCATCGCATTTCCCTCGATCCTGCCTTTTGCAGTGAAGGTGATACGGGTTGCAGCACTGAAAGGAGGATTCGTGTACGCAAAGTGAAGTTCACAAGCATCAGGATCGTGGCGCTCCTCGTACGTTCCTGCCTTGTCAAGATTGTTGTCCTTCACCTCGAAGAGGTCAGCAAAATCACAGGCAATCGCAATGCGAATTGTGAGGTCCACTGGATGGTTGTTGTGGTTCTGGATAACGATATCGTCATGAACACCTCCACCAACAAACCGATGACGTTGGAGCGACAGTGTATGAGGCTTCACCTCGCCCAACGCAGGATTCGTGAGGAACATTGCAGCGGAGAAGTAATCCACCTCAGATGAAGTGAGCACTTCCCACGGGACATCATTGATGGTCACTTCATATGAGGAAACAAATCGGGTGTCATTGAAAAACAGTCCAGAATCTGAGGGTGCCTTGACATCACCAGTGAGGTCACTCACCATGAATGTCGATCCCTCAAGAACCTTCAGTCGTTGCACATCTGTATCAGCCATGAGCGCCTCCTTGATGCTGAACTGCATAAGCACGATGATACCCCGATCACCCATTCCCAATCCCGATTGTCATGTGTCTTCCCAATCAAGTACGTACCTGATACCGTGTGAGTACACTGAGATCCAACAAAATGATGAATACACCATCGCCGTCATCACCTCCTGCCCTTTCGCTACCCCAACAAGCCGGGAATGCCGCTCCGCCACCGTCATATTCGTTCATCAACCGTGCGCAGCATGTAACGAGCGTGCATCGCGATCCTTCCCATCCGGGTCGTCCACTGCAGTTCCTCATTCCAGGTGCAGTCCTTGCCATCATTGCCCTCGTGGTGGGTGGACTGACAGCATACGCAACGTTCTCTCAGCAGGCTCTGCCCCAGGGTGAAGGCATCGCTATCATCATTCCTCTCGCCATTGTCTACATCGCTGGCGTATATCTCTTCTCCTATGGATATGAAATGGAGAACACGGCGAAGGCAATTCGTCTTACTGCAATTGTCGTCGTCATCTCAGTCCTTGCTGTATTCCTCATAGCAGTTCTCGTCATTGTGCTGGGTGCATTGGGAAAGGGTGAAAACAAAGTTGGACATGGAAACTTCACTCGGAGAGTATCCAGAAAAATTGCCGGAAGTGCAGTTCCCCTGGCAGCAGCTGGAAGTACTGGATCGTATGCAGGTGGAGTCCCAAATCTTGCCTTTCTCCCCTTCTTCATTTCCACTGGCAGTGGCAGAACGCGAACTATTGTCAACAACATTACGACTCCCATTACCTGCCCGAACTGCCATCAGGACTTCGTCCCCGTAAAGGGAGAGGAACTCCAATGCCCCCATTGCCATGCCGTTCTTGAGGCACACCAACGTCCCATTGTCTGTCCATTCTGCTCCCAGGCATACGTTCCGCAGGACACCCAGTACAAGTGCCCAAACTGTGGAGCAGGAACTCCACCAAGTCTGCTTGTTGATGTTGCCCCACCTACACCACCAGCTCAGTAGTCTTTTGCACTTCTGGCCCCACCCACTGGCAGGCCTCGACCCATCTCCCATATGATGAAGGAAGTTCATCATATGGGAGAAGTGGCATGATTGCTCACGATCCAGACGACGCCCAACTCACTGCAAGCCCGTCTCACAGCACATGCTGTGTCGAAACACATGCATCTCAGCTGCCAACAGTTCTTGAAGAAGCCCCAACTGTCTTCGAACGACTCATCCGTCCACGATGCACCATTCCTGCTCTTACCTTGGTAAGTGAGGAACATCAGCACGCCGATGCAGGCAGCACCTGTCCTTCAGTTCCCGTAGCATTTGTCAATGCACTAGAGGAGTACACGCACGAAACGCTCCTCCAGTCAATGGGCATTGCACCTGGTATGCGCTGGCAACATCTCATTGCAGAAGTGCGTAATGGACTCACCAATCTGCTTCATGAACTTCTCCACGCAGTGCACTCAATGCAAGAGCACGCAGTACTGCCCCAAGGTACTCCTCACCCGAAGTCATCGGATTACCTTGCCGAAGGCATTGTGGAATATGGAACACAGTTGTTCTTTGAGGACTTCGTGACTGCACTTGGAATACCAAATCCAGAGCAGATCCTCGGCTCACCAAACCATGTTTCCCGAATGTATTCCGAGCAGGCAGCTGCAGTGCGCACACTTATCGAGACATTTTGCCCTGAATTTGACGTAGCACCACGTTCCCTGCTTCGGCAGATGCTCCAGTATGGCGGATACCCTGAAGGTTTCCTTCGATTTCTTGAAAGGATTGGCACGAAGTCAGGTCTCACTCCTGAATGTACACATGCCGTGCTTGTCCCAGACATGCATGCGCAACTCGATCAGCTCATCGACAGCACACGACCCCTACGGCACGATGCTGAAGAATCGGGAAGGTTCATTGGATACCTTCTTGCTGCCCGTATACAACAAACGATTGCAACCCAACGAAAAGTGCTTCCTGCTCCCTTCAGCATGAACTAATTGGACACACCTCCCCACATTCCTTAGTCGGGTGAGATAGTATCAGTTCATCAACTTACTGCACATGTCGGAGGCAGCCCGTTTACGATGTTTTCACGCTGGAAGAAGCCCCAAGACGCTGAAACCACTGAAGCGATCACGCAAGAATCTCCGCATTCCATTGAGGGGACACGACCCTGCAATGAGGAAGGATGCACTTCCATGCTTGCTGCACCTTGTGAATATGTGGACCGGCGTCATGATCGATGTACAACTGCATGGTGCCCTGAGCACCAGATAGTGCTCGACGGCCACTGCTACTGCAGGCGACATGCCAACACTATTGAAGCGATCGGTGGAATTCAGATCACTACATATGGTGCAGCTCTCCCTGACATTGGAAATCGCATGCCGAACCTTGTTCGATGGATAAGTAATGACCTTGATGGCTCAATCCGCACACTACTTGACGGGGTACACAGGCCGGATGAACTCTTCAAGCGTGAACCTGTTCATGCTGTACGAGGTATCGATGGTTTTATCAGGTGGGAAATGACATGGCAGCTCTTCAACCAGACCGGTTCAACACTGCGAGTCACAATCGAGGTGGATGAACGAGAGCCAGTTGTGGTCATAGCTCGTGTCTCAAACGCACGGGTCTATTCTGCCACACCACCCTGGATCGCCACGAATGATGCACATCCAAAGGGTGTTCATGCGCATGCAGATGAATCCCAGCGCCAGGCTTTCTATTCAGACATGGTTACTCACATCCGGGATGGAATTGCCAAGGATCGTGAAGAGAGTGCCACAGTAAAGTGATTCGCATCATCCCTGAGAGGGTAAGGAGAAACCATGGGCCTCTTTTCGCGTAAGTCAACTTCCACTCAGGGAGATCCCTCGCCTGCATTTCCACAAGGGAGTTCACCATCAAGTCCACTCGTTGGTGAACTCCCCTGCAGTGCACCAGGATGTTCGAACACAACAGGTGTTGCCTGCGCATACATTGATCGACGAAACCGCAAATGCAAGACTTCGTGGTGTCCGGAACATCAGTTTATTGTCAATGGAAAGTGCTACTGCAGACGTCATGCCAATACTGTCGATGCAGTTGGAGATCAGGAACATACAACGTATGGTTTTGCAATGCCAGATCTTTCGAATCGAGCCCCGTCTCTGGTCCGCTGGATTGCAAACGACATCTCGGATCGCGTTGAGGAGCTCCTTTCTCGATATCGCATTTCTGGTGAACAGTACCGCCGTGAGCGGGTGCATGCAGTTCGCAGCGTCGACGGTAGTATTCGATGGGAAGTCACGTGGCAACTCTTTGACCACACAGGTTCCCGCGTACGAGTCTCTATTGAAGTAAAAGAAGCCGTACCAACAACCCTGAATGCACGTGTTGGACAGCTCATCGTGTACTCAGAAGTCCCACCCTGGATTCTCCACCGGGAACGGAATGAGGAAGTGAGCCCAGAAACTGATACCAGGGAAAGGGACATGTTCTACGAGATGATGCTCAAGGCTATCGATGAGCACTTGACGGACAACAACGAGGAGTACTGACCTTCCTCTACTCGAGCCCAACTCCCAGTGCTGGACGCTTCGAAGGAGTGGGGGATGAAGGTGTTTCCACTTCACCACGATTGAGTCCTGGTGCCTTCCTCTCAAGCCCGACAACATATCCAACCGGATTGAAGCCCACTGTACTCCAGAAATCATGGAGTGCCTCTTCATTGCCCAAAATCGCATTCGGAAATTCTCTGGCATAAGCATCGGGAAGAGCTCTCCGTACTTTGAGTTTGTCCCACAATGCACGGGGGGACTCAGAGCTCAGCCACACAGGAATTTCATCGTAGTATTTGCCCCGTCTCATGATGATCCGACCCATTGGTGTGGACTTCCCATGCGGAGAGCGTGCTTCGGGAACGAAGACATAGTACCAGCCATCAGCTCCAAGGAACCGGTCTCCGATAGTGAGTTTCCCTGCCATTGCTGGTTTGTAGCAAGCAGATCGAATCTCTGGAGCGTAATTTGAATCTGCTGCTGTGGGATCAAAGGGACTCCTTTCATTTGGCCAAGGTGTCACTGCTTCCATGTATCGAAATGGTGGAGTTCCCCAGGCAACAGTCTTCGGCAGACGCCAGAAGTGTGGCTTTACATTTGGAGGTGGAAGGGGAGATGCATCACGTTTTGGCAGTTGAACGATGTCACAAACTCGCTCAAGTGCATCGGCAATGTTGACTGGCGTCCTCCTGTGTCGTTCGAGCCGTTTCACAGTACGAACAACCTTCCACCTGTTCCAATCGCGAGGTGGGACTGTTCCTGTAAGCGACCAGTACGCAGCCACATGACCTTGGAGTGGTTGTCCGAAGCGGTTGCGGTATGGTGCGAGAAAGTGGGCAAGTCCACGCTGTACGTGCGGGAGTTCATGAGCAAGCCGTTCCATCTCAAGACGTTCAGCTGCCCGTGCCTGCTGTACTGCACATCGTAGTGCTTCATACCCGTAGTAGAGTGAACGGGCACGCTCCTCGTCCCATCCCGACAGGATATATTCCAGACCAAGAAGCTTTGCCTCTTTAGGAGTTGGATGAATAGCGAAGATGAGATTCCATCTGGCTCCCTGCACGTCAAGGGGAATCTTTTCACCTCGCTTTGAGGCAAGCCTACGAATTTCAATGTCGAGATTGACTGCTGTTGCCTCAACCCAGTGACGGTCAATCCGGATTCGTTCTGGCGGAGCAGCTCCAGTAAGTACCCAGTACAGTGCAATTTGTTCCTGCGTTGGCACACGGGATCTTTGTCGAAGGACATCAGCATACTCAGCATCCGGAATAGCACCCACATCGATACGCTCCATGTGCGCAGCCTTGATGAGTGCTGCACAAATGGCCCCGCGTTTCTGCTCAAACATCTCCGATGCACGGATCTCGAGCCGTTGTTCCTCATGCTCCCTTCGACGCTTGTTGAGCCAATCGAGTGCCTGAATAGCAATCTCGACTTCACCTGGTCCAACAGGAATAAGTGCACCAGTATCTTCCATGAGCTTGTCCCATGTCTCAAATGCCTTGGAGGTGTACACCTGCTCTTCAGCCATTGGGACGTACCTCGAGATAACATGCACGGATTTCGAGTATTCCAGGAATATCGTTCCCGATGTTCTGCCAAACGTCATCCTCATTGATTCCAAGGGATACGACCACTGCGTTCACAGCCTCATCCAGATAGCACGCACCATCACTTGCAGCCCAAACGCTGTACATGATCCCTCCGACAAACGCAATTCCTCCTCCATTGTCGAGTTCAAGGTCACGAGCTATGCGGAACTGTTCAGGGTCATGGGGTACTGATCCAAGTCCAACACCAGTGGGTATGATTCGAAGTGAGCGAAGCAATTCTCGATTCCCAGAAGAAGTCGAACTCCAGCTGCGAAGCAGCCCCGCCTGTATCAATTCATCTAATGCCGTATCCACTTCTGAGCATGGGGCTCCAGTGTGTTTGATTCCCTCTGCACGGACTGTCTCAACCGGCATAGGGGACCTTCCTGCGCACCAGAGTGCAAACGATGTTCGTGTTACCGGGTGGAAGTTTCCACCACATCGGATTGACATGGTCGGTGAAGGAAGAAGTGGATCTCGTACCGTACCAACGGGCATGCCAACTGCAACAACATTTTGGGTGGGCAGGACACTCTGATGTGGTTCACCCAAGAGTTCATGCTGAACATGTGAGTGATGTTCCACCACTGGAATCATTGAATCTCCCCAAAATTGCCTGTGTATCGTACTCTAGAACATCATGGGTGTTTATTTCCAGATACTTGCATCTACCGGTTCATCCAACTCTTTTGTGGTCTATGGGGTTGGTGCACTTGCACTTGTGATGTTCATCATGTACATCATCTTCGCCAAGGAAAGTTCGCTTGGAACTGCGCTTGGTGACACAGTATTTCGATCGACAGGATTTGCATTTGTCGTCTCCACTGTTCTTGCATTCCTCTTCTGGTATGAAATGTCCCCAAAAATGGCTGGCTTTCATGTACTTTCCCTCACACACAATGAGTCGATGATTGGACTGAGTGTGGTTCTTTGGCTTGTCGTATTCGGTCTGTGGAGAACGCGCATCCGGCGGGGACGACGAAAGCGGAAAAACAAGGTCAAGGCTGGGATATAGCTCACGGCTGCGAACGTCCTCCCTCGTGGCGGGAAGGGAGGGATTCGAACCCTCGGAGGAGTGTAAACCCCTCACCCACTTAGCAGGCGGGCGCTTTCAGCCTCTCAGCCACCTCCCCGGGAAGAACGTGCCACTCATGGTGACGTGTATCCATCATACAGACTGCATGAAGCGATAGAGAGGCGTTCATATACTGTATCGTGAGCATCTCGTACAATACAAATGGAACAACATCGTGCAGCGACTACATAGCCTGCTGTGGAGCAAGGGAAGGAGCACCACATGGCAATTGATACTCCCGCAACTGAATCATCTGAGCGTCTGGCATTTCCGGAACTTCTGGGAACCGACCATGTTGAACTTTTCGTGGGAAATGCCCGACAGGCAGCATACTTCTACTCGCGGGCGTTAGGATTTACTGTCATTGCCTATGGCGGGCCTGAGACTGGTATTCGGGACCGGGCATCATATGTCCTCGAACAAGGGAAGGTCCGCATAGTCCTCACATCTCCCCTTGGACCTGAAGGACCGATTGCACAACACATTGCCCTCCATGGTGACGGGGTTAAGGCAATTGCCCTGCGTGTTCATGATGCTGAAGCTGCGTACCGTGCAGCAACAGCTCGGGGAGCCAAGGGCATTCAGGAGCCAACCACAGCCAGTGACCGGTCTGGAAATCTCACGTATGCCACAATTGCAACGTATGGGGACACCGTTCATCACTTCGTGGCCCGTGATGATTATGCAGGTATCCACTGGCCAGGGTTCCGGGAAGAGACCCGTGGAAAAGAGAGTGTTGGAGTCCGGTTCATTGACCACACAGTTGGCAATGTTGACAAAGGGAAAATGGATGGCTGTGTAAACTTCTACAGTGAAGTCTTCGGATTCACTGTATTCCAGGAGTTTGATGAAAATGACATCGCCACACAATACTCTGCACTCCGCTCGAAGGTAACCCGTGACATGAAGACAATGATTACCTTCCCAATAAATGAACCTGCTGTTGGTCTCAAGAAGTCGCAGATCCAGGAATACCTTGAGTTCTATCGAGGAGCAGGAGTTCAGCACATTGCGCTACATACTGATGACATCATCAGTACTGTCAGTGCAATGCGTGATCGAGGTGTACAATTCCTCTCTTCTACACCGAATGAATACTACGACACTCTGCGTGAGCATTCCTCAGGCATCGAGGAGGACATCGATGAGCTCCAGCGTCTCAACATCCTCGTTGACCGCGAAGAGGATGGGTATCTTCTCCAACTCTTCACACGACCCGTCACAGACCGCCCTACACTCTTCTTTGAGGTCATACAGCGCAAGGGAGCAAAGGGGTTCGGCAAGGGGAACTTCAAAGCTCTCTTTGAAAGTATCGAGCGTGAGCAGGAAGCCCGGGGCAACCTCGTCTAGCCAGGACAAGGAGCACACACATCATGAGACCATACCGTACACTCGGAGTCATACCGCCAAAACGGCACATGCAGTTCCGTCCCTCGGGAAATCTTGCATATGAAGAGCTCTTCGGAAGGATTGGCTTCAGTGGCCCTTCCTCACTCCTGTATCACACACATCTTCCGGAATCAACGCACAAGATTACTCCCGGGAACGAGGACATCTCGCCTCCAGTGCACGAGGATGCACACAGGCAGGCACACTTAAAGGGGATGGATCTTCCCCGTGGTGGCAATGTGATCGAACATCGCACCTGGCTACTCGCCAACGATGATATCCGCATTGGCATTGCTGTCCCTGATTCAGGACAATCCCGACTGTATGTGAATGGCTCTGCAGATGAAGTGTTGTTCTTTCACAAGGGTTCAGGAATCCTTCATTCACAATTTGGCCGCATTGCAATCCGGGAACATGACTACTGTGTCATTCCCCGTGGAACAATTTATCGACTTGAGATCGATTTGGCTGCAGAACCACGCATCCTCTGCCTTGAAATCACTGGCCTCGTTGAGTCCCCTGCCCGGTACAGGGCGTACAATGGCCAACTTACGGAGATTGCACCGTACAGTGAGCGTGATGTCCGTGGACCAGAGGAGCTTGAACATGAGGAGGGAGCAGTTGAACTCCTCGTAAAGCGTTCCCAGCGGTTCTCAACATACGAACTCGACAACCATCCTTTCGACATCATTGGCTGGGATGGCACAGTGTACCCATACTGCTTCAATATCCATGATTTCGAGCCACGTGCTGGTCGATTCCATGTTCCTCCACCCATTCACCAGACCTTTGAGGCTCCGAACCTTGTCATCTGTTCCTTCGTCCCACGAAAGCTAGACTGGGATCCTGAAGCACTGTTTCTGCCGTATCATCATTCGAATCTCGACTCTGATGAGGTGCTGTATTACGTGGACGGGAACTACCAGGCACGACGGGGAATACACCAGGGCTCGTTTACCCACCATGTGGGTGGGCTTCCCCATGGTCCACAGCCTGGAGCTGTCGAAGCGTCCCTCAGCAGAGAGCCTGTGACTGATGAACTCGCTGTCATGGTTGACACCTTCCGTCCACTTGGACGCACACAGTCTGCAATCGACATTTCTGATCCAACCTACCCCTTCTCATGGCACAATGCTGACCAGGGTGGATCAACGAGTATTCCCTAACTTCTCCAGCATCACGTTATCGTGCACTTCAATACTTCCTGATGTTTGATGCAGAGCAGTACTATCGGTAGGCAGCTTATGACAGATGTACAGGAATACCATTTGGAGGAAAACACATGCGCTGGGTAACGTTCACTACCGAACACCACTCATCCCCCCTGTGTGGCATCCTCATCGGTGATGTTCTCCATGCACTCCCTGAAGAAACCACTCTACTCGATCTCCTCCGGACTCATGGAACAGATCTCGAGGAACCTGCACGCTCTGCAGCAGTCCATCCATATCTCACTGTTCCCTATGAAGCAGCAACCATTCTTTCTCCCATCCCCAATCCACCAACCATCAGGGACTTCTACTCATTCGAGCAGCACGTAAAAACTGCACGAAAACAACGTGGACTCGATATGGAACCAGATTGGTACAACCTTCCTGTCTTCTACTTCACAAACCCTTACGCAACAACAGCTCCAAATGCAGATATCCCTGTTCCTCCCGGTACACATGAACTCGATTATGAACTCGAGGTCGCAGCCATTCTCGGCGGAGGAGGTACGAACCTCACTCCGGAGGAGGCTCAATCACTCATTGCTGGCTACTGCATCATGAATGACTGGAGTGCCCGTGATATCCAGCGAAGAGAAATGAAACTCAGTATGGGCCCCGTAAAAGGAAAGGACTTTGCCACAACCCTTGGTCCCTGGATGACAACACCAGATGAACTTACTGATCTCGTAAAGGGTCATTCATACGATCTCACAATGACTGCAACAGTCAATGGAAAAGAGTATTCCCGTGCATCGCTTGCAGATATCTACTGGAGCTTTCCTGAGCTCATCTCATATGCCTCCCGGGGCACAGTTGTCAAACCAGGAGATGTTATCGGTTCAGGGACGTGTGGAACAGGATGCATCTATGAACTATCCCTTGTTCACGGAACGACCAGATATCCTTGGCTGAAGGAAGGAGATGTCGTGACACTCTCTGTCGATCGGCTCGGGTCAATCTCAAATCGCATTGTTCGAGGACCTGAGCTTCACGAACTTCGACCACAGGGAGTTATCCATGAAACTGCATGACGAACCCCGGGATGACTTCCTCGCACGACTTGAGGTCGTGAGGGAGCAACTCACAAAGCTTGCATCGTCCACGTATGCACCAGATGCCCAGACTGACCCTGATCCAACCGGCTCAGAAACATGGAGTGCGGGCAATGTCTTTGCACATATTGGAGAGTTTCCATCCTATTGGCTCCGGGAAGCATCAATGGTAGCCGACACGTTCAATGGAAAGCCCGTTCCCTTCGGAAGGACGAAGCAAGATCCCCACCGCAAGGAAGTCATCATCCGCGATGCAGCCCGATCCCCACAGGAAATCATGGAACAGATTGCACCTGAACTTGATGAATTGCGGAATTTCATTGCGGATTTACCTCCTGATGGATGGGAAGCCACTGGCCTTCATGAAACGCTTGGCCCCATGCCGATGTCCCGCATTGTGGATGAGTTTCTCGTTGGACATCTCGAGGAGCATGCAAGGCAGCTTGAACTTCTCCTCACACGCTCCTGACATACACGTTCACGACATCAAGGGGAATGTTGTTCCAGAGGAAAGGGTCCTATGATAGGTCGTACCCTCAGTGGATCCTGTGAGACCTATCTGTTGTGTTTCCCACCCTGGAATGGCTACAACTCGTCGGGTCCTGCTCTCTTCACGAAGGGAATCCATGATATGGATTGCAATGACTTGTCCTCGATGGTAGGGATCAAGGTCCAGGGATTCACGTCCACTGCCATCACCCCGATCCACTGCAACAGCAATCTCATCTTCATATCGTGCACGCATGGCCTCAGTTGGATGGGCTGCTCCATCCCCACCTTGCATCGTGTGCGCAAACATCCTCGCAATGACATCAGGGAGTGTCTGGGGAAGGGCACCTGCATCGAGAAGCTCGTCCACAACCACTTCGACACTGGTCCTTCTTCCATTCATGGCGGGAAGCCTCCCCAGAGTACCGAGAATACCCATATATGTCCCAAGATAGCGATTCCCTGCAATGCCATACCCATCCACTTCATGATTCACCATGTGAGAAAGACCAAGATATGTTGCACATTCCCGTTCCCTGTACCGTGCTACTGCCTCGGCAAGTGCATCCCTGAGGGGATCCTGTGAAGATTGACCACTATCCATTTCGTTGGTGTTGCTGTATGACATCTGAATTGCCTCGACGCCACATTGCACAAGATCCCGTATAAGGTTTCTGACTGCCTTTTGCACCTCGGGCCGGGATTGCTCACCTTGTGTACATTCACCAAGGAGTGACATGCTCCCAGGCTTCATGACAATCGTTGTCGTTGGTGCATCAAACAGGCAGGATCTGTCCTGCTGACCAGGATCTGCTGACCAATATCCTTCCTTCACACGAAGTGATGATGGCAACACTTTGGTATCGAGACTGAGCCGAAGTGAACGTTCCACGCAGCGTACTGTGATTCCAGAGCGAAATAGACCATGGGTCTGCTCCGCGAATGTCAGAAGTGCCTGCCGGAATGAGGTTTGTGTCCGTTGTGCTCCAAACCCTGCAGTCTGGACTTCTTCCCTCTTTGGTTGTAGCCCACCATCCTCCATACCTTGATCGTGCAGTGACAGGGCGGACAGGACACGGACAGTGGACAGTGGGCAGTACTATTTTCCCGTACCAGTCACACTCCCAGCACTTCTGTCCGTGAACTGTCCGCAAGATCCCGATACGATCTACCTACAGTCGAAGGGAGATATGGCAGATCACGTGACACAATCCAATCCTGAGGAAGGCCACGATGTGGTACCAACTCAAGTGCAGATTCCGAAGAGTAAGCTAGGGTACCGTCTCAGGCGCATTGCGGTTGCTGTGACAGTGATTGCTGCTTCGTACCTTGGCTTTCAGGCGTACCGGACTTTCTCCACCCCATATGGAACAATTCCCGCAAGCTGCAAGGTTAGTCCTCCACCGGGAACTCAATCTGCAATTACTCCTGCACAGGCTTCACAAGCTGCAAGGAAATCTTTCGCAGCTCTTGAAAAGTGTTTCGGAACAGCAAATGGATCGTTCAGGGGGCTGTATGTTGGTCCTGCAACTGCATGGCCTGAGTCGCAGGGCATGGCTGCACTTCTTGGACTTGGGCGTCTTCCCAATATGCCACCCTCTCTCCGCAACTCCATTGCCCAACACATGTCGAACCTTGCAGACTACTGGGACAGTGCGCACGGTGGGTACTACCCGGGAGGGAGATGGTTCATCTTTGGTGGTGGCGTTAAGAAATATGACGACAATGCATGGATGGGCATGGATCTCCTCGATGCATATAGCCTTACACACAACCATGCATATTTGACACAGGCAGAACGGGTTGCCACATTCGAAGCTACTGGCTGGTCAAGGAATCAACGTTATCCATCTCCGGGTGGTGTATTTTGGCAGGAGCCGTCAAGCGGCACTGACAGAAATGCAGTAAGTACAGGAGGAGCTGCCCTTCTCAATGCAGAACTCTACCGCATAACAGGCAAACCTCTGTACAAGGACAGGGCAGAACAATATATCGCGTGGACAGTAAATACGCTCACACTCAAAAATGGACTCATAGGAGACCACATTTCAGTTGATGGCACTGTAAGCCCAGCAATCTGGTCATACAACCAGGGACTCGTTATCGCCACATATGCATCACTGTTCTCAACAACTGGCAATAAAGACTATCTCGATGCTGCCAATGCACTTGCCGAAAGGACACTTTCATACCTTGATACGGGAAGTCGCATGGCTGCAGAGCCGCCCATCTTTGAATCCATCTTCATGCGAAGCCTTGCCAATCTCAATACCATTTCTCCAAGGCCCGAATACCTCAAAGCCATGCAGAGGTGGGCAACTGTCATGTACAACCACATGGTAAAAGGAACCGGAGTGGTACATGAAGGTCCAGTCAACACTGCTGCCACTGGCTGGCTCCTCACGCAGGCAGCTGCAGTACAGGCATTCAGCACCTATGCAACTGCTGCAACTGCACAGCATCATTCACCTACCATCTACCAGGGATGGGCACTCTAACTGAAGCGAAGCGTGTCAGGTGGTCGTGCGGTCCAGGCGATGCATGCACCATACAGCAAGTACAGTTCCTGCAAGCCACAGTCCTGCAAGGTAGAGGATCCCCTGAAGATCTGGCATTTTGAGGTATGGAGTCCCAAAGGCACTATAAATGGAGAGTTCTGTTATCCACTTGGGCCACTTGAGAACATCACTGACAATCATGAATCCGTAGCTCCCTGCCATAAGGAGTATGGGAACAACAATTGCAGTGGGCGTCCGCAATATGACAGCTGATGCTATTCCAACACCTCCTACTGCCCCAGCAATGAGCACGATGTCCCACCATGCCCGAAAAATTCCACCTCCAGCAACGGTGAACTTGCCAAAGTGTGATCCGATAACAATGCCCAGAATTGCTGCACATGCAAAACCCAATGCCACTATTGCAAGTTGCAAGGTTCGTTCCATCACATACCGTACTTCCGTTATTGGAAGACTGAAATCGATATCAATCCGGGAACTTGACGCCTCTTGGGACCACGAGGCAACGAGAGTAACAACACAGGCTGTCATGAGGAGGGCAGCGAACGCAAAGATCGAATCAACGATGGCACTTTGCACATGGGAAACTGCACCTGAACGTTCAAGGATCGTATGCAAACGTCCTGTCTTGCCAAGAATCCCCCACTTTTGGTCAGTGAGCCAACTTGTGGTAAATGTACGACGTGAAAGTCTACTCCGATGGAATGGAATGTGATTGACAGCTGCACCCTGCTTTAGATGGAACACCACACCATCAATGTCCCGCCTCGAATACAGGAAGCCACCAACAACGATTGCAGCACACCTTGCACTAAATGGAATGAAAAGCATGAGTGGATGAAGAACGAGACCCGGAACAAGGCTCCGTGCATCCTGATAGTAGTAGAACGGTGAGACAAACTTGAGACAGCTGGGCCAGCCGAATGACTGATATGCATTCGCAATGAAATATGACGCCACAAGATAAATACAGGCAATCCCTGTGGCCATTCGTGTGGTAGCGAAGAATTGGGCAAGGAGAATACCGAAGCCAAGTGCTGTGACAGCAATGACCCCTATTGCAACCACCTGGAGTATTGCACTTCCCACAAGATTTGTTTGTGAGACTGCTCCACCTATCACAGTTCCGATATACACCATGACAAGAAGTGCAAGCAAAGTCACGATCATTGCACTGCATGCATCAAGAAATACTTCTGTGCGGCCAAGACCTGTACTGATCCAGAGCTGATCGAGACCCTTGCGTTCTCCTCCACGGCTAATGGCAATCCCCTGGATGACAACGTAGATTGCAACGATGAGACCTACAGTGCAAAGACTTTGTAGCTCAGGTACCCCCCGATCGTATCGAGTCGATCAGCTGGACCAGTGAGAATTGCAACACTATCTGCAACCGATTGTGACTGCTTTGCGAGTTCGGAAAGGGACAGGCCAAGAGCGTGCGCAGAAGCAAGATAGGCTGGAGCAGTTGTCCCAATCATGACTGCAAGTCCAAACCCGGCAAGGACAGCTCCGAGCCAGTGACGACGCATGGACCAGAGAAAAAGTGTCAGGTTACTTGAAGTTCCCAAACTCAGTGAGGAAGATCTCTTTAAGGCTCTTCTCCGCAGAATCGATAGTGAGGATTGTTGCAGGTCGGACTGCATCAAGAAACGGTGTCATGGTGCCTGCAAGAGTACATGTGATGCGGTGATCTTCCATATAGAGCTCGCTCAGTCCTGGAAGGTGTTCCAGTGCTGTACGGTCCACTTTGCCCTCAATGCGGACAGCTACCCTGAGGGACCGTTCGATGAGGAGTTCCTCCATCGTGCCCACCTGTCGTAGCTTCCCACCATGGAACACTCCTACCCGATCACAAAGCTCCTGAACTTCGGGGAGAACATGCGAGGAGAGGACTATCGTCGTGCCCTGTTCACGCAGGCTCCGCATGAGATACCTGAATCGTTGTTGGATGACAGGATCCAGTCCACTTGTTGGTTCATCCAGGAAAATAAGCTTCGGACTGTGCATAACGGCCTGAAGAAGCCACAACTTCTGACGATTTCCATGGGAGTATTCGCGATATCTTCTTCTGAGATCGAGATCAAATTGCGTTGCGAGTTCTGTAATGCGGGCATCAGCAACACCTCCCCGGACATGAGATAGGAGATCGAGAATCTGTGCTCCTGTCTAATTCGGATAGTCAGGAGCCTCTGCAGGCATGAACCCCGTTTCCTGCTTGATCCTGACACTGTCGCGGACAGCATCCCTGCCAAGGACTGTCGCGCTTCCACGTGTGGCACAAATGAGGTTCATGAGAAGCCGTATGGTTGTGGTCTTCCCTGCTCCATTGGGTCCCACAAGCCCAAATATCTCTCCCTCGTGGATGGTCAGATCGAGATCAAAGATTCCATGGCTGCTGCCATAGTCCTTCGTGAGTCCATGGGTTTCAACGCTTTCCATCCCTTGATACTAGGCCAGAAGACTCAATTGTTGTTGATCAGTGTGAGCTTTGCAAGGACACATTCCAGGGCGCATCGCGTCCACCGTATGCTGCTGGGTCTCGGACAATCAATTGGAGGGTCCTAACACTGCGCTGGCAAAATTCTTCACATTTAGTTCCAATTGCGATCGAGACATCGGAAGCTACTTCCCATGCGAAAAGCAAAGTTCACATCGAGTACTCACGTCCCCAAATAGTGTTCCTTGCTTGCAGTTGAACCTGCCACGAGTTTACCCACCCTCCGATCACGCTGGAGATTTTTAATAGAAACAGCCACTGCACGTTGGAATCAAAGTCTCTTGTATATTGTCGATAGTCGTTCACTTACAAGCACACGTGATTCCGTCAATTCCACCCTCTTCCCTATCATGAAGCTTGAGAGCCAAATCGAATAGTGACCTGCCACTGCAGTACAGTGGAGAAGAACAAATGTGAAAGGGAAATTGATGCACATGGCACACTCATACTGGACACGACTTCCTGATCGGAAGAAGGAACTCCGTGGCATGGTGTTCTGCAGGGATCTTCCTGAACGGTATGCAGGGGGGTTTGTACTCCTTGAATCCCAGCCCTTCCGAATAGGGCACAATGTCAGCATCCGCTTGAAGGAACAGGACAACGCACTCCTCGTGTATGAGGTCAAAAGAATTGTCACCTACCGTGGTCCTGCAGACTATGTGAAGTGCATACCATGTGGAAGGGATCTCGACAAGGCGATTTTGTGCGCAAACGAGATTCTTGACACTAATATGGGAGTCCCCAAAACGGGGAAGGTACCTTTCCAGTTCACACGTAAGGAGCTGGAGCGTTCGCTACTTCGTCACTTTACATTCGCATCTCGCTCCCACCTTCGAGCTCTGGAAGAGCAGCAACGGAAAGACCGTTTGCATCTGCAGGAACGGATAGCACGGGAGCATGTAAAAGCTGCTGGATTCGAGATTTCCTAATCCTGTACATTCTCATTTTCCTGCAATGGGATGGAGGGAAGTCGAAGCGTATGCCTGGGCCTGTACAAAGCCACTTCGTTGTATAAGAGAGTCTGAGTGCATTCCCTGACAGCGGCCAGCATACCCCATGAGAGCATCACTGAAGCGGCCATTCGGTGTAGGAAGAACGGAATTGAGATGCTGCAGATTCTTGAAGAAAATGGCATTGAACTTTGCAGGCTGGGAAGCGAAATCTCCAAAGTGATGTATCGCTGCATCGGCAAGACGGACTCCCTGGTGAAGGTATTCCTCCTTCCCGGTAATTTGGTAGAGTAGTGCAGCGTTTCCGACCATGAGTCCCTGATTGTAGCTCCAGATATGATGGTCCTTTCCATCCACAATAAGCGGTGAGTTGTGCGCGGACATATTGTGCTGTGTCCAGGAATAGGTATGAATTCCCCATGCAAGGTCAGCTTGACTACCTGTATGCTTCGCGAGTTCAAGGGCAAGCTGTGCAGCACCAGCTGTCGCTGCAGCACTGACCTTGGTGCGGGTGTCATTCCAGAACATTCCCCCACCTTGCATATCCCAGCCAGTACGCTCAAATTTCATAATCTGCTTTGCCCGTACAAGGAATTTTCTCTCCCCTGTCAGGGAATATATATTGACAAGATCTATGCCTACCCACGCATTATCATCGTAGAAGGCAAGACTGTGCTTCGTTGAATGTGCCACTGGGTATGGAAGATATGCACCACGCTTGGCATCCCAGTATGGTACCAACATGCGAAGAACTCTTCTCAGCTTGCCAACAGCGTAGACATTCTCACCAGGGACAGCTGCCAAGGAAATGAGTGCCGCAATTTCCTGAGACAGGCTCCAAACTGCTGCCCGGTTGTCAGATCCCCGTGTATCCCGGAGTGAGAGGCCCTTGATATGAAACTCCCTGATAAGGTGTTCATAGGCCGTACGTGGATTGACAACACTTCCAATTCGGGCAGAGGGTAGGTAATCAGCCCTGGTAGCCATTCCCTCAAGTTCCTGACCAAGAGACTCAATCTCTGCATGCTGTCTGGACCGAAGCGATTCCAGTTGCGAGAGTACCTCCTCAATGAAAAGTCGAGTGCTGGAAACTTCTGCATCATCTATCGGACTCGTCGTATCCAGGCGACTCATAGCTTGTGCAATGAGCTGATGTTTTTCTGCCTCACACGAGGCAACAGTCTGGTGTGTTCCGTGAAGTGCACCCAGGGCATCTCTGATTGCAGTGGAAGTCCCAGCACATCGCTCCTGCATACCGGAAACGTGCTGCAATGCAGCAATTGAAGCAACACCCTTCCAGTTTGAAACAACTTGCTGAATCCCACCAACTACATGCGCATGTCTAGACTGTTCATCTGCGATTCCACTTAACACACGCAGTGTTTCGGTGACAGGATCGAGATGGAATGGCTCATGCTCCATCGAAGTCTTCCAGCGCTCTATCTGTTGGCGACATTCTGCAAGCACATGCACATTGTGCAAATCCGAAGCAATCATGCTGATCGAACCCCACTCACCTGCCGTTCTGTTTCCATGTATGCTGCTGCTGCTTCCTCAAGTGCAATAGCCAGAGCCAACATGCCTTCAGCTGTGCGATGGAGAGCTTCACTCCACCGAGAAGTAAATACGTTGACACCACCTCTTGCTGAAGTCTCGCCAAGTTCACTCGAAAGATGTCGTTCGACATCAGAAAACTGAGCGCACATTGCCTGTTGCTCAGCCGCACATTTCTTCAGTTCACTGGCTGCAGCAAGGAGCGTATCTGGAGTGACTGCTATTTGACTTGAATTTACGCTCATACATACACCCCGTCACTGCCTTTGCTCATTCCAGTATCACGGACACAAACAAGGAGGAGTCTGGCTGATGCAGAACTGTTAAAAATCATCCGATCCATACACCCCGTATTGCACTGTCTTTGCACGAGCACCACTTCCCCCGGTTACACTAGAAAGTAACGTGCGGAGGGATGCCGGAGCGGTCGAACGGGGCGGTCTTGAAAACCGTTAAGGTGCAAGCCTTCTAGGGTTCGAATCCCTATCCCTCCGCCACACGATTCATGTCCAGCAAGAAGGGGTGCATCCTAATTTATCCAATTCGGAGAAATCGAAGAGATGCTACATTGCGATCACCAATAAATCTATTGGTGCCAACGTCCTCTCAGGCCCCTATCAGTTAATACTGATGGCAGAAGTGCAAGTTCAGTTTCTATTGATGGCTTAGTTGATATTTCGGTGGAACCACACACTTGCATCTTCTCCAAAGTGGTCTGCTTTACACCCGAACTAAAAATTCAATTCAACAGATGGTCAGCTGAATGCATATCGATGCACTGGCAAAAAGTTTCTCCCAGTCTTTCTTGTTCCATTTGTACTGCCACGTCTGGCATTGCAGCTTCACCGGGTTGAGTCTGAGATAACACTCTGAGCACCCCTGTCTGCAAATGCACCCTGTATTCATACCCTCAACAGCAGGTCAATCCCGAGTGCAATTCCTCTTCTGTATTGGTTACAGTTCACAGTTCAGCCTGCATTTGAGGTGACATAGCACCACTTCCCTTGAGTCCAGCCGACCTCCGCATGCGGGCAAGATCCCCTTCACTGAGGTGCAGGTATGGCGTTTGTATTGCTTCATGATAGGCACGTTCTGCCCGCTCCCTGTCCCCATACGTTCCTGCTGCGATGCACAGGTGATAAAGAGCAGATTGGCGAATGCTTGCATCTGAATGAGAACTTGCTTCTTCACACGCCTGCATTTCCCTCTTCTGGAGCTCCAGGACTTTCCCTTCGGTCAATCCATCACTCAGTCCAAACCGTGCTGCCACCCCAACATAGTCTGCATACCGCAAAAGGGCATATCCCTTTTCATTGCACGAAGTACACGTCAATGGCTCAAGAAGAGATGCAGCCTTGAATGCCCTGAGAGAAAGCTTGGGAGTTGAGAAATCGTTGTACGCCTTTTCAGCCATATCCCATAAGGAAGGCGTTCGCTGAAACTGTTCAGTCGTTCCTTTTCCAAAACGACGGAGGATTGAATTCATCGTGACACATCACTCTTCCGTATCGTCATTCTAGGGCCACAATAGTCCTGCCCCCTGAACATTACACGGACGGTACCGCGTTTTTGGCATCTGCGGGATGCTCTTGCCAAAGATGTGGAATGGACTATTCAATTCAGCAGCAAGCCTTTGCGCAGGCTACTCAATGCCTTCCCTCTGTACTCGAGAGGAAGTCAATCCAAATGGCAACGGCAGGAGGTCAGTGACGTTCATGGTGCGATACCGTCCATGATCTGGAAACATGATGACTGCATTCGGAGCCAGTTCAATGAGTGCCTGGCGTGTTGTTCCACTTGGCGAAAGCAGAGTGCCATTTCCAACAGTAACAATCCTCTCAACTTCCATAGCATCCCCTTCAGCCATGCGTGCAGCGTTCAACGCATTGAGTTCAGAGGAAACGGTTGCTCTCCCACAAGCGCCACTTGCTACAAGACACCCTGTATAGACTGCCTGTCTGGTCTGGACTGCAGAACCAATCATGAGATGGGAGAATGGATCATACGACTTTCGGGAAGCTGCCCGGGCAGCCCCTGCAAGATATTCCAGCACAGGCTCTTCCGTGTGATTCTGGATGACTGTACTCATGTGGGTCAAATCCGTAGGGTAGGGAAAGAGGTCCAGGAGACCAGTTACTGTTGGTCTATCATCCTGCCGGAATACTATCTGTGCATCTCGTGCAAGTTCATGAATTACATCCCTGCATGAGCCGCATGGGGGGCACGTTGGTGAGCTTCCATACACTGCAATGGTGTGCACTGAGAGACCATCTCCCTCAGCTGTTTTGGCCATATTCAGGGCAGCATTTTCTGCACAAACTGAAATCCGTCCAGCCTCAACATTGCATGCTTCATATATGCCTTTTTCCGAAACAACTACAGCCCCAACATGGAATCCGGAGGTAGGAACCTGAGCTAGAAGTGATACCTTGCGTGCACGTGCAAGGAGGTCATTCACCTCTGCCAAGCGGAGTGCCATATATAACTCCCACCCTCTCAGGGCTTCTTGCACCAAGTGCATCATATTCTTGGTAACTGCATTGTCTGTCAATAACTTGGACAGTAAACGGACATTGTTTGGTCCGCAGGTGGAACTCTCGCAATAGATAGCTGAAACATGAGAGGAGAATCTACCAGTACAGTTCCTGTTGAGGGTATCTCGACAAGGACTCGTTCATGCGCAGTATATGAACGGAAATAGCCTCATCATTGGATCCCTTGCCAGAATCGATGCACCATATCGTACGATGGTATACACAATTATCCAAGGATTCAGGACATGACCACCCAACACGACAACGAAGCGAATGCAGAGCAGTCAATCATCACGCTTTTCCTGCGCGAAACGAAATCTTCACCCACGTGGACTCTTCTCTTTCCAGCTCAAGCGTCAGCTCAGAGTGTGCATGGTTGCTCACTAAAAACTTCTAAGGGGAACTTCACTCTTTCCTATGAGGTAATTGATGGCCAGGGTGACAATGGTGAGCGTATACCCTTTCAAACTGAGCTTATGCTCACATATCGATCACTTTCCGGCAAACAGACACGGATCAGGATTCCTGATTCCCTTAGTGCAGCTGCGTGGCACATTCTTCAGCAGGCCAAATCAGTATCTGCACAAGGCATAACTCTATAGTTCACATCCAATGCGTTTTCGCATTCCCGCTTGGGTGTATGGGTTACAGCTGATCCTTCGCACCATCTGCGTTTGTCCATACCTCCTGCAAGACTGCTTTGAATGTGGCTTCTCCCTGAGCACCTGAAATGCCGTATTTGCGGTCAATCACGAAAAATGGAACGCCTGTAATTTGGAGCTCATCAGCTTCCTGTTCATCAGCACGAACGTCAGAAGCATAGTCGTCTGACTCAAGCATCTTGCCAACTGCATCCTGTCCAAATCCACACGTTTGTGCAATAGCCTGGAGAGTCGTACGGGAACTTATGTCCAGGCCTCTCCTGAAATACGCTTCATGAAGTGCCTCAAACATCTCATGACCCTTTCCGTGTTCTGCTGCAAAATGAATCAGGCGATGTGCATCAAACGTATTCCCAGGCTTCGCGTGTTCGAAGTCAAACACTATTCCCACCTCCGCTCCCATTGCTGCAACACGTTCATGCATCTGGGTGACAATCTCCACAGATCGACCCAATCGCTTTGCAAGATGACTGGGTAGAAGTTCTCCCTGAAATGGCTCGGCATCTGGTTGCAGTTCAAAACTCTTGTACGTCACAGTCACTTCCGAGGCGTGATCAAATCCGTCAAGTGCCTTTTCAAACTGATGCTTCCCAACGTAGCAATACGGGCAGACGACATCAGACCAAATTTCAACGTTCACTTTGGCTTCTCCATAATGCACATGCTGTCCGCACACAAGAAATTCGATATGTATAAGCGTAGTTCACATCGCGTTCTCCCAGTACGCCAGGGTCGAATGCGAATATCACCTGCATCACCATACCCTTTATCTGCACATATCCGTAGTTGGCATTATTCACGGTCATAGGTTCTGAGTGCTGAAAAGCCCGCAAATTGAGCAGGATATTGGTAGCTCAAAAAGGAACGACCAGACTGAGATCCTTCTCAATCGCTGTGAATCCACGTAGACACGAAGTCTCACAGCATCTGCTCATGCACTTCTTACCTGGAAGAGATTAAAACAGCTCGTATGATGAAGTTTCATGCACATCACTTCAGGTGAACTTGATCTGTGCAGCATGAACGCACGTTCAACGACGATTGTTACCATGACACACTACTGGAAACCTTCCCCAAACGCTCTCGTATCACTTCTTCATGACAGACTGGACGAATGTCTACATCAAAGTTCACTCAGCACGCGAGCAATCATTGCAATTGCAGGACCACCCGGGAGCGGGAAGACAACGCTCGCCACTACTCTTAAGCTCCTCCTTGAACCAGAATATGGGACAGTATCGTTGGTACCCATGGATGGATTCCACTTGCCATCAGCTGACTTGCAGAGAATGGGATGTACCAATATAAAGGGACATCCTTCGACATTTGACAGTGTTGCTTACCTGGAATTCCTGAAACAGGTATTCCATGGAAACAACCAACGTGCAGCACCTTCCTTTGACCATGCATGCGGTGAGCCAGTACTGGATGCACTTCCCATATCCAGTGAAACACGAGTCATCATCACTGAAGGAAATTACCTCCTCTCCCAGGATCCACCGTGGAATGATATCCGGCAATACTGCAGTGCAACCCTTTTTCTCGATGTCTCCTGGCCAATATGCCGAGAACGTCTCATTGCCCGAAGGCATGCAATTGGCCAAGATCAGCGATCCATCCTCGACTGGGTGGATCGCAGTGACCATGCGAATTATGCATACGCCATGCAACACTCAGACATCTCCCAATCCATCACGGTCAGGGAAATGTAGATACGGCATTGAATGAACACTTAACGTGCATGAACCGCCAACTATATACAATGGGAGATTCACACCTGATTGATGCATGGCATGATTCTGTCCCGAATGACCTCGAATGGTTCTCCCCCGAATGTTCGGAAACCTGAGAATGCACTGTTCTACTCCAGAATCTCCAAGCGTGGAAAGGTACTCGAGGAGTGCATCCGAATTCATACTGCCCTCGCGTCCGTCACGTGTGAGCAACATGTCCACTGTGCAATATCTGGAAAGTGAAGGACGAAGTGCATGTGCCAC
>JBMFXB010000009.1:0-68936 GCA_049964715.1 Candidatus Dormibacteria bacterium
CCCTGTCGCCAAACACTACATCTGGTACCTACCGGAACCAAATGGATATGCAGAAAACAATAAGCATGGCGAGATAGAACCGTCGAACAGGAGCATTGTTGAGAATTCTCGCATCAAACGGGAGATGTGCAAAGAGACCATGAGTATTGCCTGGCGGTGTATCCACAGTTTTTTCAGTCTACACTTCAGTACCTTTTGCGAATCCGAATAGGATAAAACTGGAGTATAGGGAAATGGCTACCATGTATACATACGTTTGTGAGGAGAATTACTCGTGGGATGCAAGTGGTGGACTTTCCCATGGCTCGCTCTGCTTCTTGCTGTGCTTGCTGGGTGTGGAAGCAGTCAGGGCCAACCCGTGCTCAGTTGGGGACCAGCACACCAACTTGGCAGCACGAATGACAGCTATGTTCTCTCATGCATTTCGCAGAGTTCATGTGCACTGTGGAACACACATGAGAATCAGCTTTCGCTAACAGGGGTGCCGTTTCAGAGCATCCATATTGCCTACATACCGGTGTCGCAGAAGAACGGTGCGTTCGTACAGCAATCGCCTGAGGTTCTTCCACTGCATGGGGATGGAACAACTGTGAGGGCATCGAATCTTGAAGGAAGTTGTGCCAGTGACAGTTCTGTTTGCATGGCTTATGTAACTATGACATCCAATACAACTGCTTCAGGCACATCAGTATCCAGTGACCTTTTTGTTCGCAATACCACCTCCTGGAAGCAGCTTGAACTTCCCAAGCCAGGGCGAACAGACACTGCTTCTATTTCAGGTGTTTCCTGTACGGGGAACAGGGTCTGCTATGTTGCAGGGAGAACGAGGCTCGCAAATGGAGCAAATGATGCCTACGTTGCACAGTGGAATGGGAAAAGCTGGTCCATTCTCATATCGTTACAGGGTTCGGTATTTGGAGTATTCCATGACCTTGGCTGCAATCCAGGGAACAACTGCATTGCTGTGTATGATGAAGGTCCTACGCTCGATCTTCCCTATGAGCCAGTCTACGTTCTATCCGGGAAGAAAGTGACGCAACTTCCGATGGTGGCATCGGGAGAACTTTCGGGCACATATATTGCAGCAGTGGACTGCACCCATGTACTGCCATGCATGGCACTTCTGACAACAGGGTCAGGTAAGCTGCATAGCAGGGAATATCGCGTGGGATCAATCTCCACTTCGCATGTTTCTGTTGAGTCAGCGCCGTATTTTGCATCTGATTCCTCCGTACCGGTTTCGTTCACATGCTTCACGCGTAATGACTGTGTCACTGTGATGGAAGCACTGGATGTGCAACCGGCAACACACGCTGTGCAGCAAGTCCATGTCAGTGGTGTTGTGTGGAGTGGAGGGAAATGGCAGACCACACCTTCACAGGCACTGCGAGCACCCTTGTCTGCTGCGTGTTCTGCCCCAACTATTTGTTACGTGACTTCAACTGTATACGCAAAGGCATCAACATCAACCACAATCCAGTCACTTGCAAACTAGCTAATTCCACTAGTCCACCTAGTCGTAGCCGCACGCTGTGAGCACTGTTGCCCGGAAAGATGGTGGGGTGGACTGCTGGCGGCACCACCTTGAAGTGCACGACATTGATGATGGCCCAGCGGATATCGACGTCCTCATTCCAAATGGCGTAACAATGGGACCCTTCCAATTTGCGACGTGTTGGTTACATGCGAATGCAATGCCCATGAAAAAGTGGAAGAGCGTGTGTGATACTGGCATCAAACAGCACAGGCAACAAGGTGGAGAGTGGGGAAGTGTTTACCCCCACACCAGTGATTCCTGTAGGGGCAGTGACAGCACAAGACGTGAAGTGTACTTCTCAGTGCAGGAACTGGTTTGAGGCGGAACTTCCAGCAATTCGTTTGGCAGGAGACCAACGTAGAGGCATGTGCCTCATGCTGCATTCGCCCAGAAGAACCGCTAGAGCGAACGATCCAATCCCGGAAGTACTTCGTGTATTGCAGCGCGAACTCGTGAAATTCGGGGAAGGCGTAGTGGAGTGGAACGTTCGAGAAGAGCTTTCGTTGCAGGGGAAATATGATCCTTGCCAATGCCCATATGGGATTTGTCCCAGTTGAGAAGAGCAGTTCGTAGCAAATCCCGTTCAGGACCAGCTTCCTCTCCAGGAGCAAGGGAAAAGTAGTTGTCTATGGCTGCACACACACGCTTAAGCATTTCCGGACGCTCTTCAAGCTCCCGAACACCACTTATGGGAACATTGCGGGTAAAAAGCCATGGCCAAGACGAGGAGATGTGCCGTCCGAAAATACCAAGCGGGCGAAACACAGCACCACTTGCTGAAGCATCGAACACTGCAACTGTGCCGTCCCTCTGGACTGCACGGCTGAGGAGCAATGTCGGATACCAGTTGCCAAATACATCCTCCACCATTACAGGTCGTGCAGAAGGGGAGGAAAGAGAGGGGTAGTGAAATTGTTTCAAGAGATTGCGGTACAGGTATTGGCTGTCAGTAAATGTCGACACAACGTTCCCCCTTTCTTCCATCACTGCTTTAACCTATGCTGACGCATGTGCACATGGCGCTGCAACAGTAATGCAGCATGCGATATGACAGTGTGAGGAGGGAATCAGCAATTCCTGAGCTTCGCACTACAGTGGGGTCAGAGAGAACCCACCTAGATTGACCGGTACCGAAATGGAACTGCATGATATGAACAAGATCACTCATGCTGAAGCTGACAGGGCCCCCCTGAACAGGAATCCCTACCATCACACACGGCTCCATCCCCTGTCAACGATGAGGACAGCAGTTCGTCATCATTGGACCACTGTTCTCGGTATCGGTGCGCTGGTCGCTCTTGTTGTTGCAGTTGATCCGCACAAGGTACTTTCAGCAATAGCCCAGGCAGATCCACGACTACTTCTCCTTATGGTGCCGTGCGTGGTTGCGATATATGCCTTTCGTTCGATCACGTGGTGGATAGAGTTGCGATTTCTAAAACTTGGAGTGAGTTTTACTGATGCAGTCATTGTGACGTTCATCAGTCAGCTGTTTGTCTTTCTCCCAGGCGGAGATCTCTGGAGAGTTCCTATTGTGAAGACTCAGGTGAGAATTCCTGTCGAATCGGGAATCATTGCAGGTGTTGTTGTCTTTGATGATCTGCTGTATTTCTTTGTCCTCACACTCATCATGGGCGTGACTATGGGAAAGTCACTTTTTCTTGTCATTGGGTTTCTGGCACTGCTCGTGCCCCAATGCATAGTATTTGGCATACTCCTGTCTCAGCGCGTATTCACGTTTCTCAGTGAGGCTGTCCTCCGGTGGCGCTGGGTTTCACATTTTGGTCCGTACGTGCGAAGCATTGGCCCAACATGTCGAAGGCTTGCACGACCTCGAATCATTTTGCAGGTCATATGCATCGATACCGTGGCAGCAAGTTGTGCAGCATTGCTCTTTTTTCTCGGACTTGCAGCAGTTCATGCTCACGTGTCATTCGTAAAGACAGCTGCTGTGTATGCCTTTGGTCAGGTGTCATCTAACTACACTGTCATTCCGGGTGCACTTGGCGTTTATGAAGGGCTCATGACTGCACTCATTGCAGTCCAGGGTGTGAGTCCAGCACGTGCTGCAGTTGGTGCACTGCTGTACCGTGCAACTAACGATGTGCTCATGGCTGTTGTTGGCCTTGGCATCGCACTGGTAACAGGTCATCTGCACAGGCTTGCTGAGGATGAGCATGTAGTGCCTGATACTGATGGACCTCCTGGGGATGCTACAGAAGATGCATCAGGGTAGCACGGTCGAGCCAGAGTTCATACGGCCATCTGATGGCTGCATGGCGTACAGCATCCCACCCGTCGGGGTGGTACAGCATGATAAGGCCCGCCATGAAATACCGTTCGAACCGTACACCAATGTTGTGCTTGCAGGCTTCAACATCAAACCCAAAACGTCGTGCAGGTGAACCAAAGATCGTAATTCCATGGAGTGCTTCAATATCAGCAAACGCCTGGAGCTTGAGTAGCTGTTGCAGGACAAGCAGATCGGTATGGAGTTGTACTATGAAACGCCACGGAGAATCAGAAGTTAGTGAGGAGAGCCAGGCATTGTTGAAATGCAGTTCAAGGACAGGGGCTCCGGATGTGACTACAGTACTGTTTTCAAACGTGTGGGTATGTTGCGCCCGGGATCTGGCATATCGGAGAAGGGAATGTGGTGTGAGAAGGTGAACTGGGTGCCTATATTCATACCACCGTTCCCACAGTCTCCATACAGTGAGTACACCACGTGGGTGTGGGGATCCAATATTGAGCCTGAGGAGATACCACGAGATTGGAACGCGGGATTGATGAAGATTGCGTTCAGGAGAAGTCATGGTGAATGGGGATGTCATCCCTTTTGCGGTGGAAAGCGATACGTATCCATGACCCCTCTTCGAATGGCATCAAGGATAGATTGATAAAAGACATCACGTTCATAGCGGTCAAGTGCTGGATCAGCTGGATCATTGCGTTCCCTATGAAGTATCCACGGGGGAGTCCCCCTGAACCGTTCATCGCCATTGAAGAGCACAGCAACACTTGTGGCAGCATCCTCACGAATGGCAAGTTCAATGATGATGGAAGTTCCATGGGTATCATGAAATTCCCATGTGGATTGCCATACTGTTGTGCCGCGATCGTCCGTAACCGCGTATACCGGAGGATGAGAGGTGAAATCAGTCGGACTCCTGTGCTGTCCGATCATTGATTGGAGTGGTGGATCAAGATCATTCCGGAGCCAACTGATAAGTGATGGGATGCGATTGAACACATCAGGCAGATTCGTTTCGTTGGTAATACTGCCTTCTATTCCAAGAGCGAGAATCGTATTTGCATGACGGCGGCAGAGGACTGAGCCTCCAATGACAACGCTATGTTCTGTGCACCAGAATGTGGCACAGTGCACACCATTCCGATCAACGTAGGAGCACTGTGCTACTTCAGTTGCAGGGCAGTCGGGCATCGAGCAGGTTGGGGACGGATCTGTCATGGCCGTTGTCAGGGATACATAGTGTGAGATGTCAGGTTCGATCATAGCCCACTTCTTGGAGGAGTGTACTGACAGAAGCGTTGCAGGCCCTAGCGTATAATAACATTTACTGCGGAGCTTAACTACAAACAGGCATATAACTCACTGAGGTGGCAGACATGAAGAACATCGTCATTATTGGCGGTGAAACTGGTGGTACGCTTGCTGCCAACCGTCTCCGCAGACATTTTCCTGAAGAGGATGTCATTATCGATGTCATTGACAGAAATGATGATCACATCTTTTCGATGCTGGTTGCGGGATGAATGGCTGAAGGACTTCATGTGAGCTTTTTGGCGTGCTGAAGGATGACTTAATTTCAGAGGTGAAGGACATCATCTCCGTAGGTCAGTTTTATCATCTTGCAGCTAGGGGAGAGATCATCTTTACCTAGGAATTACTGTCAATTGCGAACATGCGATACGTGCATGGGCGAGCCAATAATGCTGACAACTGATTCCGTACTGCAGGGATCGAGTGCTGGATCCCCGCTGTGGTGTGCAAGATCTACGTGGCGGAGCCACCGGTGATATTCACTTGAGCTCAGCACAGTGCCAGTGTGATGGTCCTGGTCGAGAAGTACATAGGCATCATGCACAAGTCCACGAAGCGAGTGAAACCATAGGGCCACAATGCCAATTCCATCAGCAGTAATGAGACGGACTGTCTCTGGTTCACTTCCTCCGTGCTTGGCAGCGAGACGAAGTCGCTCCCGAAGCGAGTAGGATATGAGGCCCACTGGGCGAGAATGCATGGTGTTTGGTGCATCCTGCTCCTGATTGATGATGACATGATGACTTCCGTCAGATCGTTCTACAAGCCAGCCAGTGCCAATGTGTTGGGCATGAGCTGCAGTCATGAGCCACCCATGCTGATCACGTACATGCCGAAAAACAGGAAGTGCAGTCGAGACTGGCGTGTCCATTGCTGTGGCAATGGCTTCTGTTTTGCTTCTGTGGAATAGAGCAGATATTCTGCGGGATAAACGTAAACTCACTTCCATCTCGATTGCAATGTTGGCTGTATGTAGATGTGAAAACTTGATGTTTGTGTCCTTGAAGAAAGTATAGTCGCTCTCCCGTATCCTGACGCATGTGAGACTGGATCGAACACGAAACCCTACGAAGTGGTGTTACACAGTTGTGAGGATGAATTTGTCAAGGCTACTCCTGTGGTATGTTCAGGCTGGAACGCCCACACTGCAGGCATGTATTCATGACAGAAGACAATCTTTTCCCCATCGTGACTACACCACTCACTGAGGAGCTCTGCCCTTCAGTCCTTCTTGAGGAAGTAGCACTTGCCATGCGGAGTATTTCTCCTGCACCACTGTCTTCCCATGTGTGGTATGGCATTGACCAGGATGATCAAAAAGGGGATTCCGGACGGTTGATTTTTACTATTCGTGGTATTCGACTTGCGAATGATCCACATGTTCTCGAAGAGTTTGCAAGATATGTGGATCGTCCTGTGGCCCGTGCAGAACACCTCAAGCTTCCCAGACCCCAATTCGTTCCCTACCCAGAACGTGGCGTACTGCCTACTACGTTCCTTCCGGAGCATGCAGTGAGTGTCTACTCTGTATATGATCATCAGCACTCGCTTGCGCGGACTCAGCTAAGCGATGAAACACGAGCAAGAATGGGAAGTGAACTCAATGTAAGGAGCAGGTCTGCAACCTCTCCTCAGGAATTGGCGGATGTCGTGGGAGGCCTCCTGCAGTTTGGATTTGATGGATCAGCTTTTGCTGCCTCAGACAGGCTCCTTGAATTGTCCCGCGGGAGTTTGGAGGCACAAATTATCAGGATGGTTGTTCTTGACAGACTGTGTCTCCATGAGGCTGCCTTGTGGAGAGGCACACAGTGCCGTATGCGTGGAGGGGATCACCCGCTTCTCATGTTGCAGATGGCAGTAGCAACTGGGTGGACAGGAGAACTTGCGAAGGCAGCTGAGCTCCTGACCATAGCAGAGGCAGGCTGTAGGGCAAATCAATTGGCAGTACCGCCATATCAGCTCCAGGGGCAGTCAGATCTGCAGGCTCTCCTCGCTGCAGAACGGCGAAGATTTGCTGAAACCGTGCAGCACGGAGAAGCAGCAACCGGATAGGTGGATGTTAGGTGATCTGCTGACATGCAGAGGTGATTGATCGCCCTTGCTGCAGGGGAAAACCACGTTCAAGTTCAAGCGGATGCATGGCAATTGCATGATCCTGTGTTATGGCAAACGTACGGATGCCAGTGGGAAGCACTGCAGAGAGGATTCCTGAAGGGACATTTGTGAATGGTGTGCCGCTGGATGGGAGCGATCCACCTCCATGGGATGTGAAGCGTTCCATCGGAAGGGAGAACATCTCTGCTTCCTTCCAAGGTAAAGTTGTCTCATCATTCCATGGCATGACGCCAATTTCCCATTCTGTGGGGCCAAGCATTTGCGTGTCATGAGTGGGAATGCGTGGACCTGCTGGGCCAAGTCGGTATGTCGGATTTGTTCGGGACAGTGCACCATGACTCCGGAGTACAGTGAGTGCAATTTCATTGGATTCCGGAAGATATTCATATTCAGTGACTCGATCTAGGAATATGGCATAGCCACCAGCAACGATGAACTTTCCTGCTGGAAAACCATTGAGCCGGTCTCGACCCTGGATATCGCTGATGATCGCTGGTCGCTCAACATGTCCAAAAGGAGTGTCTGCAAGAATGCAATCTGGTCGCTTTGGTAGCTGAATCATGAGACGCATTCGATGGTCCATCGTAGTGTTCATGATTTTTACATTGAGGCGTGAGAATGGTTCATGCGGAAATGACTTGATACTCACTGGGGGCTCAATGACAGATGGTTCCCCCGAAGGATTGAATGTGTAGGTATCCCCAGTATCAGGTTCATCTGTGCATCGAAGCGGTGGAATATCAGTTCCATGTTGATGTGCAAGAGGGCGGGGTGCAAGTCGAGCCCATCCCAGTGCTGGAACATCTTCCGCTCCATACCAGATGCCATTCTTGCGAAGGGTGATGCTTCGTGCGAAGTTCGATGGGTTCCAGACGTATTCCCCACGCTTCGACATGCTACTTCCGAGGGTTGAAAGAGCAGTCGAGACGATTCCGTCTACAGTGTCCCGGACATGTTGTGCACGAACGCGCACTGCACGGGTGACATCATCAATCCCGGTCGCACATGCTGAGTCGTGTGCTGCATTGAGGATCTGGTTTTGCCAACATTCACGAAGGAGAGTTGCAGGATATTCTTGGAGGATGGAAGCAGCAAGTGGCTCAGCATATCGCTCAAGTCTTCGCTCAGCATGGGCAACTTCATGTCGTTGATCGACCCGGTTACTGATGACATTGGGAAGAAGGGCTTTGTCTCCAATGGATCGGATCTCACCGGAATACGTCACATTTGGTGAAGTTCGTGAAAGATCCTTCCAGAATTCAGCAAGTGAGGACATGCGTGCACCTGCTTCCTTCACTGTCATGGGAAGGGATGAGTCCGGAAGTGAATGGTCGAAACCTGCCATGAATACAGAAGGCATGCCATGGGATTTGCGTGCGAGTGCCCGAAGTGCATTGACACTGATCCGGGACTGGAAATATCCATCCTTGAGATTGAGCATTTCCGCCGTTGACCCATCCTTTGTTGTCCAGAGGAACCGGGATGGAAGATTTCTCTTCATGCCTCGTTCGCCAATGACCTTGTGAAGACCAACGAAATTGAGGATTTTCGGAAGTTCCTGGATGAGGCCAAATTGATCTGGACAGTAGGCAATGTCGAGATAGCCACCAAGTTCAGAAGCACGTTTCATGCCAAGCTGGAGATTCCTCAGTGTTGTTTCCCCTGATACAAGGTACTGGTCAGAGAGTGTGTACCATGGCCCGATGGAAAGCCGTCTGCCTGCTACAAGCTTCCTGATGCGCTGTTCTGCATGCAGTCGTTTGGATTCAGGCAGGGTTGCAAGGTAGTCATCGATTGGTGCAACTTGGCCATCGAAAGTGAAACTTGTAAATGCTGGATCCTGCTCAAGAAGATCCAGGAGGGATTCAACGAGCGAAATGAGTTTTGGTCGGTACCCTTCCACTGTTGTCCACCACTCACGATCCCAGTGGGTGTGTGGTACTACATGGATATGCTGCATCCGTTCGAGCGATGCCGAACGGGGTAGTCCAATTCGTCCCTTCGATACTCGCCTGCCATCCCGTACAAGTTGCTGCAGCTTTGCAAGCTGTGGATTCATGCATCCCCCCGAAGTGGGGGCTCAGTGTGCCCCTCTCGTATTGAAATTCTGTCGTTTGCCAGTGGCGAATGTCAAGATAACGTGCCGGACAGTGTTCATGTAAGGATACATATATGGAACTTGACACAACTGATGGACCACTTCGAACCTCTCTCCATCCAGATGAGCAGGGAACACAGATCCTTCCTCTCAAGGACAGACTTCCAGCCAGTGTACTCATTGTGGGAGGGGGATCTCACGAGTCATATCCCCGACTGCACCGTGGTGAAATTTCACTTGATATTGCAGTGCATGCACGCCCTGATGTGTACGGCACCATTACTGGTGCTCCCTTTCGTGACAAAACCTTCGCACGAATCATTTTCCAGTGGCTCCCGACAGCTCTCTGGCGAACATCTTCCGTGCTGCAGGAAGCACGAAGGATTCTTCGAAAAGGTGGTGAACTTCGCATTGAAACAAGTGCGAATGCAGTTCCCTGGGATCTCGTGGATCTGCTGGAGGAATGTGGATTCAGCGAAGTGCGGGTTGTTTCACTTGGGCGGAGCGATCTTCCTCACGGTGTTGCAGTGATTGCACTGCGAGCCAAATGAATGCAGTGATCCTGGCAGTGCCAGAGTGATCTGAAGTGGAAGGGCTCATTGTCGCTCCTCGTCCTTGTTCATTGAACTGTAGTGAGAGGAGGCCGACTGGAGCTTTTTCCTCGTGTGTGTGTGTGATTGCGTTGTGGGTTGTATGTTCGGATTTCGTGGTGCATGGTACACCGTGTGGAGCTGGAATACATTGCACACGTCTAATGCGGTATCGAGGATATGCCTGAAGCGTTTTCGTTCATTGACAATGAGGCGGTATCCGAGAACTGCGAGGAGAGGACTTGTTATGAGGAGCCAGAAGGCACACCAGTCGTACCAGTGAAGAGCTGGGACGAGGTCCACTTTGACTGCTTTGAGGATGTTTTTTCTGTTGGGGATATGGAAGGTAATATGGCGGACGGAATTGCCTTCAATGTGGGGACTGCGGTCATGCGGATTAGCTTCCGAGAAGGCTTCGAGCGGCATCCACCCATAGTTGATGACATAGGCATGAACAGCAGTGGTAGTCACTTCTGTGAAGGAAACATCTGCACCAATGAGCGGTTTTTCAACATTAAACAGGTACACAAGGGAAATCGTGGAGACAATGCTTACGAGTGCAAAGGTTGGAATGGTGTAGTTGAGAAACCGGAGAACGAGATACCACGTTCCAAAGGCGAGAAGGCCACAGAACGTTGTTACCCGCAGGACTGCAATAAACCATGCAAGGTTTGGAATGATGCCAACCTCACGTCCAACGATGTCGCCTGGTGAGACAGTCCACGGATCTATACCTGGAAGTGCATCTCCCTTTGTAGAGAAGGACCCATTGGGATTGATGCCATGTACCCGGTGCATGAAGACCTGCGTAGGGGCAAGGGGAGGACGAAAGGCAACAATTTCCCCACTCTCAATATGATGATCCGAGGTATCGACTATGACTATGCTTCCCACTGGTATGGTTGGCACCATGGAGCCAGTGGTCACGGTATAGAGACGGTACGGAGTAACTCGTGGAAAGAGAAGAATACCTGCAAGAATAAGGGCGGAAATGCCGCAGAGGACAGTGAGGAATGTTGCCGATCGAGTCATACAACACTGACGGATACTGCAGCACTGTATTGAACAGTAGCTGTAAAAGTTCCGGCTGAGCAGGTAACTGAGAGCGGTAGTGAGAGATTGAGTCCTGCCAAGGTTGAGGATGAATCCTGGAGTGTGATCTTGAGGCTGAGTGGTATTCCTGGAGCAATGCTGGGAAGTGCAAGCTGTGCATTTTCAAGTGCTGCGAGAGTAGTCGTTGCAGAGGGTGCAGGACAGGCTCCACTGACAGATGGAAGGAGACAGTTGGTTCCGCCCGTGTCATTCTGTATTGTCATCTCGACAAGTGCACAGATGTCTGTTGAGGTGAGTGGCCAGTACGATGAGGGGGTGTCAGCAAGGGCTGTTGACTGGAACTGTGTCTGGGTGGACGCAGTATACAGGCTTGATATCTGCGTTGACGACAGTACACTCTGGTAGAAGACAACATTTGAGAGACTTCCCAGAAAATACGCCTGGCTTGGTGCGTCAGGCCAGCCAGTTGTCTCATTTCCCCATCCAATGTGCCAGTATCCTGTGTACACTTGCGCTGCTGTTACAAGAGGATTCGACGCAACGAGCGTGCCATCAACGTACAGCTTCATCCCTGTAGTGGAAGACAGTGTGGCAATGACGAAATGCCACGATCCATTGTCGTATGTTCCTGGGCTCTTGATTTCATTGGTCGTATTTGGTGAACCTGAATATACTCCAAAGACGACATGACCAGTGGCATCAACCCAGATATTCCTGTCCCACATGGTCTGTCCAGTATTTGACTGGGCATTTGTGAATCCGATGATGGTACCACCACCACTTCCAGCAGCAGTATTGAACCAGCCTCCAATGGAGAATGTCTGGGGATTGTCATACGGGTTTGTCGTCTCAATCCAGCCCGAGGTGCCGTTGAAGGTGTATGAGGTGATGCCACCAAACGGAGCACCACTTGCAACTGAATATCCCCCAAGAAGAGATCCTGTGTTGGCATTCCCTGAAATATCTGGAACGGATGTGAATATTCCTGGCAGAGGAGTGGTAGTGGGGGTAACAGTCGTACTGGGCCAGTATGACGTTGGGGCATATGCGTCAATTGCTGAAGCTTCAGCAGACTGGGAAGTTGCACCGGAGATGGATGCGACATTTCCTGCTGCGAGGGCTGTCGGAAGTATTGCGACATTGGATAACTCGCCAGGGAAGTACGAGGAGGCAGGAGCTCCTGCCCACCCTGCAAGGGACCCAAAACCTATGTGCCAATATCCTGTGTATGAGAGTGCATTGGCTGGCTTGCTTTGGGAGCCAGCTGCAGCTCCATCAACATAGAGAAGCATTCGAGGTGGACCACCAGTAGTATTGAGAACAGCAACTACGGAATGCCAAACTCCGTTATTGAGACCACTCACTGTGCTAGTGAGTTCCTTTTTCTGACCATTGCCCTGTATGACACCGAAGACTACCTGTCCTGTGTTGTTGATCCAGAGTGCCCTGTCCGAGTTAGTTGCAGATGTGGTGTCCTGGAAATTTGTGAAGTCAATGATTGGACCTGATGACGTTGTCTTGAACCATGCAACAATCGTTACTGGATCAGGGACTGTCTGTGAATCAACCGTTTCGAGGTATCCATTCGTGCCGTTGAAGGAAAGGGAAGTGCTTGAAGCGAAGGGGGCAGCTGTCACTTCCTGAACACCAAAGCGTAGTACAGCTGTATTGGTTCCAGCTGATGACGTATCTGCAGTTGTGAGCACTCCACAACTTGATCCACTGAGAGAAACGTTCCCTGCTGTGAGGGTGCTTTGGGATGAGATCGTGTCTGTCTGACTGCCACTTCCTCCATTGAGGTCTGTCGGGAGAAGCGTACCGGAACAGTTCGCTTGAACATCAGTTGTTATGGTCGTTGTGGACGATGTGCAGGTTGCGCTCCCTTGGGATTGAAGGATGAGCGCACCGCTCCCATATTGCGATGTATTTCCGGTGATTTGGGCAGTGAACGCATTGTTCACAGTTGGAACGACTGCGATGACTGCTATGACTCCGACAATTGCCCCAATGAAGGAAGCGGACACAGTGCGTGTCCGCTTCGCATTCATTGGAAATTCACTCTTGTCCTATTGGCTGAGCGTCCAGGCAAAACTCTCAGTTGCTGTCAGGCCCTGGTCCGCATTTGTTACTCCAGAATCAAGCTGGACTGTGAATGTGTACGTTGCACTTGAGTTTGCACTGAGTGCTGAAAGGGTCAGTGCACCTTTCGATGCGAGCGACGCCAGATTGTATGTGTTGCTGAGTGCTGGGCATGCACCTGACTGTGCAGGATAGACGCAGTTTGTTCCATTGAAGATGGTGATATCAACCTTGCTACAGAATCCTGTGGTATCCGAACCAGCATAGGGGGATGTCTTCGAGTTCGCTGATGCAGTACAGGCTCCTGGTGTCAGTGTAAGTGCTGAACTGTTGAGGGTTCCCACATTTTCCACAGTGACAATCGATGTTGATGCAGTCACGGCTGAGTCACCGTTGGTCTGTGTTGGATTGCCAAGCAGGTTGATCCCACTGCACGTATTGGAGTTGTTGACGATTGCAGTTGGATTTGCTGTCGAAAGACATGTCGTTGCACCCTGTGATTCAGAGAGGAGAAGGGTCCCGGACGAATACGTGTTTCCGTTGTTTGTGATAGTGGCTGTGAAGCCACCAAGGGCTGTGTAGACACTCGTTGCAAGGGCTGCGCTTATGATGATGGCGAAAATAAAGGGGACAGCTCCCAGCAGGCGATGTCGACGCTGTGATTGCGGTTCTTCAGTGTTCATTGGTGCGCACTACCTCCGATTGGTCATTGGCAGAAGGGAATATTGCTTCTCAACTATACCTGATAGTCAATTTGCAGAATAGTGTCGAATGTAAATTAATACACTGTGTAGCGTGGAAGTCACTGCATTGTCACGTTGGGGATCCTTCTGTATCCGTAGTGTACTACTGACGTAGTGCATGGGGAAAATGACAGGAGTGTAACAACACGCCCAATAACAGTAAATGTGAAGGTACGTATATTACGGGTCCTGTCGTGCAATTTGACTGACTGTCTGTCGTTTGTCTTGCAGCTGTGCACCCCAGAGTACGAGTGCAAAAGGCATGAGAAGGATTGCGAGAAAAACGATCCAGTCGGTGAGTGAGGGGGTTGGCAGGACATTGACCTGGACAGTTCCTATAAGATTTGAGGCTGTCCGATGGAATGTCCAGTTCAGGGTTGCATTTGCTGGTATGATCGCAGACGTCTGGTTCCTTTCATGGGGAACAACTGCCCTGACAGGAATCCATCCACTGTTGATGACATGCACTGATGCATAGGTTGAGGAGATAGCCGTGAACTCAACATTTGCATGTACGAGCGGTCGTTCGACATCCATGAGATAGATGCACGTAAGGGCAAGAACAGTGATGACAAGAAATCGCCCATTAATATGTGCATGGAGTCCATACGTAATGAATGTATAGATGAGGAGTGCACAGAGTGTCAGGACTGCAGCAGCAGAAAGGGTTGTGATGCCCCATCCGAGCCACGGGTATACATGGATGACAGTACCTACTGTGTCATGTGGTGGGACAGTCCATGGATCGTCATATATGTTGGCAGTTCCGTGCGTTGTGTACGAACCGTTTGCGTACACGTGGACAACAATGTGGGTGAATGTCTGTCCTGGATCATCCGGAGGATGGAATGCAATGATTTCTCCGGGGACAGCGCGAGTGAGGTTGCGATCCACAATTGCAATGCTCCCTACAGGAATGCGGGGAACCATTGATGCAGTACTCACCTCGTACAGGGAATATGGCGTGTATGCCGGCAACAGTACGAGTGCGAGAAGGAACAAGCCTGCCAATGTACCCAAGAGGGAGAGGAGGGGAAGCCAGTGTGTGCGAACATGAGTCATGAGGTGTGAGTGTGTGACCAATTTGGGACAAAGAGAGATGGACTCTCATTCAGATAATACGGCACAAAAGCATTTCGGACAGGAGGAGTTGCATACATCCTGCACTACTGCTTGGCAGGAAGTGGAGCATTGAGCCATGAAAGGAGAGGATCTTCGTGCTGTGCTGGAATCCTGCAAACAGGAAGATCCACTTGCACTTGCTACTATCATTGTTCCCACAGGAAGTGTGCGGGAGTTCGTTCTCGGCCTTGTTCGTGATGAGAAACTGGCCAATGTCCACGTGCGTACACCAGATGATACCTGTGCACATCTAATCGAAACAGCTGGTCTTCAGATTTCGATCCTTGATGAGTCAGGTGTACTTGGATTGCTGTATGACATTCTTCTCAACGAAGAGGGCTACTCCCACCATGAAGCATGGGAACTTGCCCGAACGTGTGTGTTCCACCGAAAAGGTATCGATGAGAAAGTGGACAGGGCAGGGATGCGTGCAGTGGAAAGGCTGCATGTTTTGTGCAGGGATCAGGAACGTGTCGACACCTGCATTGCCTATGAGAAGGCTTCCCTGTTTTTGGCAACGCATATGGATGATGGCAAGGCAGCGGAGTTCCTTCGTAGTGCATTTGGAACAGTTGTTCTCTGGGGGATATCTCTGTATGCAGATACACAGTCATCATCATTTATCGACAGTATCCGTCACGCTTCAGACACGACTGTTGAAGTGGTGCAGGATACATGGTGTTTGGAACACCCTCCTGCAACTAGAGGGAATCTTGCATCGCTTGCAGCACTCAACATGGATCAGGAGTTACGGAGTGTGCTTGTGGCAGTGTCGACCTGGGTGGGGGACCATGATCGAGAGCGGATCATCGTGGCATATCCAGATTCATCTCCATACCAGGATGCCCTGAAAGCACATTTCGATGCCCGACAGATTCCGTACAGTGATCTTCGGGGAAATGCAGCTGGAAGACGTCTACCTGCATCACTCCTGGGAATGTGGATGCTCTCAACCAGGGTGAAACGTGCTGGCTTCGAAAAAATCCTCGATGTTGTTCACTGGATTGTCCAGGATGACATGAGTCGTGAAGACTGTGCATCCCTTGCCTGGTCCTTTGGTGCCAGGGGAACATGGCAGTCGTGGTTCCATGCTATGGACCATGGAAAGGACACAGTCCGTGGAAAAGCACAACAACACCTTCAACGCCTCCATGAAGCAGTGTCCCTGCTTCCTCAGGATGCAGGGAGTCAGGATGTTGATGCATCACGGTGGATAACCCAGTGTCAGGACGTATGGATCAGTACCATTTGTCCAGTAGCTGAGGCACGTGGTATTCCACTCCCACTGGCTCTTCGCCGTACAGTTGAGCGCATCTTCGCAGCCTGTATCGGAGTAGTTGCACGCATCCCTCATGTGGCAGTGCATGAGATTGCACGTCATGCAGGCGCACTTCTCGAATCATCACGATACCGGAATGCAGACAATGGTGTCGTCGTTTTGGCTCCGTATTCCATCGTTCCTGTACTTCCAGCATCGCATGTTGTCCTTGTGGGCATGAGTGAGTCGTATTCGTGTATGGAAGATCTGCGAGGTGGAGCATTGCTGGCTGGTGGACTGCTGCTGCTTACAGTGCCGGCAGGAGTGAAAACGTGCCTAGTCACCTTTCCCATATGGGATGACAACGGTCGACCCGGATTTCCACATCCGCTTCTTGTGCGTTCCATAGGTTCGCGTACAGGAGGAGTCGTAGAGGGTGAGCAGCTCAGAAGTTCTCGATTCCCTGGAATACATGACCTTGGCGGACCTGCAGTGGGATGTGAACTTGAGGGGTGGGATGAGTATCTTGCAAGCAGGCTTGAATCCGAACGACATGAGGGAACACCTCGCTTGAGGGATGCCCTCCTTTTGGATGACGACTTGCCATTTGCTCGGCGTGCTGAGCGTGACCGGGCACAGTGGAGCCATACAGTGACACCGTTTGATGGCAACTGCGCAGGCAAAGTTAATGAGCTTGCCCACTACTGGCAGCACGTTCTCGATGAGGCACCAATCTCATCGCAGGGAATAGAGTCATGGGCAACGTGTCCCCAGCAGTATTTTCTGCGATATGTGCTCCATGTCCCCACGGATCGAACGCGTGATGAGTGGCAGTGGTCACTGGAAGCAACGCTTCGGGGAAGCATAGCCCACCGGGTACTGGAAAAGTGGTTCTCGTGTGAACATGCCAAGAGTGAACACATACCTGCCTCAACTGTACGTGAGGAGATTTCTGCCCTCGTTCTCGGAGTTCTGGCTGAGGATGAATTTCGTTCTGCTGGTACGGATACCATTCAACGGGAAATTCTTATTAGTGATCTTACAGCGCATATAACCAGGATGCTACTCATCTGGTCGCGCAATGATGGAGAGTGGGATGTCCTTGCCTGTGAGCAGGAGTTTGGACGCATGTCATCCCAATCTTCGTGGGAAGCAGTTGCAATTCCTCTTGACGAAGGTTCAGTGCTTCGCATCCAGGGAGTCATTGACCGTGTTGATGTACGACACAAGGGAGCTACCCAGGATATTCGTATTGTCGACTACAAAACAGGAAAGCGTGACCGGTTCAGTCAACTTCTGAATGATCCACTTGACGGAGGCAGACATGTGCAGGGAGTCCTTTATGCACATGCTGCAGATGCCCATATGCGACAAACAGGCAGGAAGGTTCATGGGCTTGAGAGCTGGTACCTTTTCGTTGATGGAGGGTGGCGGGATGAACCAATTGGTTTTCCCATTACTGAAGACCTGCTTCAACGCTTTACTGTAACTGTCCAGGGAATTGCACGTGCAATTCGCAGTGGCAATTTTGTCATGACACCAGGAAAGGAGACGAAGGATCAGGCATCACAGACAACATGGGAATCCTGCAGGTACTGTCCTTTTGACGGGATCTGTCCTGCAAATCGGGATGAACGTGTTGCACGAAAGATGGGTGCACACCAATACATTCAGGTTGCACGACTCACAGGGCATCCAGGAGATGCTTCCGATGACTGAAATCCCCACATCATTAACTGGTCTTGAGATTACTGACGACATAGCTGCACGGCAGTATCTTCATGAAAAGTTTGATGTGAATGTCTGTATTGAAGCCGGAGCAGGAACAGGCAAAACAACGACAATCATAGATCGGGTTGTAACTGCTTTTGAGAGGGGTATAGCAAGTCCAGAGGGACTTGTACTCATGACGTTCACAGAGGCTGCTGCAGCTGAGCTTGAACGACGGGTGAGGGAACTCCTTCTGAGGAGGATTCGTACTTCGGAAGATGGTCATGTGGTTGAACGATTGCGATATGCACTTGAACATCTCCCTGAGGCTCGAATAGGAACGATCCACAGTGTTGCTGAGAACATTCTTCATACGTACGCCAGGGAGGCTGGTCTTCCGGGATCATTCTCGATCATCCCACCGCTGGAATACTCCAGATACGTGCAATCTGCATTCGAGATGTGGGTGGAGACAGTGCAGTCGGATCCCCAGGGCAGGGAATTCCTCATTCTTGCTGATGCTTTTGGCTTGACGAGAATCCGTACACAGGAGCTCCTCACAGAACTCCTAGATGCATACGATGTCGTGACGCCTGGCACACGCATTCCCTCTGTGCAGGGTGTGCAGGATGCACTCAGGGAAGGAGCAGATCACATTGCAGCACTGGCACGTGAAGCTCTTTCGACTTTTGGGACACCACCAGAAGGACATCCCAGTGCACGGGTTCTTTCCGCAATTGCTGATGAGCTGGAAATCTATGATGCTACTGATCCCCGGGGGGCTGCAGCATATCTGAGGGGGTGGCTGACACTTCCGGTAGGCGGTTCAGATCTTGGGAATCAGAAGGAATGGATTGCAGGCAGTGGGGATCCTGCTGCATTCCGTGAAGGAAAACGTGCCCTTGGCCTGATTCGGGAGGCTGTTTTGGAGTGCATTGCTGACTGTGGCAATGAACTCGTCGCACAGCTCATGAACGCCCTTGCATATCATGTCAAGGAGTGTGCACTTTCCCGACAAGAAGAAGGAACTGCAACTTTCCATGACCTCCTTGTTTGGACACGGGATCTCCTGCGTACACAACGAGAAGTTCGTGAGGAGCTGCATACGGCCTGTCGCATGATCATCATTGATGAGTTCCAGGACACAGATCCGATCCAGGTGGATATCGTATTGCTTCTTGCAGGTGCAGGAGAAAGTCTGGAAAACGATGTGCTTCCACCTGGACGTCTTACCATTGTCGGAGATCCAAAGCAGTCCATATATCGCTTCCGTGATGCAGACATCCGCATGTTCACACGAGTGAGGGATCGCATTCTTTCAGGTGGTGGCACTCTCTGCACGCTCACTGCAAATTTCCGGTCACACAAGGCACTGCTCGATGTAGTCAATGAACATTTTTCTCTTGCCATGAAGGAGGATATGGGAGGCATCACATACCGTCCTCTTCTCGCAACACGTGATGCTCCTGATGCGCCACATTGCAGTGCACGGTTCATAGGGGATGCTTTTGCAGGAAATGTTGCAGATCGTGTTGAGGCAGAAGCAGAGGAAATTGTACGTGTCATCAGGGAGCTGCAGGCTGTGGATGCAACGTTTCAGCTGGGGGAATGCTGCATTATTGTTGACACGCGTACGCATCTGTATCCGTTGCAGAAGCTTCTGGATGACAATGGGATTCCAAGTCTTACAGCAAGTGGTGCACTCGTTCTCAGAACGAGTGATCTCCGGGATATTCTGCAGGTGCTGAGGGCTGTTGCAGAGCCAGGAAATGTTCGTGCAGTTGTTGGTACACTCAAGAACCATGTGTTTGCCTGCTCAGATGCTGAGCTTCTTGCGTGGCATGCACAGCAGGGTACCTGGGAGTATCGGCATCTCCCTCATGAGTTACATACGGATGATGCTGTTGGTCATGCACTCCAGATGCTCTGCATCCTTCATTCACGCTGTGCAGGGCTCAGTGTTGATGCACAGATTGAGGTGATCCTGCAGACATGCATGCTTGCAAGTGATGCAGCTCTCCACAGAAACGCTCTCGACAGGAAACGACGGTATGCATGGCTCGTGAGAATGGCACGGGAGTTTTCAAGGGAGAGAACAGTGGCAACCCTTGCTGGTTTTGTTGATCTCCTCGAGGAGATCGTACGCAAGTCATCACGAGATGCACTGCCCCTTGTTACTGGTCCGGATGTAGATGCTGTTCGAATCATGACTGTCCATGAGGCAAAAGGACTTGAGTTCCCGACAGTCATTCTTGCAGGAATGCAGGATCCACACAAAGCACGCACTCCAGCGGTCCGTGTCCTTGTTGACCGCACGGAAGGACGATACGCAGTGGGAGTGAGCAGCGGGTTGTCAGGCACGGACCGGAATGCGAAGCTATGGTTCACAACTGAGAAATTCAATGAGTTGGATGCCTCCATGCGTCGAGCAGACGAAGAGGAAGCAGTACGACTCCTGTATGTTGCAATGACACGTCCACGGGACAGACTCGTTGTCAGCATGTTTCGAACCTCCCAGCCCGAGAGACGACTGGATCTCACGCTCACTGTGGCTTCATCGACAGAGACTGTATCCGGGAACGGAAATGAGGAAGCAGCTGTACAGGCAGAGGATGTCGAAGTAGAAGCACCTTTAACCAATGCAAAGCAGGATGACCACATGCACCTTCTCAGTGAGTTGAAGAGGGCGTTTGAACACTCCACGTACCAGCTTTCTCGTGCACTTAGTCGTCCAACCTCCCAAGCAATCACGACACTCATTCATGCAGGAGATACCTTCCATGAACGGGCGAGCAACAGTGTTCCTGTTACTGGTCGTGGACGTGGTTTTGGCACATTCGTTCATGGATGTATTCGTGCTGTAGATCTCTCTGCACCAGAATCAATCCCTGGCGTGATCTCTCGGAAGCTTGTTTTCGAACCCGAGTATCAGAGCGAAGAACAGATTGTCAGGAACATGATTGAGTGGACTTCTCGCCAGTATGGTTCTCGGCCACATGTTCAGAGATGGCATGAGGTACCTGTGGTTGGTGTTGTCAGAGATGTGCATCTCCATGGTGTCATCGACATGGTCCTTGAAGAGGATGGTGAATACGTGGTCGTTGACTTTAAAACGGATATTCCTGGCCCGGATCGCTCACTTCGTGAAATGTCATATAGGCTGCAGCTCGGGTTGTATGCAGTCCTTCTTGAAGAAGCAACTGGACGTACAGTTCGAAGAGGTGAGATTGCATACCTTGCTGATGGCAATGTGGTGCCCCTCTCTCGTGATGAACTCAAAAGCGTGACCACTGAACGTTCTTTGGAACTCAACAGCCTGTCACTACGCCTGGACGGGGAAAGGACTGGAAATTGATATGATGAGCTGGCATTTCAGGGGAAACGAGGAAGTATGAAAGGACTCATCCTGAGCGGAGGCAAGGGAACGCGGCTCCGTCCAATTACGCATACAAGCGCGAAGCAACTTGTACCGGTTGCGAACAAACCGGTTCTGTACTATGCGATTGAAGCTCTTGTTGGAGCAGGTATTTCTGAGATAGGCATCATTACTGGCGAGACAGGAGAGGAAGTCCGCGCTGCTGTCGGTGATGGAGACCGGTTTGGTGCACGGATTACGTACATTCCACAGGATGCACCACTTGGTCTTGCTCATGCAGTACTCACTGCAAAAGAGTTCCTCGGAAACGATTCATTTGTCATGTATCTCGGGGACAACCTCATTCGTCAGGGTTTATCGAGTCTTGTGGATGCCTTCGATGCACAGGCACCCAGTGCCATGATTCTCTTGGCCCATGTCAGTGAACCTGAGCGTTTTGGCGTTGCAGAACTTGATGGGGACCGGATCATCCGACTTGTTGAGAAGCCGAAGGTACCGCCCTCGGATCTTGCACTTGTGGGAGTCTACCTCTTTTCACACGACATATTTGATGCAATCGATGGCATAGAGTATTCGCCTCGTGGGGAACTTGAAATTACTGATGCAATCCAAAAGCTTATCGACACTGGAAAATCCGTCCAGCCCCATATAGTCTCAGGCTGGTGGAAAGATACTGGACGACTTGAGGACATGCTCGAAGCAAACCGCATAGTCCTTGAAGGACTAGATCGTGCTGTCCATGGGGACATCGATGAAACTGTCACCCTAGAGGGGCGTGTTGTCATTGAAGAAGGTGCACACATCCGCAGGTCCATTATCAGGGGACCTGCAATCATTGGTTCCAGAACAGTCATTGAAGACGCGTACATAGGCCCGTTTACTGCGATTTACCATGACTGCACAGTAATTTCTTCGGAAATTGAGCACAGTATCATTCTCGAGAACAGTACTGTGGATCATGTTGCAGGCAGGATCGAGTCCTCCCTCATAGGGAAGGAGTGCATGGTCTCTGAATCAACGCGGCGACCAAAAGCAGTGCGATTGATGCTGGGAGATCATTCCCAGGTGGAGGTGTAAGTAGTGGCATGGCTCCCGGTTCCTGATGGAATGACGCAGGTTCTTGATCGGATGAAGGGTATTGCACTTCAGGAAAAGCTTGGACAAATTGACGGTGTCCGGATTAAGACACTGAAGAAATTTGTCGATCAGCGAGGGTTCTTCATTGAACAGCTGAAGCGCGGTGATCTTGACGATGCAGGGCAACCAATGATGGATGAGCAGCCATTTGCACAGATGTCACGTAGTCTTGCCTATGCGAGGGGTGGAAATCCTCCTGAACTCATCAAGGCGTTCCACTGGCATAGGTTCCAGTGGGATTTTTGGGACATCATCAGTGGCAATGCCCGTGTTGTGCTTGTCGATGCACGTCCTGAGTCCCGTACTGCGGGCAAAATCCAGGTTGTGTTCGTTGGTGAACACTCTCCAAAGGTTGTCGGGATTCCGCCTGGAGTTCTTCATGGGTATCAGTGCCTTGATCGACAGGATGTCATACTCAACTACTACGTAACCATGCCATACAACCCTGATGATCCAGATGAAGGGCGCATAGCCTGGAATGATGAGCGGATCGGATTCGACTGGAGGATTGAGAACATCTGATGAAACTTCTCGTCACTGGAGGCGCTGGCTTTATCGGGAGTGAGTTCGTGCGCATGACGCTTCGGACATATTCGAGTGATGAAGTCGTAGTGCTCGACAAGCTTACCTATGCGGGAAACCGCGCAAATCTTGCTTCCGTGGAGCATGACCCACGATTCCGGTTCGTGCAGGGAGACATTGCAGATCGTGATCTCGTGCATGATATTGCAGGAACAGTCGATGTCATAGTGAATTTTGCAGCAGAATCCCATGTTGATAGATCTCTTGAGTCACCTGGTCAATTCATCCAGACGGATGTTCATGGCGTGTATGTCCTTCTCCAGGCATCAAGGGATTTCCACCATGAACGATTTCTCCAGGTGAGTACCGACGAAGTGTACGGGGATGTCCATAGCGGTCGCAGTGTTGAGACAGATCTTCTTGCTCCTCGGAGTCCGTACAGTGCGAGCAAGGCAGGAGGGGAACTCCTCATTTGGTCATATCGCACTTCATATGGCTTTCCAGCAATCATTACACGGGGATCGAACACATACGGTCAGTACCAGTTCCCGGAAAAGATCATCCCACTGTTCATCACGAATGCCATTGATGACCGTCCCCTTCCCATCTATGGAAATGGACAGGCAGTTCGAGACTATCTCTTTGTCGATGATCACTGCAGTGGAATCGACACTGCTCTCAGGAAAGGCACTCCAGGGGAAAACTACAATGTCGGCATCGGAACAGAGATCAATGGCATCACTGTAGCGGATACAATCCTCCGTCTTCTGGGAAAGCCGGATTCACTGAAGCAGTATGTCCGTGACCGCCTTGGTCACGACCAGAGATACGCAATTGCCACGGATAAACTCAAGGGCCTTGGCTGGGAACCATCTGTCACCTTCGAAGAGGGCATGAAACGTACAGTCGATTGGTATGTTGCCAATGAAGAGTGGTGGCGTCCTCTGAAATCGCAGGATTTCTGGGAATTCTATGAGCGAAATTACCGTCCGCAGGACGAGCCAGTCTCGAAGGGATGAATGTAATGCATTTTCTTGTGGTCGGAGCTTTAGGCCAACTTGGAACAGAGCTTCGGCAACATCTTGATGGTGCTGGTTCTTCTGCAACATGCATTGACCGGGATGAGTGTGATATCACCTCTCCTGAAGAAGTGAATGCTTTTGTCAGTGCTGAGAGGCCAGATGTAATCATCAACTGTGCTGCCTGGACGAATGTTGATGGTGCAGAGACTGCACCTGGGCCATGTCGTGCTGTCAATGTTGATGGACCGAGGAATCTTGCCCGGGCAGCACGGGAATGTGAAGCACACTTCATTCACGTCAGCACAGACTTTGTGTTCTGCAACAGTAATGATGCGGATCGTTTAGAAACGGATATCCCTCAGCCACGTGGAGTATATGGGACAACAAAATGGGAAGGGGAACAGGCTGTTCGTGAGGAGTATGATGCTGGATCCACTATAGTGCGAACGTCTTGGCTCTTCGGGCAGGATGGGCCAAACTTTGTGTTGACAATGCTCCGTCTGGCAGCAGAGCGGAGCGAACTTCGCATTGTGGCAGACCAGTGGGGAAGTCCGACGTGGACAGGTTCTCTTGCACCAGCACTCATTCGCATAGCAGAGAAGCACTATGTTGGCACCTTCCACCTCTCAAATCGCGGAAAGACGAATTGGGCAGACTTTGCTCGTGCAATTTTTCGTGCTGCTGGTAGCACGTGCCTTGTAACAGATATCACGACAGAAGAATATGGTGCACCTGCTCCCCGTCCACAGTCCTCATACCTTGCTGACGAAGCCTGGCGTGCTTGTGGTGAACAGTCTCTCCCATCGTGGAAGGATGCCCTTCATGCGTATCTTGTCGAGCGGAATGTCGTGGTGGGAAGTACTCCCGTGCCCGGAAGGGTCTAGTTGAGCAGCGTATGGAGCGTGCCTTGAGTTCACCACCAGATACAGCAATGGACTACCGTTCACATATACGGGAAGTACCAGACTTCCCCAAGCCAGGCATCTCCTTCAAGGACATGACACCACTGCTTTCGAATGCTCCTGTATTTGCACGTGCACTTGAGACAATGGCATCGTGGTTTTCCGAAAAGGATGTTGCATATGTTGTTGGCATAGAGGCTCGGGGTTTTATCATTGGATCTCCACTGGCCCATTTTCTTCATGCAGGGTTCATTCCTGTACGGAAGCAGGGAAAGCTTCCGTCAGCTTCCAGAAGTGCAGTGTACGAGCTTGAATATGGAAGCAGTGCAATAGAAGTTCATGAGGACAGCATTCCACGTGGTGCCAGAGTGATCATTGTTGATGATCTGCTTGCAACTGGTGGTACAGCACGTGCAACGCTTGAACTCATGGAGCAACTTCATGCACACATTGTGGGGTATGCATTCCTCATGGAACTTACATGGCTTGAAGGGAGAAAACAGCTAGCACCACATCCCATACATTCACTCATTTCGTTTTCCGCATAAGGAGCAGAGTTCATGGAACAACAGACCACTGTAACGTACGATATCCGGAATGCCTCACTTGCCGATGAGGGAGAAGCACGCATTGTCTGGGCTGGACGGGATATGCCTGTACTTCATGATATTCGGGAAGAGTTCCAGCGTTCCAGGCCACTCAAGGGTGTCACCATTGCAGCGTGTCTTCATGTGACGAGTGAGACAGCGAATCTCATGATTACCCTGAAAGACGGAGGAGCAGATGTTGCACTCTGTGCAAGTAATCCGCTATCGACAAATGATGCAGTTGCTGCTGCACTTGCACTCCGGCATGATATACCTGTCTTTGCAATGCGTGGGGAAGATGCACAGACATACTACTCCCACATCCGGGCTGTTCTTGCCCGGACTCCCCATATCACGATGGATGATGGTGCAGATCTCGTAGCTGAGCTTCACAAGGAACAGCCGTCCTGGTTGCCAGACATTCTTGGAGGTACTGAAGAGACAACAACCGGTGTCATCCGACTTCGCGCACTTGCAAAGGAAGGAAGACTCCACTTCCCGATCATTGCAGTGAACGATGCGGACACGAAGCACATGTTCGACAACAGGTACGGGACTGGCCAAAGTACGCTTGATGGTGTCATCAGGGCAACAAATGTGCTTCTTGCAGGCTCGAACGTAGTTGTATGTGGGTATGGATGGTGCGGACGAGGTATTGCACGGCGAGCCCAGGGGATGGGAGCACATGTCACAGTCACAGAAGTGGATCCTCTTCGTGCCATCGAAGCTGTCATGGATGGCTTTCCTGTTGCTCCGCTTGTTGATGTCATGCCCAAGGCAGACGTTGTCATTACTGCAACAGGAGACATAAATGTTGTCCGTAGTGAACATATGGCTGTGGCCAAACATGGTGTCATTCTTGCGAACAGTGGTCACTTCAATGACGAAATTGATCTTACATGGCTTGGATCACAAGCTGTATCCCACTATTCTCCACGTCATGATGTCGAGACGTACGTACTGCAGGGGGGACGAGAAATCCATGTCCTTGCAGAAGGACGTCTCGTGAACCTGGCAGCTGCAGATGGACATCCTGCATCTGTAATGGACATGTCATTTGCGAACCAGGCATTGTCGGTAGCCTATATTGCTTCACACCACACCGAACTTCCCCGGGATGTTGTTGCTGTCCCTCAAGCCATAGATAAGGAGGTAGCACAGCGGAAACTTGCAAGCATGGGCGTGAACATTGACATTCTTACGGAAGAGCAGCGACAGTACTTGAGTTCCTGGGAAGGTGGGACTTCCTAAAGAGTCGTATAGTCTGTCACTATTCCACTACGAGCGAGAGCCCAAGTGCACTGCAGTCCTGAGGGGATTCCTCAATGTAATGGACATCCGTATTGCCAAGGCGATGGAGAAGTGGTATGGCACTGTCAGAGCAGTAGCTACCCTGACAGTGCACTGCTTGTGGGGAAGGCGATGGTGTGTGCACGAGGAAGTATGTTCACTCCATCCCTCTGCTTCCAGACGGTCATCAAGGACGAGGAGGAGTAGATCACATCCTGAATGTCAGTAGTACACTCTGTCATATTCCAGAGAGGCATGTTCCGAAGCAAACAGTACACATGGGGATACCTCGCACGACGAAATCAATCCGTGCACGTTCCCGTGTCCAATGCGAAAAAGGTATTGGTTTGCACTCGAAAGAGCAATGTAGCATGCATTTCCCAGAGTTGAGACCATGATCCGGATGACGTGGTGGGTATAGAACGTGTGCTAAGTGAAGCGAGTTAAAGTTGCCTCACGTGTGGAGGGTGGAGTCACAGAACCATGCCTGCAGATCCTTCGGGTGACATGACTGGAAATCCAGCTTCTTCCCATGCAAGCATGCCACCTCTGACATTTACTGCTGTATACCCTAGTTTCAGCAGGAGTTCCGTGGCTGCACGACTCCGACTTCCGCTCCTGCAGATTGCAAGATATCGTGTTCCCACAGTGAACTCAGTATGACGAATATGGAGGTGCTGCAATGGGTAGTGGAGAGCAGTGGGAGCATGCCCTGCATCCCATTCATGCTGTTCACGAACATCGATAAGGACAGCACCCTGTTCCAGTTCGCGTGCGATGTCAGTTACTTCAATTGTTGGTATGAAAGAGCCTGAGGAATGCATGGTATACCTTTGTCGCTGCAGCGAAGTATCTCCTCCTGAGCGTACCAGATGATCCAATACCGCTGGGTTCTCGTTGAAGATACTACGCTATGAGGTTGTTTCCTACTGAACATGGGATTGCAGCGAGCTTCTCAACAGGGAAGCCCGTACAATAGGATGGAGTGAAGTAGCTAAAGGAGATCATGTGGCTCGTACGACAGTCTTTCCCGAAAGGGCTAGTAGCCGGGCACCAGCTACCAAGGTGCTGCAGTCTGGCGTGACACTCATAACTGCACCGATGGAAAGTCCCAATGTGGGAGTCTTCCTGATTGTCAGAGCAGGTGCACGGGATGAAACACGTGAAACGAGCGGTCTTGCGCATTTCCTGGAACACATGTTTTTCAAGGGAACGACACATCGACCGACATCGCTTCAGATCACCCGGGAGATTGACAGGCTGGGAGCAACAACGAATGCCTACACAGATGTCGAGGAGGTCGCATACTACACGACAGGACCAGCTTCTGCAGTATCCAGCCTCGCCTCTATCATCACGGACATGCTGTGCTATCCACTCTTTGATGCCAATGAGATGGAAAAAGAGCGAAATGTTGTGCTCCAGGAACTTGCAGCAAGGCTTGCAGACCCGGATGGATGGCTCTGGGACAGGCTTGGCACAGTGACCTTCGGGGACAACCAGCCGATGTCATGGAGTGCTGCAGGATTTCCAGAGGTGATTGGGACTGTAACCCGGGATCAGCTAGTCACATATCATTCCTCGTTTTATGCTCCAGACTCGATGGCTCTTGTCATTGCTGGAGGAGGGGATATAGATGAAGAGATGGCGAATGCCCTCTTCCAGGATCTTCCCAAAGCATCACACGGGAGCCGTATTCCATCGAGGTGGGGACGGGGAGAGCGGTTTGTGTGTGACATTCGGCCAGTGGCACATGTGGAAGAAGAACAAAACAACCTTCTGCTGGCATTCCCTGGTTTTCCTGCACAGGATGAGGATCGAACAGCATTGTCAGTCTTTGCCCACATCTACGGTGGGGGCATGTCATCCCGTCTCTTCCAGAAAGTGCGTGAGGAACGTGGCTTGTGTTACAGCATCTTTGCACATCACGAGGGCTTTGATGATGCAGGAACATTTGTCATCTCGACAGGCACACGACCACATGATGCAGGGGAGTCGATTGCACTTGCCATTGATGAATTCCATTCTCTTGTGTCGCAGCCTGTTCCCCAGGATGAACTCGAAGCAGCGAAATCTGCCATGACAGGACGACTTCTTCGTGCAACGGAGACAGCCATGAGCAGGGCTCGGTACTATGGCTCACGCTGGCGTGCAGGACTTCCACTTGATACTCCTGAGGATCGTGCTCAGGCCATAAGTGCTGTGACTGCAGACGAAATCCAGCACGTTGCTGGACGTCTTGAGACAGGACTGGGCCTTGCTCGGTTTGCGTTTGTGGGGCCACAGGACATCAGTACTGATATCTGCAGCGTGCTCGATCGCGAGGTCTAACTACCCTGTTAGGGTATATTCGCTGTGTTGTGGATACCTCGAACAGACAGCGTATATCGCATGTCAACCATAATCCGTCTGTTGACAATGGATTTCACAGGGAAAGCTGCAATCAGTCATAAATGGGGGCACTGGGTACCGACTGGGATACAACAGCATGCTGTCGATAGTCAATGGATCATGTTCTGGGAAGTAATACATTCCCGGGCTGATAACGATGGTTGGTTGAAACTGAAGTGTGGACCAAATGTACTAGTGCGTGGCGTACAGGAGTCCAGTATCAACCCCTATGGCTTGGATAACTCACGCTGGGGTGATAGTGGAAAGCACACTTCCAGTTGATCAAGGAGAGGAAAGTAGATCTTGCATCCTCTTAGTTGATCGAGAAGCCTGAAAGCAGCAGTAGGTGGAATGGAATAAAGCGGCTATACTCATTGTCCGAAAAATGTTCCTTCCCTATACTGTGTTTGATGGTGAAACCACGCCTCTGTACACTCTGGCATTCCTGCTCTGATAAACGTGCGCCGGTCGCTTACGTGATTGTGCAGCGCTCACCAAGATTTTCCGGAGTCCGTATGTCCAGGATTGTAAGCTTTGCAATGGGTATCGTATTGATGCTCTTCATTGCAGGGTGTGGTACTGCTGGGGTGACACAGCCGCCCTCCAGAGATGTACGACCTGTTACGGTTGGGGTCCGTGCGTTACCTTCGATTGCGCTGACTGCACCGATCAACGGATCGAACCTCGACTACTCTGGAGTCGGTGAGAATTTCGCTGCATCTGGCGTGATTACTGCATTGCGGGACTATCAGGGTGGAACAATCCGGTACCCGGGCGGAGCCATCGCAAACTATTGGGACTGGCAGAATGGATCGGTGAACCAGCCTGCGACCATTTCGAGCACCGGTAAATTGAAGCCAGCCAGAATCCGGGACTATGGCTTCACTTTGCAGACACTGCAAGGCATCGTGCGAGAGTCCGGTGTAAGTCCAGTCTTCGATCTTAACCTGCTGACCTCAACCCTGTCAGATCAGCTACTGATGCTGCACACTGCCCAGAACTTGGGGATACCGGTTCGTTATGTCGAACTGGGAAATGAGTTTTACCTGGCCAACAGCAGCTACCTGGATGTCTTCCCGACTGCAGTCTCTTATGCCCGTACTGTAGCGCAGTGGGCGCTAGCGATCCGGGCTGCGTTTCCCGGTGCCCAGATTGCTGCAGTCGGGGCCCTTCCCCAGAACACTGCACGCGAGAGGTCGTGGAACAGTACGTTGATATCGGTTGCTGGCGCGGATATCAACGCTGTCACGCTGCACGACTACACCCCGATAGGCAAAGACACCCTTCCAGCTCAGGTTCTTGCCACTGCCCAGACCAGCTGGGGATCAGTCCAGAAGGTACTGGCAACTATTCCTGGTCAGTACCGGATCTGGTTTACTGAGTTCAACCTTTCCCTGCAGGGCATCGTGGGTGGCGAACCACCTCGAGGCATAACTTGGCTCCACGGATTATATGTGGCGGAGATGATGTCCCTTTTCGATCAATCCCCCCGGGTGCAACTGGACGATTACTGGGATTTGTTTTCTAGTCCATCCACTGGTGCCTTCACCGTGGGTGATCTTCCCCAGCCGACAGATGCTGGAGTGGCCCTGATGTTTCTGACCAATGCCTCCGCTCAGGCGTATAGGGTTACGCCTCTCAGTTTTACAGGTACTCCAACCATGCCTGATGGCGCTGCTGGAGTACTCGGGGTGTCATTCTATGGCCCGAACGGAACCCGGACAGTGCTGATTAACCTGACTGACCAGTCGGTCACCATGTCTGCTGGAACCGATACAGGGCTGCCAACTGGCGCTCATGCTGTGACTATCAGCGCTGCTCCTACCATGACTGTCTCTGGACTGATCCGGTCTTCCAGTGTTCTCGGTACCACGATAACCCTGCCAGGCTACGCGATCTCCGGAGTCGGTTTCACTGTTCCTCTTGCGACGAACGCTTGAATTGCTGCAAAGACTGTCCCACGTCACAGCACTGATACATCCGTTTTGACAAGTTCGCGTTTTGATCAAGGATCCTTTCGTGGGAGTCCCCTTTTGGGATTGCAAACAGTCTCAGTCAGCAAACTCTTGTGATTTCATACACCACGTCTCTGGACGCTAACGTGAATGGGAAAGTTTGGAAAACATGAATTGCTTGTCAAATGTAAGGAAAATATGCCATTGACGTATCGAACAGTGATGTATATCATCGATCCCATACACATAGATTCAGTATGCAAATGGTGTTGTCGGGGGAGGATATCTACATGGCTAACAGGACTCTATTTGGTCACATTGCAGCTCACGACACTCCAGAGCATGTTTTCAAAGTCTTAAAGGATCGTCTTCGAGAGGCTAATCTAGATCACTTGGTGCTTTCCGCCTCAGTGAGCAAATACCACATTGTAACAGTAGTGGTGGATCCAAAGAACCAGGAAGTCATTACTAAATGGCTGGAAGCACAGCCTGAGATAGGTGATGTTGTGGATGCCACACTATTACAACCAGGTGAAGGTTCCAAAGAAGGTCTTGGTTTGTAAGCAGCACTGGCTGAACAAAACGCCATACCTCTTGAGTGATCACGGTATGCTCGGACTTTCCTCAGGGATCTCTGGCAGTGATGGTGCAGGATGCTTCTTGAGAAAGGTTGATGCCCGTGTTTCCAGAGAACCAAGTTGGGGAAGGTAGCATGCTGCTGCAATGAGAACAGTCACTGCACATCCAATTGCAAGGGCAAGTTCAACACGGAAGAAGAGCCCGAAGTGTGGTGTGAGGAAGACCATTATCAGAAAGGCAACCGTGCCTCCAAACCAGGACAATGCAGCATATCCGTAGTGCCCAAGAGAAAGAAGTGACTGTGTGAGGGTGAGTCCAACCATGATGAATGCACTGGCGAGTGCAAGAAGTCCCATGTCACCGTGGGAAAGCACGCCGTATGCATGTCCGAAAAACAGGGTGACAATCCATGGACCAAGTATGAGAAAACCAAACGTCCCCACGATTCCAATACCTATGACAACAAGAAAGAGCCGCATGAATGCTTTCCGGTACGCATGAAAGTCCCCTTTCCCCAAAAGGGAGGAAAGCTGCGGGAGGAGAGCAGCCTGAATGGCCTGGAAGAGAAAGAGGGGAATCCTCGCAACTACGAGTCCATTGAGAAACACTCCAGCTGCACTGTGTTGTGTGGGAGAGGACAGAAGCCGGATAGCAACTGCACCTGCATACGTGAGGAATTGGTTGCAGAAAGAAGCAAGGAGAAGGAAGCCCAGTGCATTGCTGATTTCGTTCCACGGTGAGGGGGGGCCAGCTTTGGCGAGATTCTTTGCTCCGATGGGAGAGAGAATGGTGGCAAGAAGGGCAGCAGCTGCAAGGATGATGCCAAGTACACCGGTAGTCGCAAAGCCAAGGAAGATAACGATAGCTACTGGTGCAATTCGGAAAAAGCCTTCCAGACTCACGAGCATGGAGTATCTGTTGAATAGTCCATTGCCAGCAAGAACGCCACGCATGGTGTACTCGGCAAGGTAAGCAAGGAGAGCAAGTCCAAGGGCAATGACGAGGCTGATGTGCCCACCAAAGAGAAGATTCGCTATAGGGTAGGCAAAGACTGTGATTGCAATGATGAGGAGTGCAAAGAGCACAAGACCAATGATTGCAGCCCTGATGATGAGCGGCCTGACTCCAATGTGCATTGCACGGCGGGCAGCAGTTGCACGTCCGATTTCCTGCTCAAGTGGATAGAAAAAGCCTGGAGCGAGAATCCACAGCATTGCCCAGAATGTTGCAAGTGGCGAGTATTCCTCGGGCGTGAGGTGATGGGATGCTATGGACAAGAATCCATAGGCTGCAAGCCCTGATATGAGAAAACCGAGTCCAGCAATGATCGTCCCACTTGGGAAGGGATTGATGTTCTTTGATTTTTTGATGAGTGTGGACATTGTGATCTAAGACGTACAGGCAAGATGCACTGGAACAGATACCGTGCGTGAAGTTGGTGTCGAGATGACTAAGGCAATGGAACCTGTGAGTGAGGATTTTGAGTCCACTGTCCATGAATGGAGAACCTTGAATGAACGATCCTGTGGAGCAATGTGGAGATGGAGCTCTGGAGATGAGGTGGATTCAGTGGGAGTCGTGTTGAGTGTGTCAATCCAGTGATATGTGAGTGTTCCTGTTCCCTTTGTCGAACCAGTTCCTGTTGCAGTGAAGGCTGTACTGCACTTCCCTGAAGAGGGGGTGACGCTGACATGGATAGCAGAGGTAAGGGTCAGCTTTCCTGAGTTGAGTGCAGGACGCAGGACAAAGAGCCACAGTGCTCCAAAGAGCGCAATAAGAACAATGATTATGAGGAGGCCAGTCACTGCAGTTCGAACTGGGTGCCCCTTCCCTTGGGTGGCATTGGAGGACGGGTGTGGAGGTGATAAAGATTCAATGTTCATGGGAGGAGAGGATGGTATCTGTACCGGTCGATGATTCTGATCTTGATACTCCTGAATATCTTCGAGTATCGTACCTCGTATTTCCACTGCTCCTGCTGATTTCTTTTGTGCCAGCAGGTTGTGCATGTTGGCTGTAATGGAGCGGATGAGTGCTGCAGGAAGTGCGCTGTGTGAAGCAACTTCTTCAAGGAGTAGGCAAGCACTTTCGCAATCACCACGGATTGAGTACGAGGGCACTGGATCGTGGAGGTGCACGCTCTCAGGAAGGGGGAGGGATAGACTCCTTAATGTCGAATATAGAGGCGTATCAAGAATTGCAGCAGAACCATCGCCTGCAATACCCACAGTTGCAGCTGAAAGTGCACCATGAATGATTCCGTGATCGTGGAGAATCTGTAGACCATCAAGAAACTCTGAGGCAAACTTGCTGAATCCATCAGTGTCTAGCGGGTGTCGTGCACTTCGTGCCATAGGGAGTGTTCGAGAGGGAGCAAACGCGAGGAAGTATGTGCCGTCAAGAGGTATGACATCGTACAAGCGTGGAAGTGAGGTGTGCGAGATTTCGGAATATGCACGCCCGTGTTCTGCCAAGGCAGAAAGGAAGCCATCAGCATCGGTGTACAAGGCAGGAATAGCCTCAAGAATGACATGTGTAGACGTTGCAGTATGGACTCCTGACCACACGGGACCAAAGCTTCCAGAATGAAGCTGTGTTCCTCGTGTGTAAGGTTCTGATGATCTCTCTTGTGGGAGAGCATCTGTGGAGTCTTGCATATGAACAACGGCTATGGATAGATACCGCGCACTGCAGTCGCATCAGCAACGCGCTTTACTGCAACGAGGTACGCTCCAAGTCGCCAAGAACAATTATGTTCCTCAGCCTGAAGGACCATCTGTGTGAATGCACGTTCCATAATTTTTTCGAGGCGCTTGTTGATCTCTCCTTCTTCCCAGAAGAGAGACTGCAAGTCCTGTACCCACTCGAAGTACGACACAGTGACTCCGCCAGCATTGGAAAGAATGTCTGGTACAACAGTGACACCTTTCGACTCTAGGATTGCATCCGCCTCTGGAGTGGTAGGTCCATTGGCACCCTCAATGATGAGACGAGCACGGATTTGGCTGGCATTTGAACCCGTGATCTGGTTTTCGAGAGCTGCAGGAACAAGAATGTCGACATCTGATTCAAGGAGTTCCTCATTTGTCATCGATGTTGCCTTCGGAAAACCTGTAATCGTCCCATGCTCACGCTGGAATTCCATGACTTCATTCATGTCGAAGCCATCCGGGTTGAAGATTGCACCAATTACGTCAGAGAGCCCGCAGATGGTGAAACCTGCCTCATGCATGAGCTGTGCGGAAACACTACCCACATTGCCAAATCCCTGGACAGCAACTTTCGTGGTTTTGGGATTCATGCCGAGTTTCTTGCAGGCTGCAAGGGCCACTATCGTCACTCCACGTCCAGTTGCACTCGGTCGACCTTCACTACCGCCAATATCAAGAGGCTTTCCTGTGACGACTGCAGGAATCGAGTACCCCTTTTCCATGGAGACTGTATCCATTATCCAGGCCATTACTTCGCCGTTTGTATTGATATCGGGTGCAGGGATGTCTGATTCAGGACCAATAAGGATGGAAATTTCACTTGCGTATCGACGTGTGAGCCGTTCAAGCTCATGGTGACTGAGCTTGGATGGATCAACAATGACGCCACCCTTTGCACCTCCAAAGGGAATGTTGACAAGTGCACATTTCCATGTCATCCACATGGACAGTGCCTTGACTTCATCAAGACTCACATTCGGGTGGAAACGGATCCCCCCTTTTGCTGGACCACGGGTGACATTATGCTGTACTCGATATCCTTCGAATACACGGAGACTTCCATCATCCATTTTGACTGGGAATCGAACAGTGAACTCTCGCTTGACTTCGCGAAGTACTGCAGCAAGTCCGGGTTCGAGTTTCAGTAGTCGTGCTGCGTTGTCGAACTGAAGTTGAGCGTTGTGCCACGGATTGTCGGGCACCTCATGGACTGCCGGGACTGGAATGGGAGACGTCTTTGCCATGGGATAATCTCTCTGCATATGGGGTTATGTTGAAGTGAAGTTCACTCTCATGTGATCATACACGGGGACCGAGGACTTCCGGGAGCAGGCATACTTCACGTTCGCGTAGTATGCAGATGATGGTAGCGAGCATTCCGTTGGTGACAGTAGGCCCGATTGAGGCTGTAGTGTTCTTTGCTGAACTCATGACAGGAACAGCACTCTTTGCACTGGTACTGGACCTGCTTGGCAGTGCAAAACGTGGGTATGTTGGCACCACTTTTTCCATTGCAGCTGCGATTGGTGGTCTTGGCCTTCTTCTTTCACCCACGTTTTCAGCACTGCTTCCCGTCATTCCTGGTGCACCTGCAGGAACATCGTTTATGCATGAGATCGCTACAACGGTTCATTGGTATGTGTGGGCATTCCTTGCATTGGTTGTTGGAGCAATTGCTACGATCGAGCTTCAGGACAAGGCTCGTCGTGTACTTGGCGTGGGAATTGGTGTTGTTTTGGTGATTTTTCTCATCCACTTGGTGGGTACTGTCTCAGCTGCTTTCCAGGTAGGTGGGCATGGATGGTTCACCATGGGAAGCGGAACCGCCATTCTCGGTGCTGTCCTTGGAGGAATGCTCATGGGACATTGGTACCTTGTTGTTCCAGGCATGTCTTTTCGTCCACTGCGACAGACTGTCGTTGTCATATTCGTGGCAATTGCAGGTGCCCTTGGAGCGATGATTGCAGCATTTGCCACTTCACCACCAAGAATGACGCATGCAGTTCTTGCCTATGATGGTGGATGGTTATTCTGGCTTCTTACAGTTGGGAGCCTTGTGGGTTTTACCACCGTTGTGAATTCAATTACATGGTACTTCACGAAAATGCGGGCAAATCAGCCTGCAACAGCCATGCTGTACGGACTCATCGTTGCAGTATGCATCGGAGTCATTTCAGCACACGTACTCATGTTCCAGACAGGGGTTCCTGTTTAGGCTTCTTCAGGATCGAGCACCCGGATGTCTGGCAAGTTGCGGTAAATGCCGTCATAGTCGAGTCCGTATCCAATGACGAACTTGTCAGGAATATCAAAGCCAACGTAATCGACTGTCACTGACTTCTCTCTCCTGGACTCCTTGTTGAGAAGGGATGCGAGACGTACAGATCGCGGAGCATGACGTTGAATATGTTCATGGAGAAACGCAATTGTCGTACCTGTGTCGACAATATCCTCAATCATGAGGACATCCCGGCCACGAAGCGGCATACTGACATCCTTCACGAGTTCAACAGATCCCGTTGAATGCGTTCCCTCATATGAGCGAACTGCAATAAACTCAAGCTCGACAGGAATGGTGAGTGCCCTCGAAAGATCTGCAAGAAAGAGTATTGATCCCTTGAGGACAGAGAGCAGGATGAGGGGAGAGTCAGCGGATGCATACGCTTCATCAATCTCATGTGCCAGTGCACTGATACGTGATGAAATCATTTCACGACTGATGAGAACGGTTCCTATGGGTGATGTCTCTTGGGAAGGGGGAGTATTCATTGTCATCTACATTACCGTGTACGGTACATGAAGGAGGTTTGTCGATACATGGAGCGTGGTACGTGAAAGATGATTCGAAGTATTTAGGGGTGATACTTTCGTGGCATCCAATATCAAGGACTATTACGAGATACTCGGTGTTGGCCGTTCAGCGACACAGGATGAAATCAAGCGTGCCTTCCGTGCAAAGGCACGAGTCCTTCATCCAGATACCCATCCGGATGATCCGGGGAGTGAAGACAAATTTCGGCAGGTTAATGAAGCATACGAAGTTCTTGGGGATCCCGAGAAACGGAAGAAGTATGATGCGCTTGGAGCAGCTTGGAACATGCCAGGGAGTGATGTCCCACCCCAGGGATCACGACACGAATTTGGTGGGTTCCGTTCAATGTCTCCCTCGGAACTTGATGAGCTCTTTGGTCGGGATCGCCAGTTCTCGGATTTCTTCTACTCAATGTTTGGGGGAACAGGACAAACTTCCTCTCGCCACCCTTCTCCACGAAAAGGACACGACATAGAAGGGAATATTGAAATTACTGTCGAGGAAGCATGTCGAGGCACAACACGGCGTGTATCCATTGATGACGGCATGAGGGAACGGACAATCGAAGTGCAGATTCCTGCAGGGATACGAAACGGGGGGAAAATCCGTCTCTCCGGACAGGGAAGTCCTGGTCGAAACGGCGGTGTTGCTGGAAATCTCGTGCTTACTGTTGCAGTCATGCCAAGTGCAACGTTTGGCATTGAAGGGAATCATATAACCACCATTGCAGATGTACCTCTTCGCCATATGCTCCTTGGAGGGGAGACTCTTGTTCCAACACCTCAGGGAAAGATGGTCACATTACGCATACCCGAGGGAACACAAAATGGTGCAAAGCTTCGGCTTAGAGGCATGGGATGGCCGAAAACACGCCATCATGAGGCTGGGGATCTCATTGTCGAGACAAGAGTTGTCCTTCCTGCACATCTCAGTGCAGAGGCGCGGTCAGTTGTGAGCCAGTACTTATGACAGTATGCCGAGCTCTTCCTTGAGATGCCTGGATTCCTGCGAGAAGATCCGTCGTATGATTGCCACTGAGGATGCATACGTTGAGTCCATTCCGTAGTACGAGAGACCTCGCGCACCCAGTGTACGGGCCTGGGTGAAAGGCGTATCTGATGCGTAGTGAATGATGCCAAAGTCGATTGGCAGCTTTGAAAAGTTCACTGGCTGACCAATTGGGTATCGATCAGCCTCGATCATTTCGTAGAGAGCACTGCAATACGGTCCAGACTCCATCTCAACAGCTGTATACGATTCACGGTGATAGAAATCGAGGTAACCACGGTTTTGAAGGAACGTTCCATATACCGTCACTGCACGCTGGTTATCGAGGCAGCTTCCGAATCTGAGATACGGTGCGATGTCTGCATATTCGAATACATTGTCGAGCCAGTAGGTGGACTGTGAGTGCTCATCATGGACAACATTGCTCAACATGATGTCACCGACATTCGCATTGAGTGTTGCAGCCTTGCCAAGGATGTATATGCCACGCAGGTCAGGAGTTGTTTCAGCAATTTCGCGGAGTATGTTGTATGCTGCAAATCCGAGCGGATAGTCGATGTTGACGATGATTGCACGGCTGTCCTTGATTACTGCTGGATCAACATCCGAAAGACGCATGTCAAACCACTGGGGATTGAGACGGTCGAGTGGAATGATTTGTGCACTGACATCGAGTGCTGTCCTGCTTGTCACACTGATGACACCGCGTTCACGTTCCAGGCGGTGGAGGTTTGATGTGTGGCGATCTCCAGTGGAGTCCATTTCCCTGAAGTAGAGACTTGCCATGTAGTAGAGAAGATTTTCCCACGTTCCCTCTGCATTGCCCTTCTCAAACTTTTCAAGTTCATCAATGAGGTAGTCTGGGCCGTTACTTCTGACATGATCGACGATTTCCGTTGCATTGAGCTGTGCAATGCCAGTGACAAGGTTCGCAATACTGTGGGTGTTGCTGCTGACAAAGTACAGGGGGCGATCTTGCAGGTTTTCTGAACGCATGAGGCCAGTTACCTGTTGCCACCACCGTCTTGTAACCCGGGCATATCCTACCTGTGTACCGCCAAGCATCTGGATGCGGAGGGAGACTTCGTGGTGCTGTATGTCATGGATGTGTTCTCTGAACGATTCTCCCCACACTTCCTGTAGCTGCTCCCAGTCATCCTGGGATCCTCCGCACAGCCCTGCATATACATCTGCTCCAAGTTTTGGGCTGTCAAGTTCCTCAGCGTGGTCAATGAGCAGCTTGTGAAGCTTGTTCCATTCAATCTGGAATGCCACAAGGGAGGGGATAAGATCATCAACGTCTGATGCACTTGCCACAAGGACTGCAAGTGTACCTCGCTCATCGTCATACCACCGTCTTCGACGTCCAGGAGCACTACGTTCTTTCCACTTGGCAATTGAGGAATACCCATTCTTGACAAAAACATCAATGAGTTGTCCCATGATGACACGTTTGGCACCAAGGATTGCCTTTGGAAGTCTTCTGATGGCATAGAGGAAGGCACCAAGATCCGGTTCAGCCGAAGCAGCAAGGGAATGAAGACTGGATGCCATGGCCTTGTGGGAGGCTTCAAGAACTTTGAGTTTCATTTCGCCACGACTCTGGAGAAGAGTCATGTATGTACGCCTGTACAGTTCAACGGACTCTGCTTCGTTGATGTGCTCAGAGGCAGATCTGCTCAGGCCTCCGGACTCAGGGCCAGAAAGTGTCATACAGGAACTCCATGATGTTGGAGAAGGTTTGCAAGTGAGGGTGGGGGTGCAGCAGAGGGGTATGTCGTTACTCTAGTGAATGCCTCGTGTGCTGCATACTCTGCAAGTGGTCCATCAAGAAGTGCTGCCATGGGCCAGTCAGGCTGAATCTGACTACGATGAGCAAGAAGTGCAGCATGCTTCCGCTTGATGACAGGATGAATATCTATGATGTCCGTCACTTCATCATCATCGGCCATGAGGAGCAGGGCTGCATCATCCCGCCAAAAGGGTACATCGATACCGAGCTCTGTGGCAGCACGGGCCATACGTGTGATTGCAGAGCGGGCCATAGTTGTGTACAGGAGATGACCTACACTCCATGCATGACCTGAATCGGGGTACATGAGTGGATGGCGGGAGGCCTCCACAGCCAGGACAGTGATGCGGTGGGACTGAATGTGGTCTGGATGTCCGTATGCACCGTAGCTGTTGTTGCAGACAACAATATGTGGACGTACAGATCGAATGATGCGTACAAGTTTTTCGACTGCATCATCTGTACGCACTGACCAGAAGGCTCCCTTCCGATTGTTGTCCTCATGGCCAGCCATGTTGGAGTCACCATAGTTGAGCCAGTGGATGGAGCTCACTCCAAGAATCGTACAGGCTGCAATGAGCTCGTCCTGGCGGATGGCAGCAAGTTTTGGTCGAGTGGATTCCTCATCCATGGTGGGATCAAAGATCGTTGCCTTGGATCCGTCAGTGCAACATACGACAGTAGTTGCAATGCCAGCATCGTGGCAGAGTGCCATGGTGCCGCCCATAGTGATTGTCTCATCGTCTGCATGGGCCTGAACTGTGAGGACCCTAAAGTTCGCACCAGTGAGGAGACTCCCGTCGAGGGTGATGTGATCGCGAAGTGACGTGTCAGTCATATTTTGGATCATTGTACCGTGCATGATCACGAGCGTGCTGACAGGAGTGTCAACACGCTCGTTTCATGCGAATGCTAGAAGGTGTTATGCTGCAGCAGACTGGCCAGGGATTGCACTTGGAGACGGGTGTAGGCCATGGCCATGTGCATGGCTGTGAGGATTGCCAGGACGAAGGAATGCACGGATCTGGGCGAGAAGTTTTGTTCCAGGTTCCTGCATGAGCGAGTTGAGTTTCGAGGAAAACGCTTGGCTTCGCGTCTGTTCCTGCTGACTCGTGATTTTCCCCTTGGCAACAAGGGTATCAAGGTACTTCGTATAACGGGCAACGAGCTGGGACTGTACAGTAGATGCCTGTGAACCAGCAATGGTGTCTAGGGATTCACCTTTTTTGAGATCGCCTATGACAGTAATTGGTGATGAATGAATTTCATGGGCGAAGGCAATGAGAAGCCGAAAGGCAATTCGGCGACGGGCATTGTTCGCATTCCTGTGGTGGGTGGTGGATTGAGACACTGTAGAAGCAGGGGCTGCAGCGCCAGTAAGCTGGATGGCAGCGACTGCACCAGTGCCTGTTGCAATGAGTCCAGCTGAGATAACTGCACCAAGGACATGCTGCTTGAGGAAGATCATTCCTGAATGGATGAGGTGACGGAAGACTGTCATGATTTGTACTCCTTTCAAGTGAAGCTGCGCATATCACACGTGATGATTTCAGTATGGTATTTCTGCATTGGATTATCCTGAATCGTGGTTGAGAAGAAACTGAGTATATGTTGAGAGTGAATCCGCTCGCCCTCTGCTATTCGAGTAGGGTAGAGTACGAGCAGGTATAAAAGAGGCGATTGAATGGATCGCAATTTGGAGAAAACCATAGTGAAAGTGATCGTTTGCGTGAAGCAAATCCCTGACCCGGGTGTTCCTGGGGAACTCGTGGGACCGTCACATACGCTCAAACGCGAAGGCGTTACGGTCGTTCTTGATCCTGGTGATGAGTTTGGAGTCGAAGCTGGGCTTACACTCGCTGAGGCGAACGGTGGAGAAGTCGTGCTCGTATCAATGGGCCCTGAAAGGGGAACGGATGCACTTCGCAAGGGACTTGCCATGGGAGCCTCAAAGGGGATTCTCATAAGTGATCCAGCCCTTGCTGGAGCAGATGCCCTAACGACAGCTACAGTTCTTGCTGCTGCAATCCGAAAGGAGGGATTTGACTGCATCATTACTGCCACAGAATCGACTGACGGATATTCTGGTGTCATTCCCCAAATGCTAGCAACGTTACTTGAAGTCCCTGCTGTGAGTTTCGCAAAGTCAATTATTCTTCAGGGCAACAGCATGAAGGTGAAACGACAGACTGAGTCAGGAACTGAGGATGCTGCAGTCAATCTGCCATGTGTTGTGAGTGTTACTGCAGGGGTGAATGAACCCCGGTACCCAACTCTCAAGGGCATTCTTGGTGCAAAGTCAAAACAGATAGAGATTTGTACTGTCGAAAGTCTGGGTACTGCCCTACCTGGTGTATTCCAGCAAGTAACTGATGTTCAGCCAATTGCATCCCGTGGAAGTGGCGAGATCATTACTGATGATGGCTCAGCTGCAATGAAAATCGTCGAATTTCTTACTACAGTAAAGGTCCTTTAAAAATGGCTCTCAACTCAATACTTGTAGTCGCAGAAGTCCATGAAGGTGGACTCCATCCTGTCACACTTGAACTTCTTGCCAAGGCACGAACAATGGCAGCTTCGGTTCTGGCTGTTCTTGCAACACCAGCAGATGGCGCAACCCTTGCTGCAGAACTGGGAGCTCATGGTGCTTCCCAGGTATACCTTGCAGAGGATCCGAAATTGGCAGATGTCGTCGGTGGATTTGCTACAGGTTTCGCTGTTCGTGATGCAGTTGCTCTTGCCTCACCCGATGTCATTCTTTTTGGACAGACATATCTTGGACGTGATGCAGCCGGGTGTGCGTCCATTCTTCTCCAGCGCACTGTAGTTTCGAACATCATTGATCTGGAGACAGAACCAGAGTTTCGTGCCATTTCAACAGTCTTTGGTGGAACCCAGCGTGTTGCAACCGCTTTGAGCGGACCGTCACCTTCTCTAGTTGTCGTACGTGCAAAGTCGTTCGAGAGTGCGGTACCGGGGACTGGACAAGCAGAGATCGTTCCACTTGCCTTGACACTTCCTTCGTGGGTAACAGCAGGAAATGTTGTTGGCAGGGCACAGGAATCTGCTTCAGGTCCAAAACTCGAAGATGCTGCTGTCGTCGTAAGTGGAGGACGTGGACTGCAGGATCCCAAAAACTTTGCACTCCTGCAGGAGCTTGCCGAGATGCTACACGGGGCCGTTGGAGCAAGCAGGGCTGTTGTGGATGCAGGATGGGTCCCGTATGCATATCAGGTAGGTCAGACTGGAAAAACCGTGAAGCCAACAGTCTACATAGCGTGTGGAATCAGTGGTGCAATGCAGCACACAGTAGGCATGAAGGGATCGAAGTACATCATTGCAATCAACAAGGATGAAGGAGCTCCGATTTTCAAGCTTGCAGATCTTGGCGTCGTCGGGGATGCACTCAGCATTCTTCCCAAAGTCATTTCAGAAGTGAGGTCACGATCCAACTGATGCAAGAAGTCGTCATACCTACACTTTAGGTATGGCGGCACATCAGATTTCTTCCTTCATGACGGACATCTTGTAACCTGATTGTTACAAGGGAGTTTACCTTTGCCCTAGAATGCACAATACTAAAGTAGGCGTGTATTGATCCTCTGGTACACAACATCACCCGAAACACATACGACTGCCACGATTTTTCGCTATGCAGGACACCCTCTCTATGAACTCTCCAAGCCAGTCCTCTCCTGAGGAATGGGGAGAACAGATGGATGACAAGGTCATCGTCGATCTCCTTGGCCAGGTTGGGAGTCTCTTCACTTCGAGTTTGGAGTTGAAGGAGACCATTAATTTCATGCTGCGTGCAGCAGCCAACCTCGTCATGTTCGACACAGCTTCCGTGTTCCTCATTGACGAGGATGGTCGTCATCTCAGTGCATTCGCCACGTACCCATTCTCCGAAAATGTTGCTTCAGTAGCGAAGTTCGCACTTGGAGAGGGAATCATTGGCTGGGCTGCAGAGCAGCGCAAGGTTGTTTCCGTTGCTGATGCAACAAAGGATCGGAGATTTAAGTCACTTGACATGGGCTATGCTCCGAAATCGACACTCGTCATGCCGCTCGAATCGCCACGCCAGCTCCTTGGTGCTTTGACGATATCCCGTCGGGAAATCCAGCCGTTCAGTTCGCTTGAGCAGGCACTCATGCAGGTTATCGTGAGTCAAGCAGCCATAAGTGTGGACAATGCCCGTCTCTATTCCAACCAGAAACGTCAGCTTGCTGAAATCGCCCAGCAGAAACGCGAGCTTGAAGTAGCCAATGCCCAGATCAATGAGATTTCCCGCCTGAAGAGCGAGTTTCTCGCCAACATGAGCCACGAGCTACGGACACCACTCAATGCAATCCTTGGATTCAGTGAAATCCTGAAGGACAATCTTGTAGCCCTCTCACCTGAAAAGCAGCAGGAATGTTTGGAGAATATTCATGCCTCCGGGAAGCATCTGCTTGAGCTTGTCAATGATGTCCTCGATCTCAGCAAGATTGAAGCTGGCCGAATGGAGCTCTCCTACGATCGATTCGATGTCCTCTCTGCTCTTCGCGAAGTCCATAACGTCATACGATCTCTCAGTGAGAGACGCGATATCCAGCTCACCATGGAGGTGGAGCCTGAGGCACAGGAGATCAGGGCAGACAAAAGCAAATTCAAGCAAGTGCTCTACAATCTCCTGAGCAATGCCATCAAGTTCACTCCTCAGGGAGGTCGCGTGTGGGTGGATGCACATGTGGTTGGACAGGATCTTGTCGTGACAGTGGGTGACACTGGAATTGGTATCCCGAAAGAACACCAGAACAAGATCTTCGATGAGTTCTATCAGCTTGAGCAAACAACTCGCCGTGTTGAAGGTACAGGACTTGGGCTTTCTCTCACGCAGCGTCTTGTCCAGCTTCATGGTGGACGAATTGCTGTCGAGAGTGAACCAGGTCACGGCTCACGTTTTACCTTTACACTCCCGCTGGTAGGAATTGATGTGCCTGCAGTCCATGATGGCAAGCGCATCCTCATCATTGAAGACAACAAGAGCAACAGGGAACTTGCACAAATGGTTCTTGGGGCACATGGGTATGTGGTAGAGATAGCCATAGATGGAAATGAGGGACTGTACAAGGCACGTCACGATGCATACGATCTTGTCCTCATGGACATCCGTCTACCTGGCATGGATGGACTTACACTTACACGACTTCTCAAATCTGATCCAAAGACTGCTACACTGCCAATCGTGGCGTTATCGGCAAATGCTATGAAGGGTGATGAACAGGATGCTCTCTCAGCAGGGTGTATCGGGTACATCACAAAACCAATTGAAGTGGCAACATTCGTCGAGCAGGTCTCGGAGTTTGTACGGCAAAGGGATGCAAAACTATGAGTGAAGGCGGGAAGAAGATTCTCATCGTCGAAGATGATCCAATGTCACGTGAGGTTGTGCGACTGGCATGCAGTGCACAGAACCACACACTCATTGAGGCGACTACTGGACCGGATGGACTTACGATGGCACGGGAGCAAAACCCAGACCTCATCATTCTCGATGTCAACCTTCCCGGCATGAGTGGCCTTGATGTATGCCGCAAGCTTCGTTCAGAGGGAGCACGGGTTCCCATCATCATGCTCACTGCAAAGGCTGAGACGATTGACATTGTTGTTGGGATAGAACTCGGGGCGGATGACTATGTCACAAAGCCGTTTGAAGTTCGTGAACTTATTGCCCGAGTGGGTGCCCAACTTCGCCGGTCAGAACTCCTTGACAATGACCAGCCGAAGGACAAGTTTGAATTTCCTGGACTTACGATCGATCTTGGACGGCGTCAAGTGTATCGGGACGGCGAGGAGATCCCGCTTACCCTGACAGAGTTCAACCTGCTTGCACTCCTTGCATCGCGACCTGGACAGGTCATGAGCCGGGCAGAACTTCTTCGCAAGGTGTGGGGATACGAAGTCGAGATCGAGACACGAACAGTTGATGCACATGTGTACCGACTTCGTCGCAAGATTGAGCCGGATGCAGAAAAACCAACGTATGTCCATTCTGTTCCGGGTATTGGATACCGGTTTACTGTTCCGTCTGCTGTTGAATAGCTTTCGGTACGTTGAATAGGCTAGCCAGCGGAGCAGATGATACGTGGAGCACACACCAGAAGATCCAGAAGGTTCTGATACTGATAGGAAGGAGACAGACCGTCCCAGTCACCATTCTGCTGCAGTAGTGCGAGACCAGCAGTACCGGGCATGGGGATGGCTTCGTGCTGCTGCAATTTTCGTGGCAGTATATGTTGGCTATCTTCTTGCCGTGATTGTAGGTTCGTGGCTACGGTCTTTCGAACAAGTTGTGTTGCTGACAATTTTCGCCATCATCATTACTCTCATGGCTGAACCTCTCGTACGGATACTTGATCAGCGCTTTGGCTGGCCGCGCAGTATTGCTGCAATTGTCGTGCTTCTTGCACTCACTGCAGCCGTTGTTCTTCTCATGTACCTCACATACATCCCTGTACGTGCAGAGATAACAAGCTTTGCCAGTCAAATTCCATCAATTTCGCATTCTGTTCAGATTGAATTCAGTGCACTCCAGCGCCAACTGGATCGTCATGGGATTCACCTGTCACTCACGCAGTATGTGCCAGATGTTGCGAAGTTTCTTGAAAATGTTGTTCCATCTGTCGTGAGCGGCACACTTGGTGCTGTCGTTGATATCATCCTTGTCCTTGTTGTCTCATTCTGGTTTCTCAAGGATGGGGAACATTTGCGGTCAGGGCTCACTGCACTCTTCCCTCAGCGGCTACGAACGGAAGTGGACTTCCTCTTTGATGCCTTTGCAGTGGTCATTGGAGGATATGTTCGGGCTCAACTTGCAACAGCACTTTTCATTGCACTCCTTGCTGCTGCTGGATGTGCACTCATAGGTGTGCCATATCCTCTCATCGTTGGTGTCGCAGTTGGCGTCTTTGAGCTTATTCCCCTCGTCGGACCATTTGTTGGCATGGCTGTTGCCTGTCTCCTGGCTCTCACTGTCAGCCTCACACTCATGGTGTGGACTATTGTTGTTTTCATTGTCATTCACTTCATAGAAGCGTATATTGCCACGCCTCGACTCCAGGCACACTTCGTTCGTCTCCATCCTGTCGTCATCATTCTTGCCATCGTTGCAGGAGTGAGTGCTGCAGGTTTTCTAGGGGCATTGTTTGCAGTTCCTCTTGTGAGTCTTGTTAGTGTTCTCATCCAGGTGTGGGTGGGAGGTTGGAAGGAACATCGGCCAGACTTGTTCCGCGGGAATCCGGACAGGTCGATGGAGCGTAGCCGCAGACGATTTCTCCGGCAGTTCAGGTTTTTTGGACGGTGATATGGAACTTACTCCATTTCAGACAGCACTACTGCCTGCTCTAGAGGGAAATATCCATCCTGCACAGGGAATGGACCCTGCATGGGACAACCTGGTGAGTGCTTGGGATGCATTTCATCAAGGGGATACAGTTCATGCTGTACATATTGCTGCAGGACTTGCAGAACAGCGGGAGGATCCATTCCTTGGCATAGCTGCAGCACGACTTCTTCGTGAGTGTGGAAATGCTATTGAACGAACGGACATATGTTATGGCGGAGTACTGTTCCTGCCGTCAGAGCACGGTACAGACTGTGTTGCTGCATACCAGGAGGGAACTGTGCGTATCTATCGTGCATCATTTCAGTCTGCTTCACTTGGAGGAAGTGGGGATACAGCCATGCTGGCTCGCCCACTGCTGGAAGCGCTGGACAGTGCACTGCATGATGCCCCGCTTGTCGGAAGTATTAGTGCAGCAGTTGGATTAGATGCACCATGTGGAGTAGTGTTCCGCCTTCACGGCACTGCAGCAGGTCCTCTGCATCATGAGCATGAAGCACTGCGAGCCATAACTGCTGCTGGCCTCCTTATCCAGCAGGCGACACGACACATGCATCAAGCAATGGATGGTGACCACTCCTGAGAAATGGTCAAGTGACGTATCCAACACACCAAACATGCTAGCCTAGTGGGGTGAATGCCACTGATTCTGCCAACCTGGCCACGCAGCTGGAAGGATATGCCCTTGAGGTGAAAGGAGTCACTTGTGGAGATGAGGATATACGCACTCTCCAGGAAGTATGTGGTGAGAGCAAGTTTGGTGTCAGAACAGCTATTGGGCTCACTGTCATATATGAAGCTCTCCAGCGAGTAGTTGGCGATCCTCAATTTCCGCTTCCTTTTGCTGGAATTGTGCATGTGGAGCAGTCGTTTCAGTGGGCAAGGCAGGATGTGAACCTGGGACAATTTCGCCTTTCGTGCTCCATGCACAATATCGTAGTTCGTCCCCGTATGGTACTCTTCACGCTCCATATTGCTACTACGAGGGAGCATGACGGTTCGCCTGTCGTGAATTGTGATGCACGGATGATGTGTCAGTTCAGTGGAGGGGAATAGTGATACCTGCACTCGAGCTGGGCGATACACACTCATTCAGTTGGACACTTACCGGTTCAGATCTCGATGCATACATTGAGGCAAGTGGGGATAGGAATCCACTTCATACTGATGATGCGTTTGCCCAGAGTGTGGGGCTTGAGGGACGCATTGCACATGGCCTGTTCACGCTAGGCAGGATTGGCATGGCTCTCGAATCCTGGGGAGGCGATGCATACGATCTCCTGGAGCTCACAGCCCGATTTGCCAAACCACTGTACATTGGAGATGAACTCCGCTGTGTTGCACGGGTTGTGTCAACCGATGCAGTTGAAGGTTCCATTATTGTTGAATGTTCCGTAGAATCGTCACGAAACGAACATACGCTCACGCACTGCCGAGCAGTTCTTCGGCATCACTGAAACTGGAGGTTCCTATGGCTATCGATTTTCGTCTCTCCGAAGAACAGGAGGCGATTCGCGAGCTTGCACACAACTTCGCTGAGAATGAGATGCGACCAAATGCATCCTACTACGATGAGCATGAGGAGACACCGTGGGACATCATGCGAAAGGCGCATGCCCTTGGCATTGGTCCATCGGGGGAGTTTCCGACCCAGTATGGTGGAGGTGGTTTGGATCGCGTGACAGCGCTCCTGCTTCAGGAGGAGCTGTCATGGGGAGATGCAGGCATTGCTGTGTCAATCATGGCAAGTGGCCTTGCTGGGACTGGCATACTGGCGATGGGAACAGAAGAGCAGAAGATGAAGTACATAGGCATGCTTTGCGATCCAAAAGAGATGAAGCTTGCTGCTCTTGCCCTCACAGAGCCGAATTCTGGCTCTGACTCCCTTTCTCTTGAAACTACTGCGACAAAGGTGGATGGCGGATATGTGCTCAATGGCACAAAACAGTTCTGTACGAATGGCGGAATAGCGGACATTCACGTTGTATTTGCAAACCGCGACAAGAGTCTTGGCCCTGCAGGCGTTGCTGCCTTTATTGTTGAAAAGGGTACAAAGGGCTTTTCCATGGGCAAGAAGGAGCACAAACTTGGAGTTCGTGCATCCCACACAGCTCAACTCATTCTTGAGGATTGTTTCGTACCGGATGAAAATTGCCTTGGGTATGACAAGGCAGGAAATCAGACTGGACCAGGTGCTGTCGGTGCCATGCTTACCCTTGAGGCAACTCGTCCAATGGTTGCAGCTGGAGCACTTGGCATAGCGAGAGCAGCATTTGAATTTGCACGGGACTACTCACTCCAGCGCAACCAGTTTGGGAAGCCCATAGCGAAGAACCAGGCCATTGCCTTCAAGCTTGCTGACATGGCTACAGAGATTGATGCTGCTCGACTCCTTATCTGGCGTGCAGGATGGATGGCTGAAAACGCCATTCCTTTTGAGCATGGTGAAGGCTCAATGGCAAAACTGTATGCAGGGGACACAGCAATGCGTGTCACAGTGGATGCAGTCCAGATTCTCGGCGGCTACGGCTTCATCAAGGACTATCCAGTGGAACGATTCATGCGTGATGCAAAAATCTATCAAATCTGGGAAGGCACTGCTGAGATTCAGCGTCTTGTCATCAGCCGGTATGTGCTTGGTGAACGGAAGCGCAGTACACAGACATCGTCGCCAGTTGTTGGAGCTCCTGCGTCCTAGAACATCTCACGTTTTATATCGAAGGGGGAGGTGCAAGAAACTGCACCATCCCCTTCAGTGTTCACTCTTGGCCAGCTGTGCAGCCTGCAGGTGCATTGGCAAGGATGTATTCGCGCCACGTGAACCGCAGTCCTATTGCATGCCACTGCAATAGGGAGAATGTCTCAGGCCGTAGTTCGTGCAGCTTCTGACGCAGCATCAAGCTGGAAGATCTTGGGAAGCGTTGTGAGCTGGACAAAACCATCCTTTGTCACAACGATGAGATCCTCAATGCGAATGCCACCGAATTGGGGATCGTACAGTCCTGGTTCCACAGTGATGATGTCACCTTCCTTGAGTACGACATCACTTCCTCCCACATGGGGTTCTTCATGAATCTCAAGGCCCACTCCATGACCTGTACCGTGGATGAAACGGGCAGTTGACTTGATGTCATCGTATCCCGGTGTGGCAGAGCCGTATCCATGCTTCTTGAGTACTTCGCACACAGCAATGTGGATGTCTTTTGCATTGACTCCTGATTTAACTGCCTTGAGTCCTGCTTCCTGGGCCTCTTTGACAGCTTTCCACATGGCTATGACTTCTGGGGGCGGAGTGCCACGGACGACAGTCCGTGTCATGTCACCCCAGAAGCGATTCTTCTTGTGAAACGGGAAAATGTCGAGCACGATGGGGAGTCCAACCCTGAGCACAGGACTTGTTGCCTTGTGGGGGTCTGCTGAATCTGGTCCTCCGCAGCAAATAGAGTCATCCGTACTGCATCCGAGTTCGAGAAGCCGTTGTTCTACTACCGAAACGAGGTCATCACCAGTGAGAGGCTTTCCATCGCGGTAGAGGATGCCGTCCTTGATGTCAGCTTTCCGGATGACATCAATTGCCTTCTGCAGGGCATCCATGCCAGCATCCTGGGTTGCCTTGATGGCGAGCATTTCTGACTGGGTCTTGATGCGACGTTGCTGTTGATATACACCGATACGTGGTCGAACATCGATGCCGTAGCTTCTCAGTCCATCAGAAATGACAGCAGGAAATTCATCATCGACATCAACTTTGGTTATGCCTTGTGCCTCAAGGACAGCCTTGATGATAACTGCACTTCGTTCCTCAGGTGTTGTTGCATGCTTGACAAGTTCGCGAACGCGTGGGGAAAGGTCTGAGAAAGAACGAACTGATGCAACGTTCGCTTCCTTTCGTGCACGTTCGTATTCCATGCCATTCACCCAGAGGGTGACCTTTCCAGGTCCTTCATCGATGACGATGACAGGGTCAGGTGCAAGGAATCCTGTGCGGTAGAACACATTCGGATGGTGAAAACTCTCCCCGTACAGCAGGATGGGCCTTGGGGATGCGAGCTCCTCTGGTGTTGGAGCCTTTCGCTCCTCCTTGAGGATATCGCTTGCTTCACGTGAAGTGCGGGGGTGTCGTTGTACGTTTGGGGTTGAAGTTTCAGGAATTTCCATGGAGTCATCATTGCAGAAAATCACGGACTACGGGAAGTTACACAGACATTGAGGAGAGGAGTCTAGAATATGGATCGTTGCTGTACATCAACCGAAAGGAGATCGGAATGTTTGATTTGACCGGCAAGGTAGCTGTCGTCACTGGTGGTTCCCGCGGAATTGGACGGGCAGATGCTCTTGCCCTTGCACGTGCGGGTGCAGACGTTGTGATCACTGACATCCTCATTGAGTCAGATCCTGGCCTTCAGCAGGCTGTCGAGGCTTCGAACTCGATTCTTGCCCATGTGATGACACAGCAGCATGTTGTTTATACAGAGCAGACAAGCGAAGAAATTCGGAAAATGGGACGTCGCTCGAAAGCAATCAAGATGGATGTCACTGATCGTGAGCAGGTCCATGAGGTCTTCAAGCAGATCAAGGAGGAATTCGGATCCATCGATATCCTTGTCAATAATGCATCGCTCCTCGATAATGTTGCACAGCTTGATCAACAAGCAGACGAGTTGTGGGATCGAGATGTAAAGGTGAATCTCACAGGTGCATTCAACTGCACTAAGGCAGTCCTTCCGTACATGAAAGAACAGGGCTGGGGAAGGATTATCTTCATGTCTTCTGTTGCAGGCTTGTATGGAGGATTTGGCCAGGCATCGTATTCTTCAACGAAGGCTGCTGTGACAGGCCTTGGCAAATCTGTTGCACTGGAAGGTGCGAGATTTGGCATCACTGCGAACATCATTGCTCCAGGCATTATCGGCACAGAGGCATTCAATGCAGGCAATCCCAAGATGAACGACCGGATGGTCCTGCGAACTGCAATGCGGGCTGCTGGAGAACCAGACGACATTGCTCATGCCATTGTGTTTCTTTCGTCACCTGAAGCGAAGTACATTACTGGCCATGTCCTCGTAGTTGCTGGTGGTATTGATCTCTTCACGTTCTAGGCTGTTTATGAAGGGGAGGGCCTGCACCACTGCAGGGGTGACCGTTTCCGATATACTCTGTGTCACGTCAGCGATACCCTGTGGCCGCGTGGTCATGGGACGGAAGCAGTTAGTAGAGAGAGGAGTGCTGGTATGACGTTGAATGTGCTGATCCCCGTGGGTGCAGCAGGTGTGGTCGCTATTCTGTGGGCGTGTGGGCTCATTTTGTGGGTTCTACGCCTTCCAGCCGGGAATGATCGCATGCAGTCGATTGCCAAGGCTATTCAGGAAGGTGCTTCGGCATATCTCAATCGGCAGTACACGATCATAGCTGGCATTGGTGTTGTCATTGCAATTGTGCTGGCACTGACACTTGGCTGGAAGACTGCTGTCCTCTTTGTCATGGGTGCAGTACTCTCAGGACTTGCAGGATACATCGGTATGAACATCTCTGTCCGTGCCAATGTCCGTACTGCGCAGGCAGCACACAAGGGTCTCAATGCAGCTCTCAAGGTGGCCTTCAATGGTGGCTCTGTGACAGGATTCTTTGTCGTGGGACTGGGGCTCCTTGGCGTGACACTTGCGTATGTCTTCTTCCGTCAGGTTGATGTCCTGGCTGGCTTTGCATTTGGGGCATCCCTCATCTCTGTGTTTGCACGACTTGGTGGTGGAATTTACACCAAGGCAGCTGATGTTGGCGCAGACCTTGTTGGGAAAGTTGAAGCAGGTATTCCTGAAGACGATCCACGGAACCCAGCTGTCATTGCTGACAACGTTGGAGACAACGTTGGTGATTGTGCAGGCATGGCAGCTGACCTATTCGAGACGTATGCTGTCACAGCTGTTGCGACAATGCTTCTTGGGAGCCTTCTCTACAAGGTGAACGGCACACCAAAGATGGCGTTTCTTGTGTATCCCCTCATTCTGGGTGGTATCAGTATTGTTGCCTCGATCATCGGGTCACTCTTTGTACGCATGGGTCGTGGAACACACATCATGGGTGCGCTGTACAAGGGACTTGGCGTTGCAGCAGTCATAGCCATTGCATTGTTCTATGTCGTTACAAACATGTTGGGCAATAACCATGAATTTGCTGGAGCAGGATTCAACCATCCTGCAATGGCGCTCTTCTGGTGTGCAGTTGTCGGAATTCTCGTAACAATCCTGCTCGTTGTAGTGACTGAGTACTTTACGGGCTCACAATTCTCGCCTGTGAAAACGATTGCTTCAGCTTCCCAGACTGGCCATGCAACGAACATCATTGCAGGCCTTGCAATTGGTATGGAAGGAACAGCTATTCCTGCCCTCATCATTGCGGTTGGCATTCTTGTTGCATCGAGCCTTGCAGGGATCTATGGCATTGGCATTGCTGCAATGGCAATGCTGAGCATGACAGGGATCATCGTGGCAATCGATTCATATGGTCCTATTACTGACAATGCAGGTGGCATTGCTGAAATGGCAGAACTTCCTGCTGAGGTTCGAAACGTTACAGACCCTCTCGATGCAGTTGGCAATACGACAAAAGCAGTTACAAAGGGATATGCAATTGGGTCTGCAGGACTTGCTGCACTCGTTCTCTTTGTGAGCTACACCCACGTCCTCAAGGGCGTGCACCTCAACTTTGATCTCACTTCACCAACAGTCATAGCTGGTCTGTTCCTTGGGGGAATTCTTCCATTCCTCTTCGGTGCACTGGCAATGCTTGCAGTGGGACGTGCTGCAGGGAAGGTGGTTGTCGAGGTACGACGGCAGTTCAAGGAAATTGCAGGTATTCTTGAGGGAACAACGAAGCCGGAATACGGCAAGTGTGTTGCACTGGTCACTGCAGCTGCCCAGAAGGAGATGATTATTCCTGGACTTCTTCCAGTCCTTGGTCCTATCGTGGTCGGATTTGTCCTTGGGCCAATGGCTCTCGGTGCAATGCTCATGGGTACGATCATTGTTGGACTCTTCCTTGCCATCCAGATGACAACTGGTGGCGGAGCATGGGATAACGCGAAGAAGTACATTGAGGAAGGACATTACGGTGGGAAAGGGTCTCCTGCTCATGCAGCAGCCGTCACAGGAGACACTGTTGGCGATCCAACCAAGGATACTGCAGGGCCAGCAATCAATCCAATGATCAAGGTGATGAACATCATTGCGATCCTCATTGGCCCAACTATTGCTCTCCACCACCTCTTTTTCTAGGTAATCGCAAAGGCTTCAGAGGGCGTCATGGTCCCGGATGACCGGGTTCACGGCGCTCTTTGTGTATGGGGAATCCGGGATGACGACTTCGGATGTGACGCTACGGTCAAGCCTCATCAGGATGTACATCATCCAGGGCGGAAGGGCATTTGTGTATGGATGTACCTCCATTCTCTACGGGGCTGCATTTGCACAGCAGCACTTCCCTTCGTGGCTTGTGGGACTTCTTTTCACGCTCATGCTTCTTGGCATGGGTGGAATGAACCTGCTTGCAGGTAGACTTGAACGCTGGATTCCACGTCGTTTGTTGTACAGCACATATCTTGGAATACTTGCTGTAGCAGGTCTACTTGTGGGGATCGTCCCCAATCCTTGGGTGATTGGAATCCTTGCACTCCTTGGCGTCCTGTCGACAGACGCAAATGATTCAGGACCCCTGACTACACTTGAACAGTCAATGATTGCCGAGGTGCCGACTGCTGCCCGTGTTGGACTGTACAGCATGTACAATGCCATCGCATACGGAAGTGGTGCAATCGGTGCAGGATGTGCAGCACTCATTGGCCTTCTTGAAACGACACATGTTGTACATGTTCCCTATGCTCGCTGGCTTCTCATCCTCTGTGGGTTTGGCATTGTGGCATTCTTCATTGCCCGCGGCATTGATCCGCTGTGCGACGGAAGCAGATCATCAGATTCGCTACGCGGAGTGAGAGAGTCGAAAAAGAATGTTCGTACGATAGCAGCCCTCTTCGCACTTGATGCCTTTGGGGGAGGTTTCATAGCACAGAGCTTTCTCGTGTACTGGTTTACTGTGAGGTTCGGCATACACATTGATGTGATGGGGGTTGTCATTCTCATAGCAGGAGGGCTCCAGGCATTTTCTGCATGGGCTGCAGGATGGCTTGGGTCCCGTTTCGGACTCCTCAACACGATGGTATTCAGCCATATACCTTCAAATATCTTTCTCCTTGGCATTGCAGTAGCACCGTCATTTCCCATTGCTCTTGTCCTGCTCCTTGCACGGTACGCACTGTCACAGATGGACGTGCCCACACGGCAGGCATATGTGGCTGCACTTGTGACACCACAGGAGCGCACGGCAGCAAATGCCATGACGAATACTGCCCGGTATGCTGTACGACCCGTTGGTCCAGTCGTGAGTGGAGCAGTCTTACACCTGATTCCCGGTGCTCCATTCTTCTTTTCAGGTGGAATCAAGCTTCTATACGATGTCGTCATCTATGGTGTGTTTCGAAAGGTACCACTCAGGGAAGAACACGGACAGGGAGGTACAGAGTGACTGATGAATTTCTTGCAGAAATCAAGGATCTTGAACAGAGGATCCGTAACCTCGAGATTGCAGATGCTCCGCAACTAGTTATTGATGAGTTTCGCGACCAGCTCCGCAATCTCCGACGTCTGTACCAGGCAACAGTGGAACTCTATGCAGCAGGGGAAGAAGATAGGAGTCTTCAAAAACGTCTGCACGATCTTGGGTTCGGCGACTGGACATTTGCCAATGTATATTCATTTGTCTACGAACGAACCTTTGATGCGGATGTGGAACGTGAATCGCTTGTGCATCTCATTGGTACGACCAACTATGAAAACCTGCTTCGAAGCGGGAATCAGGCAGGCAAGGATCCTACTTACCATACTGATGCGTAGGCTGCCCGTAGTCACTATTTTGTATGCTGTGCTAATTTCCTTTTGAAATTTTTCACAGAAATGTACATACACACTTCTCTCCGTGCCTTTCAAAACAGGCGTGGAGAAAAGATTTGGATTGACCAGCTGTAGTCACAGGAATGGTATTCCAGGGACAAGAATTGCAGGGTTGGGAGCAGGTCAGCTGGATGGGTGATTCAACACCATGCATAAATGCACTTGATGAGTTGTTTCCCATTGTTTTTCCATTTGCCATGTAAGATTTGTGTAAACACTCTGCAGTTATTCACGGTGTACTGGAGAACTCTGTTTGGAGTTCTTTATCATCAAGGCTTGTGCTGTCGTAGTCTTGCTGGTACTCCTGCTGAATTCCATCAAGATCGTGCCTCCAAGGTTTGTTGGCCTAGTTCAGCAGTTTGGTGTATTCAAAGCTCAACGAGAGGCAGGAATAGTTTTCCTTGTGCCTTTCGTGCAGCGTACTGCCTTGGTCGATATGAGGGAAATGCACTTTGCTGTTGATGATGAACACGCAACCACACGTGACAGCGTTACCGTTCTCATAAATGCCACCATTTTTCTGCAGGTTGTTGATCCAAAGGCTGCGATTTTCAATACGCCCAATTATCGGGACGACACTTACAGGCTTGCAAGGTCAACAATTCGAACTGTTGTTGGCAGCAGCTCTACTGAAGAAGTACGAACACAGCTAGACCGGATCAGTACCCTAGTGAAGGATCAGATGGGGTACACAACAACCACGTGGGGTGTGCGGATCACTCGCGTAGATGTTACAGTGGGCACTGCTTCGGATACTGCAGCAGATGCGCAATGACAAAGAGCTCTTTTGGTGACCTCGTGTGTGAGTGTTCGTATTTCTTGTGTATGCTATGTCTCAGTAACCCCAACTTAACGTCAGTCCGCAGGAGCATTTGATATGGAAGGTTTTGTTATTGGCTTGTTCGTGGTCTTGATCTTATTGGTTCTCGTGACAAGTTCCATCAAGATCGTGCACCAAGGATATGTTGGTGTCGTGCAGCAGTTTGGAGCATTCATTGGCCAGCGAGAAGAGGGCGTAACATTCGTTATTCCGTTCATGCAAAACCTGACTTTTGTGGATACGCGGGAAACACCCCGAACTGGTGACCGTCAACAGGTCATCACCCGTGACAACGTTGCTGTTATCGTCAATGCAACCATTTTTTCTCAGGTTGTTGATGCGAGGGCAGCCTTGTTCAGTGTAAGCAACTACCTTGTGGCAATAGATCAGCTTGCGCGGACATCCCTTCGTGCTGTGTTCGGCAGTATAACTCTTGATGATGCACTTTCACAGCGCGATCAAATCAGTACCCTTCTCCAGAATCAGATGGAATCTGCGACAGACAAATGGGGTGTACGGATCACCCGCGTGGAGATTGTGGAAATCACTCCTCCAGATCAGATTCTTCAGGCAATGGCATTGCAGAAGCAGGCAGACCAGGAGAAGAGAGCCTTTATCTTCAAATCAGAAGGCCAGCAGCAGTCAGCTGTCAACATAGCAGATGGGCAGCGACAGGCAGCCATCAAGGAGGCAGAGGGAGCCAAGCAGGCAGCCATCTTGAATGCTGAGGGAAATCGGCAGGCAGCAATACTTGAAGCTGAAGGTCGCGCACAGGCTATAGCGACAGTGTATGCAGCTATTCATCAGCAGAATCCTGATCCAACCCTTGTATCGATCCTCCAGCTTGACACGCTTGCACGGTTTGCAGATAGCCCGAATACGAAGCTCATCATTCCAGCTGAATCGTCAGCACTTCTTGGTGCTGCTCAGGCAGTGAGGTCAGTCATCGACAGCGCACCTGCGTATACTGGTGCAGCTGCTTCTGGCATGGGTGGTGCAACACCGCCAATGACTCCTCCACAGCCCTAGTGCATTCAAGCATATTGAAAGCGGCTGTTCCATGTCGGGGCAGCCGCTTTTGTGTGTTGATTGGGTAAGTCAGTCAAGTGCTCTGATGGAAGCACACACGTGCTCACCAGCTATGTTGTTCGCTGCATTGCGAGCAATGGTTTCACTTGCTGAAACTGTGTGTTGCCTCTCGTGTATTTTTGCAATGGCTTTCTTCCACAGGAGGCGAACTTCACCACGCTTTGCAGGAATTTCGCTTGCTAGATCTCCATGAGGATCGATAGCAAACAGGGTATATCTGCGGAGTGGGTACTCATAGGGAAGGATGCCGTGTCGAAGTGCAATCTTGGCTCCATCAGGAAGAGTGCAGGAAAGATATTGCGCTTCAGGTTCTACTGGACGATCCATATCTGGATACCAATCGGTCCATGCGAGATCCCCACGTGCTGTATGCATTCGGAGGGTAGACACAAGAGAGGATGTTTTCATACTGCAAGCCTTGCACGAAGGAGTGGATAGGATAGGGACAAAACCATCATGTATCAGGCAATATCGTGAATCCAGGGTTTCACGGAAGAGTATGGAAGATCTCAGTGTTCATCTGCATGATCTTCTGGCAGTACCCAAAGCGTTGTACTTTGCACTTTGTCTACAACGATACGAGTACCGGCCTTCAGCGGTTTTGGTGAAGATGTGACTGCTTTCCAGCTCTCTCCTTCTACCTTTACCCGTCCTGTTGCACCAGTATTTCCTACTTCTACCTCAACGACTCCTAGCCGACCTGTCATTGTTGACTGCGTTGGTTCAATAAGTTCATGGGCGTGGTGTCCATGCTGGAATCTTCGTAGGGCAAACGGTCGCAGGGTGAGAATGAGTACTACAGAGAGCACTACCCACACGACAAACTGGGCCCACATGGGAACACCAAGTATGGAAAGGATAAGTGTCACAACAGAGCTGATTGCAAGGAACACAGCAACAAACGCAGCAGAGTGAAACTCCAATGCAATGCAGATCAGTGCTACAAGAAGCCAGAAAAACCACATGGAATCATGGTACACGGAGAACACAGCAATGTGGCAGTGTCTGACACATTTATCTAATGTTGAATGTCGAGTGCAATGGTCAGTGATCAAAGTGTAATTGCGTATACTTGGAATATGAGTCGAGCGTGTACTGAATCGAATATTCTGGACCAATTGCGAACGGTAATGGATCCGGAGCTGCACAAAGATGTTGTGACCCTGAATATGGTCCGTGACATCGTCATCGATGGATCGTCAGTTACCATGCGAGTCGTTCTTACGACACCTGCATGCCCGCTGCGTGAGCGTATCCAGCACGATATCGAGCAGGCACTCATTGGGGAAATCGAAGGTATTACGGCTGTCAGACTCACGTGGGATGCTGAAGTCACACGCATGCCAGGACTTCCTGGCCGTCAGGAAATACCTGGCGTGCGCAACACCATTGCTGTGAGTGCAGGAAAGGGCGGTGTTGGAAAGTCAACAGTAAGTGTTAATCTCGCCCTTGCGCTGCATGCAACAGGCGCACGGGTTGGTCTGCTTGATGCAGATATTTATGGACCCAATATTCCCATCATGCTCGGTATCGAAGATGAAAAGATCATGGGAACCAATGACGAAATGTATCCCGTTGTTGTCAATGGCATTTCCGTCATCTCGTTTGGCATGGTACTGAAGAAGGGCCAGCCAGTCATCTGGCGGGGCCCTATGCTGGGCAAGGCACTTCGTGAGTTCTTGTACAACGTTGTCTGGGGAGACCTTGATTACCTCATCATCGATCTTCCACCAGGCACAGGGGATGTTCAATTGAGCCTGGCGCAGAGTGCTCCACTGGGTGGAGCAGTGATTGTCACAACACCCCAAGATGTTGCAATTGCAGATGTTGCCCGTGGCATCTCCATGTTCCAGCAACTTAATGTGCCTGTTCTTGGTGTCATTGAGAACATGAGTACATTTGTATGTCCACACTGTGGTGAGGAAACCTCAATTTTCGGCTCAGGCGGTGGTGAAGAGATTTCTTCCACTTACAGGATTCCGTTACTCGGAAGTCTTCCACTGGATCCGAAGATCCGGACTGGTGTGCCAGGTGTTGGACCAGTGCTCGTTGCTGAGCCTGATGGCCCGATTGCAGGAGCATTTCGTGGAGTTGCAGAGCACCTTGCAGGACAGGTGAGTACTACTAACCTGTCTGGCATGGCTTCTCCGAAGCTTCCAAGCGGTCCACGTATTCCGCTTCGGCAATAGACGGTAGTCGGGTTTCCCCTTTCCCGGTGGCCAATCACTACGCTCGTACGGATCGTCTATCCTGAAGGAACTTCGTCGTGAGTTTGTTAAGGGGTTCGAGGGCTTTTTCTGTGTCAGTAAATACGCGGATGAGCTGGTTGTACTGGGGAAGTCGTGTGACGAGCTCTGTCGTTTTTGCTCTCTCGATACCCTGCATGGGGTCATAGATGGTCACCATGCCATCTTCTGCCATGGGATTGTGAGGAGCAATCTTTGCACTCGCTACATCAACTTCAATCTTCAGTGAGGGGTATGTTGCCTTAAGCTCACTAAGAAGCTTCTTGGTGAGGCTTGTTGCATTGACATCACGGTGAAGTATGTTCTCATAGGCAAGATGCCAAGGGAGATCGCGATTCACGATACGCATCCACTGGTCGCCAAGGTGCTTTTTCGTACCGGTTTCACTTCGTGCCCACTCCTGGACCGACTCAAGCAGATACCAGTCAGTGAGACGCAGGTATTCTGATGGACGCTCAAGAGGAGAACCATCCATAAGTTCGGATATTGTTTCCCGAAATATCTCACGCATGCTGAGGTCAAAGCGGCGTACTGTTCTGTGATGGTACACCTGCATGTACATGTAGAGTCGGGATGCAAGAAACATCTCGAGTGCCCCTACAGCATGGGAGTGGAGAACAAGGGTGTCATCGTAGACGAAGGAGTAGTGGATGAGTCGGCTTACATCCACAGGACCAAGCTTGACTCCACACATGTGTGCGTCACGGGGAACATAGTCGAGATTGTCGACAGTTGCTGGCCCACAGAGAACGGGCTTGAGGGCCCGAAGCCAGTCTGGAGGAGTGTATCCAGGGATATCACGATCTGCCATAACCCACGATACCCACTGTGGGTCAATGGATTCGCCAGGCTCGAACGGATCATTCGGGCTTCTGCGGATGGAGGCAATCATGTCACCAAGGTAGTGTTCTATGAGGTGCCGACCAATGTCCTCGTGATCCAGGTTCCACTGGGATAGCACTTCATGGTCAAAGTAGTGTCCGAACGGTCCGTGTCCCACATCATGGAGGAGACCAGCAAGGCGGAGGGTTTCTTCCACGCATGCACGGGAAGGCGCATCAGGATATGCCTCATGGAGAGATGGTGCAACGCGACGAGCAAAGAGGGATGCAAGATGCATTGTCCCCAGGAGATGGACAAAGCGGGAGTGTTCTGCAGATGGAAACGTCCACCATGCAGACTGCAATTGGTGAATGCGCCTAAGACGCTGAAGCCAGGGCGTATCGAGGAGGTCCTGCTCACTTGCCTCACCACGATGCTGCTTGGTGATCTCAATGTATCCATAGACCGGGTCTGCCAGTAGATGGACGTGATTGAAGCGGTCATTGATGAAGTCGTGAGTCAGGTTTGGGGGCTCCTCAAACGGGATAGAAAGCGGATCCATCGATACCTCCTCACGGAATCGCTGCAGTTGTGGAATTACTGCGGCGCTGACTTCAGTGTACGGGCTTCCTGTGGAGCGATGTACTGCTCGAAGAGATCAATAGGGTCGTGATCGAGTGGTCCAATCTGCCTAAAAACAGAAAAGCGTGCAGCCAGTGCCTCATACTGCTCTGCGAAGACAGGATCATCATACGCATCGAGAGGATTCCACTCACCGTAGTAATAACACTCTGTGATGCCAGCCTGCAGCATTTCCTTGAGACACCCGAAGCACGGTTGGAGTGTGGTTGTCATTGCAGCACCCAAGGTTTGCTGGCCGAAGCGTGCTGCAGTGAGAATTGCATTCTGTTCTGCGTGAACACATATGCACACGTCATAGGAACCACCTTTCATTCCATGATTGCTGGAACGTTGGGCACAACGGTAGCATCCTCCCTCGGAGCAGTTTGGAACACCGATCGGAGTTCCGTTGTATCCTGTGCCAAGGACACGTCCATCACGTGAGAGGACTGCACCAACATGCCGTCCAAGGCAATCAGCCCGTGCTCGTGCAGCGAATGCAAGGAGAAGGAAATATGTTTCCTTGTCAGGACGGTTGGTGGTGCTGGTTTTGGTGTGTGTCGTATTCACGTCACTAGCGTACGATGTCGGGAGGGGTGGGTGCTTGCAGGCGGATAGGAGGTTGATATGCACGTTTGGGCACTTGTTGTTCTCGTGCTGCTTGTGGGCTGGACCATCATTGGGGCGTACCGTTATCCCCGGATGAAGGAGAAACTCAGAAATGGCGACCGTCATGCACTCCTCCGCATGTACCGCACTACCATAGCTGGTCAGATTGTCATGGCAGGTTGTGCTGTCATAGGCATCCAGAGTCGCCTGTTTACCACTCCTGCACTTGCAGGTGGTTCCTATGGGGGATATGCAGCGTGGGGAGCACTCGGTCTTGGTGCTGTTCTCGTCCTTGCAATCGTTTTGGCGCGGTTCAGGCACAGGGACAGGGATCCGGAAGTGCTCATTGTCGGTGATATCCGGGATCTCATCCCCCGGACGCAGGAGGAGCGGTTGTGGTTTCTTGGCGTTGCTCTTTGTGCAGGGGTATGTGAGGAAATTTTGTTCCGGGGGTTTGGATTCTACGGACTCCATCTTCTCGGACTGCCGTATGGCGTGATCTGGCTTGTTGATGGGCTTTTGTTCGGCTGCGCCCATTTGTACCAGGGTCTTAGAGGAATGGTAGGCACTGCAGTCATGGGCATAGTCTTCGCCCTCATCTACAGCCTCACCGGTATTCTGATCTTCGGCATGATGCTGCATTTTGCGCTTGATGCCCGGCTCACACTCATCCCTACATCCTGGTTAGGGCTGAAGGAGAGACAGGAGAACGACACGTTGTGAACTATCTATCCTGATTTGCCACAACGTGCAAGGGAGTAAACAGTGACTGCTGCCAGGAGGACGAGGGCAGTGACGACATACTGGAGAGCAGCAGAGAGCCCCAGGAGACCCATGCCGTTGTAGATTGCAGCAATGACAATGCCACCAAGTACAGCATGGATTGCCTTTCCATGACCACCAAAGAGCGATGTTCCGCCAATGACTGCTGCAGCCATAACAAGTCTAGAACGGTACCGGAAATGAATGCCCATGAAGGTTCCTCCCAGTGGGCATGTTTGACATGCGATATTAATCCGCTAAGTCAACAGGAAGCTTACAGCTATACGTTAATCAAGTACTACGCTAGTGGTGTGGAGGTGTGGTACTGGGGGAAGTGGCGAGGGTAGATGCTGTTCCACCAAGCACTTCAACGCCAGCTGTAATTAAGGTTTGCCCAAGATCACGGTTTCGGTAGTGACGTCTGCAGAGGACATGATATGTTGCTGCAGGATCGACAACTGTTCCGGATATTACCATTGCACCATGCTCAACTCGGGCATTATGAGTTGCTTTAGCGCCACACCAGCAGCGTGCAGGGACAGGAAGTTCAAGCCGTCTGTCAGCAACCTCGAGCAGACGCTTTGCACCAGGGAACATCGATCCAGTAAAGTCCGTGAGGATACCAAACGCATAGATATCGATGTTGAATGTATCGACAGCGAGTGCGAGCTGATCAATCTGTTCCACAGTGTAGAATTGTGCCTCATCACAGATTGCGTAGGTCACAGGCATGGTGGATTCGAGATCTGCATAGAGATCCATGTCTTCAGTAATAGGATGAGCAGTTTCTGCAAGGCCGATCCTGCTTGAAATGACATCACCTTTACGGTCGAGTCGAGTATATCGTTTTCCTTCAGCACCACTGGAACGAAGGGTAAAGTCGAGCTGGAGTGCAAGGGTCGACTTGCCGGAATCCATCGTGCCAGAGAAGAAGGTGAGTTCAGACATGGTTCTCCAGATATTGGTTGCAGTCTACTACCACAACATCATCACGTATCCATTGAATCGTCGTCAATGAAATATCTCTGGCTAGCTCCATCCAGTTGTGCACACTTTGGGAGCGGTGGGTGGCTGCGCTGGTTGGAGAGATGTGGAAACAAGTGTTCCAGTGTGTGGCATGGAGGTGAATGGTATCGGAATGCCAGCTGCAGTCCCAAGCGAGTGTGCAAAGGTGGAAAGTGCCTCATTGGGATTTACCCGTATCCTTGGCAAGTAGAGAAGATTCGTCGAGGAGACTACATTCGAATTTTGACTGCTATCAATGACTCCTCCAACGTAATTGTTTTGGGCAACGAGTGCAAACACGGGGGGAGTAAGTGGTCCATTGGAAGCTGGAGATGGATATGGCCACATGCCCGTGTAGGCAATGAACTGGGGATATGCGGGGATGTGCGAGGTTATTGCCGCAGTTGATTGATCAATAATTGCTGCAACGGTCGAGTGACTTCCATACCAGAAGGAAACATTGTCCTTCAGTGTGTGGTCCTCGATCCAGAAGCCGCTAGCATTGAGTGCAGTCTCTTCTGGCCAGGTAAGGTAGGCATGACCAGGAACCTCTATGCCAATGAGCTCAGTAGAGATGAAGAAGGTTGCTGTCATTCCATATTTCTGAAGTGTGGGGACAGCATATGTCCAGGGACCGGACCTTCCATCATCGAAGGTTATGACGACTGGACGGGGTGGCAAGGGAAGCTGGTAGAGAATGGCATCAACAAGACGTGTGAGAGATATGGCATGGAAGCCGTTTGCAGAAAACCAGTCCATTTCCTGAGCGAATTGTCCAGGGCTGACAGTCAGGCTCGCATCGAGTCGGTATGCATATGCTGAGGGGTACCACGACGGGGATGGAGGGGGAGCGATGTTGTGGTACATGAGGATGGGAACATGGAGAGGATGGGGCGTGGGGAGTACTGCAGGAAGGATGACTGGAGCATCGGGAGAAGCAGGACCTTCTCCGACAATCGTTGCACCAGAAGGTGCCAACTTGATGTCAAGTGTCAGAGAGTCATATAGGGAGGCAACATTTGCAGGGTGAAGTTGTCCAGGATTGGTGAACGTGAGCTTGACAGGCACAGCCCAGAGTCCGCTGACTGTTGTGAGTGACTCTCTGCTGACCCAAGAAGCATTTGGCTGGGGTGTCCCGAGTGTATAGCCAGCAACTGATCCGGCTGGAAATTTGGCAGCAAGCATGGCTGTTCGTGCCCCTGCACTTGGCCACTGTGCCATGGCTACTGGATCAAGGTACTGCCATTCACTTGCAAAATTGCCTGTGGTGAAAGGCGACATGAAGGCGTTCGCTACGGAGAGCACAGTTGAGGTTGGGTCAACATTCGCTGAGGGAGAAGGAATACTTGTTGGAGTCGGAAGTCCTGAAGGTGTGATGGATGGTGTGGGGTTTGGCGAGGATGACAGGTCAGTCAAGGTAGGAAAGCAGGTGCTGTATTTGCGATGTTGTGGGATTCTTGCAACTGCGACTGCAGTTCGCTTGCTGGGTGGCATGTGGGCCATTGTAGTGTTGCAGGCTGAAAAGATGGATATGAGAAGAATGCCTGTTGCTAGAACGGCGTTACGCGCAGGGAACCTGCTAGAAGTTAAAAGCATGTTTGGTTATATCTGTGTATTAGTAGGTGTTGAATCGGCTGAGCGATATCATCACAACGGATCGCATGTATCAAATGATACGGAGAAGTGGTCCTGAATGTGTGGGGTTATGCAGCACGTGCATTGCAGAGAAGAACTTACTGTACCTTCCGTTCATAAGTTGGGCTAGGGAAGTTTTCTCCAGAATCCTGGGTTCGTGAAGACGAGATACCCAAATGACTGTCAAAGGGTGTAATAGGTAGATCAGCTATGGCCTGTACTCCACCTGTTGTGGGATCGTATGACCAAGTGGTATTGAGGAGGGAATCTGGCTGATTGCCTATCGTGGATACAGTAAGAGTGCCTGATGAGGCTCCAAGATTTGAACCGCATACCAGGACATCCGCGTGTGCGAGGCCACTTTCATCCTCGACAGTGGGGGGGCAGTACACATCCCGTGAGTGAACTTGTTACCCAAATTGTTGTCGTATCCACTGCATGAACAGACTGCACAGCAGAGTCTGTACCCAATACAATGAGGACTACACCAATGAGAACCCGTGAAATGGTCGAGAATTGCATGGCACTTCCTCCTTCCCAGATGGCTTTAGAATCAAAGAGCATTCCGATAATAAACGTAGACGTGAGAGCTATACATGATAGTCACGCGCAGCGTTGTGCAAGCTCGTTCACGGGAAGTGTGACTAAAGGGTTATTTCAGGGATGTGTCTTCTCGCAGTTCAATGAGTCGGGCCTGGATGAGTGAAGTAACAAGAGATGTGTCAGTCCTGAAGTCAATGACATTGAGGCCAGGAACATCACTGATAATGAGTGGGAGACCGATAAGTGCTGCCTGGGCAGCACATGCATATGCGAGGCGCATTCTCTGCTTCATGGTTTCTGGATCATCATGGAGTTCGTACGCAGGGTCATCAAGGAGTGCAGCAACAAGTGCGGAATGGGATGAAGCAGAAGTGATTCGGGTGTAAATTCCGTCAGAGGTCATGCCGTGCAGCATGACAAACGGGAATGGGGGGGTGTCGTTTTGTTCTAAAGTGCTGTATGGCATGAGGTGGGTGCCCGACTACGACAATGTGTGCGTGGTAACGATTACTGCTTGAGTAGTAGTCACTGTGCTTCGCTCCAAGTGTTTACGTACAATACTGGCTCGATATGACCGGTTGCTCTCCCAGGCTGAGCGTTGGGGATGGCTGTCAGGAAGTGGATGCTCACTCCACCTGAGAAACAGTGCTGCGATGTCGGGGGAAGGAGGTGTGCTGTAGATGAGGGCTGCACGCATGTGTGATCGCAGCCATTTGCATTCCTCAGGTGTAGGCATGCGCTGAGCGTGGTGGGGAAACTGTTCGATGAGCAGGGCATATTCATTCCACTCAGCTTTCTCACCCAAATAGTTGACTGCTCTCTGCTCGATGGTGGAGGAAAGCTCCTCACGTTCCGATGGCTGGAGGTCAAGTTTTTCCAGGAATGCTTCCTTACGCTTGAGAAATGCAGTGTGTACGTTATCACAAATTGAAGAAGGCAGCGGAAATGGACTCATGTAGGAAGACATGAACACATGTTCAAGCCATGTACACTCCTCAGGTGTTGGGGCACGGCGTGCCATTCCTATAAAGAGAGCAGTGAGACCTGTGACGACAGCTTCCTGTGCAGTACGTATTCGGATGCGTTTTGCATCCATTCGATCTTTTGCCTGAGGGATATTTGGTTGCCATGATCCTCTGGCATAGAGAGCATAGAGACCGCGTCTATCGGAAGGAGCTGGATGGACGATTGCTGCAAAGGTGGCGAGTACGTGCTCGGAAGTAGAGGACTCATCAGTCCCACGTCTGTACTGTTCCCCAAGAGGATGTGACTCATTAGGAATCGCAGTATCATCGATCTCGCCTGAACGGGCTGTGATAGCGCAACAGAGTTTAATGTAGTGTTGCATACGAAGAGGATCGATTGTGCCATCGAAGTAGCGATATTCCAAAGTTGCGAATCTGCTGGAAAGACGAAGTGCAGGTTTTGCAGTCGTTGCAGTGTGCTTGTGGGACTCGATGTTCACGGGAGATGTAGACTCCATGGCTGAATTTCCCACTGGAGTGCACCATGTGTATCCTGTCAGTGCACCACGATGTATGATCTCATCACCGTCGCGTGTTGATCCTGAAATCCGGAAAAGGAGATCTTCTCCGTACGAGCAGAGTCGTCCAATCCGCTGGAATGCTGCAATGTCTGTTTCAATTCCGCTTGAAGCAATGCCTACATGAACGTGGAAGCCTGTTCGTGGAGATGTCGTTGCCCCAAGATCGCTGAGAATGGCACACACTCTTGCAAGTGCTTCCCAGGTTGCAGGTGTATCCTGCAACACAGGGGAAATGACTTCTGCACCATCGACGCTTGTATCTTCCTCGACGATCCAATCTCCTGTCTGCTCACGAAACTCATGATATGGTCGCTGATCCATATGTGTGGAGAGTCCTGCATTGAAAAGAGCATGAGCAATATCATCACCTGATACTCCTTCCACTTCTATCTCTACTCCAAAGGTCTGCCCCTTGTGGGCAAGGACATTATGGTGTGCATAGCGTAGTGACGAGGAAAGATGGCTTTGGGCAAGAAGAAGAGGGTGATCATATTTGACAATTGCATGGTCAGTACTTTCTACTCCATTCCTGAGCAGTGCATCCACTTTGTGTTCATCAAGGTAAGCGAGAATAGCTGATTTGAACGGGTCATTAACCGAAAAGCCATCCATGCAGCTATCGTACGGGACTAGCACTTTTTTTCTTCAACACATTACAGCATTGTCATTGCAAAGCAGAAAAGTGAAGTATTCGGAAGGGTGAGGTGGCAGGATCACATTGTGATGTGAAAAAAGGTTACGAGAAGGGAAAGCTACAGTTGTTAACCTATCGAGGTAATATTCTTACTTACTCCTGCAATCGAGCAACGAATATGAGAATTTTGTGCTGTTGAGGTAGTCGAGCAGGTTAGCGTCCAGAGACGTGGTGTATGAGTTCTGAGCGACCGGCCAGACGAGCCGG
>JBMFXB010000010.1:0-65114 GCA_049964715.1 Candidatus Dormibacteria bacterium
GCAGTCACCTTTCCGGGACTGGTAGGTACATCCTGTCCAGGTGAAGTTTCAACTCCACGACCGACAATGCGTACTCGCGTTTCCATATTGACCTCCTGTTCCCATCGTACCGTGGAGAGTCGCACTGAGGACAGCCACTTCCCATTCCCTCCGGAAAATCGCACAATACTCTATATGCGGTCCTTCATACGTCGAAGCACTTACATTCCGCGAACACCTATCGATGTTGTCATCACAGACTTCGACAGCACACTGACCATAGAACAACCCAATACTGTTCCTGACGAGGTGTGGAATGCACTTCGTGCCTGGAAGTCGCAAGGTAACACACTCATCCTTGCAACAGGACGCACTCTGCCCTATCTCGTAGGACCATCGGGTATCGATGACCCTGAAAAACTCCGAATATTTGACAGGATCGTTGCAGAGAATGGTGCAGTCATGTGGGATCCCCATACAGACCAGGTAACGCTTCTTGCCCACCCACCGTCGCCACTTCTCGTGGATCAGCTTCGCACAGCACTGGGAAGCGATCTCACTGTTGGATATGGCTGTGTAAGTGCACCAAAGACACGTACTGCAGACATTGAGAACGTGCTTGGCCAAGCAACAGAGAATTTCCACAGGATATTCGGTACAACAAGCGTCATGTACGTTCCGAAGGGAATTTCGAAACTTTCAGGAATCAAGCATGTACTTCGCGAACTCAGTATCCACCCCTCACGTTGTGCCACTGTCGGTGACGGGGAGAATGATCACGACATGCTCAATCGTTCTGCAACACCATTTGGAATGACAGTCGCTGTTCAAAATGCTGAACCAGAAACTCAGGAACTTGCGGGGTATGTCACTGTGAGTGAGAAGGGATACGGTGTCATGGAACTCCTTTCAGCACTCCTCGCCAGAAATGCCCACCATCGTAGACGATTGTCTTTTCTCCATCGCACGCATGGATCACAACAACGGGTAGAAGCCCCTGATCTTACTGTGTGAGTTGCTCTTCCGCCATGACTGGCATATCTTCCTGCCGGGCAGTTTGCTTCATCTCAGCTGAGTACAATGGTCGCTTCTTCACTTCCTCAAGCGCAAGTGCTGCATTGATGACACCAAGATGGGAAAACGCCTGTGGAAAGTTGCCGAGCATGTCGCCTGTGGTGATGTCGATCTCCTCAGAGAACAGCCCCAGTGGTGAACTTATTGAAAGCAACTGTTCGAAGAGCTGACGAGCACGACTGTATTCACCAGCATGTGCAAGTGCTTCAACCATCCAGAACGAACAGATGAGAAATGCTCCCTCACCGCGTGCCATACCATCGCCATCTCCCTCCCGAAGATACCGGTGGAGAAATGGACCGTGTCCCAGTTCCTGTTGAACCCGCTCAATTGTGCGGATGATTCGGGGATCATTCCCCGGAAGAACACCAAGGGTTGCTATGCGAAGGATCGAGGCATCGACTGCATGATGCCCTACTGATTGTGCAAAGGAGCCAATGTCCTCGTGGTAGTATTCAGTCACCAATGACCGTGCAATGGCTTCCCTGGTTGCAGTCCACTCCTCGATAGGAGCATCGAGATGAAATGTCGTGGCAAGTCGAATACCACGGTCAAGCGCTACCCAGCACATCATCTGGCTGTAACAGAATCTTCTGTCCGGTCCACGGATTTCCCAGATTGAAGCATCAGGAAGATGCCACCGCTCTTGTGCAAGATTCACGAGTGTCTCTACCTGTCTCCATGTCCTTGGCCGGAGCTCACCTGAACGCATGGCAAAATGGAAGATCGCATCAACCACTTCCCCATATACATCCCACTGCTTTTGATGGGTTGCAGCATTTCCGATTCGTACTGGACGAGACCTGCGATATCCCTCAAACTGCTTGAGTACACTCTCCTCCGTTCCAGCAAGATCTCCCTCAACAGAAAAAAGATTCGGAACATCATCTCCGAATGAAAGTGCATCCACCCATCGGAAGAAACGCTCTGCCTCTGAAAGGAATCCGACATTGACTAGCGAAGTAGCACTGAATGCTGCATCCCTCAGCCACGTGAATCGGTAGTCCCAGTTTCGCTTTCCATGAATCTTCTCCGGAAGGCTCGTAGTGGGTGCAGCAACAAATGCACCCGTTGGAGCATACGAGAGAAGCTTGAGTGCGAGTGCAGATCTGCGAACCTCTGCAATGTATGGTCCCTGATAGTCACATTGCGAAATCCAGTCCCGCCAGAAGGCAATTGTCTCCTCACGAAGCTGCTGGGCATGACTGACAGTCCACTCATCCAGAGGACACAACTGCGACTTGCCAACAATGAGTCCATACACATGCATTGTTCCAAAACTCAATGACCCAGTATCAAACTTGTCACCCCTCTTTCCTGCAACCCGAAAGCAGTAATGCGTGTCTTCGACATCCGCATGGAGCATGGTCTTCCCGCTTGTGCTGCAGGATTTCGATATGCTTCCGTATCCAAAGGCTGGACTCACTTTTGAGGAGTACTTTACCCGTCCTGCAAGCCCCTCAACAATGCGCACAAGACGTGGTCGATGGGATGGTCCTGGTGCCTTTGCAAGGTCAAAGGCACTTACTGGCATGAAGTCAACGACACGCATGACTCCACTTGGAGTCACGAAGACTGTCTCGAGAACATTTGTGTCAGATATGTATCGGCTCGTTGAATGGTGCGGTTCATCTGGTTGGATTGTCCAGGAACCTCCATGTTTTCCATCGAGAATTGCTGCAAAGATCGACGGATCCTGAAACCGCGGAAGGCACATCCAGTCCACACTTCCATCAACACCAACAAGCGCTGCACTCTTGCAGTCACCAATGAGGCCGTATGACCTGATCGGGAGGTACCCAATACGACGATCTACATGGGGATATTTTGCCTTAGGTACGACAGGCTGATTGAGGAGCGGGATATCATTTTCCCGGTCAATGTGGTGCGCAGTGATGGGCAGTTGAGCCATTAAGGTGGTCCAGTCAGAAGCTAGTATTCGTCTTCCGGTCGGACATCCTCATCCTCACTGTCCTCTATCTCGGTAGCGAGTGGTTCTTCCTCGGGAGTGCTCTCGTCCATGACCTCCAGTTCCTGTTCTTCCTCGTGGGCCTCTTCCAGCAGTTCTTCTTCCTCAAGACGGGGAGCCTTCATACGTTCAGTGAGGAGACTCTCACGAGCATAGGGACGAAAGTCATCATGCTTTCCACCCCGAGCTGCAGGAAACGATGGCGTCAGTGCATTCTCTGGCGACTGGAACACTTCCCTGATCATGACATCAAGACGCTCACCATGGACCCGTGCTACTGCAGCGGAGTAATTGTTCCCGGTGGTCATGAGTTCTGCAAGGCGATGTCCAACTTTAGGGTCCACTTCTCCAATGACCTTTTCTCCGGCCATGGATGCAATCAACCTTCCGTCCTTGACTGTAAGAGTGACTTCATCACCAGGGATGATGTCTGAAGGCTTGATGCGCCCAGTCGTCATGACTGCTACAAGTGAGCTCTTTCCTGGCTCTTCCGTGAAGAGTTCCACTGCAACAGCATGCGATCTCCGTTCGAGCTTCCGCCCCTCGGAGATAAGCATCTCAAGCCGTACGAGATTCCTGCTTGCAATTTGGTTGGCTGGATTGATTGCCAGGGCCTTCTGATAGTGCTCCCGTGACTCCTCAAGTCGTCCAAGTTCAAGAAGGACCTTTCCGAGCCGGTTCTGAGTATCCTCATCCTCGCCATACCGCTCCAGCACTTCGAGATTCTTGGCAAGTGCTTCTTCCCACCGGCTCTGAAGTGCAAGCTGTATTGCTTCATCGACCAATTCCATTCGTGAATGCTTCTGCTCTACTGTATCCGCCATACTACCTACTCCTGCTGCCTCTCCACTCTGGCGTATCATACCGTCATACAGGACAATGTAGCGCATTGACCCATCGTAAGTAGAGAATAGGATACATGTTGAGAACTATCGCTGTTGCCAATCAGAAGGGAGGGGTCGGCAAGACCACTTCCGCAGTCAATATCGCTGCTGCCCTTGCTGAGGCTGGACAGCGAGTGCTCGGCGTGGATCTCGACCCACAGGGACACTTCACCTTGAACATGGGATACCGCTTTCCTGATGAATTGGACCTTACGATATACAATGTACTCGTCGATGCGGATGTACGTGCTGAGGACGTCATCATCCACAGCGAAGAAATGCATCTCGACTACCTCCCAGCAAACATTGAACTTGCTGGTGCTGAGCTCCAACTCGTAACGGAAATTGGACGGGAGAGTGTACTCCGGGACAAGCTCACGCCCATAGCCAACTCGTATGACTTCATTGTCATTGACTGCCCTCCTTCGCTGGGCCTTCTCTGTATCAATGCACTTGTTGCTGCAACCGAAGTCATTATTCCTCTCCAGTGTGAGTACTTTGGCATGAAGGGAATGGAGCAACTTCAGAGGACGATTCGGCGTGTTCAGGACAAGCTCAATGGATCCCTTCGCATTGCAGGGATCCTGCCGACAATTTACAAATCCCGTACTCTCCACAGCCAGGAGGTACTCGAACACGTCCGCGAGATGTATGGGGATCTTGTCTACGACCTCACTGTAGATGCATCAATCCGCTTTGCTGAAACACCCCTTGCAGGTCTATCGATTCTCCAGTACGCTCCCGCTTCCGCAGGAGCACGATCCTACCGTGCACTTGCGAAGAAGATACTTGAACAATCACCAGTAGTTGTCACATCCGCTCCAAACTCGGGGTTTGCATCGTGATGGCAGGATTTCGCAGGGCACAACTTCGAGGATCCGATGAACTCTTCCGTCCGACAGCACAGGGAGAGGATCCTCGATCGAAGGAAAGCACTTCACACTTCTCTGACGAAACTCGCCTGAACAGCAATTCCTCGCATGATACAGCGCCAACTCCAGAAAAACTGCCCCAGTCCCCCAAGGAAGCTTCACCAATACCAGAGGTGGCAGCGCCTGCACCATCTGGCTCGATAGGCGTTACGTTCTCTCCCCGCGAAATTGAGATCCTCGCTGATGCTGTCCAGCGGATGAAGTTCCCGAACAAGATTGCTGCACGACCATCTGTCGATGAGTTCGAACGGTTGGAAGAACTTCGGCAGCGGCTACTCGACCTCCTCGAGCACTGACAGAAACATATCCCAGTCTCAGTGTCCATCCAGAACACTGTTTCCATGCAAAAGTGCGTTACTCGTGACCGGAATAAAGAGACGAGATAGTTTCCTGATACTTGTCGTTCACAACTTTCCGCTTCACCTTGAGTGTGGGTGTGAGTTCATCTCCGATCGTAAAATCACGAGGTAGAACTGCCCATCTTTTTACCTGTTCTGCATGGTTGAGTGATGCATTAACAATATCGACCCGTCGCTGGATAGCCTTGTGTATGTCCTCGTTCGTGGTGAGAGCATCCAGGTCATCCGGGTTGTTCACTCCGTGTTGCTTTGCCCAGAGTGGTGCCTCCTCCGGATCGAGTGTGATGAGTGCAGAGATGAACGGACGTTTGTCCCCAATGACAACTGCATGTCCGATGAGTGGATCAAGAGCAAGCGAGAGCTCGATGTTTGTCGGCGAGATATTTTTCCCGCCTGCTGTGATAATGAGATCCTTCTTCCTGTCAGTGATCCTTAGCCGCCCTTCTTCATCAAAGGAGCCAATGTCACCTGTATGGAGCCAACCATCGATGAGTGTCTCAGACGTTGCAGCATCATCCTTGTAGTACCCAACAAACACATTGTCTGCCTTGCAGAGAATCTCGCCATCTTCAGCAAGTTTCACCTCAACATGCGGGAACGGTGGTCCCACTGTGCCAAGCACAGCAGCACCCGGATGACTCATACAACAGATTGCTGTATTTTCTGTCTGTCCATACACCTCATCGATCTCGATTCCAATGCCGTAGAAGAATTTGAGCACGTCCAAGGAGATTGGGGCTGCTCCTGAAGCAAAGACTCTCGTGTCCTGGAAGCCCAGTTCTTCCTTGATCTTGGTGTAGACAAGCTTTGCAGCCAGTCTGTGCTGCAACTCTAGAACTACTCCCGGTGATGTGCTTCCACACTTCGCTTCTGTCCATTTGTTCGCAACATGAAGTCCCCAGGATCCAACAGCTCCAGTGATGCCTGTACCACTGCTTACCTTTTTCCGGATCTGCTCTCCCATCTTCTCCCACACACGTGGAACGCCAAGAAACTGTGTGGGCCGGACCAGCTTCAGGCGTTCAGCGAGTTTAGGGAAACTGTCGAGGAAGTACACCTGGCATCCAGTGAGATACGATCGAAACTCGCTAACATCCCGTTCTGCAATATGCGCAAGCGGAAGATAACTCAATATTCGGTCCTCTGGAGTTGTCCGAACCACTCCAGCAATCGACTGTTGTGCAGCACTCACGTTCTTGTGACTGAGACATACGGCCTTGGGTGGCCCAGTCGTTCCACTCGTATAGATGAGAGTCGCGAAGTCATCAAGTGTCACCTGCTCCTTCCGCTTCTCAAATGCAGGGCGGTGCTTTTCTACGAGCTTTTCTGCATCCTTCTGGAGGGTAGCCCAAGTAATGACGCCCTCAGGAAGAGTTTCATGTTCTGCATGGTCAAACACAACCACAGTCGTGAGTGACGGGACAGATCCCCGAACAGCCAGAACATGCTCCAGAAGCACATCGTTCTCGACAAAGATTGCAACTGACTCTGAATGATTGAGAATATACGAAGCTTGTTCTTCACTCACTGTCTGATATATGGGCACAGGCCTGCACCGGAGTGAAAGAATAGCCATATCAGCGATGTGCCACTCTGGACGATTGTTTGACCAGATTGCAACAAAGCTATGATCCGCAACACCCCGTTCCAGAAGGAATGCAGCAACTCGCTCAACAGAATCTCCAAACTGCTTCCACGTTATTGGGTAGTAGCGTGACCCCATTGCTGAGTGCATGGCAGGCTCATTTGGGCGCTCATCTACTTGGCGCCAGAATCCTGACACCAGCGTTTCCAAGGCAGTAGTGGGGGCAGTGGCAACAGTTGCAGTGGACATGGGACAAAACTCCGGAACCTTGACTACACGTAGGAGCATGCCATACTTTGATGGCGTTTGGCAGCACTTCCTGCAATTTCTGGAATCCATTGCCTGAAATGCGAAGTGTATGCTGAATTCGTCGATGACTACACACCCCCACGTCGCCACTTTTCAGGCGACTGTACCCTTTCCGCTGGATACATTCCAGATCGCAGCAATGGAAGCACTCGAAAGAGAGCGTGGCACACTCGTTAGTGCCCCAACGAGTAGTGGAAAGACCCTCATTGCAGAATATGCCGTGTGGCGTGCCCTCACAGAACAGGTAACAGGGACTGCTGTCATATACACGACACCGCTCAAGGCATTGAGCAACCAAAAATTCCGTGAACTTTGTACCCGGTACGGGGAGGGAAATGTCGGTCTTGTCACTGGTGAGCATGCAGTCAATGAATATGCTCCAGTGCTAGTGATGACAACAGAGATACTTCGCAACATCGTCTACGACGAACCCGAACGTCTTGCCAAGGTACGGGATGTCATTCTTGATGAGATCCATTTCATCAATGAGTATCCTCGCGGTACAGTCTGGGAGGAAATCATCATTGGGCTACCTTCCAGTGCACGGATCGTTGGCCTCAGTGCAACAGTAAGCAACATCGATGAGATGGCAGCATGGATGAGTTCTCTCCGTGGACATATCGAGGTAATTCGCCACGATGTGCGCCCTGTTGCCCTTGTCCTCTGGATGGCAGTCGGGAATCATCTGTACCCCATGTTTGATGAACTCGGCTCGCCCCATTCGACACTACTTCGCAGACTGAATCGGGCTCCAGAACAACCAGATCCAGGTCATCACCCACGACGCTGGCAGGAGGAGAATGACCTTCTTACCTTGGTTCCAACACTTCACCGTGAGGGACTTACCCCTGCAATGTACTTCATATTCTCCAGGCGGGGATGCCGTGAGGCACTTGCTTCCTGTGAGGCATCTGCACTTCGACTCACAACAGATGTTGAAGCCCGTCTCATTGAAAAGCACTACCGTGACCATGTCGGACAGCTCTCCAACGAAGAACAGGTGCTCTTTGAGGACACGATAAGCCAGGATGTAGTCATGCGGGGTCTCGCAATGCATCATGCTGGCATGCTGCCCTCAGCAAAGGAACTCATAGAGCTTCTCTTCCAGCAGGGACTCATCAAGGTTGTCTTCGCAACAGAAACCCTCTCCCTGGGCCTCAACATGCCTGCACGGTCCTGCATAATTTCCTCCTTCACCAAATACGACGGCATTGGATTCCATGCGCTCACGAGTACGGATGTGACCCAGCTACTTGGCCGTGCTGGACGTCGAGGGATTGACACGATAGGTCATGGTGTCATCCTCCATGACCGTGATGTCCTTCCTGAAGTCATCTTTGATGCTGCTTCCGGTAGTGACATGGAAGTCCTTTCCAAGTTCACACCCACGTATGCAATGGTTCTCAATCTCTTGAAGCGACATGACTATGCTCGCGCAGTTTCCATCATGGAACAGTCATTTGGTCATTACCAAGCCCTCAGGAGAATGGATTCGTGGTCCACGACTGCAGGAGAACTCGCTGCGGAACTCTCCGCCCTCAAACTCATTCGGTTCAGTCATCCCCACAAATCGTGTTCACAGAAAACGATTCGCTCGTACCTCCACCATGAAGAGCAACTCCATGACCTCCATTCAGATAAGCGCGTGTTCACTCGTGACCATTGGCGTCCCCAAGGCAAGCACAACCGCTCTGGATTTGTAGCCACAAAGATCAGCGAGTATCGAAGGCTCATTGCACAGTCCCGAAAGGAGATTGCGAAAAGTCCATGTCACCACTGTCCTTACTTTGAGTCTCACAGGGACCACATCCTTCAGGAAGACACGATACAGTACCGGCTCGCACATGAAGAAGAGCAACTCCGTACTGCACAAAGTCGATTTCGGACGGAATTTGATGCACTCCGGGCTGTTCTCCACGCACTCGGATTCCTCGAGAACGATTCACTCACACCACTGGGAGTTCGAGCAGCATCGCTGTTTGGTGACAGGTCCCTGCTTATTGCAATGGCAATCGAGCAGCACCTTTTCGATGACCTCACTCCAGAGGAATGTGCCACGGCCATCTCCCTCCTTGTTTCCGAGGAACGCTCACCCGACCGGAGTTACCGCACACCACGGATGCCAACGGCAGCTTTGCACCGAGTCAGTTCCCAGATGACACGCATGCTGCATGCAATTGAGGGAGCAGAGTCACTCTATGACATCCCGCGCGGTCGACCAATTGCACTTGACTATGTTCATGCAGTGTACGCATGGGCAACGAACGTTCCGCTCGATACAATTCACCTTCCTGAGGGAGCTGATATTGGTGACCTGATCCGGCTTGTCAAAAATACGTACGCTATGCTCCGGCAAATTGAGCACGCAACACGCTCCACACCGTTTGGCTCACATGCAAGTACAGCACGGGCTTCCCTGGAGCGGGATGTCATTGTTCGACTGTAATTGCGATACCTGAGCAATGGCCAACTCGTCTAGACTGTGACCATGCAGGATTTCACCATTGACTTCGATCTTCCTGAATCATGGGCACCAGGAGACGTCGCGAAATCTGGTTCCCCGACAGAGGAAGCCTTTGAATACCAGACACAGGACATTGTCGCATCCCTTTCCCTCATACAGCTCCCTCCTGATGAAGGAATGCCATACGGGAAAGATACAGAGACAGCAAGGACTATCCGTTCCCATCTTGAGCCCACTCAGACACTACTCCACGTCACCTCTGGAACTCACCACGGCTACCCCGCTGTTTCCTCCCTCATTTGGACTGAGTCACCTGATGACCTGTCCCTCAACGGTGCAGTATTCATCACTCTTCCTGTTGGAACAGTCCTCTATGCCCAAGTTGTGGCCCGACCATCAGACCCAGCAGCACGGTCCCATGAAGAAACCCTCCACATGCTCGAAGTTGTCACACATACAACACTCACAACCATCTGTGAGTCCATTCGTATACAGGATGCTTGAAGTATTCTGCTTCTACTGGGAGATGATGACAGGAGTACCGTTGGGCACCCAACTGTAGGCCCACTGCATGACACTGTGAGGCGTGTGTACACAACCGTGGCTTGCTGTTGACAGATACTCGCCACCAGGACCAAAATTCGTTATCGGCTCCCAGTACGCATCATGGATGAAGTACCCCTCCCACTTTGGCACTTGGGAATTGTAGATACCCATTACCCAGGTAACCCACGTGGGTGGGTACCAGAAAGGCGAGGATGTGGGGTCACTGGAAATCATGTGGAATGGCGACTGGTGATCATACACATAGAACGTACCAGTGGGAGTCGGTCTTTGGGGCATGCCTGTTGTCACTGGCGTAGCGTTCGCAACACAGCCGTTATCGTAGAACACCATCTCCTGCAGAGTGAGTGAGACAGTAATGACCTTTCCCTGTGGCAGTCCTGTATGGCCGCATACATGTGCCTGAAGATCCTGCTGCACAGTAGATTGGAGTGTCTGATACAGTGCAGGGAGCGTCTGGAGAAGCGATGCAGTCGAGGCTGCAATGTATTGGGCATGGAGAGCTCCATAGGACGTAGCTTCCTGCTGTGCACCAGGAGTCCCTTCTGCCTCTGCCTGATTGACCAACAGCATTGTCGCACGGTCGGTTGCAAAGACCTGATTATTGAGTGCAATTGTTGACTGAAGCTGCTGTTCAGCTGCCTCAAGTTGGGCAGAGGTTTGGGTAGTGTCCGTCCCATTCTGGATTTCCTGCTGAAACTGCGTTGCAAGTGTTCCAAGTGAGCCGGGATCGAGATGGTCCGATGCAGCATCCGCAAGGAGTCTGTGGGCAGTTCCCAGAAGGCCAGAAGGGCCCTGCTGCGCAGCGAGCGTTGCCTCACGCTGTGTTGTAACGATCGTTGAATGGAGACTGGCAACATCCTTCTGCCACGAAGTAGTGAGTGCGTTAAGAGATTTTGGTGTTGTTGCAGTATTGAGTGCTGCCACCCATGCGGACGAACTTGGCGGTGCTGGAGTCGAGGGAATCCACTTTGCATCTGTACCTGTAAGGGTTGAAAGTGAAGTGATCTGACTCTCAGCCTTCGCTCGTGCTGCAGTCACTGCTGCTGTCCACTTCTGTTCAACTTCGTTGTGTATGGTGATGACTTCCGCTGGAGCTGGTGATGTCCACCACGCTGGAGACCACACAGCAAGGGAAAAATCGCGATCCAGTGCTGCAAGCGCATGTGTTTCCTGGGCAATTGATGCAGCAGGTAACCCATTGGCCTCATATTTCATGATTGTGGCCTTCAGGGACGAAGCCTGATGCTTAGCAGTCGACATGCTGTTTGCCCGCACGACAGTCGCAGTCGACATCCCAGCAATGACGAAAACGGGGACCAGGACATACAAAAGACGCTTCATCGTTGCACCGTACATGTGTGTATCTATACGCTATTGTACTGACTGGCATCGATCCTACACGACCCAGTCGTCACTGCCTGGATGCTGGACACTATTCTTCTCGTACGAGCGCCTCAGGTATGCTCACCAGACGGTACGGAAGATCTGTGATGTCATAGTAACGGACTGGCTTTCGGAGTCGCTTTGCTATTCCAATCTGAACCTTCACGCCAAGTGAGAGATTTCCAAATACCCACATCTGGTCACACCGAACGATGAGATTATTGAATGATTCCCTTACCGTTTCCTTGGGAACGGTATTGAGAAGGTAGTAGTCAAACATCATGGCTGGAACGATGGGCACATGCCCCTCATCGAGCACAAACTTCGTGATGTGCGCCCTCCAGTAGAAGTTCTTGTTGGAAAGTGCACAGTAGATGAGCTGCTTGGGATGCCGAAGGGCACGTTCTGCCTGCTCAGCTGCTGTTGCCTTTGGCTTCGGTGCGAAAATGCGTTCCAGAATTGCCTCTGCAGACTTCCCTGCATGAGGACTGGCAGCCGTTTCTGTAGTTGGAGTTGCTTCTTCTTTCTGACGCTGCTTTTCAGAATCTTGCTTGGTTCTCGCCACGGTTTTCCTCGTACTTCTACACAGCCATCCAGCGCTGTATCATACCATACGTTTCTCATTGTGAACGGTTGATACATGCTCCTGCTCTAGCCTGGAGGTGTGCAATCATGTGCAGTGCTGCTGCAAGCTGCTCCCTGTGATGCACATCATTGAGCCATCTGCTCTGACCTGATGGATGAGGAAGGGGAACGACTGACACACCCTTGCCCAATGCAGTGGGAAACACAGAACCTATTGCTTCTGAGAGAGATAGACCTGGTAGATACTCACGAAGGGCAAGGCCCCCCACAAGGATGATCATCTCAGGTTGAAGAAGACGAAAGACCTCTGCTCGCCACGGAGTACAGAGAGCCACTTCACGCCGAGACGGAACACGATCTCCTGACCCACCCTTCGCCTTGCCTGGATAACATGTAGTGACTGATGTGAAGTAGATCCGCTCCCTGATGTCTGCCATGTCCCGAAAGCCAGCCTTGAGGAGCCACTGCATGAGAATTCCTCCTGCCCGGCCACTGAATGGCATGCGAGTACTCACTTCTACTATTCCAGGTGCCTGGCCAACAAGAAGTATCCGTTCAGAACCTGTACCGTGGAACACCGGTGCTGCTTCAGGAAGGAGCCCTGCAGCAACACATCGTACGCACTGCCGATGCTCGGTATTGTGCTGATCAACTGCAGCAATGCGCTGTTCCAATTCCATGATTTCCCTATCCTCACTTCCCCTGGCACGGGCATGCAGGTGACCCCGTATACTCAATATGTCACTTTGCGCCTGTAGCTCAGTGGATAGAGCACTGGCCTCCGGAGCCGGGTGCGGGGGTTCGAGTCCCTCCAGGCGCGCCACCCTTTTGTCACGTCCTTTGCCCTCAAGTGGCTCATGTTTGGTACCTGTAGCACATTGGTACACATTAACCGTATCCATCAGAACACGAGAAGGAGCTGGAATGCCAATGTATGGCTATGGTTGGTCAGGGGATGAAGACTGGTGGATAATGGCAATCTTCATGGGACTCTTTCTCCTTGGAGTCATTATCTTTGTCGTGCTCATTGTCCGTGACACAGCGTATCGACAGCCCAAGCTTTCTCAGCGGAGTTCTGCTGACGAGATCCTTGAAGAGCGTTTTGCGCGGGGTGAGATCGATGAAGAGGAATTCACCAAGCGAAGTACTGCACTGCGGGAACACCGCACAAAACAGTAGATTCTTTAGTTTGGGTATGCATTCATCCCCATGATCTCCTCACTCTCGTTGAACTACCCCCGGCCCCGAACCGGCATCCGCTCTTCTTCTTCGAGTGGAATCATGAGCGTATCCTGGACATCGTAGAGTGTCTCCATCCACTCGCTTATCGTAAGTGCTGAGAAGTTTGTGATGCCTGAAGGATGGCGTTCTGCACTCACGAGTTCAACAACCCGACTCTGGAGTTCTTGTGGTACGTCTCCCTCATCAACGAGATTGAGCCTCTCGAATTCATCAAGGAGATTGTCAATATACCGAATTTTCCGCTTACGTGCATATCGGACTTCAATCTCCCGCTGCCACTCGTCCTCAAGTGTCTTGATTGCAACACAGGTTTCCTTGATCATCTGCATGACTGCGTCTCCTTCTCGGCGCTGACTGGATGGTTTGAATGAACCTCTGCTATAAGTAGGTACATGTCTGTAACTTCTGAAACTGAAAACTCATTTCTCCCACTGTGGAAATCCGTAACTGCATACCGTGCCAGGTTTCCTGAGGCACGATTTCTGCTCCTCGATGACATACCCAGCACACAGGACCTTGTCTTACACCACCTTGCTGCAGGAACTCCTGATGGAATTGTCGTGACAGCCCTCCACCAGACCCTGGGGCGCGGTCGCATGGGCCACAACTGGTCTGCGCCAAAGGGTTCTGCACTTCTGGTCTCTATCGGAATTCGCGTTCCTGCATCCGCACTGTCCTCACTGCCATTTGCCGTTGGACTTGCTGTACGAGAAACCATACTCTCCCTCTCGTCTGCCAGACCACTGCTCAAATGGCCAAATGATGTCCTCTGTGATGACCGGAAAATCTCTGGCATTCTCTGCGAATCCAGATCGATTGGACAGGATGTGCTCAATGTTGCACTTGGAATCGGGCTTAATGTCACAGTCCACACCTTTCCTGAATCTGCACAGGGAGTCAGTCTGGACTCATATGTCTCTCCACCACCAGCGCTTGGGATTGTGCTTACAAACCTCATCGAACATGTACCCAAGTGGATTGACGCAAGCCTGACACAGTCCCTCTCCTCAATACTCGATGAATGGCGAAGTGCAGCATACGGCATCGGATCCGTAATAACTGCAACTCAGCATGACGGTACTATGATTTCTGGCACCTTCCGGGATGTCGACAATGATGGAGCACTCCTCATCGATACAGCTCATGGAACTGAACGACTCCTCGCAGCTGATGTCCATCTTGGCCTTCATACCCCCTCTGTCCCTTTGTGAACCTCTCTCATTTGCTGTTCTCTCACAGACTACGGCAGGACCTGGGACAGCGGACGGACAATTCTGCTTCTCTTGCCACACCTAAATCACATCCAACAAAGTCGGTGATGAATTGAAGTACCACCCGAATGGCTGGCGCTTGACAGCTGTCTCTCCCCTTACCACCCCATACATGCCGTTGATCGGGTCTCAAGTATGGCAGAGGGGGAGACTTTCCCACGTTGAGACTGAGTACTCAAAATGCACTGGCTACCAAGTGTACAGCATCCGTGGTTGTTGTTTATCACCATGGACGTGGGGTGGCCTTGTACGTCCGAAATGAAACTCGTCAAAGTAACAAGCAAAATGGCATCTCTAGTCCTTGGACCTTGCGTTCATGCATCGGAAGAATGTGACACCTGCACAAAAAGAGCGGGAGGCCTAAGCCTCCCGCTCTTCTCAACTTCACTGTTGTAGCGAAATCAGCTCGCAGTGACTGTGATCGTTCCAGTCATGCCTGGGTGGATTGTGCATGAGAAGGGATACGTTCCCGGTGTCGTAAACTCTACGAACCACTTTGCTCCAGGATACAGACCTTGTGAGGTTGTTGAAAGCGCTGAGTGATTTGCGATCGTCACATTGTGCGTAATTGAGTTCGATGAAGGATTTGTGAACTCAATGACTTGACCAGCCTTGACCGTAACTGTGGCAGGAGTCCACTGCAGCGTGTCTGAAGACTTGATAATTGCTGCAGGAGTTCCTGGGAGATTTGTTCCTGCCTTTCCTGCACTGTCAGATTGCACAGCATTGCTCGATGAAGAGCTGCTTGAGGATGAGTTCGAACTTGATGGACTGCTGCTTGGTGTGCCATTTCCACATGCAGCAACGCTAATCACTGTTGCAAGGGCTAGCACGCCCACCGCAATGCGATTCCTGAACGACATTCTTAAATCTCCTTTTCGTTGAAAGAGCATTCCATTCCTATATCGCTATCGTAGCGGATGAGTGGTTTGTCCTGCGTCGAGAAGAAGGTGCAGCACTCCCTCAGTGTGTGTCGTGATCGGGAAGTTCAAGATATTCTTTTCTTGCCATTCGGGCCCACGCAATGAGCGTTGTAACAAGCCACACGAGGCCGACAATCCATACGAACGGAACAAGAATGATACCAACCAGTGTCATTGCGAGCGATAACGAGAAAGACAGCGGTATCCAGCTGTTGTTCGGCATATGAATGTGTTCAGACGTATCCGTATTTGCCATAATGTGCTCCTAACCGTGAATAAAGTGCAGGTACACGCCTGCCCAAACGAACGTTGATCCTGTGAGCAGGAGAATGAGCACAGTGAGTGCAATCCCCATGCGCATGTTCCGCTTCGCCAGTTCTTTATCCATTCAGTGGTTCCTCCAGGTGCACTGATTATATATGTATCACACGATCAATCGACATCGCCAGAAAGAGAAGTGCCAAATATGCAAGTGAGTAAAAGAACAGAAGTCGTGCATCAGATCTCTTCCCACTAATAGTGCACTTCAATGCAAGACCAAAGAAAACACCATCAAGCACAAGTGCGCTCCAGAAGTAAATCCACCCAAATGACCGCATCACAAACGGAAGCATGGTAATGGCACTAAGAATGACAGTGTAGAACACGATATGCAGGCGTGTGAGTGACCTTCCCCGAACAACCGGAAGCATCGGTACCTGAACAGATGAATAGTCGCGATCCAGAAGAAGTGCGAGAGCCCAGAAGTGCGGTGGTGTCCAGTAAAAGACAATGGCAAAACATGCAACAGCTGCAGGGCCTATATGCCCCTGTACAGCTGCCCATCCAACAAGTGGAGGAATGGCTCCAGCAGCTCCACCAAGCACAATATTGTTCGGGGAGCTCCGCTTCAGCCACATTGTGTAGATGAAAACGTATATGAGGAATGCACTGTCTGCTAGGAGAGCTGAAAGGAGATTTACGCTTACGAGAAAGACGAGATTCGCAAGAACGAGAAGAACCATTCCAAAAATGAATGCGTGAGTTGGACTGATAGTTCCAGCAACAAGTGGGCGGTGACGCGTTCGCTGCATGGTACTGTCGATATCGCGGTCGTACCAGCAGTTGATGACATTCGAGGCTGCAGCAGCAAGCCAACCCCCAAGCACTGTTGCACCTACAAGTGTGAGTGGCGGCATGCCTCGTTGCGCCATGATCATGGCTGCAATGGTCGTTATCTCCAGCCAGACAATGATCAACGGCTTTGTAAGAGAAACGTAGTCAGCTACCACTGCACCAAGAGAGCGGTGCTGGACTGGTGTTGTCAGTGCATCTGAACTCACGCTGGACTCCGCTGTGGTGCTTTTCCCTGCTCAACAGCAGCTGCTGGAGCATGAAGATGTTCCTGATGCCAGATGCCCACAAGAAGAGCAACCATTGATCCCCAGAATAGCGTTGCAAATGCGAGATGAAGTGTCTCCCAAAAAGGAGCCATCTTCAAGATTGCCATGATAGCCCCAATAATGATTTGCAGGAGCAATGTCACGTTCACGAGCATTGCAGACATCTTGATACGGGAGTCCTCTTTGTGTGCCCCAATTGCTGTACCTGCGACAAAGCCGACAAAGAGTGCTACAACACCAGCAAGGAGTCTATGGAAAATGCTCAATGCTGCAGGACCAGTTGAGGGGAGAGCTAAACTCAGCCCAGTTCCACAGAATGGCCAGGAATAGCACGTACCAGCAGCACCTGGCGTATTCACGACAAGCGATCCTGCAATGATGACCAAGTACGTACCCACTGCACCAATGATTGCCACTGTAAGTCGTCGTTTCTTGTATGGCTTGGCATCCTTTATCCCTTGACCATTACGGTATACAATTCCTGCACCAAGCGCTGTCGCAACTGCAATGCCAAAGAGAATCTCTGCATTCGCAAGATGGATAAACACAAGTGGACCAGCGAGATTGAGTTTTACCGTTATTGCACCCAGTGCAATCTGGACAACGAGGAACAAAAGGGTCAAGACAGATCCCCACAGAAGGACTGCAACCGAGCGGTATTTCATCACTGACCAAACAACAAAGACAACCACGACAATCGTGAGCAATAGTGCAAACATCCGATGGCTGAATTCAATAAGCGTTGCTATATCGGGCTTCGGGAGAAAGTGCCCATTGCAGAGCGGCCATGATCCCCCACCAGCAGATCCGCATCCCGTGCCACTACCCGAGACGCGCACAATGGACCCCATGACAATTGGGAAGAAGCTGATGATTGCAACAAGCCAAGCCCACCGCACAACACCACGACTAATTGTCGCTGACACACTCTTTGCTGATGACATACCCATTACCCCTCGTTCCCCTGTATGACAAGGCTGCATCCCCTAATATGCAGTGTGCACCAATCGAACTCTTCTAGGACGATACGGCTGCAGTCTTGCTTTTCGATCCTGCTTTAGCGATCCGCATATCACGTACTGGACGGAGGCTTTGCACTGTAGGTACAGTTGCGAAATTGTACACGGGAGGTGGTGAAGAAGTTGCCCACTCGAGCGTATTCCCCTCCCATGGATCATCCACTGCGGCCTTTGGCTTCCGCATTGTGACAACAAAATTAATCATGAATACGGTCACAGAAATCGCAATGATAAATGCTCCAAGCGTTGCAGTTGCATTGAGATCTCCCCAACCACGGTTTGCTGCATATGTCTGAATTCGGCGAGGCATTCCGAGAAGGCCCAGAATGTGGAAGGGCATAAATGTCACGTTCGTTCCAATGAGCATAAGCCAGAAGTGAACCTTGCCAAGCGTTTCATCAAGTTGCCGGCCCGTAAGTTTCGGAAACCAGTAGTACATTGCTGCGAAGACGCCGAACACACTTCCACCAAAGAGTACGTAGTGAATATGTCCAACAACCCAGTATGTGCCATGGAGAGCGTAGTCCACAGGAAGAACTCCAAGGTAGACCCCATCGATCCCGCCTATGAGGAACATGAGGAGAAATCCTGCTGCGAAGAGCATTGGAGTCTTGAAGTGGATTTTTCCTCCCCACATCGTCAGCAACCAGCTGAAAATCTTTATGCCTGTTGGCACGCCGATGATCATCGTTGTCGCAGAGAAGAAAATCCGAACACTCATCGGTAGGCCAGTGACGAACATGTGGTGGACGAAGACTACAAAGCCCAGTACTGCAATGGCTGCTATTGCATACACCATTCCCTTGTAGCCAAAGATGGGTTTCCTCGCAAATACCGGAATGACTTCACTGATAATGCCGAATGCTGGAAGAATCATGATGTACACTGCAGGATGCGAGTAGAACCAGAAGATGAGCTGGTACAGAAGTGCATTTCCGCCGTGCTGAGGATTGAAAAAGTTGGTTCCAAACTGACGATCGAGGAGGACCATGAGAAGAGCCCCAGCAATGAATGGGGTTGCGAGAACCACAAGTGTTGCCGTTATCTCAGTTGCCCACACGAAGAGCGGCATCTTCATCCACGTCATGCCCTTCGCACGCATGTTCCTGATCGTGACTAGGAAGTTTACTCCACCAAGCATTGAGGAGATACCCACAATGTGGAGCCCGAGAATCCAAAGATCCTGTCCAATTTGGCCAGGGTTCTGTTCAGTAAGAGGAACATAGCCTGTCCACCCCGCTGCTGCTGCTCCACCAGGCACGAGAAAGCCTGAATAGATAATGAGTCCACCCAGGGGAATGAGCCAAAACGATATCGCATTAAGGCGAGGAAAGGCCATGTCGCGTGCCCCGATCATGAGGGGCACGAAGTAATTTCCAAATCCTGCGAACACCGGAACGATCCACAGGAAGATCATTGTCGTCCCATGCATCGTGAATACCTGATTGTATTGCTGTGCAGTGAGGAAGGAGTTTTGAGGCTCTGCAAGCTGGATGCGGATGAGAAGTGCCATCAGGCCACCCACCAGGAAGAAGAAGAAGGTGGTGAAAAGATACATGATCCCAAGACGTTTGTGGTCGACAGTCGTTAACCAACCGACAATCCCTCGTGTCTTGTAATCACTGGTGACTGTGGAGTGTCCCACTGTCGCGTCCATCACTGCCATTGTTTCCGGAGCCTCCTCGTCTTCGCTGCGTTTGTATCAGTGCGTGGTGATTTGTGTGAACTGGTCATGCTGCAGGTGCGCAGACATATACCTTGTAGCCAGGTGAAAAAATTGCATTCGATTTGCACGATGCAGCCCACTGACTGTACTGCTGCTGGGTCATTGCATCAACGGTAATGAGCATCTGGTCATGTCCAGTGCCACAAAGTTCCGTGCACTGCCCGTAGTACATGCCAGCCGTGGAAGCTTCCATCCAGGTGAAGTTCGTCTGTCCAGGGATGGCATTGATCTGGGCTGCGAGTTCAGGAACGTAAAAACTGTGATTGACCCCTGTTGGATACTCAGGAGGAGTTGGAAGTGAAATGACATTCATGTTCACGACACTGTTGACAGGTATGTTGAGCTGTTCAAAGGTGTAAGGATGCTGGCCGTTAGGCAGGGTGATGTCCTTGTATTCATACTCCCAGAAGAACTGGTGGGCAATGACAACATCATTGAATGTTGGTGCTCCACTATTGTTTCCTGGGCCATTTGAGATGTAGTTCACGTTTGCAGCACCAATGCCGAAGAGCACCATGAAGAGTATGAATGGGAAAATGGTGTAAAGAGCTTCAAGTACTGGCTTCTCATGCCACTGGGCACCTTCAGAGGTATCCCCCTTTTTTGCACGGAACTTGAAAAAGGTGAAGATCAATCCAAGAAAGACTGCACCACCGACTATGAATGATGTCCACATCACGATAAACAAGATGCTTGTCATTCGTGCCCCACTGGGACCCGCTGGATCAAGAGGCGATGCGGGAACGAATGAAGTCGTCGCAATCCACTGCACTACGTTCACTATGCTGTACTCCTGCGTACATTAAAACTATCTGCACTCGACTTTGGATCTAATCGCACCCCTCTACTATAGCTATTCCTCTCAGACTGGTGCGGGTTTGTGCCTAACCTTGCTCAGGCTGCTATTTCGACTGCGCTGTACGATATTTCTCCTCACACTTCCTCTTGAGATGCTGAAGATTTGAAGCCCAGATTTCATGGAGAATGGGTTTTGCAACAGCACCGGTGACTGAACCACCTGCCCACCAGGGAAAGTACACAGTCTCAGTCCAGGTAACATGTGTCGTTGACCCGAACGCCTTAAGTGAAAGTGTACCTGTACCTTTCACACTTCCCAGATGCTCCATCGTAATGGACTCTCGTGGCTTCCATGATGTAACTCGAAGGATATCCACTGTGCTTAGCAATCCCACCTGTGTAAGACACTCAATCTCAGTTCCCACACCCTCGTGTTGTGCTGAGCGGAGCCGGATCTCTTTCGCATCATGCATCCACGTGACATGACTTGTAAGATCACTCACCTCCTGCCAAACATCAGCAATGTGGATATGGATATCAATTGCCACCTGCGTCCGCATTGGAATTTCCTCACTTTCCTTCTTTCGCAGGATAAGTAGTTGCGGTCACTTCAGCCACGGCTGCGTTAATGTCCGCATCCTATGTTTGACTGCATCTGTGACTCTGACATTAATGACTGCAGCCTCACTCCACTGCCCCCGATGGAATGGTGGACGTGTTGGATCCTGCACTATATCTTTCTGCGAATCTGCATTGTCAGGGAGAGTAGTTTGTGGTCTGTCAGTCATCGATGTTATCCTTTCACCTCGGCTGTTCACCTCATGATACCGGGGAAACGGCTTCCAGCAACACTTTGCTTCCTATACGTGAAAAAACCACCACTTCTCATGCTCATCCGACCCGACCCGCATTGCATGTGCACTCCGGTACGTGTCAACTGCAGCACTTGCCCAGAAGAACAGCCCAAGAACTATGGCAAGGAGCCCCACAACTGACCCCAATAGACTCACCAGAAGAAAGAGGATTCCATCGTGTGCAACGAGGAGATTGGAGCCAATGGATGCTCCTATCCATAACAGGCCAACACCCACTCCTAGCGAAAGGAGCGTTGCAGGGAAGTAAAACCAAAACTTGTACCCTTGACCGTTGGCAAACTGTCCAATACCTGGCATCAGTGAAAGCAGTACACCACGACGCTTCTCCAGTGCAATTCGCTCAGCTTCCCCCATCCTCTCATCCTCTAATGTCATCAATATCTACCGTGAACGAAAAAACGCCCGGTACACGTATGACGCAGTGAGAAGCAGGGTTCCCAATGACCAGAGACCAGCAAAGAGCAGGTCTCCCCAACCGGCATCCCCCGGATACAACGAACCGAGAATAGGTGCCATGTTCTTCTCTCCCTTAACTAATTGCAGTAAGCCGATTGTCAATACTGATCTAGTGTGCCTTGAACTGTTCCAGGTAATTCTCACCAAAAATGATTAGCACGGTCAGGACAAGGAGACCAACAAAAACGAGCGTGGTCCCAATGAAATCTCGCCAGACTGTAATGCGTTTCATGAATGTAATTCCTCTCTCATCACCTATGGCAATGTCTGATAGTTTTCCCAGTGCCGGATAAACTGGGTCATGAGCACAATCTGCTGCTCGCTAAGTTTGCGGGTGTAGTGTTGCTTGAAGGCAGCGTAATTCCCCCCATGAACCATCGAGGCCTGATCCCGACCTGGTGTATAGGTGAAGTCACTTGCAATGCTTCCCCATGCAGGCATCACACTTCCGTAGTGTTCAAAACCTGTGAATCCGTACTCAATGCAGCGGTAATAATAATCCTCATTGAAGAATCCAAGGCGATCCTGGTTATTCAGTGGAGGCCCTACACCACCTCCACCCTGAATGCCGTGACAGCTGATGCAGTATTCGTAGTAGATTGCAGCACCAGCACTCCAGCTGTATTCAGGATTGACTATGAGGTTTTCGTGTGCATCAGTCTGTGTAAGGGCAAGGCGGTTCCCGTTGTGACAGACGATGCAGCCAACTTCCCCAATACTGAGTTGCTGGCCTGGTTTGAGACTGTCGCAGAGAAATGATGGAAGAAATCCTGGAAGATTCGCAGCCTCCAGCTGGGCTGCACCCTGGGAGTTTGTTGTAGTTCCAAGGTATGAATGGAAACCATCCGAAGTAGCATACGCTGAAGGTCCATATGTGTCGCAGAGCTGAGCGTCTACGTATGCTGGATGGTGCCCAGTGAGGTTGTACTCCTTCTGGAGCTGCTTTGCATTCGGGTCGTACTTGAAGAAGTCCTGTGAAATGCGTTGTGCAGCCACATTCGGATTGATCGTTGCAATATCCGGAACATGGCAGGAGATGCACCGTTCTGTCTTGTAGTTTGGAAATGCAAAGCTACCACCTTGTGAAGCCTCAGCAAAGGTTGGGAAAAGCTGCTGAACACCAGTCGTAATGCCCTGAGCATGATATTGATTGATGTACGTCTGCTGAATGGCTATGTAGGACCTGGCATTGTTATCCTGCCAGGCTGCGTACCCAATGAGTCCGACGAAGAGCACACTCAGGACAAGAAAGAGAACCTTTGACTTATTCATTGTTTCTACACCTTTGAGTTCAGGCCCGGATGCCCCAGAACCTGCGTCCAGTCCCAGCTGAAGTTTGGTCCACGGAAGATTGTTCCGATGATGACAAAGGCAACTGCCATTGTGACGTACACAGTGAATAGTCCAATTGCCAGTTTTCTATCCTCTGGACGTCGGCTTGGATTGCGATCAAGGTAGGGAACAAGCACCATGCCGAGAAGCACCATACCCGGGAATATGACTCCTGCCATAACCGGTGGGAAACGCTCAAGAAGCTCCTGGAGGCCAAGAAAGTACCACGGCGCCTTTGCAGGGTTGGGAGTCACTGCTGTATTTGCAGGCTGAAGAAGTGGTGCATTGACCTGGACTGACACTGCAAGGAGAAACACCATCATTGCAAGTCCTGAAAGAAACTCCTTCCAGACAAGATGAGGGAACGTGACGACTGTCTCTTCTTCCTCCCTGCTCCGAACGATCATCGGAGTTGAGGAAAGCTCAGGACCAGTTTTCACTGTATGTCCCCGTGTCGTAATCATGCCTGCTCGACGGGCATTCCTGACGCTTGATGCTTCCTGCGCCATTACAGTCCTCCCGTAAAACCGTCTTTTCGTACTCGCCAGAAGTGTATCACCATGAGAACGAATCCTATGAGTGGAAGCGCTATCACATGGAGCACATAGAATCTCGTGAGTGCGGACTGGCCGACATTTCTCCCTCCAAGCATGATGTACCGGGATACAGGTCCCACAATCGGACCGTACTTGCCGAGGTTTGTACCAACAGTAATTGCCCACACAGCAAGCTGGTCCCATGGAAGCAGATATCCCGTGAAGGAGAGGAGAAGGGTGATGAGCAGCAGTGACGTTCCTATCACCCAGTTAAACTGCCGCGGTGGCTTGTATGCACCCTGGTAAAAGACACGTGCCATGTGGAGCCACACCGTAATGACCATCGCATGAGCAGCCCACCTATGGATATTTCTCATGACAAGTCCGAATGTTGCAACATACTGAATGTCCTTGATGCTCTGGTACGCCTGTCCAACAGACGGAATGTAGTAGAACATGAGGAACAAACCGCTGATCGTAAGAGCGATGAAGAGGAAAAATGAAAGTCCTCCCAGACACAATGTGTACGACACGCGTATGGCTGACTTCTTTACCCGTACTGGATGGATATGGAGAAAGAAGTTTGTGAGTGCAGTCCTCGCTGCAACCTTGTCTGTCGTGGGAAGGCCATGCCGGAAAACGGACCCCCAGACCTCACTTGCAAAGGCCTTGATGGGATTATGCTCGTAACCACTCGAGCTCATAGTGTCACCTCTCCGTCATAAGCGTGCTGCGTGATATGTATCACGATCATCCTCCTCTCCTGCACCTACAGAACCTTACCGTTCCAGACACCGGTCGTTGCATTTATGCGCCAGAGTGGCGGTGTAACCTGTCCTGGATTGCGATATACAACAATTGTCGATCGATCTACAATGAACTGCTTCTTGTCAGGCGTGAACTCGATGTTGACCCAGTCCATGGGACGCGGTGCTGGACCGTAAAAGTTCGTTGAGTCAATAAAGTATCTGCTCCCATGGCATGGACATGCCCATCCATTGGGGATCTTTTCTGCTGCAGTACGCTCCCCATGTGATTCTGCTGTTGCTGGGGACACTGGAGTGTTCGCCACAACGTTTGAGGTGTAGTTCGGGGTACATCCAAGGTGCGTGCAGATGAGCTGTACGCAGTAAAAGCCACCATCATCACGAATGATACCTACACGGTGCTGGTAGTCCATGTATGGATTGTCAACAGTGACAGAAGTGGGATCAATCGGAACAATGAAGCGAAGTGGCGGATCGCTCGTTGCGTTGGGAAAGAGAAACTTCAGAGACTCGAATCCACCAAAGAGGAGTGCTCCAAGTGATACGAGCGTCCCAAGGATAGCGATGAACTGGCGACGAGTCACCTCTGCAAGCCAGTGGAGCTTGTTCTCCTTCGGTTCGTACGGATTGACACTCATAGAAGCTCACCAAGTTCCAGTACGCCTGCACTCACTTCGAATTCCTCCTGCACTGCCTGGATCATACGAACGGGTTGTTTGCTGATGGTGTGATGATGTTCGCAAATACAATCGCGAACACCATGATGATGATGAATGCTGTGGCAATGGACAGGCAGCCAATGTCCTGTCGAATGGCGGCAAGAAATCGTTCACTTCGAGTCATGCTCTTTACCTTACTATTCTGCACATGGCATCCGACACTCCAGTCGGGTGGCATGGCGTGTCTTCAGGTAGAGTGTAATAGACCGATACACCCCTTTGCGTCGGGAAGCGTAGGGAACTGTTTGCGGTTGATGAAGGGAAAGTGAATGAGCACGTGGTATCCAATTGAGATCTACTCTCTCTTTCTGCGTGTGTGCGGTGATATAGAAGTTATTCGTCCACTTCGACTCAGTGACACCCTGAATCGCATATCCTCACATCTCGAACTTCGCAATGCGACAGTCGATCCCCTTTCATCAAATTTTCCCGTATTGGCCCACCCTCAACAGGAAAGCATGCTTGCAAAAAATGGCATCACGATAGTGTGCCCCACGAAAGAACCCTCCCCAGCGAGTAACCCTGCCCTCTGGCGAGAGAAGATCCCCCAGACCTACCTGTTCACCACGCAAACATTCTCCCTCATGGCAGAAGCCCATCTTGATCTCCATGAATCGCTCACAGACCACCTTGAGCGGTACCCGAGCGATTTCCTGCCCCTCACGAACATCTCAGCTCTGTGGATTGCTGGAGCAGCTGCAATGTCCCACGCTGTTCAGCGTCCATTTGGACTTCTTAACCCTGCTACGATCGTGTCATTTACAGCACAGTAGGCAAGTTTTCAAGTAGCGCAACGTACGCTGCACGCGTACGTGAACTTGACAAGAATACGGCTCAACGTTACTTGGCGACGAACAGCTGCACTCAGGCAGTTACTGCTTCAGCACCCTTTTGAACGCGCGATTCACTCCCCTCAGCGAGTTCCTTCCGTCTGCGGGAGGTTGTACGCATGCCAATCCCCAGTGCAACTGTGCCCAGTATGGCAAATGCCCAGGCAAAGATCATCTTTGCAAAGTGAAGAAGAGGATTCACGAAAATGAAGGGAATGCCAAAGCCAAGTGTCATGTTCACCTGATTAAAGGGAAAGAGATGATTCCCATTGAGACTCACGAATGATGCCTCAGCCGGTGCAGCCCAGACCAAGGCAACCTGACTCCAGAAGTAGAAGAACCCTGCAACCATGTACCACCATGCCGTTTTCGGAATCCGTCCATTCACTGGTTTTGTATCGTGAAACAACTTCCATATCGTGAAAGCTGCAAGAAGCGTAAAGAGTCCGAATGAGATGAACGTCAGAAAGACAGAAGTGATTTGATTGCTTGAGAAGCCATTGAATCCATTCATACAGTGGACTATACACCAGAGCCCCTGGGGGTCTGGTGGAATGATGCATTAGCAACACCCAGCTTGATACCACGAGTCAATCTGTCTCAGAAGTGGATTGCCAATCAGCAGTCGCAGCCTGGTTCATTCCTTCTACAATTCAACGTACCGAGAAGATAATGACTCACTTCTGGCCGCGGACTGGTAGTTTGTGATTCCACCTCAATATTGTCTAATGATTGTCTAATGCATTTTCCCGGCCATTTCGGTTGCAAACCGAACACCCACTGGGAGATACAATCTCTATACGATACTCAACCTGTACTACTCAGTTTCAGCAGATGGAGTGGGTACTGAAATCCACCAACAGCACTTTTGAGTGCAGGGTCCTGTCAAGGTGTTCCATCTCATGCCAATAAGGAATGTTCACCACACCAAGTATGGGTAGGGCTCTATGGTTAACTGTACGTATGGCCCCCACGTGTACAGCGAGCAGGGTGGAATGACTCCCCGTTTAGAACCACACCCAGCACTTCTTGGCATAGCAAGCGTTCTTCCTGATCGTGTGCTTACGAATGCAGATCTCGAACGCATGGTCGATACTTCTGACCAATGGATCACTGAGCGTACAGGCATTAAATTGCGGCACCTTGCATCTGAGAAAGAAACCGCCTCAGTGTTGGGAGCTAGGGCAAGTGAAAAAGTGCTGGATCTCTGTGGTTTCCCAGACATTGATCTCATTATCACGACAACCTGCACCGGTGACACGCTTGTACCACCCACTGCGTGTCTCATTCAGCGACATCTCGGCATGAAGAATTTTCCAGCCTTCGATGTGAATGCAGCATGCAGCGGCTTCATCTATGGCATGGCTACTGCATCGTCATATATCAGAAGTGGACTTGCAAGGAACGTACTCCTTGTCTCCACTGAGGTAATGTCCTCAATAATCGACTATGAGGATCGGTCGACATGTGTCCTTTTCGGGGACGGAGCAGCAGCCATCCTCATTGGAACATCTGAGGAGGAGACTATCCCAAGCATTATCCTGGGAGCGAATGGACAAGATGCACATCACATTGTCTACGAAGAGAAACCGACAGGCAAGTCTCCTGCAGTGCGGATGAACGGAAAGGAGACCTACCGCACAGCAGTCGACAAGATGTGCGCCATGATTGATGGTGTGGCAAATGAGGCAGGTTGGGGACGAGAAGGCATTGACCTCATCATTCCGCATCAGGCGAACTACCGCATCATGGAGGCTGTGGTACAACGCATGTCACTTCCTCTAGACAAGATGGTCTCTGTCATAGACCACATGGGAAATACAAGTTCTGCATCCATTCCCCTTGCACTCGACGAAGCAGCACGTCTAGGCCGCCTCCATGACGGTGACCGCATTGCTTGTGTAGCCTTCGGAGCTGGTGCTACATGGGGAGGAGTTGCCCTCAAGTGGAGTGAATCATGCCGCCATTCATGAGTGCTGGTGCACCAGTCCCTCGTCGTCACCTTCCTGCACCTGGTCCACAACCACAACCGATACTGCCCCCAGGAACATTTACCTGTCCCCAGTGCCAGCGAAAGACGCTTGAGGAGCGATTCATCCAGGCACTTCGTGTATGCCCTGCATGTGGCTACCACGCACGCGTTCCTGCAACAGAACGACTCCTCCAAATTGCAGATGAGGGATCCTTTACTCAGGTCCCACTTGATTTCCCAATCGTCGATCCACTTTCCTTCGATGATGGTGTTCCCTACAGGGAACGGGTCCTCAAGACAAGAAAATCCACAGGACTGGCAGATGCATTTGCTGTGGGAACTGGAACAGTTGGTGGCAGCCCTGTAGTCATAGCAGCGATGGAGTTTGCTTTTTTTGGCGGTTCACTGGGGCAGTCTGCTGGAGACAGCTTTCTTCGTGCATGCACCATTGCGCGTGATGAACACAGGTCCCTCATAGCTGTATGTACTTCAGGTGGAGCACGGATGCAGGAAGGCATCATATCCCTCTCGCAGATGGCACGGTGCAGTGCAGGGGTCGTAGCCCTTGGACGAGAGGGGCTCCCGTATATCACCGTTCTCACTGATCCCTGCTTTGGTGGAGTAACAGCCTCGTTTGCAACGCAGGGGGATGTCATCATTGCTGAGCCTCATGCACGAATCGGATTCGCTGGTGGACGAGTCATTGAACAGGCAACGTATGACAAGCTTCCGCATGGATTCCAGACAGCAGAATTTCTTCTTGCGCATGGAATGCTCGATGCAGTGATTGCACGGGCAATGCTTCACAAGACCCTTGCATCCATCCTTTCCGCATTGACCAACCATGAGGGACTGGAAGATGGCTGATCCCATATCTGTTGATTTGGAGCTTGCTGCCTTCGAAGCTGTCACCCTTGCACGTCATCCTGAACGGCCACGAGCACTTCAGGTCATCCAGTCTGTATTCACAGAATGGACAGAGTTCCATGGAGATCGGCTCTTCAGTGACGATCAGGCAGTCATTGGAGGCATTGCCCGCTGCAATGATACATGGATCATGGTCATTGGCCAGGAGAAGGGAACGGATGCAATGACTCGTGTCCGGCACAATTTTGGCATGCCCCACCCCGAGGGATATCGAAAAGCAGCCCGTCTCATGCGCCTTGCAGAGAAATTCCATCTCCCTGTCGTGTGCCTCATTGACACCCCTGCTGCCCATGCAGGTATCGGTGCAGAAGAACGTGGACAGGCGTGGGCTATCTCATTCTCACTCATCACCATGCTTGAACTCACAGTTCCGACAGTGAGTATTGTGCTGAGTGAAGGTGGTTCGGGTGGTGCACTCGCACTTGGTGTCGCAGATCGAGTCCTAGCATTCGAACGTGCAATGTACACCGTTGCACCACCAGAGACATGTGCAGCAATCCTCTACCGGGATGCTTCCCAGAAGGCTCGTGCTGCACTTTCAATGAAACCACTTGTGATAACAGCCCATGAGTTCGGCATTGTCGATGAACTCATCCCTGAGGTTGCCTCTGGGATCCACACAAACCCGGAAGTGTCACTTGCAGCTCTCAAGGGAACTCTTCTTCGGACGCTTGGCCAGCTTTCCTCCCTTCCCGTTGACGAACTCCTTGCCCGCCGCATGGCACGCTACGGGATGCCTCTCCTCCCTCCCCCTGCACCGCTTCCTTCCAAGAGGGTTTCACAGTCCCGAAAGAAGTAACCCCATTGGAATGGGGAAACCAAGTATGCGACACTACGAAGGCAGACATTCCCACATCCACTGCTTCATTTCATGCCATACACCATCTGTCATTTCTCTGATCTCCATCTCGAGCGGTCATTCGCGCGCCATGGAACGGTGAGCGCCACAGCACGTCATCGACGTGCTGGACTTCGCGATGCGCTTGAAGCCATCTGTACACTGGCCAATGCTCGTGCGTGTGATGCACTTACCATAGGTGGTGACCTCTTTGACGATGAAAGTGCGACTGTTGAGACAGGACAGTTTCTCACAACACTCCTAGGCTCTCTTGCCCCAATGCGGGTCTTCATTGCTCCAGGGAATCATGATCCATATATCAATGGCTCCCTGTACATGACCATGGACTGGCCATCGAATGTCCACATCTTCACAGCACCTGAGCTTCATCCGATCCGTCTCACTGAGTCACTCGTGCTCTGGGGACTTGCCCACCCAGATCACATGTGGGAAGGGAATCCCCTGTCAGGTCCCACACTCGAGCCATCCAATGATGTACATCTTGCACTCTTCCATGGAGCTGAACGTTCCTGGCTTGCAGGCATTGAGGGAAAGAGCAAGCATGGCCCATTTGCTGCTGCAGATATCCAACGCAAGGGATTCGTTGGAGCACTGTGTGGTCACTACCATAGCTATCGCCTCGATAGAGATTCTGGGCTCCTCTATCCTGGAACACCAGAACCTCTTGCTGTGGACGAAACTGGCGATCATGGCCCGACGATTGTGACGGTTGCAGATAACGGTGAGTTCACCTGTGAACTCGTTCCCCTCCAGAAGTGGCATGCCCTCGAGTGCACTGTGGACATCACGTCTTCAAGTTCCCTATCATCGCTCACTTCCGTTGTCTTGACTGGCATCCAGGATGCCCTTGGACACCGTGATCCTCAACGTACGATTCTCCAACTCGATCTCATTGGAACTCTACCCTCGTACATGGCACTCGACTGTGATGTTCTCCACCAAACCATCATCCACTCCATCCCTCTTGCAACGCTCACCATTCGAACTCGAACGCAACCAGCTCTCGACCTGGATTCACTCATGAAAGAGCACACTGTGCGGGGACGCTTCGTTGGCACTGTGCTCAGTGAGATTGAAGCCCACGATAGAGAAGATCCTGAACGGGAGATGCTTGAACGTGCACTGAAATACGGTCTCAATGCCCTTCAGGGAAACGAGGTTCTCCATCGTGAGATTTGAGCAGCTTGACATCGAAGGATTCGGCAGACTCCATGACATTTCATTCACTTTTGAACCGGGCCTGACATGCATCATCGGTCCGAACGAGTCAGGAAAGTCAACCCTACACCGAGCAATTCGGGCAGCATTGTACGGCATTGATGCTGGTCGACCCGGGAAAGCTGCCCGCCTCAGTCCCTGGAGCAGGTGGTCACCGTGGAATGCACCCCAGTATGGACTCTCGCTAACGTACCGGCTCGACACAGACCGTCAATATCGGGTCGCCAGGAGACTCACCCACCGCACAAGCTCTGCCCAGGTGCTCGAGATTGGGGGAGGCGACATCACGAATACGATGCATGTCGGAAAGCTCGTCGTCCCTGGATTTCACCACCTTGGTCTCGATGAGGACGTGTTTGCTGCCACTGCATGGCTCAGTGAGGATGGACTCCTCATCTCCTCTCCTGAAGGCATGCAAAACCATGTGGATCTTCTCCGGGCAACGATTGAACGTTTGGTGGATGGCGGCATCTCGATGACAGCCCGTGATGCACTCGATCGACTTGCTGAAGCTGATGCCTCCCTTGGCACACCGAGAAGATCTTCGAGTCCTCTTGGACTCGTACTTGCCCGCATTGATGAACTTACTGTTGCCCTTGAGGAGGCAACAACGTTCCACTCCACCATGACGCATGATGTAGATCAACTTGCCTTGCTGCATCATGAGGCACAGCATGCACGGGAAGAGTATGAGCATCTCCAGCAACAGTGGATCATCACTTCCATTGCACTCAGTCAGCACCACCTCGAAGAACTTCGCACAATTGAACGTGAAGAGGCACAGCTAATGGCCCATGAGCCAGAACGTGAGGCAGCACTCCAGTTCAACGATTCCTCCCGTGCAACCCTTGCAACACAGAGAGCCGACCTCGATCGTCTCTGTGCAACCAGAGATGCAGCAGAGGAACGGTGGAATCGAGCCCAGGTAGAACTTCAACCACTCCGTGAGGAGCGTGCAACGCTCGCACGCGGTCTCCACCACCTTCTCCCTGAACTCACAATCTCACCTGAGCAGACTGCCCAGATTGACGAATATCGGGATGAATGCTCCCGGCTGGAGGGAGAAGCAGGACTTGCAGACGATGCCCGTCTCATTCGACTCCAGGGCAAAATCCATGCACTCGAAAAGTCATGTACGGAAACAGGCTACGACTCTATTCCCACAGCCGAAATCCAGACGTTTCTTGAGGAACCGGTCCATCCAGCTCCAGTACTCGGCAGACGTGCACGCACTACCATTGCCCTTGCAGGTACTGCAATCGGAGCAGTGGTTGGTTTGCTGGTTGGCATCCTTGATCATATGCACGAGCTCCTCGTACCTGGAGGAGCAGGTCTCCTTCTTGGACTTCTCATTTCCCTCCTTATCACTGGAGTCCTGGTGCGCATGCGCACAATGCAGTCGAGATCTACTGCATCACCCATCCAGGGAAGTACGCTGGACAGAGAAGATCTCCTGAGAAGTCTTCGCTCCCTCCTTCGACTCCGGGAGGAACTGTCGGATACGCGAATCGAGGTAACAGAATACCGAAATCGCATCGATGATCTTGCCCAACGAATCGGGATTCTCCACGAACATGTCTGCACCCTCATGGATGAACTTGGAATTGCATTCGATGAATCGAATCGTCCTGCACCAACTGTCCATGATCCAAGACAGGTTCTTGCAGTCGTGAAACTCCTTCTTGGCACGATCGATGAACGGAAGACACATGCAGAACGACGAGTGATCCTCGCTGCACATGATGCAGCACTCGCAGATCAGGAGCGATTACTTCTCGACATTGAGCAGGACTGGCTTCAATCGAAGGAACGTGCCACTCGTCATGGTGAGCAACTCAAGGACAGACTTCTCTCATTCCTTCCTGGAACGTCAGGAACGCTCGAATCGCTCATTGAACTATATGACAGTAGATGTGCTGCCAAAGACGCTGCTCTTGAAGAGATCCGCACCCTTCAGCACCTTCGCCAGCGAAGGGCAGTCATACCCCAGTCACCTGCTGCCCTTGAGCAACGCATTGCATATCTCGAGCAAGAACTCGCCTCACATGGAACACCACACGATATCGAACGAGAACCATCATCTTTCGAAGATCTACCCGCCCTTGAAGAGGCAGCACGGCTGGCAAGAGACCGCAGTGATGCACTTGCACGGAATGCCCAGCAGCTCAGCTCAGTCCTCCAGGAACGCAATCGACATGGCATGTCTATAGCAGACATCCGGGATGACCTTGCAAGTGCATGTGCAGAGCGTGATGCCATCCTCCTCGACAAAGCTGCCCTTTCACATGCAATGGACACACTTCGTGAACTCAGCAGTGATATCCACCACGATGTTGCAGATCGACTCCAATCCACGCTGGCTACAAGCCTTCCAGGACTCACCGGTGGCCGTTATCGTGACTGCAGTATCGATCCAGAGACGTTCACTCTCCGTGTCCTGGGTCCTGAGTCCCCTGAATACATCACGCTTGATCTCGTCTCGCATGGAACTCGTGACCAGATACACCTGCTTCTCAGAATCGCACTTGCCACTGTTCTTAGCACCCGAAGAGAGACCATTCCCCTCCTCCTTGATGAACCCCTTCTCACGGCAGATCCGAAACGTCAACAAGCGTATGCCGACTTTCTCATCCGCATGTCATCGACACACCAAATCATTCTCACAGCAACATCCGACTCCATTCTCCGAGCTCTTGAGGAAGCTTCCAAGGACCAGATCCATGTCATCTGGCTTGATTCCCCAAACCAGGTCGCGTCGACTCATTCGACAGAACCTTCCCAGGGAATTACACGTCCTGAGGTTGTTTCTGCGGACTGATTTGCTTCGCGATTTCAACCACTCCCTCAATATTGGAGAGGTCCCGTGGCAGAAGTGGGACAGTCACGAACACTGCACGGCCAAGGTGAGCTACTGAGCTCTTGAGCTTTCGCTCCAGAACAGCCCGGTCATGGAGAAGCTGAATCATCTCAGCTACAGTCTCTACAGCCTCAAGTGAACATGCGTCCTTCAACTTGTCCGGCAAGCCCTCAAATACTCGCTCAGCATTTCGTGCATTCATCACCACTTGTTCCATTCCATCAGTTCCGAGGAATTCCGGAAGACTCTTGTTGATGATGACGCCTCGAAGATGCATCCCCAGCTCCCTGAGTCGATACGTGAACATCTCCGCCTCACCAAACTGGACATCCTCAAGGGTTGTCACAACAACGAATGCACATCGTGTGCTCCGCAGAAGTGCATAGAGACTTCTCGCACGATTCTGTATGCCTGCATTCATGCTCTGAAACCCCTCGACGAAATCAATGAGTTCTGCAAGGGATGATGTCCCAAGTAGACGGGATGCCATTTTCGACACAGGAGCTGCAGCAAAAGCGAATGCCCGCCAGCCTACTCGTGCTGGGGAGGTGAGGAGAGAGATAAGACGTGCCCCGGCGAAATCGCTGTAGTGACGTGGTGCCTCGATAATGTCGAGTGCATTTTTCGAGGGAGGAGTATCGACGACAATGCAGTCAAACTCTCCCGAAGCATGAAGCTGGAAGAGTGTTTCGAGTGCTGCATACTCCTGCGAACCAACAAATGTCTCGATCATGCTCTGGTAATACGGATTTGCAATGAGCTGGCGTACTGTCTGTGGTGAGTCCGCATACCGGTGGACAGCCTGATCCCAAGCATCCTTCACATTGAGCATTGCTGCAAAAAGGGAACCCCGGAGTGGTTCATTGAGCTGAGGGGCAACAAGATCATCGATACAGGTTGGTTGCGAGCCAAGGGTGGCAAGACCAAGTGCAGAAGCAAGTCGCTTGGCGGGATCAACAGTGAGTACAAGCACTTTCTTTCCATACCTGTGGGCAAGTGCCAAGCCAAGTGCTGCACTAGTGGTCGTCTTCCCGACACCCCCTGCTCCACCGCATATTATGACCTCCCTCTTCGCGAGATCATCAAGAAGGGTCCGTCCATCAGTCATGACCCACGTGCCTCCTTCCCTCGGACTGTATGCTGACCGAAAATCCGTGCAATGGCACGTGCAGTTCTCCCTGCTCCCCGCGTGCCAAGAAGTGGCAGTGACCATGAAGGGCCACCGAGTTCCTCACGTGCAAGCTCAACAAACTCTTTCTGTGTTCTTTCCATTGCCCTGTAGAGTTCAACAGTTGCACTGAGATCCCCAGGATTCCACTCGAGCGATTTGGCAAGTGCAATGACCAGTCCAGGTGTCTCCATGCACTTCTCAAGAACACTGTCGCGCGTTCCCTTTCCATCGGGGAGGACCTTGTTCATGACATAGCCTGCCACATCGATGGGAAAGTCCTGAACTGCATCCTTGAACTGTCGTGCTTCCTGTACGGGCATTTCCTCCGGCGTTGCAACGACAATGGCAGTCGTCAGTGATGGGTCACCAAAAAGCTGTGCCATCCGCTCTACCTGCGAGTAGATCATGCCACCATGTACAAGTGACTGCATTGCAAATGGTGCCTTGAGTTGGGCAATGGCATGCCCAGTTGCCATACCATCGACAATGATGCTGTCCCAATATGGGGCACCTTCTTCATCCACCCGGGACTCCTCATAAAAGATCTTCCCGAGAACGAGAATATCCTTTGGACCAGGGACACTTGTTGCAACAAAGTCAATCACCTTGCCAAAGGGCGTAAGACGTGCAATGCGGGGCATGTGGAAATACACATTGAGGTATTCCTCAAGCGCTTCGACACGCAGTAGTGAAAGCACAGCAATGTTGCTTGTGATCTGGTAGGGCTGGAATGAGATGTGACGCCTACCTCCAAGCATCTGGGAACTGTTACCATCTGCTGCCACATCAACAACGAGCACCCTCTTACCCCGATGCGCAGCATGCAGTGCAAGACCTGCTGCGACTGACGATTTACCCACACCTCCCTTGCCAGCAAGGATGACCACTCGCCGATCCGTGACTGTGTCCGGATCAAAGCTGGAACGTCGTACCACCTGCATTCTCCGCACAGGGTTCAGTCTGCTGAAATGCGGGAAGTGACCTCGTCAAGCACTTCCTGTGCATGACCCTTTGCAGTCACCTCCAGCCACTCATGAACGATCACACCCTCTGGATTCACGAGATACGTGTTCCGGAGTGCGCCCATGTATGTCTTTCCGTACATTGAACGTTCTCCCCATGCACCGAGTGCCTCAATGAGTGAATGGGATGGATCGCTGATGAGTGGAAAGCCAATCGAGCAGTCACTCACGAACTTCTCATGACTCTTCACGGAATCCTGCGAGAGACCGTACACGGCAACTCCGATCTTTGTGAACTGCGGCAGAAGCTCTGTAAACTCGTGTGCCTCGATAGTGCAGCCGGGTGTGTTGTCCTTGGGATACACGTACACGACTGTCCACTTGCTGCGGAGATCTGTACTTGTCACTGGTGTTCCGGAGTCAAGGACGAGATCGAAATCTGGAAGTGGCCGTTCGACCATTGATACTTCGGATGATGCCGTCATTGTCGTATTCTCCTCGTAGGGTACATGGACCTTCTTCCAGTGTACCGACTCTGTCGAGAGGGGACCTGTGCAGCCATGTCGAATACACCTTCATCCACACACACTGTCGTAACACCTGACGAATCGTCCGACAAACTCACCATCTCTATTCTGGGCATTGCACTCCGCTTCCTCTCGTGCGGCATCCTTGCACTGGGTATCGGTATCCTGTGGCGGTACACCATTGCGCCGTCTCACCTCACCATTGGCGATGCGCTTGTCGGTGTGTTCTCGCTCCTGGTCGGATTCATAGTGGGAGGCATCATCTGGTATGTCGTCGACCGGAAACGGAAGCAGGATGAACCAACTCGCACATTTTCACTCGTCGTGTTTGTCATCGTCCCCATTCTGGTACTGGCCCTCGTGCTCGTAATATGGCTCCTGAGCCTCTTCCTGGGAAACGTTTAGGACAGCTACGTCACTGGCCCAGCTGTTGACGAAGGTGCTGGGCTATCGAGGAAACTTTCGGAATATCCTGGGCACCGTGGGCATGCTCACAGTAGTATTCAAGATCCTCAACTGCTTCTTGCAACTGCCCTGCCTGCCACCGAACGATACCTCTGTCACGACGCTCCCGTGGCTCCTCCGGAAGAAGGGCAACGCATCGATCTGCTGAGCGCAGTGCAAGTTTCCACTGCTGCCGGACTGCATAGCAGCCACGAAGATTTCTCGTCATCCTGGCAAGCATGTCCCGTACACTCGCAGGTTGAAAGATGTGCGATGCAACAAGATCCCTGTGCACGCCATACTTGTCAACCAGTCGATCCAGTACTGAAGCTTGATCCACAACTTCACCCCCAAGGAAGGGGTCAAATACCACTTCATCAAGCTTCACGAGGAAGTGTCCAGGAACACTGATTCCATCAAGCACGATGCCTGCTCGCCTTGCAACAGCAATCCAGATGACACTGCATGCAAGCGGAACCCCTTGATGTCGATCAATGACTGAATGGATATAATGCGATTTTGGGTCCGCTCCCCCGCTTCCACGAAGAGGAAGGAACCGCTGGAGCACGCTGTGGATTGCAGCAATGACCCGCTCTGGTTCACCATCACTATCTGTATCCCCAAGCGTTTCCTCACGCAGCGCAGAACCACACTGGTTCAATACCTCCTGATATCGCTCAATCTCAAGATTCGGAAAGTCATCGCAGGACAGCCACAAAGCACCGTCAGCGACATCGCCGTCGACGCCGTTCGCACAGAGCAGAAACCGCTCCCGCGGGGTCATGTCGATCATCTGCGTTGACCCTTATACTGGATATTGTCAGTGGATATGCGGACCATGACATTGCCGTAACCATCACGGCCAGCAGTTCGTTCTATTCTTACATGTTTGTCAGTCGTGACGGCGTCGTGTACCCGGAGCGATTGTGGGGTACTTGATGATTCTTCCCTCCATACACGATCCAGCAGATCTCAAGGAACTGAGTCCTGTTGAATGTGACCGCCTTGCGAACGAGATTCGATCGTTTCTTGTTGATGCTGTGTCAAAAACTGGTGGACATCTTGGACCAAACCTTGGTGTTGTGGAACTCACCATCGCACTGCACCGTGTGTTCACCACTCCAGATGACACCCTCATCTTTGACACAGGACACCAGGCGTACGTTCACAAGCTCCTCACTGGACGGATGGACGACTTCACCACACTTCGGCAACATGGCGGACTTTCCGGATACCCGTCCCGAAAGGAATCCCCCCACGACTTCATGGAAAACTCCCATGCATCCACAGGACTGAGCTATGCGTGTGCTGTTGCCGTTGCGAAGCGGATGTCTGGGGACTCAGGCAAGACAGTCTGCGTTGTAGGTGATGGTTCCCTCACAGGGGGTATGTCGTACGAAGCACTGAACAACATCGGACAACTCAAGCCTGAGATGGTCATCATCCTCAATGACAACGGCCGTTCGTATGCTCCAACAGTTGGAGGAATTGCAGACCACTTCAGTCACCTAAGACTCTCCCCCCGCTACGAAGCAGCTAAGGATGCAGCAGGTTCTGTACTTCGCGGGCTTCCCGTTGTCGGCCCATCCGCGTACATGACAGCAAAGCGCATGAAGGATTCCCTCAAGCAGCTTGTTGCTCCAATGTCTGTCTTCGAGACGCTGGGGTTGAAGTATGCGGGCCCCATTGATGGACATGACATCTGTGAACTTGAGCGAGCACTGCATGATGCCATGCTGTATCGGGGACCTGTCGTCATCCATATCGTCACTGAGAAGGGACATGGCTACGGTCCAGCCCTCGATGATGAGATCGACAAGTTTCATGGGGTTTCTCGTTTCGATCCTGCAAATGGTGCTCCGTATCCTGCAGCCAAACGGTCTTGGACAGATCTGTTTGGGGATACACTGCTTGAGGTTGCCTCACATGATGACCGCGTTGTTGCCATTACAGCAGCCATGGCTTCCTCAACGGGGCTACTTCCCTTTGCGAAAGCATATCCTGACAGGTTTTTTGATGTAGGCATCGCTGAACAACATGCAGTTGCCTTTGCCACTGGTCTTGCACTTCAGGGATATCGGCCAGTTGTTGCTATCTATTCATCATTCCTCCAGCGAGCATTTGACCAGCTCATCTGTGATACTGCCCTCCATGAAGCTCCCATTACCTTCGTCCTCGATCGGGCAGGGATTACTGGTGATGATGGCGCAAGTCACCACGGCATCTTCGATCTTGCATATCTCAGGATGGTTCCAGGCTTTACTGTGGCCAGTCCAAGCACCCCAGATGCACTTGGCGATCTGCTTGCAACCTCGCTTGCCGGCAACAAACCCTTTGCCATTCGATTTCCTCGTGGTACAGCTCCGATGGATACAACTCGTGCTCCGGAGATACACACACCAGGAACATTTCACATTTCCCGGAAAGGGGACGATGTCGTCATTGTTGCCCTCGGAAAGATGGTTCACGTTGCAAATGAAGCAGCAGGACTTCTTGCGAAGAACAATGTGCATGCGACAGTCATCGATCTCCAGTATGTGAAACCCCTTGGAGATGCCCTCTCCGAAATCCTTGCCACCTACCCACTCGTCGTGACAGTTGAGGATGGCATCCGTGATGGTGGCATGGGGAGTGCAGTGACAGAAGTATTGATAGACAAGGGAATCACAGTCCCTGTACTACGCCTTGGACTACCAGACCAGTTCATCGAACATGGTGCCCAACAGCTGCTTCTCGAAAAATACGGACTCACCCCAGAAGGTATTGTGAACACTGTCATACTTCACCTCAAGGATGCTCAAGGAAGCCATCTTCCCTCTGCTCCCCATGTCCGTTGACAGTCCAGTTACAGACGATCGGGAACCAGGTTGCCTGTTGGTACGATGTCCTCGAATGACCATGCCCTGCAGGAACTGATGCCCCCTACATGACGACAACAACGTACCATCGCCCTGCCCGACTCTTTCCCGAGCCACCTTCACGTGCAGAACTCCCCATCGTTGCACCGCCAACACTTGATGTCCAGCAGGGGAAACTCCTTGGCATCATGCAGTCTGTCGTGCCGGTATTCACGAGTCTGGGCTCACTTGTGTTCCTTTTTGCCTTTCCGAGCGTTCCAGTTGCGATCAAGGCAATCATGCTGGTTGTCTCACTTGTCAGTGTCGTGTCCGCAGCAGTAATGCGAGTCGTACAAAATCGAAGTAACCGGAGTCGCAAAAGCCAGGAATCACGCCGGTATCTTGAATACCTTGCACAGCAGGAACGTCAGCTGTGCAGTGATACAGATGCAATGCGGGCCTGGTATCAACGACTGTTTCCTGATACGGACACCCTCTGGTACCTCGGTAGTCAACGAGATCACATTTGGGAACGGCGACGCACGGACCAGGACTTTACAGAAGTACGTATTGGCACAGGCGAGCAACACATAAGCAGGGTCCTGAAGTTCGATCTTGGATCGAATCCCCTTGCAAATTACGATCCTGTGATTCTCACTGCTGCACAGCACATGCTCAGCAGGTTTCAGGCAATCCCTGATCTTCCCCTGACGATCTCCCTCCAGAAGCTGGGTTCACTTGCCATTGTAGGACCGTCCTTTGCACGACTTGCTCTCACCCGGAGCATTATTGGCCAGCTCGTCACCTTTCATGCCCCCTCAGATCTGCTTCTTCTTGTTGGAACATCTCCTCAGTCCCACCATGAGTGGTCAATGATGAAGTGGCTGCCCCACATCCAGCAGGAGTCTGGTGCTGCCATTCCATATCCCCGAATTACTGACGATCCACAGACCTTCTCCAGCTTGATCAATGAAATTGTGCAACCGCGTTCAAGCCGTCTCCAGCAACGAGACAGCAATGCTCCTCCACAGCCTGAGCCTGGCGAGCCCCATGTCCTCGTCATCATCGATGACTATGCACCAACCTCTGCAATGGGTCGACTCCTTGCTGTCGAGGAGCTACTTCGCAGTGGCAGTCAGATCAATATGTCCCTTATTGTACTTGTCGATTCTGTTGCGAATGAACCATCGAACATTGCAGCCCACCTCATTCTCCAGGGAGGAAAGGCAACCTTCGAAGAGAGTAGCCCAACAGGAGTTCGGCATCGATCATTTGCCCATGATGCAGCAAATGCAGATGTCTTCGAACTTATCTGTCGAACACTCTCACCACTTCGTGTGGACACGAGTTCGACAGAAAAACGTGCACTTCCCACAACACTACGTCTCTTTGACCTTCTCCATGTTGAGGCGCCATCCTCGATAGATCCACATGCCACATGGGCACCAAGAAGTCTTGAAGACACCCTCCGAGTTCCCATTGGAGTACGTAGTGATGGAGAACCACTCATCATTGACTTCAAAGAAGCTGCTGTAGGTGGTATGGGGCCGCATGGTCTTGTTGTGGGAGCAACAGGATCTGGCAAAAGCGAACTTCTCCGCTCACTCATCACATCCCTTGCAGTGATGCACTCACCGGACATTGTTGCATTCGTATTTGTCGACTTCAAGGGTGGTGCTGCATTCGCAGATCTGGCGAATCTTCCCCATGTAGCTGGCATGATCACAAACCTCCAGGATGACACGAGTCGTGTCGACAGGATGTACGAGGCACTGATAGGTGAGCAGCAGCGTCGTCAACAACTCCTCAGAATGGCAGGTAATGTCGATGGCATCAAGGAATACCATGCAGCACGTGCCAAGAACCCCAACCTTCCACCAATGCCGTACCTGTTCATCGTTGTTGATGAGTTCGCTGAACTTCTCGCTCAGCGACCTGACTTCCTTGACCTCTTCATTGCCATTGGCCGTATCGGCCGGAGCATTGGCATGAGTCTTCTCTTTGCCACCCAGCGACTTGAGGAGGGTCGGCTGCGTGGACTTGAAGGACATCTCCGGTACCGGATATGTCTTCGCACCTTCAGTGCCCAGGAAAGCATGGCTGTGCTGGGCACCCCTGATGCATACAACCTCCCTGCTTCTCCGGGAAACGGATATTTCAAGGTTGACAACCAATACACCTCATTCAAGGTGGCAATTGTCACTGGTGCAGATGTCCTCCAGCAGCAGACAATCTCGACACATGCAACGGTAGCCCCGTTTGCTGAGTCAGCACCAGCAAGCTCATCCCGGTCACAAGGAGGGAACACAACACAAATCTCCACTGAACGCACTGAAATGGAAACTGCGATCGATATGCTCCGGATGCATGGGGAAGGACTCTTTCACCCCCCTCACCAAGTATGGCTCCCACCTCTTCCTGCTGCCCTGCCTCTTGCAAGTGTACTTCCCCCGAAAGAAGCTCTTTCCCAGTTTCCGCCACTCTCTGTCTCCGTGGGCATTGTCGACATTCCCCTGCGACAAATGCAGCAACCCCTTGTTCTCGACTTCAGTGGTGTGAATGGCCATTTTGCTGTTGTTGGAGCACCACAGACAGGAAAATCGACATTCCTTCGCACACTCATTTCCTCTTTTGCACTCACACGCTCCCCGCAGGAAGTACAGTTCTCGTGCATTGACCTTGGTGGAGGTGTACTACGATCCTGTGAGGCACTGCCCAATGTCGGAACAGTCTGTGGCAAATTCGACCATGAAACAATGCTTCGCCTGATCCGTGAGGTGGAACTTCTCATCGAAGAGCGTGAGCTCCTTTTTCGTGAGGCAGGTGTGGCCAATGTGCGTGAACTTGCACGGGCTCGTCCAGATGCAGCACAGTCCCTTGCAGAGACATTTCTTGTCATTGACAACTGGGCCCAGCTCCGGCAGGAGATTGAGGATATCGACACCATCATTGCTCCCATCCTTACTGGAGGTCTTGGATACGGTGTTCATGTCATTCTCTCCTCGGGGAGATGGAACGATATCAGATCGAATCTTCGCGATGCAATTGCAAACCGGATTGAGTTTCGCCTCAATGATCCGACTGAATCCGAGATAGATCGAAAGGTTGCACCCCGTCTTCCGCTTTCTACACCCGGTCGGGTCCTTCTGCCTAGCAAACTCATCGGACAAATAGCCCTCCCACGACTTGATAGTGATACATCAGAGGAACTGGCTCAGGAAGGCTGGAATGCACTCGTTGCACAGGCACAGAAAGCATGGGCAGACGTTTCACCTGCCCAGAAGGTTCGGCTTCTTCCTACACTACTTCCCCTTCAGGATCTTCCAGCACCACAGGAAGCTACTCCACAGCAGGGAATACTTCTTGGTGTGGAAGAATCCCGGCTTGCACCAATTTCGTACAACCTTCTTGAGGGTGGGCAGTCGCTGCTCGTTTTTGGGGATTCAGAGTGTGGAAAGTCGAACTTCCTCCGACTTCTCCTCACGCAGTACATGGCAACCCACACACCAAATGATGTGCAGTTCGCAGTTGTTGACTACCGTCGTTCTCTCCTTGATATTGCTGATGGACCATTCATTACCCAATATCTCGCGAATGCAGCGATGGCAAAGGATGGTATTGAATCTGTCCGGCAGATTCTCCAGGACCGCCTCCCACCTGCAACCATCACCCGGGATCAACTCGTCCATCGATCTTGGTGGGCTGGACCAGAATACGTCATCCTCGTTGATGACTATGACCTCGTTGCAACTCCAACCGGCAATCCCCTCTCCCCACTGCTCGACTTTCTCCCACAAAGCAGGGATGTTGGGCTCCATGTCGTTCTTGCCCGCCGGGTTGCAGGACTCTCCAGAAGCTCATTTGAACAGTTCCTCCAACGACTGCGTGAACTTGGGACATCAGGATTCATCATGAGTGGTGACCCCCACGAAGGTATTGTGCTTGGTTCCCAGAAAGCACAACCGCTTCCTCCAGGCAGGGGGTTCCTTGTCCGGAGAAGAGACCGGACAACACTCGTTCAGACTGCATTCGTCCCGCCGAACCAGTAACCCGCAATAATGGGAGTGCAGCATGCTCCATGCAGAATGCCTGCAGCTACCCAGTGCAAAGGAGCAAAAACGGACAGCACCACATGGCCCTTGTACTTGTCACGATCCTGAGTGAGACCAAGCGAGAGGATCTCGCACTCACAGACAACATTCCCCTGCAGGAACTCATCCCTGCCATCATTGAACGCTGCGTTCCTGATGCACAACAACGAACTCTTGCACGGTGGGTCATTGGTGTACCCGGACGTCCACCCCTTCCATACACACAGTCCCTTGCCCAATGTGGTGTTCTTGACGGGTCACTCCTGTATCTCCGAGATACAAACTCTCCTGTACCACCACCTCCACCACTGCCTCTTCCCCACACCCCTCCACCACTTGCAGCAACAGTTCCGGAGCTCAATGTGGATGCGGTTCTCGCTTCCCAGGTCACTCCATCCAACCGCAAGATACCCATCTGGATAGCAGTCTTCATTGGATTTTGGGCAGTAGTCCTCGATGCAGTAATCATTCGACTCACTGGTTCCTTAATACCCGGCACCCTCCTTGCACTCATCATTATTGGAGTGGCAGTCTTCCTCAGCCTGCCACGACATCTCCTTGACCGGAATACGAACTCACCTGAACATCCCTCACCCCAGACCCAGACCCAGGCGCCACTACAACAGTCTTCGTACGATACACCACGGCAAGCCACCTCAATGTCGACATCTCCTCAGCTTCCAGGCTATGCTCCTGCACCCCTTCCGCAATCCACTTCCCTCAATGAGCTCGTTGAGAATGTCATTTTTGACCTTGGACGTCTCATGGCAGGAGAAAGTCCAGATCTGCAGTATTGTGCTCCCCAGGTAGTCCAGTACTTCAGCAATCTTATGATTGCCTCCCGTCAGCGCAAGGAATGGTTTACCCCGCAGTTTGGCGGCACAGTCGATGTATCACTGTCACGGAATGCAAGTCGACCCAATGATCCTGTCGTAGCTACAGTACAAATGAACGACCAGTCAATACGACACCTTCCCAATGGTGAGTCAGTTGCCCCTCCCCAACGAAAGGTTTCCCTCACCCTTGTCATTGACGAACATACATCAACAATTGTCGATGCCCGTATTGCTTCCTCTGTTGGACTGTGGCCATGAGACATCTCGAATACTTTTCATCCAGATTAGGCAGGACCATCCTTGGCATGTGTCTTCCCTTTGTCCTCGCTTCCTGCGCACTCCTCCCAGTCATTCCGGCCAAGATACATGCCAGTGCAGGTTCATGTCCGCATCTTCCCTCAGCAATGGTCTCTACCACCATCACATCCTCCGTACGCTTTTCCTCAGGAAGCCCGTACGGTCCTTCCACAGAGGGTGGATACTGTGACTTTACTGGTGGGAGTACTACAGATGCATTCCATATCTCAATCTCTGGAGTATCCCAATCCCATGTACAGGGCCTCATTACCGACATTGCACTTGGATACCAGTCAGGCACTGTTGATGCACACGTGAACCCATCTGCAGTTCTCCTTCCCCATCCTGGTGGCAGTTGGATCGAAGGCTGCAGTGCTACTCACTGTATTTCCATTGCAACATCTGGCATCACTCCTCCCGCAGCAGTCCTCAAGACTCTTCTTGCCCGCGTACTTTCCACCCTTGATGCAGCTGTTCCTCCTTCCTCAACTCCAGCGCCAATGAACCCAGTCCTGCCTTCGCCATGCACTCTTCTCAGTTCCTATGACATCCAGAGTGCAACTGGCTGGTATGTCACGAGCACTTCTGCCCCCTCACCAAATGAATGTGCATTCAGCAACTATGACGATACGATGTCCGTCATTATCTCGGTGACTCCTGGATCCCCCAGTTCCTTCACGCTCGAGAAGGCAGCTGCACCCTCACCCTTCTCGCTCAATGCTTCTCCTGCAGTTGCCTATGGCTATGTCACAACCACAAATGGTGTCTCAACCTCACGTGCAGTCATCTCCTGGAAAAATGTCGAAGTACGCATAGTCATCACGACAACAGAGTCTGAGGAATATGCCCTTGGTGCACTTGCAGGGGATGTGGTATCCGCACTCCAAGCCTCCTCTCCGTCTCCAACAGCGTGAGCCCTCACCAACACGGGTTTCAGGGCACATGAGGTTTCCCGGCAAGGTGATGAAGCAGTGGTGGGATGCAGGTGCCTACTGCACGGGCGTGGGAAACTGTGGTGGTGCCTGCCTACGACGGACGAGGCCAACAATGAGCATGACAATACCTACAAGGCCAAACAATACACCAATGATGATCCCCAGCAAACTCAGGAGAGTATTGCCTATGAGCTGTTTGCCAATTCCAGAAATGAAGAGCATCCTTCCCGTAGCGTCTATCACCTGGACATGGTACTGACCTGGTGTTGCTGCACTGAATGAAGCAATTCCCGTGTAGGTCGTTGTACCTACTGTGATCATGGAATTGACATTCTGTGCAAAGGAATTCACTGACACCGGTACACGGGAAGGAGATTCAACAGTGATGTTCGCTGCAGCAACAGGCTGACTACTCCCCTCATCAGCAAAGATTGTGACAAGCCCTGTATTCCTGATCTGGATCGACCACGATCCCGGTGCTGTGTAGGTTGTTGCACCCTTGATGATACCCAGTGCCTGTGTGCTGACGATGACAGCGACCACGATGAGGATTACTCCCCCTAGGCATCCTGTCAGGCACGACGCGAGAATTGACGGGCCACGGGGCTTCATGCAATGTACCTCACAATCCACTGACTCTGGCACACACAGGAGCGCATCATCCCCGGATCACGCATCGTAGTACAGCATGAACTCGTACGGATGAGGGCGAAGTGCCATTGGCTCCACCTCATTTTCCCGCTTGTAGCTGATCCATGTAGACACGACATCCTCGGTAAAGACTCCTCCCTCATAGAGAAAGTCCTGGTCAGCCTCCAGTGCACCGAGGACCTCTGCAAGGGATCCCGGGAGATTCTTCACCTTGTCTGCTTCCGGACCAGTGAGTTCGTACAGATCGACATCGACTGGTGCTGGTGGCTCGATCTTGTTGCGAATGCCATCGAGACCAGCCATAAGCATCGATGCAAATGACAGATATGGATTGCACATCGGGTCAGGTGAACGAAACTCGAGACGCCGGGCATGTGGTGCATCGTTGTACATCGGGATCCGTATGCAGGCACTCCTGTTCCGGGCACTGTACGCAAGCTTGATGGGGGCCTCATAGCCAGGGACAAGTCTCCGATAGCTGTTCGTTGTCGGAGCTGCAAAGGCAAGGAGAGCAGCTGCATGCTTGAGGAGGCCACCAATATACCATCTGGCAAGATCGCTCAGCATGGCATATCCTTTCTCGTCGTAGAAGAGAGGTGTTCCATCCTTCCAAAGAGACTGATGCGTATGCATGCCACTTCCGTTGTCCCCAAACATCGGCTTTGGCATGAACGTGGCAGTATAGCCGTACTGGTAGCAGACATTCTTCACGACGTACTTGTATGCCATGACCTTGTCTGCCATCTCGACAAGCTTCGAAAAGCGCATGTCAATCTCTGTCTGTCCGCCAGTTCCCACTTCATGGTGGTGGACTTCGATATCTACCCCTGCCTGGAACATTGCACGAACGATCCTGCTACGAAGATCCTGGAAGTGATCCACTGGCGGCACAGGGAAATACCCGCCCTTAGCCCGTGGCCTGTGGCCAAGATTGTATTCGGAGTCCATGCCACTGTTCCAGATTCCCTCTTCAGAATCAAGCATGTAGTACCCTTCATGCATTGTCTGGTCAAACCGAACTGAATTGAAGATGTAGAACTCGACCTCCGGTCCCCAATACGATGTGTCTGCAATTCCTGTCGTGGAAAGGTACGCCTCAGCTTTCTTTGCAATGAACCGTGGATCCCGGGAGTATGGCTGCTTTGTGAGCGGATCCCAGATGTCACAGACAATGGACAGGGTTGGTACCTCACAGCACGGATCGACAAATGCTCGGGTGTAGTCAGGACGAAGGAGCATATCGCTCTCATGTATCTTCTGGAAGCCACGGATGCTTGACCCATCAAAACCAATACCATCCCGAAAGAGACTCTCCGAGAACTCGGAAATAGGAATCGTGAGATGATGCCAGCTCCCAAGGAGATCTGTAAAACGAAGATCGACGAACTCCACTCCAATCTTACGTGACCGGGAGACAAGTTCCTGTGAGGAGCCAACAGGCTCTCCATCCGGGGTAATTGTCACAGACCTGCTTGATTCTGCAGGAAGCACCAACTCATCATTACTCATTGCTCACAACCCTCCGGCGTGTCCGACATCCCATACCGTGCAGCTCCCGCAGCAGCATTGCCCCTAGAATACCAATTCACCCAACAATGCGCACCACGAAAAATTCCATGCATATGAAAACGGTCAAGAGGAAGGAGTGTTACGCTTCCCTCGGTTTCAGTGCATCGATCTTTGCACGAACACCTGCAGCATCCTTGAAGTAGTCTGCATTGAGAGCAATGTACTGCGCCTTGTCCTCAGGCAATTCATCCTCTGCGTAGATTGCTTCCACAGGACACGGATCGACACATGCACCGCAGTCGATGCACTCCTCTGGGTCTATATAGACCATCCGATCCTCATCTACCTCATGAATGCAGTCCACTGGACAGACGTCAATGCACGACTTGTCCTTGACATCGATGCACGCTTCTGTGATCACGTACGTCATGATTCTCTCCCTAGAGCCTCTTCAGTGCATCTCAAGTGTAGCAAGTCTCTGCTCGTCAATCCGCATCCTGGCAGTACTACCCCTACCGTGGAACGATGGGCACACTGGCTCCAGCCATCTCCCCAGCCAGCCGTGCAAATATTTCTGTACTGGGACGTGGAGTTCGCTCGAGTGTCTCCCTGTCGACTGCAAACAGGCCAAAGTGCATTGAGTATCCTTCATGCCACTCGAAGTTGTCCAGAAGGCTCCAGTAGCAGTACCCGAGGACAGGAATTCCATTGGAGCGTGCACGCTGCACTGCATGAAGGTGATCTTCAAGATATGCAGAGCGTATTGAATCTGTGGGATCTGCCACTCCGTTCTCTGTCACAAGGATTGGGAGATGGTATGAATCCCATGATGAGATGAGAATGGATTCAAAGAGGAGCGGATCGATTGCAAGATTGTTTTCTGTGAGCGGAAACCCTTGTCGTGGCCTTACGTTTGCACCGTGAAAGCTAAGGTGTACTTCCTCGCCAGTGTAATGGTTGATGGCAAGGTAGTCGAGGGAGTCCCGAAGGCCGTAGACCTCTTCACCCAAGCCAATTGGGGGAAGGAGCTTTCCTGTACGGCATGCCTCAAGAATCCATGTATTGAAAAGCCAGTCCATGGACGCTGCTGCTGCTGCATCAGTGGGCAGCATGGAATTTACCGGTTTGAAGGGACGGATGTGGTGTGCAAACGATACATGTGCAGTCCATCCATTTCGGGCAGCAACATCATGGATAGCAACAGCTCCAGCAGCATGCATCCGTGTGAGCTGTGCAAAGGCATGCATTGTCTTCGGAAGGGAATGTTCCTGTGGTGGCCAATAACCATAGAGGTAAGCCATCACTGCGAGCACATTTGGCTCATTGATGGTCACCCACCACGTTACGACATCTCCAAGTGCTGCTACACATGCAGCAACATAACGTGCAAATGCATACGGCACATCATCAGCAAGGATTCCTCCTCGATGTGCAAGCCATACAGGAAGGGTGAAGTGGTGCAAGGTGACAATTGGTTCTAGACCCCGTTCCCTGCATGCTGCAATCACCTTGCGGTAATGCTCGAGTGCTTTTGCATCAATGACACCTTCATGGGGTTCAACCCTCGACCATTCAATGGAGAACCTGTATGCATTTGCATGGAGATCCACGAGGCGATCGAGGTCCTCCTCGTACCGGTGAAACGTGTCGCACGCAATACCGGATCTGCTCCTGTCTGCAATCGCTTCAGGATGCGTCTCCTCAAAGACTGTCCAGTCATTGACGAGGTTACCCTCGACTTGGTGGGCTGCATCTGCACAGCCAATCATGAACGGAACTTCATCAAACCATTCCATGCCCTTAACGTACCGCAGGAAGGGGGTGGTCCGATGCAAAAAGAGAAAAGATGACAACATCCATGACAAGTTTCGGCTGAGCATACTGCTCCAGGGTGGAGCGCCCTTCACGCACGGCTGAAAGATGTCTCACAACAGATGCCGCAGGAATGGCTGCAGCCCACGAGGATAGTTCACCAGCGTGCTCCGCCCATACACACCGTTCATCCCGACCTGTCTGCAGAAGGGCAACATCGGAAAGAAGTGATTCCCATACCCGAAGTGCTTCACGAGCACGGTCTCTCGCACTTGCAGATTGTTGCACGATTGAGCCTGCAAGCTTCAATCCCCCAAAGAGTCCCACTCCAGCGTGGTCGAAGAGGAGGGTTGCCCATTCATTCTCTGCAGCCAGCAAGCCAGGGTTTTCGACATACCGGAGTGCACGACCAGGTCGTCCCTCTGCATGCCGTGCATACTGCAAGGCCAGTTTTTCGTCAATGCTGTGTTCCTTCACAAGCCAGGCAGCAATGTCCCCTGTGGGAACAGGGACTGCATGCATGACCATTGCCCGTGACTTCACAGTCGAGGGCACCATCTCTTCGTTTGGAACAGTAAGAACGATGTGCGTTCTCTCTGGAGGTTCCTCAAGTATCTTGAGGAGCGCATTGGATGCATCGACAGTCATTCGTTGAGCCTGTCCAATGACTGCAATGCGGTGCTGTTTGCCATACGGTGCAAGAGAAAGAAACTCCCGAAGAGAGGGTTCTCCCTTTCCCCGAAGTTCCTTCACCCGACCAATGGGAAAGGTCTCCTCCGAATCATCCCACCACACATCTGGATGTTCCTCAAGTGGTCCATGCCAACTCGCCACATCGACAAGATGCGGAATGAGTTCCCGTACTAGGTGGGTCTTGCCGACATGTTCTGGACCTGCAATGAGAAGTGTTCCAGGAAGTCGATCCTGCTCAATGGCATGGAGACATGCAGCACGGACATCGTCATTACCAATACTCACTGGCACCAGATCACTACTCCCTACTGCACTTCCCTGTCCTTCCATTATGCCCATGAGTCCCGTCAAATCGCGATGGACCCCATGAAGGCTGGGATAATGTCAACACACCCACACCACAGGAAGGAACACTACATGGATCGCATCACACTGCTTGGGAAGCATGCTGGGACAACTGGCCTTGTCGTGGGAATCGTGGGCATTCTCCTCGCAGTGCTGGATGCTTTCGAAGTGTACTTCAGCAAGGCATCCCTCCTGCCGCATACATTCTTCAATGACATCATCTTTCCTGTCATCTTCTGGGGACCTGGACCCCTTGGAGGGCTGGCACTCCTTGGAGGGTACCTTGGACGTGCATGGTTCAGATCGAGGGATGCACACCCGGGATCAGCTTGCACCATTGCACTCATGTTCGGGTACGGAACACTCATCCTCTGGCTTGCATGCATCCTGTGAGAGATACCAGCCACCTATAGTGGCGTGGCAATGAGTCCACCATCTGCAGTGCATGTACTTCCTGTGATGTACGAAGCAGCTGCTGATGAGAGGAACACGACAAGCTTTGCGAGTTCTCGTGGATCTCCAAATCTACCAAGCGGAATGTCCTTTGACTCATCTGCAATGAACTGCTCAATACCACCGGGATATCCTGTTGCACGCTGAAGGGTTCTGTCTGTACGGTACCTTCCTGGCAGAACGACATTCACCCGGATTGCAGGTGCAAATTCTCGTGCAAGATCCTTTGCAAGACCGTGAACTGCAAGACGAAGTGCATTGCTGAGCAACAGACCGTGTATTGGCTGTTTCACGGAAGTCGACGAGATGAGAACAATACTTCCATGTCCTGATGCCCGGAGATGAGGTTCTGCTTCGCGCATGAGATGCACTGCGCTCATAAGCGTGAGGTCGAATGCCTCTTTCCACTTCTCATCTGTACACAGTTCCCATGTGCCAACAGGCGGTCCTCCTGCATTCACAACAAGTGCACTGAGGCCACCAAATGTCTCCACAGTCTTCTGGACAAGTTCCCGTACAGAGGATGGCTCCCTCACATCACACGGAAAGCCAACTGCATCTTGTTGAACTTCCCGGAGCATTGAGGTCGACGAGGCAACAGCCTCTGCTGTCCGTGCACAGATAGCAACACGTGCTCCCTCATGGGCAAACTCCTCAGCAATTGCCCACCCAAGTCCCTTCGTTGCTGCAGTGACAAGAGTTGGTACGTTTGTCAGCTCAAGATCCATGATCTCCTCCTCTCCAACGGGCAATTCACAGTGGCCACACATGTCCTGTGCGTATGCCAGAACATCCGGGATTCAAGGCTACCACGGTGCCCAGAGGCACGGTTGGGTCATCATCTGGGCATTCCCGTGCTGAAGTGGTACCTATTGGTCATTTTCAGCAACGAGATGTGCCCTGTCCTGCTTCCAGACAATCACTATGCGCTGGATTGCTGTCACGTTTGTAGCTACTGCAAGAAATACAACAACTCCAACAAGGATGTACGGTATGACGAGTCCAATGACTGTGAGGATGACCCGTTCTGGTCGAGCAAAAAGCCCTCCTTCACAAGCAAAGCCGAGAGACTGTGCTCTTGCCCGTACGTACGAAACAAGAAGGGATCCCTCAAGGGACACCATTACTGCAAGGGAGATGAGTGGGGAGGCATGGTGAAAGAGGAAATACGTGAGAAGGGCAAGATATGTTGCACTCTCTGCATAGCGATCTGTTGTTGAGTCGAGAAATGCACCGTACTTCCGCACATGGTTCGTTGCCCGTGCAACAGCCCCATCGAGGATATCGAATGCTGCAGCAAGAAGGAGTACAATTCCTCCGGCCAAGAGTAATCCAGTCCCAATAAGTACAGCTGCAATACAGGTGATGACGAGTCCTGCAAGCGTAAGTGCATTGGGATTGACCCTGTTGATGGGAAGGGTGCGGACCAGCCGCTGGGCAGTTGCCCGTACCCACGCCTGGAACTTCTCAGTAAACATTTGCAGCCACCTTGTTGTGTAATGCCCGCTCCTGGGCTGTGCTGTAGACTGCAAGCACATCGTCCACGACCCTGCTCCAGTCAAACCGCTTTGCTGTTGTCATGCCGCCCTCCCCGAGGAGACGCCGCATTTCATGATTGTCGAGAAGCTGATCAAGTGTCTTTGCCCACATTGCTGGGCGTTTGGCAGGAACGAGAATGCCATCATAACCAGCAGTGATGACATGGCTGAATCCAGGAATTGCAGAAGCCACAACAGGAATACCTGTTGCCATTGCTTCAAGAAGGACGATACCAAAGCTTTCACCACCTGTTGCTGGGGAACAAAATACCTGGGCTGATGCGTAGTACCGGGGAAGGTCCTCCGGAGTTACCCTCCCACAGAACATGACATCCGCAATCCGTTCTGAGTCGATCTCCTGCTCGAGTGATTCACGCAGTGGTCCCTCGCCGACAATGACTAGTTGCACATCACTGCGCTTCGCACGAAGTTCCCTGAATGCAGCAAGGAGTGTCCCGACCCCTTTTCGTTTCTCCAGTCGACCTACAAAGAGGATTGTCTTTTTGCCTCGTGCATGGATTGCACTAATTGGCTCAAGATCCGGAGTGAACCTGGAACAGTCGATACCGTTCGGAACAACCTCAATGTCACCATTGAAATATGTCCGGACAAAGGTCCTCGCAGGTTCCGAAACTGCAATGCATGCATGGAGCCTGTTGAAATATCGCTTGAGAAACGGACGACCGTAATAGTACCCGATGTTTCGCTTTGACACTGCATGGAAGGTACCCACATTCACCCCCCGATGGAAGCGCAGGACCGTAATCGGGAGAGCTGGCACGAGAGGTTCATGGTAGTGAACGACATCAAAATCTTCCACTTCGAGGAGGGTTCTGATTCGCTTCACGAGGTGAAATGAGAGTGCGATACGAGCAACTGATCCATTACTTCGAATTGGAACACTTCTGCCAATGCGGACATACCCCGGAATTCCATGATTGTCCCCAACCTTGCTTGAAGGTGCCATCACCACAACAGTGTGTCCTCGATGACCCAGCTCATGGGCAAGATGACGCACATGTTCCGAGACTCCACCCGGATGGAGATAGTCATATGGAGAGACGATGCAGATCTTCACTGGTCATTCTCCTGGCGTTCCTCAATCCACAAAGGATCCATGACATGCCACTGCTCCGGGTGGGAACGAATGACATCTTCGAAAATAGGCAGGACAGTGCCAATCACTCTGCGTGCCTCCTCTTCCATGGGTTTTTCCGGATCATAGGGAATTTCCGGGAACGGATGTCCAGTAATCCGAAGCTTGTTTCTCACAAGCACAGTTGGAACAATTGAAGCACCTGTACGCATCGCAATTTCTATTGCACCAATGGGCACGGAAATGGTTCCGCCAAAGAAGGGAAATGGCACACCATTCCCTACAATATCCCGATCGATCGCGATAGCTATGATTCCGCCCTCTCGCAGAAGTTTCATCACTCCACGCAGATTCATTGATGCCCGGTGGCGGGAGACGGGATCATCACGATCCCCAAGGGCTTCGAGATCAACAGGGAAAACCTGAACTCCTGCTGCTTCACGTGCACCCACAATCCGGTCATGGAGTGCCTGTGGCCGAAGGAGTTCTGCAAGAAGGGCCATCCGTCCGGGAAGTTGTGTATTCCAGGCAGCAAGTCCCTCCTCCCAGGCACCAAAGTGCATTGAGAGAACAACGACACCCTTCCCCTTCTCCACTGCCTTCGTGAAGTTCTCCATATGTTCTATATCGAGCCGTCCCCACAGTTCTTTCCAACGGTAGCGGAGTTCCATTACATCAACCCACGAACGGGCAAGATGCTCTGCATTGCGTCGTGTGAGTTTGCGGAGCTCCCGCTGTGTTAGATCTGGTGTCACATGGTGGAGATTTGACTGGAGTCCGCGAAGGGATTGGGGCCTTGTCAGGCTCACTGCATCCGCAAGTCGTGCAGCAAGGAAGTAGGATGTCCGTCTTGGCAATATGCGCACAAGGGATTCAGCAACACGAAAAGCCAGATAAGGAAGATTCGACTTGTGCCGTGGAGTATCTTCCTCGATCACGTGATTCTGGTCATCGGTCATGGTCGTACTGGACATGATCGTCGGATTCTGCTCCTCAGCTGCACGCTCACTGCACAAGGGTGGTACACAACATTGTGCACCACCCTACTTCGGTTGCGAACCCTGTTATGCGGACGGTTTGGCACTGACCTTGCCATTCGCACTCTTTCCTGCAACACTCGATGTGGATTCAGTGGTTCCGGATGCTTCTTTCTGACCAAACTCGTGGATGAACTCTTCAGTGAGTTCCCGTGCAACGGAGTCATGTACTTGACGTGGTGGAGACTTCATGAAGTACGAAGCTGGTCCCTCAAGAGCTCCTGAGATCTTGTTGTCAAGTGCGAGCTTACAGCACCGTACAGCATCAATGACAATTCCCGCACTGTTCGGAGAGTCAACCACTTCAAGCTTGAGCTCGACATTAAGTGGTACATCACCAAACGAACGGCCTTCAAGACGGATGTAGGCCCATTTCCGGTCATTCAGCCAGGGCACATAGTCAGATGGACCAATGTGGATATTGCGATCCTCCATTGGCTGGTCAAGCTGTGAGCGCACGCTATTTGTCTTCGAGATCTTCTTGCTCTCGAGCCGCTCCCGCTCAAGCATATTGAGGAAGTCAGTGTTGCCACCGAAGTTCAACTGGTACGTATTTTCGAGATGAACTCCACGATCCTGGAAGAGTCGCGTAAGAACACGGTGGATAATGGTTGCACCAACCTGGGACTTGATGTCATCCCCAATAATTGGAACTCCTGCCTTCTCGAACCGCTTCTGCCAGTACTCTTCCCGTGCGATGAAGACTGGCATGCAGTTCACCATGGCACACCCTGCAGTGAGAATCTGCTCGGTATACCATTTCGTTGCCTCTTCACTTCCGACAGGAAGGTAGTTCACGACAACATCGGTACCGGTGTCCTTGAGTACTTGGGGAATATCAACTGTGGAGCCAGGTGCCTTTGTTATGACTTCCTTGAGGTACTTTCCAAGCCCATCGTGAGTCATGCCACGCTGAACTGGCACACCAAGGTTGGGTACATCCGAGAATTTGACCGTGTTGTTCATTCCTGAGAAGATTGCCTCGGAAAGGTCCTTTCCCACCTTCTTGGAGTCGATGTCAAACGCAGCACTGAACTCGATATCGGAAATGTGATATCCCCCGAGATTCACGTGCATCAGGCCTGGAACGTGCTCCTTCGGATCTGCATTCTGGTAATACTGGACACCCTGGACAAATGATGAGGCACAGTTTCCTGCACCAATAACTGCAACGCGAACTTTCCTACTCATGATGAATTCACACTCCTTCTATGTGATGACTACGGTGTTGTTGCGGGGATTTCTGTGGGCTGAAGCACAACCTTATTGAGCTGCTCGAACATCTGAATGACTGCTGACCTGTTGATCTGGCATAGCACCTCCCTTCCTTCCCGTCTTGTCACTACGAGTCCTGCACGACGAAGAAGCCGAAGGTGCCAACTTACATGCGGCTGACTGATTCTGCAGGCAATGGCTAGTTCTGATACACGGGCTTCACGAACACGTGAGAGGGCTTCGAGCATGAGAAGCCTGATGGGATTCGAGAGCCCCTCGAAAGACTTGCTAAGCTCCAGAAGCTCAAGACGCTCGGTCACAGGAACTCTCCATCAATAAGGAATAGCTATATAAGGAATTCCCATATAAGGAAATCTTTATCTATCCTACTGCAGTCGTATGTTCCTCTGCATCCCCATCGCGTGCGGATTCTGTGCGTCCACTCCTAGGTATGAGTTCATCCTCAACTGGTGATTCCCCGGTTTCATTCTTCCCAACATCACTGCTGTCGGGAAGAATAAAGGAGAGAAATACCATGATCACAGCACAGGCAATAAACACCACAATCATGAAAATGAGGCCGAAAAGGAGCTGGCTCAACATATGAAGTCCTGCCACAGGACCAACAAATCTGTCATTCCACTACGATGACATAGTGAGCACAGTACATGATCACCCAAAGAAGGACCCTGTACAGACATTCCCTGCACGACGTCCACCTGGTCTTGTCTACACCCTCCTGATTGTGACAGAAGCTGCAGGTATTATCACCCTGCTTACTGTCCATGCAACGATTGGGTGGGCCATCTGTGCTGCACCATTCTTTGCACTTCTCGTAACAGGTGCCATAGTGCGACCTGCCATCCAGATCACTCCTACTGCAATCATCCAGCGACAGTACCCCTTTGTTGCTACTGTTCCCTTCACGAAGATTGCCTCATTTCATGAACTTACTGCAGCTGGACGTGTCATCCTCGCATATCGTCTTCAGGACGGCATTCCTCCCCCCCGTCAACAGCCAGTCGCACGTCTCCTTCGCCAACTTAACCTCCCCTACGATGGAGGGTTCTTCATTGACACGCTGACGAGCACGCCGAAGGACATCGCCAACAAGGCCCTGGAGGCGCTTGAGGAATTCAGGGCACAGGAATCACACAAGCTACACGATTGACTTCTGGCCAATCATCACCAGTGACCAACATCACTACCGGGCGTCACCTGTAGCTGCACAATAGCGTACGCTTTGAATGCCCTGCATCACGCAGCATCCCTACTCAGCAAGACCTGCATGCTCAAGACGCTCATACCGTGCATCAAGGGTCTTCTCATGGACGTTAAACATAGCCTTCACTTCATCTGCAGTCCTGTCTTCCTGATGAAGAGTAAGGGTGACAGTACCTTTGAGTTTGGCTACGAGTTCAGCATGGAGATGTTGTACATCCTGTGTAAAATTACCATTTGTCTTCACGAGTTCCTGGAGCACTGCCTGAAATTCTGGTGAATCAAAATCCACACCCTTGGAAACCAGTGGAGTACCTGCCTTCGCCATATATTCCTGGATTGCAGGATTGTCCCTTTCCACATGTGGTCCAGCACCTTTCGGCTGCTCCTTTTCCGGAGCCATGTAGAACTCTTTCCACGACTGCGAAGTCCCTTTGTCCAGAGCAACAAGCACGTGGGTTGACTCTCCAAACATCTTGAAGAGCGCACCGAGTTCCCCCTGCTTTGGGGCTACCAGTCCACTGAAGAACCATGACAACGGTACACCAATACCACTTGACTCAGCATTTGCAACAGCTGCTTCTGTGATGACAATCAACGGATAATCCATCTCCTCCATGGTGAATTCCCCTGCTTCATTGCGTGTAAGGGAAGAGCCATGTCCCTGATAGAGATTAAGCGTATATGCGCCAAAAATTTTCTCTCCCAACGGCAACTGCACGACCTGGGATGAACGATGAAAGGGTTCTGGGAGTTCGACTCCGTTGATCTTAAGTGTTTCCATATGCCCATGCTATCGGACCATACCCGGACATGTAACGGACATTCTGCGCATGCGTGTCACTGTTAAGGGGAAATGTCCTGTACTTGATATACCTCAATGCCTTCGACTTCCACGTGACCGATCAGTCCGATTGAGAAAACGACTGATATGCAGTTATCTCCTACGGTCCGCTTGCAAGAGTGAGCGTCCAGGTAGAGGAATATGATCCAGCATAGGAGTTTGCAGGAAGCTGCGCTGTCCACAGCATGGAAAACGTTTGATTGGACATACCAGTTCCTGCTGCAGCACTCGCGAGCTTTGTGGCAGAGCCTGTCGCCTGGAGGGTATATGGATATGTGCCATTGAAGCTAGCCAGAGTGCATGTGACACCTGTATCACAGGCATCCCCTGAAGGAGCTGCAGCAGTAAAGTCTGATGGAGCAAGGGTTTGTACTCCATTGGTAAATGGTGTCGCAGAGAGAGAAATATTCCACCCTGCACCACTCCCGGTATTGTCACCTACATCAAAAGTCTCCGTTGTGGTGGTCACAAGATTGGTACCCATCAGTGTCAATGCAGGAAAAGCCATGTTTCCCGGTGGATTCACGAATGACAGTGTTCCAGGATTGACTGTTGCTGTGACGACTATGCCATATGTTGCATACTCGGCAATATTCTGGAATACAGCACCACTGCGATACCCGACAGCCTTGCAATATCCTGTGCTGCTGCACGAGACTCCATAGATATAGTTGTTCTGTGCTGTACTGGAGTTTGCAGAAGTATCTGCTGTCCACGTTCCTCCACTGTATTCCTCGATGAGACTCTGGTTTGTCGAGCTTGCAGTAACGTACTAGTATCCTCCAGCAATGCATAAGCTCGACCCCATGCAGCTCACACTATAAAAGGCAGCATTGTTCGCAAATGCTGTTGGGTCCTGCAGCGACCACGACCCTGAAGCAAAGACAAGTGCAAGCGGTTCATCAACTGGGGTGGCATAGTAGCCGGTTGCCATACAGGTGGTAGTAACAGGACATGCAATCGCGTAAAGCATGTTGTTCTGAGATGTACCTGCGTTTGGTGTACTGGCAACGATACTCCATGTACCAGCTGATAATGCATCGACAAGGGTCTGGTCTACTGTACCGTTCGAGTAATACCCTGCAGCAAAACAGGTACTCGATGTGGGACAACTCACAGAGGAAAGGGTATTGAATAGTGTCGCTGAGGTACTGATTCCTGCGGTTGTCACAGTCCATGTACCGTTCCAGGAAAGAATGAGCGCCTGATTCGTGGTATTTCCGTAGAAGTTTCCCACTGCAACACACTGCGAAGCCGATACACAATCCACACCTGAAAGGTCATTGTTCTGTAATGAAGTTCCCTCGGGTGCAGTAGCATCAGTTGTCCATCCTGAGCCGTTCCATGTTTCAACGAGCGTTGAATCATACGAGTTTGAAGCAATGTACTGGCCCACAGCCATGCAGAATGTCGAACTGACACAGCTCACTGACTCGAGTTCATTGTTCCCGGTTCCTGGATTCTGGGTAAGCACCTGTTTCCAGGATGATCCATTCCAGTACTCGGAATATGTCTGGTCCGCAGTTCCTGTATTGAAGTATCCAACTGCCATACAAAATGAACTGCTCACACAGCTCGTTGAATACAGATAGTTGTTCTGTGATGTGCTCGAGACTGTGGTGGTCGTGTCCAGAGTCCATGTCGCAGCAGCAATCACAGACGCACCAGGAATAGCAAACATGACCATCCCGCAAAGGATTGCTGCTACCACTGATCGACGTACGAGACCACTCGATCTCATAGCGGCAATGTAGCATGAATTGCGACAATCAACTACTGGAATACTGAAGTGTCACATTGCAGTCACTTCTCCTCCATCTTTACTCCGTCACAATGGTGTACATGACAGGCTTCACTCCCCTTCCCCATATGATTGCCTCAAGAAGACTTGACCTGTTCCCGATCCCCCTTGATGTGCTTAAGAAGGTTCGGGATCGATGCAGAAATGAACTTGCTGATACATTTGGCATGGCTGTTGCCACAACTTGGATGGACGGAATGGAAGGTCATGCAGACCTCTGGATTCAACGAAGGATGGATCCTACCCTTGATCCTTCATGGCTAGCACGGGCGATTGCTCTTCGGGAAACTCATACTGTCATTGGACACATGGGCTTCCATTTGCCACCCGATTCCCGTGGCATGGTCGAGATTGGCTATACGATCGAACCCGACTACCGCCACCAAGGCTATGCCCGTGAGGCAGCACTCGTTCTTGCCTCTGCAGCTGCAGCCCACGGTGCAGCAATCCTGAGGGCTTCAGTGTCACCCGAAAATACTCCATCCCTAGCTGTCATTGCACATCTCGGTCTCAAGAAAGTTGGGGTGCAGGAGGATGAATGGGGTAAAGATGGCACTGAATTCGTATTCGAGGGAAATCTTCCCCTGACCACGGTTACAACTTCCTAGTAGTGCTGCCCGTGGGCATCGTACCCATTCCGGTCATACCCATGACGGTCATAGCCATGACGATCAAAGCCTTGTGCATCAAAGCCCCGGGCATCATAGCCATTCCGGTCATACCCCCGGGCATCATAGCCTCGCTGGTCATAGCCCTGCCAGTTGTATCCAGATCGGTTGAACCCTGCAGCATTGTATCCATTGCGGTCGTATCCTTGACGGTCATATCCTGCACGGTTGTATCCTGCACGATCATAGCCTGCACGATCATAGCCTGCAGCGTCATAGCGATCTGACATTGCATTGAACATACGAGCATCCTCCCATGATGCTTGCGCCTGCTTTCGTCGCAGGGCACGCTACATAAATCGTACACTGGCCGAATTTCGCAGGGAAAGGTGTCAACCCCCAGCAGGAAGAGAAGGCTTCTCAGCCCTCGCGAAACTGCACGGAAATTCCTCGTTCCTGCAGACCTTTCACGATGGCTGCTGCAGGAACATCCTTCTCCTGCACGACAGCACCTTTGGGCAATTGACCAGTACTTGCAAGGGCTGCAACGATCGCAGCTGGAAAGCCCGTAGTGCGCATCATTGCACTGAAACCCGTTGCGGAATCTGACCGGTCTTCCATTTCATAGCTGCAGCGGGAGTTCCCCTTCCTGCCTTCGACACGCATGACCACAAGATCATTACCTTCAGTGGGTAGCAGGGAGGTGAAATAGGAGGCACGTTGTTCTTTTGGAACTTCACGAAATAGCCGTTCGAGAGTTGCTGCATGCCCAGCATAGCGGACAGTCTTAACTTCGACCCGACCAACCTTCCCTTCGAAACTGCCTGGGAGCGTAGATGCACTGCCGCTGGTGTGAAAGCATTCAAGCTCTGGCATTCCAGTCCACACGAAAGGCTCTATGTCTGTGAGTGGTTCTCTCTCTCGCAGGTGCGAATCCCAAAGGGTACGCACTGTACCGTGGTATTCATTGAGAAGTCCCTCAATGCTGAAGACGAGCTGGTATTTCAGTTCCCCCACAGGCTGTTGGGGAAGTCCTCCAACCAATACTCGAAGTTCATCAGCTCCTCCAAGTCTCCGGTAGATATCCCCTGCAAGGATATTTCCCAGTCCGGGCTGGAGCCCAGCGTCCGGAATCACAGACACACCACGCTCTTGGGCTGTGGCACCGAGAGCAAGTGTTGCTTCAACGACTTCCGTATTGCCGCCAAGATCCACCCAGTTATGTCCGTTCCCGACAGCCATGCGTGCCAATGGAAGGTTGAGACGGTATGGGACAGCACTGATGACTGTTGCAACGCCATCCAGTAGGCTCATGACTGCAGAGGGATCATTGAGATCCGCCTGCAGTCGTGTCACATCACCAAGAGCCGAGAGTCGAACACCCACACTGTCAAGCCGATTCCCATCCATGTCAACGAGAACGACGCGCTCTGCTCCATGCGTGAGGAGATCGTATGCGATTGCCTGCCCTACCCGCCCAGTTCCGAGAACCGCAATGGGGGGAAGAGTTTTCTGCCCTTTTGGCATTGCAGATGTGGAAGTTGCAGAAAGGACAGACATTACATATCTCCTGGTTGGACGGAGGAATCCATGGAAGCACCATACCGTAGCCCGGGAGGTACAGGCAAGCAAGAGCGCCATGAAGTACCCACCTGCGACTCCAATACTCAGGAAAAGGTCAAAGACAATCAGGGACTACAGGAGCTGGATAGTGCATTCCTGCATGGACGGCTAACGTTCAGCCCGTTTTTTGGCGCTAGTAATTCGCTCGTGGATCAAATGCGCCAATCGCATCATACTGTATGATTTGAGAAATACTGCGGACGTCATGGCATCAAGGAGGGGGAAAATTGCATGACCATAGCACTACCAGATCCCAAGGAACTGATCAGTCTTGTTGGAGTGCCAGGTTGGCTCGGTGAACACCTGCAGCCCCTCCATGACCAAAATGCTGACAGTGGATTATTCGGACCAGGAAGCATTACATGGAAAGTATTTCGTGAACCCTTTCTTGTGGCAGGTGGAGCACGAGCACTTCTCATGCAAGCAGCACATCCGCTGGTTGCACAAGGAGCTCTTGACCACAGCGCAATGATGCACGATCCTTTCGGCCGCTTGTATCGGACCGCTGAATGGACTGTCACAATGGCGTTTGGCACGACAGCTGAAGTTCATGATGCGTGCAGGAAAGTTCACCGAATGCACAGGAGTGTCACTGGCACCCTCCCAGGTGGAAATGGGACACCAACGGTGCCCGGAGGAACGCAATACCGTGCCCAAGACGCAGATCTCGCACGATGGGTTCACGCAACGCTAGTTCAAAGTCTCATAGCTACGTATGAAGCCTGTGTAGGAACGCTGTCCATCCGGGAGAAGGATCAGTTCGTCTGTGAGTGGAATGCAGTGGCTCGTCTCATGGGAATACCCCGTAGTGGAACATGGTATTCCTGGATAGAACTGTGCCACTATATTGACACTGAGATGAGCTCAACGGGACGGGCACATGTAAGTGAGGGAAGTCGGCAAATTGCTTCCTCGATCCTTAGTCCTTCTTTCGTCCCGAAGTTGCTGAAACCAGCATGGGCTGGTCTTACATACCTCTCTGTGGGGCTCCTTCCTGACGAACTCAAACGCGAATACGGAATCATGTGGACTCCTGCACACCGCTTGTTGTGGAATGCAGTACTCGCACAGCACCGCCTTGCACGGAAGCTCACTCCCCGAACTCTTCGGACCACTGGTCTATATTCCTATGCCCGTAAAAGGAGTCGTGGCGACCTACTTCACAATGAGCGTGTGCATCGGGCTCTTGCGTCGTAGAGGCAAAGGAGCTGAATGACTGAAGAGAAAGTCCCAATTCATTCAAGGTAGTTCCCAAAACAGCTGCACAGGATGCACGCCGCACTGCAACGAGCAATCGTACTCCAGCCCACAGTCATTTTGGTACCGTGTTGAAGCATGTTGATATGCTAGACATGCTTGTGCACAAGCGTCCCAGGGTAGCCAAGCTGGTTAAGGCAACGGTCTGTAAAACCGTGTATCGATGGTTCGAGTCCACCCCCTGGGACCACTTTGTGCCGTGGCTTAGTCGATATGACCTATGGTTTGCCAGCTAGCTCCCTTTCGTACTTGTACTGAAACCAATCCTTGATATCAGGCAGATTCTACAAAGTATTCAGCAGTAAATTCGTATGGTCCCATCGAGATGGTGCAATTACTTTTGCATGGGTCCAGAAGCTCCTCGTAAATGAAGAGGCTTCTGTTGCTGGCCAACTATTTTTGCAAAAGGAGTAGCAACAATCAAACGTGTCACTAGCAGTCCAAGAAGGAGTGCTCCTAGAACCAAAATGCAGGTGGGACCTATAGACCATGGAATATGCATCTGAAGCCACTCATGAAGGAGCCTTCCAGGAATATACAAGAGGGCCTCATGGGTAATGTATATTCCCAAAGAATATTTAGCAATGACGACAATTATTCCAAACAATCGCCTCATGTGCTGAGCAAGGTAAGTGCCAAAGCAGAGGCATGAACCAATAACTGAAAAGACAAGTGTGGGCATCAAAGGCAATAGGAAACCTCCCGTGCCATGGGCAAAAGTTGCATACGGAGCATGTATAGGAGCACCCAGAACAATAATCAATCCGGAAATGGGAATAGCTATACAAAAAGCAAGTTTGACAGGAAATCTCATTTTAGCAAAAAATCCAATGAAATGCCCAATTGCAACACCAACAGAAAAATACCCTATCCAGAATGGAAATAGAAGATAGCCCTGATCCAGCGACAGCTGTTGAAAAAAGTTGTTTCCAGGCAGGGGACCAAAAAGTCTTTCAATGCAGATAATCTCCTGCAGTAACATTCCGCAAAATGCAGCGATGATAACTCCTCTTTTACCTCTTGGCCACAAGAGAAACAAAAGGTAGAACTGAGGGACGAGAAGAAGAAAATATAGATGGCCAGTGCCATACAACCACCAGCTAACCACTGCTTGGAAGGAGTGCGCTATCTCACCAGTCAGATACAAACCAACAACGCAATATATTGGAGCCCACACTATCCATGGGATTAGAGATCGCAAAATTCTACGACGAAGATAATCTTGAACGGGACGTTCATTCTGTCGTGTGTAGACGAGAAGAATTCCAGTGAGAACAACAAATGCTGGTACAGAAAATCGGAGCAATACATCGATAGTGCTCCAGAATGAACGATCTATGTTTGAATTCTGGAGTGGCCAATGGACAGCATGAATTCCGATAACGCATATTACAGACAAAGCACGGATTATAAGGACACCATCCAATTGCGTATATTTCTTATCCCCGGTTAGTGGACCATTTGTTGATACAGATGAAATACTCGTTGTGAAACCTCGTAATACTTTAAAAA
>JBMFXB010000011.1:0-62681 GCA_049964715.1 Candidatus Dormibacteria bacterium
AAGCCTTCCAGGTACAACTCAAGGAAGAGATGTTTCTGTTCGGGAGTTTGTCGCTCATACTTCCGTACGATCTGTGATTCGTATCCCTGTTCTGCCCTCGGAACGTTACGAACCCTGGGAACACGAACAGACACGCTGCTCATTGCCGTTTCTATCGAGCGCTCAGGCAGAAAACCATTCCTGTACCCTTTGAATTTAACGCCACGCTGGTAGCGGTGCCGTTCCAGGTAGTCGTTGACTTCTTCCTCCAGTGCTTTGGCGAGAAGAACTCGGGCTTGTTCGTGAAGTAATGCCTCTAACGGACTATCTTCCTTGATGGTTGTCATTGCCGTATACTCAGATCTATTCATGGCGTAGTTCCTCCATTTGATTTGTGCTTATTTCATCTGGAAGATTACGCCATCTTTGTCTTCCCTGACAATGCTGTGATGACGCTTTTACACAACTTTAAATGCTAGCTCTAGCCATGGTATAGATCCCTCCTTTGTGGGGTTTGTTTTTGATTAACTCTTCAATACCATGGCCCTTTCTCCGCTGTTGAGAATTTGCACACTTTTTCGCACACAACCGAGTGACGAGCACCGCATCCGGGATGCGTCCCGTTGCCCGTCGTCCCCCGGTGCGCTTGTCCCGGTACCGCTCTGCACGGCGCTCCCGCTCCGTAATGAGGGTGGACATATGCAGTTGATACGAGTGCAAAGCCAATCAGGAACAAACGCAGTATTTGCTTCACCACAAGCCAATTATCGGCTACGACTGCTTCAAATCTGTATCAATTGTGTGGAAGTTTCATGCTACTATCGTGCCCCAAGCGTACTCTTGAATCCCGTGGCCAGCATAATGCATGTTTTTCCCACTTGAGAGCATTGACATCATGCTCAATGCATGCATCTATACTTTCTCCCTTGTCAGGATTCTCATGCATTCTGTGAAGAATGGCTTCACGATGTTCTTGACGACTTCTTTGTGGAATTGCCACATTCCCCGCATCCCAGAATTTCACAGCACCAGTTGCATCACGTGCAGTTCTTACTTGCCTTTGTGCAAATGAACTTGGAGCGAAGGGAACATCGAGAAGTCCAGAATTGCAGGACCGAATTATGGCACGGACAAGATCCGGATCTTGTGCCATAACTGCAGAAATAATGGCTTCAGCTTCCTTGACGATTGATGCAGCTTCAGGAAGGGATTTCTGGATGTGGCGATCTGTAGATGTATGGGTTGCAATGATGTCAGCAGCACGACGTGCTGCATGCAGGTAGTGCCGTGGAGAAGGTGTCCTGTGTCCTTCTTCTGGTGCACGGAGAATAATCCTGTCAGCTCCTGCTTCGAGTGCAGTCCGGATGGATTCATCGAGGAGTGAACGGGCCACATGTGTGCGTACGGGAAGAGCTCCTGGATACTGTGCAAATGCAATCCGTACTGTTGCATCGTTGTATCCGGACTTTGCCAAGACATTCTGGAGGACAGTTCGTGCAGCTTGAACTGCTGCAATGTCTTGTGCACGGTTACCCTGCTCAGCATAGGAAAAGACAAATGACCTTATTCCCTGACGTGCTGCCAGCAGCGCCTCAAGAGTGCCAATTGCTATGGCAAGGGATGGCGGGATGAGGGAGCCAGTGAGTGTTCCACAGAGCTCACGCTCATGGTGACCCGACAACGCAAGTATGCGGTCTGCTTGCTGCCATCTGTCAATTGCAACATTGACAGGCATATCGCTCCAGCACGAAAGCGTATGGCTAACAGGTCCACCTTCTATGCTGGATATTCCGTGCTTGAGAGCCTCCTTCACAATGCGTTCAGGGTGACGGTCGATTCCCCGGTACTGCTGCCCAATGCCAGCAAGGTGCAGTATGTTGGATGCAACTCCTATCGTATTCACCCCTGCATGTTCCAGGTAATGCTCGTATCGGGAAAGTTTGGGGTAGGAAAATGCAGGCAACGCAATCTGTGGCACAGTTACTGTCAACTGCTCTGCTTGCTGTGGTGATGCTTTTCCACTCCTGGAAGCAGTTACTCCTGGTACATCAGTTCGGCATACATCGCGACCTTCGACAATTGAAATCATCTGAGGTTGTCGAAGAACTTTCCCAAGATGAGCTGGTGAATTCCCTCCTTCAATAGCTGGTGTCAACATATGTGCAACAGTACCCACAGACATGGAATGTACTGCTACCCGGCGAAATTTTGTCCGAAGCCATATGCGTTGAAGGACACTGAATTCACCACGTATGTACCAGGGAACAACAGGCATGGAAGGATTCTCCCTGAGGCGCAGTAGAGATTTGAGATTGTCACTGTGAATTCCGGTATGCAGCGACACAAGAACAGCACGTATGGGTGGGGTGCTGTTAAGTATGCGTTCAATCTCATCCATCTCCGTATGCGGTGGTATTTGAACAACGTCCCACCCCAGCCGTGCTAAACCTGCTGAAAGCAGTTCACCCCCAACTGCATGACTGTCCAGTTCAATGATTGCAATGCGGGAAGGCGATATCTGCTCAGTCATGATGTTCCAGAAAGTTGACCAATCCTTCCTCATCAGGACTCTTCTTGATACAGGTAGGAATGCCCGCAATCATGAAATGCACTGCATGGGCACGCTTCGCGAGCTTCTGGTTGACACAACCATGGACATCGCAGAATAGCCGTCCATAAAACGTACCAGGAAGTATGCCAAGCCCAACCTCATTGCTGATGGCAATGACTTGTGTACGTGAGGATCCAATTGGTTGAAACACGGTATCGACACACTGATCTACCAATTGGTCTGTATCAAACGGAGTGCCCTGGAGGGAAGCTCCCCCTGCAGCTTCGAGAAGTGTAAAAACTACTGTATCAATGGAGTCTATGAGGACAATGTCACTTTCACGAATGTGTGCTGCCTTCCATTCCTCAATAGTCTCGACAACAATCCAGTCAGCTGGACGGTCACGTTTGTGTCGTGCTATGCGTGCCTCCATTTCAGGATCTGTTGATTTGCCAGGAGCACACACGATGACACTGGATTTGTATGCTGCAGCAAGACCCATGCCAAAACTGCTTTTTCCGGATTTCACTCCACCAAGTACAAGTGTCAGCATGGAAGCTCCACAGGCACAGGAGTTGCATGCTCCCAGCCAAGTTCCCATGATTCGGGGAATGTACATCCAGTAAGTGCTGCATGGAGCACACACAGGGATCCCTTGTGGGCTACGACAAGAGTTCCAGGTTTCTGAACAATATCGGGGATCACGGATGCAATCCTTTGTTCAAGATCACTGAGAGATTCGCCAAAGCATGCGGGCGTATTTCGTATATCCTTTTCCCACAGTCTTGCCTGGTCAGGGAAGGTTGTCCACAGATCCTTAAAAGGCTTTCCTTCCCACGTACCAAAATGCAGCTCCCGAAGGGCTGGAGTTGTGACAAGGGGAATGGATCTTTTTGTGACAAGGGGAGTTGCAGTATCACGGGCACGCTGGAGATCGCTTGCGATCACACGTGATATTTTCACATGTCCTAACTTCTCAACAAGAGAAATGGCTTGTTTCAGGCCATCGCTTGCCAGTGGAACATCAAGCCACCCAACAGCTGTGCCAGAAGGTATTGCTGTCTTGCCATGTCGTACAAGCCACAATGTCATTGTGCAATCCCATGAACTGTAAAGAGTATCAAGACACAGCACTGGACACATTCAACTATTGCTCCGAGAACATCGCCATTAATTCCGGAAAGATTCCTTGTTGCCTTCCATACGAGTCCCCATGCAACGATACTTGCGATGACAATGCCACAGACAGTAGTGCGCCAGTTCAGGACAAAAAGAAACAACACGGGAACTGTCCCAATCAATCCATCCCGTACCCAGTGCTCCCTTCCAATGACCATTGCACCAAGTCCGGTTGAGGTTGCTGCACGACCAAACAGTGTTGCTCCAGTCATGGCCCACCTGCCAAGAAGTACTGCACTTACAAGTGCGGGAATGTACTGTGCTGCATGCAATGACCCTAGTGCACCAGCATCAAGCGCAAGAACACCTGCAATTGCGATCACTCCGTACGTGCCCATTCGTGAATCGTGCATGACTGAAAGCCGTCTTTCGGGGGTTCCCCCCAGAAGCATCCCATCAGCAGTGTCCCCAAGGCCATCTATGTGAAGTGCACCTGTGAAAATGACAAGCAAGAGGACAGCCATGATGGCTGTGAGCCCAGCTGGGAACACATGGGAAAGGATCACTACGATTCCTGCCACAAGTAGGCCAAGCCCCGCTCCTACCCATGAAAAGTATGCCCTTGCACCTCGAACAATCCTGGCATGCACATGCGATGGTAGTGGCAACCGAGTGAGAATGCTCACTGCATTGATGGCTGCTGCGTCCCATCTTCCCGTATTGCTACCAGCCTCTTCACTCGTTGGTGAAGGAGGTGGGAGGAGCGTTTGCTGCGACGGCATTACTCTATACTATGGCCTTGCTGATGGAGACTGCAATGAAATGAGCAATGCAGAAAGTTTCATTCCGCCTTATGTCCTTCATCACCAGGCATTCTTCCGAACACATTACTCTCCCCATGCTTTGGCTTCATACTGGATTCTGCGAACATCTGCTGGCGAATTGTGGGAATCGTTTTGTGCGAGCGTTTGCGTCTTTTGTCCCGATACATTGCTGCATCCGCTCTCTGAATGACACCGTCTACTGTATCGGACGGTGCCACAGAAACATATCCAGTGCTGGCAGCTGCCTGGATTTGTGTATCGCCAATAGTGGCAGGCTCTGCCATTTTGTTGAGAATTCTCGATATGATTGCCTGCACATCAGTCTCCTTCGGTCCTCGCTCGAGGATGATTGCAAACTCATCTCCTCCAATCCGTGCAGGAAGATCCCCAGGACGCAGAGAGCTTTTCAGGCAGTCTCCAACCCGTATAAGGAGGGCATCGCCAGCTGCGTGGCCAAGAGTGTCATTGACCTCCTTGAAGTGGTCAAGATCCATAAGGACTAGGTATATTTCAGGAGTCGGTGTCCGTTTTGAACTTGCAATTGCTCGTTCAAGCTCGTAGTGAAAGAGTGGCCTGTTGGCAAGGCCAGTCAGACTGTCGTGATATGCAAGATATTCAAGTTCCCTGCTTCTTCGTTCCAGAGCATGCGCAACCCGGACATTTTCAGAAAGTGCGAACACTTGACGCACTAGGACAAGTGCTATGGCTAGTATTGCTGTGTCAACCATTACAGGATCGAGGTCATGCTCTATCCAGGCAATAATACCCACAACGCATGCTACAGCAAGAGGTATGTATGGAGCTGCAATGCCAAGCCACGTGGGTATTACAATATCGCTATCAGTGCTATCGTTCTCACTGTTCCTGAGATGTGCGAGACCAAGTGCAAAACACGCAATTGGCAAAATCCAGCCAAGATCCGAATATCCGCCAAAGTATGCAGGAATTTCGTGAAGGACAGCGATAATGGGAATATTGGCAAGAAGGAGACCAACAAAGCCAAGGAGAACCAAGGTTACACTTATGCGTTGCTTGGTCCTCATGATGGGAAGAGCAAAGAGCAACATTGTGACCAGCACAATATCGATGGCAGTATAGCCTACAAGTATGTTAAAACCACTAACGTTGCTTCCTGCCTTGTCGAGTATACCCTTGAGTGCATAGTTCCATGAAATGAAGAACGATGCAGTTGCGAAAAGTGCACCATCAAGAACAAGGGAAAAATGTAACCGTCCAGTAAGATGACCAAGCTTGAAAATTGCTACTATCGCAAACGGTACAGCAGCAAGCTGAAACAGGTCTGCAAGCGATGGGCTTGGAGTAGGCAGATTGAGAAGTATCTGGTAATACGCATACACTGCAAACATAAGCACAAGTGATATTGCTGCGCTGAACGCCCAGGTTGTCACAGCAAGTTCCCTTCCTGTCATATGCTTGCGCTTGCGCAAGCATATGACAGCAAAAACAATGACAGCGATCCAGTTGATAATGAGGGAGAGATCCCCGGCTATTCTGCTCCCTCCAGGCTGCAGCCCAATATCAAGACTGTCAGCTACAACCATGACAAGGTAGATGCCTGCAAGAATGACAATTCGCCTCTCATGGAAAAGTTTCCTGGCATGATGCGGCATGTCATCGAGCATCTCAACGCTCCCTGAGGTATTGGCAAGCATGCCAGTGGGTATGCATTGCTGCCTGTCACTGGAAAGTATATTCGGGAACTGTCACCAATTGGATCATGTAATGACACAATTCGTCTGACAGTAGTCGCAAAAGTCAGTTGGACGTACTTCGTATGCGAACAGGTTGGCGCTTATTGCAATGAAATCTCGTCTAGGGCACTACTCTGCCTTGTGGTTATGTCCACAAGAGGTTCAGGATCATTCCGTGCGGCGAATGGTGACCGATCCTAAGAGCAACAGTGCTAACCCATAGCCGAGCACAACCAGAAGGTCCCGTATACACTGCAGTGTCCACGAGCGATACAGAAGAATCTGTTTCATGGCATCAAGACTATAGATAAGGGGCATGATATTTGCAAACCACTAGAGGAGAGTTGCAATCTGATCCCGAGGCACGAACAGCCCACATGTGAGAATTTGAGGAAAAAGAAGTGCTGGCATGAACTGAACAGCCTGAAATTCACTTGAAGCAAACGCACTTACGAGAAGTCCAAGCGTTGTACCAAGGAATGCTGATGCTGTAGCAATGCCAACAATTGCCACTCCACTTCCCTGGACAGGGACTTGGAGAACTGACAGAGTCACAATGCCAGCAAGCACTTCCTGGACAATGGCAACGACTGTGAAGGCAAGAGCATATCCGAACATGAGATCGAACTTCGAAAGTGGCATGCTCATGAGACAGTCCAGGGTACCAGACGTCCTCTCACGGAGTGTTGTCACTGATGTAACGAGGAACATCATTACAAGTGGATAGAGACCAAGTAGGAGCGGTGCGACTGAATCAAACAGTGGTCGATTGTCCTGGAAGATGTACTTCATGATTGCAAGCAGGGCACACGGAACGATAAGGATGAGACCTACAGTTCGTGGATCGTGCTGCAACTGTCGCAGTACACGGATGGCAGTGGCAAAAATACGATGAATGCTCATTCTGCACTGGCCTTAACGAGTGCAAGAAATGCATCTTCCACACGATAAATGTGTGTGTGCTCCATGAGGGAGTGAGGTGTCCCTTCCGCGAGGAGTTTTCCTTCCCGGATGAGAAGAAGTGTATCGCACTGTTCTGCCTCATCCATGACATGACTTGAGACGATAAGCGTAGTACCACGTGCAGCCAGTGTGCGAAAGAGTGCCAAGAGGTCCCTTCTCAGGAGCGGGTCAAAACCAGCTGTTGGTTCATCAAGGATAAGAAGGTCCGGATACCCGAGAAGAGCAATACCAAGAGAGACGCGAGCTTGTTCCCCTCCGGAAAGGGTACGGACCATCCTGTTCCGAAATGGTGTGAGATCGACATCGGAAAATGCCTTATCGATATCGTCTTTCATGCGATGTCCCATACGAGCAAAGTATGCAAAGTTCTCCTCCACCCGAAGGTCACGGTAGACTGAGAATCCCTGGGTCATGTATGCACATTGAGAGCGAAGGTCCTTGTGGCCAGCTGGCTTTCCAAAGATGGATATTGTTCCTGATGTCAGACGACTTCGTCCAACACATGCCCGCATGAGACTTGTCTTGCCTGCTCCACTTGGACCAAGCAATCCTGTAATTCTGCCACGAGGGATGTCTGCAGAGATGTCACTGAGAATGGCAGCACGTTTCCGGACAAGTGTAGCCTTCGCGATATGAAGTGCTGACTCGGTCACAAGTACCACTGTTCATCCTTTACACGGAAATACCCGCCCACACTGTACTGCATGTGGTTCCACAACTATTGCATGTTGACATTGCGAACAGGATTTCTACACTTAAAGTGTACGGACAATCAGGTAGCTACGGTATCAGAAGGAGGATGCCTGTGAGAACCGTGTGGGGTACACCACGTCAGATGATGATTTCTCTGCAGGTTCCATACTGTGGGAGAACAATCTGGCAGCTCCTTAGGCATGGACGGGCAGAAAGGTAAGGCCCAGTTGGCTTGAGGAGTGACCATTGATATTCTCTCCCTGCGGTTAGCGGACCTTTCCGCTCAGATACAGAGACATCAGTATGGTAGGGACAGCGGATCAATGGGATCCGACCGACTGGGCACACAGGATGTCCATTCAATTGAGAACCTGACACGAAGTCAGGCTGTTCACAAGCGTGAACATTGGAGAGGCCCATCACCTTCACGGTGGAGCCTCTCCCCTTGTATATAGCGGGTACACATAGACCAATTCAGTGGTAGAATCCGTGACACACCTACAGCAGTGGAAATACCCGTACCCATGCAGCATGCACCGCATCTTCCTGGCATCTTCAATGCCTTGGCCCCTGTACTCGATCGCTTCGGGTACTTTGCTGTAGTCCTCTTTCTTTTTCTTGAGGATTTTGGCGTGCCAGTTCCTGGGGAAACAACGCTCATTGCTGCAGCTGTGTATGCAGGAGCCGGGGTTCTCAATGTCTGGCTCATAGTTCCTCTTGCCATACTTGCAGCCATGCTTGGAGACAATGTCGGCTATGCGCTGGGACGCTTTGGGGGGCGAGTTGTTGTCGAACGGTGGGGAAGGTACATCTGTATTACCCCTGAGCGGCTGGCAACTGCTGAAGCCTTTTTCGCGAAACGTGGTGGTCGAATCGTTGTCATTGCGCGATTCATTGAGGGACTACGCCAGGCAAATGGCATCATTGCTGGCATTACAGAGATGCCCTGGCCACGTTTTCTCCTGTTCAATGCAATCGGAGCTGCCCTGTGGGTTGGCGTGTGGGTGACAGTGGGCATGGTTGCTGGTGCGAACCTTGCCTCGATATATCACACACTCACCAAATATGAACTTGTTGCAGCAGGGATAGTCGTACTTGGCATCGTTGCACTCATTGTTCGGAGTGTGCTTAGGAACCGTGGCAAACATCACAAGATGCACGAGACGTCGGAAATCCCTTCCTCTGACAAGTCAACGCCGAAGTCGTGACAGACCACTCACTGATGGGTGACCTGCTATGCAGAATCGGAGTTTCATCTCCTGTGCAGCACTGATTCCTATCCGTGGCGTGCTGATAATGTGTTCTTCAGACGCAAGACATCCCTGATACAGGCGTAGTGGACTATCCCCTTGAAAAAACGGTAGTCCGTTTGCATCTTGGGTGATTCCATGTCCTCGTGCAAAGAGTCCAGGTCCGCTAAGGAGACGAGATCCTGGACGATCTGCATTCCTGTCAAGGCGCATACGAACGTATTCCTCTCCACAGAGAAGTTCTCCACTACGAATGAGTACAGCTCCTGCTACACCTTCTGTATGTGCAACAACGTTGCAGCACCAATGGACACCATAACTTCTGTACACATACGCATGGCCAGGTGCAGCAAACATGACTGCTGTCCGCTTCGTGGGTCCACGGTAGGCATGCGATGCAGGATCTTCCTGTCCACGGTATGCCTCTGTTTCAACAATGCGGGACATGACCATCATGCCATTCCATTCAGAAGCGAGTCGGCACCCCAGAAGTTCCCTTGCCACACGTTCAGGATCTCGTGCAAAGAATGTCTTGGGAATACGATCAGGACCGCTGTGTGACACCAAGTTTCGTTTCCAAGTGTGTGAGCACAGAAGTCCGGATTGAACTCACTTCCTCATTGGTGAGAGTGCGTTCCGGGGACCGGAAAATCATCCGGACTGTGTAGCCACGATGCTCGTCAGGAAGTCCCGATCCACGATACATGTCGATAACCCGGACTGACTCGAGAAGCGGACCACCATTCTCTGTCACTTCCTGAAGCAGGTCATGACCAGAAATGTGTACCGGAACTGCAAGGGCTATGTCTTCAGAGATAGCTGGAAAGCGTGGAGGTGAAGGATATTGAACTGGAATGTCCCCTGCTGTAATGAAAGAATCGAGATTGCATTCCAGAACAACAATACGATCCCGGCAATCTAGGTTTTCACATGATGCTCGTGAAAGCTCTCCTGCATACCCAACGGGCTTTCCATTCACGTGTGCCCATGCGACACGTCCTGGGTGAAACAGGGAATGGGGTGTAGAGGACTGTAACCAGTCAATCTGGTGGATAGATCCCATTTCAGCAACAATACGTTCAACAGTTCTCCGCATGAGATGCAGTAGCTGTGCTGCTCCATCACTGTCACGTTCCGGCACTGAGGAAGCCATAGCAAACGTGCGGGGTTCCAGTGGAAGTGGTGTGAGCGTTTCATCGACTCCATCGGGCATTGTTCCAGCTGGAAGTTCAGTGCGAGCTCCCTCCCAGTACACATTCCCAAGCTCAAAGAGTCGTGGCGAGGGTACTCCCCTGTTTACATTGAGTACGAGCGACCTGAGAAGTGTGGAGAGGAGACTCGTTCTGAGCTTGCTGCCTATATCTGTGAGTGGATTCGTAATTGTCACAGCAGGAGGAATGCCTGAACCATTTGGTTGTGTACATGCAGGAAGTGCAGCAGCACACTCTTCCTCACTGACAAAGGACGTTGTACGGGCTTCCGTAAAGCCAGCACCGAGTGCAATGTCCCGAATGTGTGCATCGACATCAATGAGGTACTTCTCGGGAGCTACTGCAGACCTTCTCCGTCCAGGAAGAGTTGCAGGCAAGGAGTCATATCCTATGCAGCGTCCAACTTCCTCAGCAATGTCCTCTGGAAGTACAAGATCGCCACGAAGCACTGGAGAAGTAATGAGGAATGTACCTGACTGTTCTTCGACTGTTGCACCAAGTCGCGTCATGATGGATACAACTGAGGCATGTTCGACAGGATATCCAAGGATTCCGGCAATGGTGGCTGCAGATACTTCAACAGGAGGGGCAGGAGCATGGGCAAAAGGATGTACATCAATGTTCTCTCTCACTGCCAATGCTCCTCCTGCAAGGGCAGCAACAAGCGAGGCTGCACGTTCAATGGCTACCGGTGGAAGGTCAGTCGAGAGATCCTTCTCAAAGAGTGCTGAGGCATCAGTGCGTATGCCCAGTCGATGTGAGGTACGTCGTATGCGACTAGGACTCCACGATGCAGCCTCAATGATGACACGGGTGGTGGAAGGCGAGATTCCTGAATGTTCACCACCCATGATTCCGGCAAGACTGAGAGCTGAAGCTGGAGAACATACGAGAACATCTTCAGTAGTGCACTGACGTTCCACTCCATCAAGACAGAGTAACCTCTCCCCTTCCTGTGCTCGACGGATGACAAGTTCAGCTCTTCCAGGTGTACGTGAATCGCTTGCAACGACATCGTAGTCGAACATGTGGAGCGGTTCTCCAAGCTCATGGGCAACATAGTTGCTGATGTCAACAATGACATCAATGGGACGGACTCCGATTGACAGGAGCCGCTGCTGCATCCACTGTGGAGATGGGCCGACTGCAATATGGTCCATGACAGTAGCAGTGAACCGTCGACATCCGTCTGTATCCTCTACAGTGACTGAGCAGGGGTGAAGGTTCCCATGTGGTGTTGCATGCGCACCTTCAGGAAGTTCCCAGTGAAGTGGATGGAGTGGCCGCTCGAGAAGTGCTGAAAGTTCCCGTGCAATGCCCCAGTGTGAAAGGCAGTCTGGCCGGTTTGTCGTTATCTCGACATCAAGTACAGTGTCCCCTTGAACGAGTTCACTGAGCGGCTGTCCAGGTTCACCCTTGTCGAGAAGAAAAATCCCTTCATGCTCATTGGACAGGCCAAGCTCCCGTGCTGAACAGAGCATGCCTTCAGAGATCCATTTGCCACGTCCAAAGGAACGTGGTTCGATAAGGAGATCAATGATGGGAAGGTATGTCCCGAGTGGCGCAAACGGGACCAGGAGCCCTTCGCGGAGGTTTGGTGCTCCACTCACAAGATTCTTGTGAGTGCCATCTCCAGTATCGACTGTGCACACTGCAAGTGGATGATCCTTCGAGCCCACCCATTCAAGGAAGGTGATACGGGAAGCAATGACACCAAAAAGCGTGGGTAGTGCACTGTTGACTTCGGTTCCGGATTGGATGAGTGTGGATGTTATTTCATCAAGTGAAAGTCCGGAAAGATCCACAAGTGAGGAGAGCCAATTGAGAGAGAGTTTCATCCATTCCTCCGTGGCGTAAGGAAACGAATGTCATTTTCATACAGGTGGCGGATGTGCTGAATGTTGTATTTCAGCATTGCCATGCGTTCAAGTCCCACACCAAAAGCGAACCCTCGATATACAGTCGGGTCAATTCCGCCATTTGTCAAAACTGCAGGATGAATCATTCCGCTGCCGAGAACCTCAATCCATCCACTCTTCCTGCAGAGTGTACAGCCACTTCCACTACATCGCATGCAGGAGATATCAATCTCGAACGATGGTTCTGTGAAGGGAAAATGATGAGGACGAAGCCGGATCTTTCGATCCAATCCAAAGAATGCCTGCATGAAATGCAGGAGCGTTCCCTTGAGATCTGCAAGGGAGATGTCCGTATCGATGCAGATACCCTCAGCCTGGTAGAAGATCGGGGCATGGGTAGCATCATTGTCACGTCTGAAGCAACGTCCAATGACGATTGCACTCATTGGTGCACCGTACACTCGCATTGCTCGGACCTGGACAGAACTTGTCTGCGTTCGGAGGAGTCGTGAGTCGTCGATGAAGTACGTATCCTGCGTGTCACGTGAAGGGTGGTCAGGAGGCATGTTGACGAAGGTGAAGTTGTACCGGTCGTATTCCACCTCTGGTCCTTCAACAAAGCGGTACCCGAGTGAACCGAATACTGAACGAATACTGTTGAGTACTTCCGTAATTGGATGGAGTGAACCCCTAGCAAGCGGATCCTCGGGTATAGTGAGGTCTACCCACTCTCCGGCAATACGACTCTTCTCCTCTTCTGCATGGAGAAGTCCTTCCCTGTTGTGGAATGCCTCCTCGAGGACTGACCATTTTTCATTGATGGCCTGTCCAAGCATCTTCTTCGTCGGAATATCAGCAACCTGCCCAATGCTCTTCCTGAGCTTTGTGACAGCACCATCCTGCCTGCCCAGATATGTTGCGTGCACGTGCTCAAGGTCGTGCGTGCTGGCTGCTGCAGCTATTGCATGTTCCACTTCCGGAACAAGACGCTCAAGTTCCCGAAGAATGGCATCGTGTGAGGGGAGATCGCCCATGCATGGCTCCTTCTGTGCAGGAACTGTGCTAAGAGGCGTTCTGCTGAGCCTTTGCCATTGCAACAAAGGCATTGAATGCTGAGGGATCATCTATGGCAAGGGAAGAAAGCACCTTGCGATTCACCTCTACACCAGCCTTCTTCTGAAGGAGATACATGAACTCGCTGTATGAGAGACCTTCCTGCCGCACTGCTGCATTTATACGTGAAATCCAGAGACGACGGAATTCGGACTTGCGGTGTTTCCGGTCACGGTATGCATACTGTCCAGCATGCATGACAGCTTCATTTGTTGCCCTGAAAAGACGGTGCTGTGCTCCGGTATACCCTTGTGCAAGCTCACGAATCTTTTTGTGCCGCGCACGTCCTGTGACGCCACGCTTTACTCGTGCCATGATCGGATCTCCTTTACGACGATTGGACTACAGATACGGAATGAGACGACGGATAGCACGTACATCCTGCGGTGCCATTTGCTGCTTTGTTCGGTAAAGTCGCTTGCGCTTGCTTGACTTGTGCTCAAGCAAATGGGAACGGAATGCGCGACGCCGCAAGATCATCCCGCTTCCCGTTGCGCTAAATCGCTTTTGCGCTCCTTTGTGGGTTTTCATCTTGGGCATGCGAACATCTCCTTCACTCGGTGACCTGCAGGCACAGCAGTGCTGCACGTGAATCATTGTAGCGTACTGAAGATCAGGCCCGCTTTGTCTACTTCTTTACTGATTTCTTTGCCACTGGCGAGAGGATCATCGTGAGATTCTTTCCCTCCATCAGTGGATTCTTGTCTATGACAGCAACGTCAAGAACCTGCTCCTGTACTTTGGAGAGAAGCTGGCTTCCAAACTCCTGGTGGGCAAGCTCTCGACCACGGAACGTGACTGTCACCTTGACCTTGTGTCCCTCTTCAAGGAAGTGAAGAGCTGCATCAATCTTTGTATGGAGGTCATGTTCCGAGATCTTTGGACGAAGCTTGATCTCCTTGAGCTGCGACACCATATGGTCACGCTTGCTTTCCCGTTCCTTCTTGAGTGCCTCAAAACGGAACTTACCATAGTCCATGATGCGACAAACTGGAGGATCTGCCTGGGGCGCAACCTCGACCAGATCAAGGTCACGCTCACGAGCGAGCGTCATGGCTGTAGCAATCGGTACGACACCCAGCGACTCCTTGGAATCCTCGTCAAACAACCTGACATTTGGAACCCGGATTTGCTGATTCGTTCTCAATTCGCGGAACGCGATGGGTTGAGCCCTCCGATTGACCTTATAGTGTGTCCAGCCAGTCTGGACAACTCGATTTCACAACGGTAGTATATCGCTTTTGCCACACGTGTCTACGTCAGTGATTACTATTTTTTGACAATGACAGTAAGACGAAAGACGATTATGTAATCCGGACACATTGCACCACCTGTACACGTTGCACTCACAGTGCCTGAGAGCACTGATGTCCCTGGTGCAACTGCCTGCCACCGTTGCATGATGCCCAGGATGGGATGGAATGTTGCCACAGGTGGACTAAGAAGCGGCTTGCTTGACGGGGAAGCTAGTTGATTTGTACTGCCAGCAAAGCCTACTACGGGAAGGGCCTGCAGGACTGCAGGATTGGATGATGAGAGCATGCCAAGTGACTGACACATGACAGAGATGCAGGTGTTTGGGAACCGTTCCAAAATGGTTCCGACTGGCACGTACCAAGTTTGGTTGTTGTCCTGGACAGTGATCTGCAGGTATTTGCCTGATGGAATTGGTGTAGGTGTGATGAGTGGTGAGGGAACGGGAGTTGAACTTGGCCCAGGAAGAAAACTTGGAACAGGTACATTGCTTTCAACCCGTATCGTTACACGAAATACATAGAGCGGTCTGATAGGCAAGACTGGATTGCCCTGCGCAGTGCTCGTTGCTCGGGACGATAGCGAAGGGATTGGCAGGTTACATCCCTGGCATTGCCAGCCAGGAGTGGTAGTTGCTGAACCGGTAACAGGCACAGTGCATCCAATACATGGGCCACCCGGATTGACTGCTGTGCGGTTCCCTGTACTGCTGTTTGCATTCGCACAGTATCTGCATGATGGAAATGGTGGATACAGAATCCTGCTGTACTCAGCAAGTGTGACGCTTCCAATCTTTGCAGCACGGAAAGTTGTGGAGGTGGAAGTACGGGATACAAGGGTCACTACACCTGACGGATGTGAAACGAGGATCTGAATACGGGGAACAGTAATATGGATTGTGGTGCCAGGAGGTACTGTGATCGTTGATCCGGACTGGGCTCGACCAATGGTGACTGTTGTCGGTGTGCCAAGTTGCTGGCTTCGGACAATGAGAAAGGAAAAGAGACTCACAAGGAGTACTGCTCCAATGATTCCTGCCACCCACCGCTGGAGTCGTGTCATTCGTACTGTCATACCAGTCCCTCCGCACATAGCCATGTGCTGTTCTGCACTGCCATAGGTACAGATACATGAGTTGCCAAAACAGTTGCACCAAGTGTGCACACTGTCGGGATGATATTACTTGATACCGGCCACCAGTGCACGATCTGCAATCTCTGCTGCCAGTGCCTGTGCAAATTCGTGGAGCTGCAGGCTCACCTGGTTCCCTGTTCTCGTGTTGCGGATGGTGTATGTTCCATCCCCACGTTCAACATCACGCTTTCCCAATGTGAGAACGTACGGAATCTTCTCGAGCTCTGCATCACGGATTCGTGCCTGCATCCGTTCACCAGGCCGATCATCGATATCAACACGGATTCCTGCCTCCCGAAGTGTCTGGGAGAGCAGGTTCGCAGCCTGCGTGACCTCTGGAAGATCGTCCTGGACAAGTGCAATCCGGCACTGGATGGGTGCTAGCCACACAGGGAAGGCACCAGCATAGTGCTCAATAAGGCATCCCATGAATCGTTCAATACTCCCGAGCAGGGCCCGATGCACCATGATGGGTTTCTTCATGGTGCCATCCTGGGCCACGTATTCAAGGGCAAACCGTTGTGGATTGAGGTAGTCAAACTGGATCGTGCTGCACTGCCACTCCCGTCCCAGGGCATCAACAAGCATGACATCGATCTTCGGTCCATAGAATGCACCCTCGCCAGGAGAGATGACATAGTCAAGCCCATGTTCCTTGAGCTGTGCAGCAAGCGATGCCTCTGCACTCTTCCACTCCTCCTCCGTTCCTGCTGACTTGGATTCAGACCTTGTGCTGAGATAGACACGAAGACTCGTGAAGCCGAAGGCTGCAAGCATGTTCCTGGCGAAATCAATGCACTGCCCTATCTCGCTGTCTATCTGGTCCTCCGTGCAGAAGATATGTGCATCGTCCTGGGTAATGCCGCGGACACGAAGAAGTCCATGGAGAACGCCACTCCTTTCATAGCGATACACGGAAGCAAGTTCTGCAAATCGGAGGGGCAATTCCCGATAGGACCTGATGTGTGACTTGTAAATCATGATGTGGAACGGACAGCTCATGGGCTTGAGCTGGTACAGCCTGTCCTCGACCTGCATCGGACCGAACATATTCTCTGCGTAATAGCTCACATGCCCACTCGTTTCCCAGAGATGCCGGTCTGCAATATGCGGTGTATACACGAGATCGTACCCTGCAGCCCTGTGGGTAGCCCGCCAATAGTCCTCAATGGTTTGACGGACAACGCCACCCTTCGGATGCCACAGGACGAGTCCGCCACCGACCTCTTCAGAAATGCTGAACAGGTCGAGTTCTGCCCCGAGTTTCCTGTGGTCACGCTTTTTTGCTTCCTCGAGACGAGTGAGATATGCATCAAGCTCTTCTCCTGTGAGCCAGGCTGTTCCATAAATGCGCTGCAGCTGTTCATTCTTCTCATCGCCACGCCAGTACACACCTGCGACACGAAGGAGCTTTACAGCAGAAAGCCACCCTGAATCCGGAACATGTGGTCCACGGCAGAGGTCAACGAACTCACCCGTCCGGTAGACAGTTACCTGCGTCACTTCTGCAGGAAGTCGATCGATGATATCGACCTTGAATGGCTGGTGAAGGTCCGTAAAGAGGGATCTCGCAGCTTCCCTGTCAAGCACCTCGCGCGTGTATGGAAGTTTCTCAGCCGCAAGTCGCTTCATCTCGTCATCAATACGGGCAAGATCATCCTCAGAGAAATGTGCGCCCTCTGGCAAGCGGAAGTTATAGAAGAAGCCGTCCTCAATGGAGGGACCCACATCATATTGGGCACCTGGAAAGAGGCGTGTGACTGCAGCTGCCATGAGGTGTGCTGCACTGTGGCGGAGGATATCGAGCGTCACTGTATCAGGAGTCTCTTCAGGGAGTCCTGCTTCAAGCGCTTCATATGATCCTTCTTCAACCATGACATTCTCCAGCCGCATGTGTGTCAGTACCTTGCACCAATTGTAACGCCTGACAGGAGCCTTCCCTAATGACGGCTGGAAAGCCTGTGAACTGGATACCAGTAATTCAGCTAGCCTACCAGTCGGGACATCCCTGCTGGAACATCCTCTCGTGCAGTACAGCTATTCTGGATGAGCTCCAACTCAGGATTGAAGCGATTGAGATACGGATCCAGTGAAAGCTGTTTTGCCATGGGGAGAATGGTTCGCTTGGCAGATCTCCGGACCTGCTTGCGGATACGCTCCCGACGCATCGGGTCAGAGACACAGCATTCTATGCTGCAATACTTCGCAGTTCGCTTCTTTACTACATTCGAGCACTCACTGAAGGCGCACGTGCGAAAAGTCTCAGACCGTGTTCGGCTCATAGTTATACCCCCTACTCACACAATGTGTGATGAGTGTACCTACCACTCAAGCAAAAATGCAAGCAAAAAACGACCCAATTTTCGAGATTTTTCCTCAAGTTTTTCCACATCTGTGGATATCCTATCGCATGAACCTTGGGGATTCTGTGGATGAATTTTCATCCAATCGTAGAGCCATGTGGATAACTCAATTTCGGAACGAATGATGCGTTTCCCCCGTTCGATGGGAATGGTCCCAGAGGTGCTACCCCTGGGTAGGCATCACCACATGAAAATGTTGTGGTGGTCGCGTCAGGGATCGAACCTGAGACCTCTGCGATGTCAACGCAGCGCTCGTACCAACTGAGCTACGCGACCAAGGTGGGTGACACAATCCACATGGGACATGTCTGATCCTCAGTGATCATAGCAGGTTGGCAATATTGCCCTGCATGACGCTTATATCTTCGCTGGAGTATGGATCTTCGCCTTGTGTGTTGCACGCTGGGCAGCTTTGAAGTCTGCCTGGGTAACCTCAACGAGGAGGACCTCTTCACAGTTGTGACACACGACGTGAAACGCTTCAGGGTCCTGGATGGGCCGAGCAACAGTCTGACGATATCCGCAGCATTCGCAAGTAACGATAGCCCTCACTGTCTACACCTCCCTGTGCGTTCCTGATTGGTACACACTGAGAGTGCCACTCAGAGACTTGTCATGCGTGCATGCAACGCACTCGTTGCACAGATGTCATGTTTGTCACATCATGTTTCCCAAACGGCGGGGAAACGGACAGGCCTGTTACCCTTCGAGCGTTATAGGTTCCTCGTCATCCGATGGATCAAGTCGCTGGATTGCACGCTTCAGGAACGTGGAGCCTGCAATGGCCCCGAGGACAAGTATTCCCCCCATTCCCCCAATGACAACACCAACACCGATATGGTCAGCAAGTGTTCCTGCAAGGAGAAGCGGTAACGCTATGGCAGCATTGATGACAGTGAATACACCGCCAAAGATGCGTCCACGAACTTCAGCTGTCGTCTTGTGCTGCAATGCGGCAAATGCAGGAATGAGAAGTGCACCAAGTGCTGCTCCAAAGATGACGCCAACAATCATGACGAAGAAGATGAGATCTTTGCGAAACCCAAAATGACTGAGGACTAGCGGACCTCCACCGAGAAAGATGAGCACGATACCGCTCAGAAACATGGACAGTACTGCAATTGTGGATCCTCTGAGTGGAAGGACAGGTCGTCGTGCAAGGACCACTGCCATGCCAATCATGCCAATTGTGGCAGGGATGAGAACGAGATATGTGTCATCAGGGGAACGGTGGAGAATGCGTGCCATGTAATCGGGTCCAAGAACGAACACAGTGAACACTATTGTGAGTGCCAGGCTGAGTTCGCCAAGTGCAAGCCGCAGCACTGGGTGCTTCCGCAGCAGACTGAGACCTTCCCTGAACTCCCGCATGACATTCTGCTCAGGTACCATTCCCTTTGGCACTGCCTTGAGATGCTGCCCAACTCCAAGAACAGCTGCCCCAGCAATGATGTACAGTGCTGCAGCAATCAGGAATGGCGCTTCCTGTCCAAAGAGACGAAGGCTAAGGGTTGCAAGAGGTATGCCAAGCACGATTGTGAGAATGACAGTAGTCATGAAGAGTGACGTTGCAGCATTGATCTGATCCTTCGATACGAGTGACGGAATGCTCGCAGCTTCTGCAGGTGCATACACCTGACCAATGGAACTGTAGATGAAGGTGACAACAAGGAGAGGAACGATTGCAATACTGGCACTTGTGAGAAGGAGAAGCAGGATAACGAGAATAAGTCCCCCACGAAGGATGTTTGTTACGAACATGAGCATCTTCTTGTCATGCCGATCGACATACACGCCAGCTGCAGCACTGAAGAGAACACTGGGAAAGGTGAAAGCCATCATGAGGAATGACTGTGAGGTGGCCTGTTTTGTGAGGGTGTAGACGACAAGTACAAGACTGAACATGATGAACTTGTCTGCAAGCTGGCTCAGCACCTGTGCTATCCAGAGGTAGAAGAAGTCCCGAACCTTGAGGACAGCCATGAACCCCACCGTTTCATCAGGTGTTGGTGGTATCGCTGGGGATGAAGCATGAAGTGGATTTGCTCCATAATGCTCCACGGGCCCATGAGTCTCATCGACCACGGATCGCACCTCTTCAGTATCGGGACGGCTCATGGACGTCTCCTTCTGGGTTGCATGCTTTCCATTCTGCCACGTTCCCAGTCAGTACGAGCCATTCATCCAGTCCGAGCGTTTGTGGACGACGCTCGCCATCAATGTCGCTCGCATGGAGAATGTCAGTAACAGCTGAACGGGGAACACAGTAGCGAAGGGCATGGGCCAAAGTCTTTCTTCGATGCTGAAAGACAACGCGTGCAACATCGAGAATGCGTGCACTGACCTCTGGTGTGAAACGGCGGTGGGGATTGATCCTTATGATGCGGGAAACAACAGAAGGTGGGGGAAGAAATGCATCCCTTGGGATAGGTGGACCGATGCATTCAACATTCCCTGCAAGTCGCGTTGCAAGTGTTGAGAGTCCCCACTCCCCTTCCTGTGCAGCAAGGCGTCGTGCAACGTCATCCTGCACAAGAAAGACAATCGCCTGTGGAAGTGGATCCTGTGCAAGTGCATGCTGAACGAGAAGATTCGTGATGTTATACGGAATGTTGCCAACACACCACCACGATGCTTTCCCAGCCAAGTGTGCAAGATTTGTCTTGGAAGCATCATCAAAAACTATCGTCACAGCGGGGAACCCTGAACACGTGTATGTGAGAATGCGTTCCATACTCCGATCCGCTTCAACAGCAATGATGGTCATGCCAATATGGGCAAGGGCAGCAGTAAGTGTCCCAACCCCAGGACCTATTTCGACGATGGGCATGCCACGTGCATCTTCACATGCAGCACAAATACGATCGATTACTTCACCTGAGATAAGGTAATGCTGTCCATATCCCTTTCGGGGTGCATGATGGAACCGTCTGAGGATACTGCCCAGCTCATTCGGATCGAGGAGCCTGTCATGCATGTCAGTCATGAAGTATACGTTCCATCTCAGTATCAGTCCCGATGATGTCATCAGCATTGATACGAAAGAACCTTGAGGCAGCATGTGCAGACATTGCAGCAACTGCTTCTGGTGTGGAATTTCTCAATGCTGCAACAAATGCAGCAGTGTCTCCCACATGAAGTGGTTCATTCGTCGTTCCTCGAAAGGGCACAGGAGTGAGAAATGGTGCATCGGTTTCAATCGTGAACATCCCGTCAGGAACGTAACGGGCAACCTCCTGCAGTTCTACTGCTGTTTTGAACGTGACGATACCGGAAAACGAGATGAGATATCCACGATCAAGGCAACGCCGTGCATGGGAAAGATCTCCCTGAAAGCAGTGGAACAGCACATTCTCTGTCTTGGCATGTGCGAGTATCGCCAATATGTCATCCTGTGCATCCCGAGCATGGATGACAACGGGTAGGTTAATCTCTGTAGCAATCCCCAGCATGGTTTCAAAGGATGCCTGTTGAATGGCTTTCGGGGTTTCATGGTATCCAGGGCGAAAGTAGTAGTCGAGCCCAATCTCACCCACAGCAACAACATGGTCGTGTTGTGCAAGTTCCCTCAATACAGCACGTTCGTCATCATCTGGTACATGGTCCTGGACAGGATGCCACCCTACAGTTGCAGATACACCACGCCATCTCCCTGCAGCTTCAACTGCCCATGCTGCATCAGAAGGTTCGTTACTTGCAGTGACGATGTGTGCCACTCCTCCCTCCCGTGCATGACGAAGTGCATCAGGTACTGGGATACCCCGATCTGCGACGAGATCGAGGTGCGTATGGGCATCAATGAGCATGGGATTGAGAGGGCTCCCGGGACAGGACCTCCTCCCTGTTGAGGCGAGGATAGAGAATTGCTCCCACGCCGATAGTAGTTCCCTCTTTCAGGGTGAGCCACGGACCTTTGAGGGAAGACATGGCATTGGCATCAATAGTCAATCCAAAATCGCCAGCAACCTGTGTAGTGCCATGAGGGATGAATGGTGCAAGGAGAACAGTTGCCACACGGATTGTTTCAAGAAGATTGCGGATTACAGTGCGAAGCCGGACATCTCCTGCAGCAGCAAGACTCCATGGAGCACTCTCCTCGATGTACTTGTTGGCTCGTCGAACAATCGTCATTGCACTCTGCAGTGCACCAGCGAGATCCAACGTTGCAAAGCATGATTCATATCTGGGAAGGGTTTTCCTCACGAGCTCCTCAAGTTCATCATCCAGGGGATCCGAAGTTCCAGGTGCAGGAACCTCTCCCCCAAAATACTTCAGGCACATCTTTTCCGTGCGGGAAATGAGGTTGCCGTAGTCATTGGCAAGATCAGCATTGTACCTGTCGACAAATACCTCAATGGAGAAATCCCCATCCCTGTCAAAGGGGATTTCTGCCATAAGAACCCAGCGTACAGCATCGCTCCCGTAGCTCTTCACAAGCTGCATAGGATCAAGGAAGATGCCTCGAGTCTTGCTCATTTTCTGTCCACCAAGAGTGATGAATCCGTGTGCATGTATCTTCCGTGGAAGAGGAAGTCCGGCAGCTAGAAGCATTGCTGGCCACATGACTGCATGGAATCTCGTGATGTCCTTCCCTATGACATGGACATCTGCTGGCCAGAATCTGGCGAACTCCCTTTCCTCATGAGGAAATCCTATTCCAGTGAGGTACGAAAGGAGTGCATCGAACCAGACATAGACGACCTGTGTTGCATCAAATGGAAGTGGAATGCCCCAGGAAGTGAATGCGCGCGAAATGCTGATATCCTCAAGTCCGCCCTCAATGACATTGAGGATTTCATTGCGCCGTGTCTCTGGAACGAGAAAGTCGGGGTGCTGTTCGAAAAGAGTTTTGAGTTCTTCCTGGAAGGCACTGAGTCGGAAAAAATAGTTCTCCTCCTCTATCCACTCAAGTGGCCGTTCATGAACTGGACACTGGTTGTCCGTAATCTGCTTGTCGGTATAGAACTGCTCGCATGAAGGACAGTACCACGCCTTGTATGCTCCCTTGTAGATATGCCCTGCATCATATATGCGTTGCATGATGGCACTTGTGGAAGCACGGTTTTCAGCACTGTCAGTTTGAACATAGTGCGTGGGTTGAATGGAAAATGCATTCCATGTGCTCTGGAACAGCTCTTTCTGCTGTGAACAGAACTCTTGGGGTGTGAGTCCTGCAGCCTCTGCTGCACGTGCAACGGATTGACTATGCTCATCACTCCCCATGACAAAGCGTGTTTCCTGACCACACAGGGAGTGGTACCTCGTGAGTACATCGCATCCGATCTTTTCATATGCTGTCCCCAAATGTGGAGCAGCATTCACGTAGTCGATAGCTGCAGTGACATAGAACCGGCCTTCCTCACTCGTCACGAGTATTTCCTCCAATGATGATGGTGCACTCCCCTTTCGGTGGCGTTGCAAGAAACACAGTGTGCAGTTCTTCTGCTGTACCACGGTAAACTGTTTCGAAATGTTTGGTTAATTCTCTCGCAACAACAACCTTGCGTGTCTTGGCATGGCTGCTGAGGAGTTCAAGCAGATGCAGCAAGCGAAATGGTGACTCATACAGGACAATTGGCAGTCCTGTTGCAAGATGTGTTTCAAGGAGTGTCGTTGCCCGTCCAGGACGTCTGGGGAGAAATCCCAGGAATGTGAAGCCAGAAAGCGGAATACCAGCAACTGAGAGAGCAGCTGTGATTGCGGATGGACCGGGTATGGGGATGACATCATGTCCGAGCTGCAGGGCAGCTGCAACAAGGTGTGCTCCTGGATCGCTGATGACAGGTGAACCAGCATCACTGCAGAAGACGAGACGATCCTCAGAGGAGTACTTTCGAAGGATGTGTTCAGCCTGTGCTTCCTCACGGAAGGCAGGAAGCGAAGTAAGGGGCACATGAATGTCATAGTGCGACAGGAGTGTGCGTGTTCGCCTCGTATCCTCGGCAATGACTGCAGTCGCCTCGCGAAAGGTGTCAAGTGCACGAAGCGTGATGTCGCCGAGGTTCCCGATGGGGGTCGCAACGACTGCGAGCATCAATGTCCCCAGTCCCGTGCGTAGCGGAAATCACGGTCAATGGTTCGAGGCCCAAGCTTTGCAATGACCGGAAGCCGTCTCTTGTACTGGTTTTGCTTCACCTTCTGGAGAATTTCGTGCACGATCCTGCGATCATGGCCAATCGCTTCAATCTCCTCGGGTGAACGTCGTTCATCTACGAGGTAGTAGAGTATCTGATCTGCCTCATGGTAGGTGAATCCAAGTTCCTGCTCATCAAGCTGTCCTTCCCAGAGATCTGCACTCGGCGGTTTCGTCCGGACCTGATCTGGAAGATCGAGTGCTTTGGCAAGAGTAAATACCTGTGTCTTGTACATATCCCCCAGGGGGTTAATTGCATGAGCCATGTCCCCGAAGATCGTGCCGTATCCCAGGAGAAGTTCGCTCTTGTTCGAGGTGCCTACCACCAAGGCCCGGTACCGTTCGGAGAGGTCATAGAGGACTGTCATCCGTTCTCGAGCCATCTTGTTGCCACGACGACTCGGTGTTGCAGAGGCATCTCGGGAAAAGTACGCATCTATCTGGGGCGAGATATCAGAAATGACAGGTTCAAGACCAAGGAACGTGCATACAGCACGTGCATCATCCTTGGAGGATTCAGTACTTGTCTGGTATGGCATGAGGATGGCATGGATGGAATCCGGGGGAAATGCCCGTGCAGCCAGTGCTGCTACGACAGCTGAGTCCACACCGCCTGAAAGGCCGAAGATGACCCGTGAGTATCCGACCTTTTCGACTTCATTTCTCAGGAACTCAGTAAGAAGCTGGATAACTTCCCCTGTATCGATCTCAAGAGGAGCAAATACTTCAGACATGAACGTTCTCCTCACGGAGTGGGGAAATGCGCTCATCACGCAGAAGTGGCGTAGCTATTCGTGCACGTCGAACTGCCCTGTGACTGACTGCGTATACATGAATCTCTTCACCTCGTCCTGCAGGCTCAGCAGCAAGGGAGCCATCAGGGAGGACAAGTCGGGATCCTCCCCAGAAGGCAACACCATCCTCATACCCAACGCGATTGCAATAGGCAAAGTAAGATGTCGTGAGTTGGGCATACGTTCGAGTCATGGCATCGTACGATTGTTCACTCCCAAGTGATTTCTTTGCCTGAATACCTCGTGCAGGTGAGGATGAGAGACCAAGGAAGCAGTCGACTCCCTGATCTGCCAGGAGGGAAATCGATCTGAGGTGCCACATGTCCTCACAGATGACTGTTCCGGCTTTCCATTGTTGGTGTGGAACGCTCCCAAGTTCGAAAGTATGTGGATGGAATCGTGAGCCTCGTCCAAAGTACCTGAGTTCATCAAAGAGTCCATATGTGGGAAGAAACACCTTTTCATGGATAATCTGTACTTCGTGTGCATTCACTGCAAATGCAGCATTCGTGAAGATATGCTCAGCTGTTTCATACACTCCCCCTGCAATGACAGTGCTGTTCCCGCATGCTTCCTGAAGAGAGGTCCAGTGCTGCGGTTCGAGGGTACAAGCGACATCAGGTACGAGATCCTTGAGAAAGTAGCCAGTGAGTGAGAGTTCAGGGAAAAGGATGAGGTGTACATCACGATGGGCAAGCTCACTGGCAATGGCAGCATGACGCTCAAGATTTTCATCACGTGAACCTAGGACAGGAGCAAGCTGTACAAGGCCTATACGAACAGATTCAAGTTCATTTCCTGGATGATCAATAATCTCAGGGATGTACGGAGCATTCGACGGCATGTCGTGTGAGTTCCTTGTGGATGGTATTCTTCACTACTCTACATGCTTGCTGTATCTGTCATGCAGATGCAATGCTTCGAACATAGTCCGCGACTGCACCCCGATCTTCCTCGACAACAGCAACTGCAGGGAGTGTGGAGAGGAAAGCACGGCCGTACTCCTTAGTGCGAATACGGGAGTCTGCAATAACAACTACTCCCTTGTCATGCTCACTCCGAATGAGTCGGCCAAAACCTTGCTTGAGCCGGAGTGCAGCAAGGGGAAGGAAATATTGCATAAAAGGACTCCGATACTGTTCAGATCGTGCCTGATGGAGTGGCTCTGTGGGCACAGGAAATGGGAGTTTCGCAACAATGACACACTGTGCAATGTTCCCAGGCAGATCGATTCCCTCCCACATTGCACCAGTTCCAAGAAGTATTGCCCTGGGATTTGAACGGAAGTTCTGCACTATCTGATACAGCGTTCCATCCACACTCTGCCCGAGGACAGCTATTTCTTCATGCTCGAGTGTGTCAACTATGCGTTGATGGCAGCGTCTGAGAGCTGTATAGCTCGTGAAAAGGACAATGCAGTGGCCTTTGAGCGTACGGGCAACTTCAATACAGAGCTCTGCAAACTGCTCTTCGTACTCCTTTGCGTCGTACGGGGGGATGTCCTTCACAATGCAGCACGATGCATGGGACAGAAAATCCCTGTCCGTGCGATTGACGATGAGTTCGTGGATATCACCAAGGCCTGCCCGTTCCCTGAAGAAGGTGAAGGTTCCGCCAACGGACAGGGTCGCTGAGGTCAGAATGGTTGTTGCAGGATGTGCCATGAGTTCCTGCAAATCACGCTGCACGGATGTCGGGGCTATGGCACACCGAACACTGGAATCACTCAGCTCAATCCACCGGACATGATGATCTCCAGGCTCCTCCCAGCGGGAAGTCGACTCAATAAGTGTCCTGAGTGTAAGAACGAGCATGTCACTCTCGGGATCATCAGGAAAGGGCAACGGTGTCTCCTCGATGCCAGCCAGCAGTTCACGGGCCACTGTCCGTACGATGCCGATCTGTTCATGAAGCTGTGCAAGGTGTGAAGTTGAAGTATCCCCTGCAGGAACACGGGCACGGATTCCACTTCCTGAATCGGAACTTGGAGTTGCACGAGCAACCTGGCGAGCTGCATTGGTTGCCAATTCAAGGGCATGCGTAATCGTTCCACATGCAGTTTCCATCATTGGAGGGAGCAGTCTTGCAGCACTCCCCTTCCACTTCTTCAGCACTGCAGTGAGATCGAGCATGACCGTCAGCTGGTCAGTTGTAACATCCTCGAGGTGATGTGCTTCATCAATGACCAGCAGACTGAATTCCCCAAGAAGGGCGTGTTCACGCAGTGCATCAACAACAAGCAGTGCATGGCTTGTTACAACAACATCAGCTGCTAGAGCATGGGCTCGCGCATGCTCGACATAGTAGCTGTCGTCTCGGATGTCCTCAGGTCGCGAGATCCGTGCATCAAATTCTCCCTCTGCTGCCACAAGTGACCAGATCTGACTTTCTTCGTGCGAGAGATGAAGCTCACTCCGCTCTGCGAATGTGGTCTCACTCTCCCAGACAATCATGCGCATGAGAAACCGTGTCCAGAGATCTTTGGCTACATGTCCAGGAAATGAACCCTTGAGAAGTTCCCGCACAGCGTGGTGGAGCTTGTACTTGCTCAGGTAGTTGGATCTGCCCTTGAGCAGGGCTATGGTGAGTGGTGCATCGAGGAGAGCACGGGCAAGGGGAAGATCGTTGTCAATGAGCTGGTGCTCCAAAGCAATCGTATGTGTGGCAATGACAGCACGAACAGACTCTTTCATGCACGATGCAAGAACTGGTGTGAGGTATGCAAGAGTCTTCCCAGTACCAGTACCTGCTTCCACAACAAGCGACTGCCCCCGATCACACGCCTGTGAGACTGCATGTGCCATCTCAATTTGTTCCGGGCGATATTCATAGTTCTTGAGTTCAGCAAGTGCACCGTCCGGTCCAAGGGCACGATCCACAACATCCTGGATGCTTCTCTCAGCAGCAGGATGTACTGGGTGGTGCACTGTTGGCGGCTGCGCCTCGAGTTGGGGGATCTGTACATGTGAGAACTGCGTTGGTGGACATGATGCAATCCAATCGAAAAAGTAGGCAAGTGATGAAGTGGCCCCGCTCCCTGCAAGTGAGCAGAGTTCCTCAAAAATCTCCATTGGAAGTCGTTTTGTCACAGCACAAAGCACCATGAATAGTTCCATTGTTGCCTCTGCATCACTCCAGGCACGATGTGGCTGATCGTGATCCACTGCAAGAAGCGTTGACAATGCAGTAAGCGAGTATCGATCCAGTCGAGGAAGGACAATGCGGGCAATATCGACTGTATCGAGAACTACACGGTCATGAAACATGCCTGGATGCTCTGCCTCACAGAACGACACATCAAATGGAACACCATGACCAACAAACCATGCATTGACCGAGAAGTCATGAAGTTCCTCAACAACACGAAATGGTGGTGGAGCATCCTGCACCATGCTGTCTGAGATTCCTGTAAGGCGCTGAATGGGAACAGGTATTGGTTGGGCAGGATTCGCAAATGATCCGTATCGGTCAAGGACTGTGCCTGCAGGATCGAACTTTACTGCTCCAATTTCGCAGATGCGGTTCTTTCGTGCTGACAACCCTGTTGTCTCAAGATCGAAGGCAACGAGTGTACCTGGAGATGCAGGTTCAGGTCTCATGATGGTTCTTCCCTGTGGGAGGAATGATGGTGCTCTCTTGCATGGGCAAGGAGATCCTCCATATTCGCATCGTGATACATCCCTTGATACGCCTCCGGAAGAAGTTCAGCTACATGGTGCATGACTATGAGGGCAATTTCATGAGGAGTCCGTGGAGTTCCATCCTCAGCAGTGAGTGGAGCTGCAAATGGCGTTCCGAACCGAATGGTAACGTTCTGCCGCTTCGGGAACAGTTCATGCTTCTTCATCACCCGTTCACTCCCGCTGATTGCAACAGGAACTACCACTGTTTTCGGGGCGTGCTGGAGAATATATCCAATGCCTGCCTTCGGATCCCGAATGGCAGAAGTGCTTGACCTCGTACCCTCTGGATACATGAGAAGTGCATTGCCCTTTTTGAGAAGTGCGACTGCAGTTGCGAGTGCACGTCTGTCCCCTGTTCCCCGGGAAACGGGAAAGGCATGATACTGCTCGAAAAGGAGACGCTGCATTGGACGACGAAAGTATTCCTTCTTCGCCATATAGAACACATCGTTCCGTGGAACGTACGCACCTGTAAGGGGTGGATCAATGGTGGCTATGTGGTTTCCTGCAAGAAGAACTGGCCCCTTTTGAGGGATGTGCTCTACACCCTCAATCTGGAGTTTTCCGAGCAGATATCCTCGTGCAATGCTTCTCATGAGACCAGCAAGGAATCGGTAAATCACACCCGTTCCTCATGACATGGAGCAGAAGATCCTGAGGGGGTCGCACATCCCATGTCCTCGCAGTACTGCACAGCAAGACGAATCATTTCATCGATGTCATTGAGATCTGTATTGATGACACATGCATCGGGATCCCGGAATGTTCGTGGAGCATCAAGTCTATCCCTCTCAGTGATCTCCCGGGAGAGTACAGATGCATCGACAGCAGTGCCCTGCTCCTCAAACTGGGAAGCCCGTCGATGCCGACGAATGGCATCACTGGCCTCAAGATAAATCTTTGCGCATGCATCCGGAAAGATCACCATTCCACAGTCACGGCCCACTGCAACACAGCCTGCAATGCCAAAAGCTCGTTGGACAGACAGCAGGGCTGTACGTACAGCAGGGATAGCACTCACTTCGGAGAGGAGACGTGCATGTGCAGGATTCCGGATCTCACCATTTGGATCCCATCCGTTGATGCGAAGATCCCATGTGGCTGGTGATTTCGTTGGATCAGTATTGAGTTCAAGATGCGCAGAGTGTGCAAGTTCAGCAATCGCAACTGTATCTGCTGCAGTGAGGCCATGTTGGATGACAGCAAGAGTAAGTCCCCTGTACAGGAGTCCTGTATCGACGAATTGAAGTCCAAATCTCGTTGCAAGAGCACGGCCAAGGGTCGATTTCCCACTTCCTGAGGGCCCATCTATGGTTATGACAGGCGGGTGATGTTCTGTCATTTTGTGCGACTATCTCCTGTAGGCGGTCGAAGTTGGGCAAGCTCATCACGTGTAAGTTCACGCCATGATCCAGTTGGAAGTGTACCGAGCATCAGGCTGCCAATGCGTACTCGTTCGAGTCGTACAACCTTGAGTTGGACTGCACGGCAGATACGCCGCACTTCACGTTTTCTCCCTTCACGCATGACAATTGCAATTGTCCGCTTTCGTGGATTTCCGAGCACTCGTGCTGGTCTTGCAAAGCCATCCTCGAGCACGACACCTTTCTTGAGACGTTGGAGTTGTTCATCGGTTGGTGGCGTATCAACAGTCACGACATACTCTTTTTCTACTCGATACCTGGGATGAGTCAGGGCATGGCAAAGATCTCCATCTGTGGTGAGGAGAAGCAGGCCGGAAGAATCAGTATCGAGCCTGCCAACAGGAACAAGGCCAGGAATCTCCGGCACAAGGGACAACACAGTCGGGCGGGAGTCAGGATCTGCAAGTGTTGTCACAATACCAGTGGGCTTGTTCAACATGATGGTTGTCACGATTGCCTTCTTGCGGACAGGCTTGCCGTCGACCGTAACAACATCCCGGATGCCATCCACCTGTGCACCAATCTCAGCACGTACTCCATTTATGAGTACACGACCCTCACGGAGAAGTGCATCAGCACTACGTCGTGAGGCTACACCGCGTCGTGCGAGAAACTGATTAATGCGTTCCATTCTGCCCTTCTCCAGTATGGTCATCCTCGATTGCTCCTGCATTGAATGCACGTTCATACCGTTCCAGTGCTTCATGGGAAAGCGGCGGGAGTTCCTCAATTGTGGCGATGCCCATGAGTCGGAGGAATTCAAGAGTTGTTCCCCAAAGTCGTGGAGAACCAGGACCTTCATCATGTCCCACAATTGCAATGAGTCCTCGTCCCTCAAGACGTTCAAGAACTCGTTCGCAGTCAACGCCGCGCAGGTAGTCGAGCATTCCCTTCGTAATGGGTTGGCGATAGGCAATGATGGCTAAAGTTTCCAGGGCTGAAGGCGAAAGGCGGGTCGGACGCTCTGGTGCCAGGGTGTCCTGCACGAGACCAGCGACATGTGGACGAGTCACCATCTGAACTTCATCACTATCATACTGGAGCATGAGTGCATGCTCCTCGAGCATAGTGGATAGTTCAATAATCGCTTCCCGCACTTCACGTTTTGAAATGCCAATCCGTTTTGCCAGTTCAATGTACGTAAGTGGCCGATTGAGAGTAAAACAGAGTGCCTCTACTGCCTGTGCCCGCTCCTCGAGGGTAGTGTACTCCCGTGCAGTGGACATATCAGCAGGAGCATCACTCATTGCGTGAACCTGCTGCTACAAGCTGAATTGTTGGCCCGTCTTCCACCTGTACTTCTCCACACTTGATGAGTTCGAGAAGTGCAAGAAATCGGGCAATCGCTTCATTTTTCGAGGTGACCGTGACAAAAAGGTCGTGGAATGACCAACGTGCCTGTACACGAAATGTCTCGCGCAGGGAGGTCATCATCGTGTCCACTGGAATGATGGGAATGGGCCGGGTGACAAATTCCAGGGACTGAATCCTATCAAGCACTGCCTGAAATGCTGCTATGAGCCTGTCGGGTTGTATGACTACGCTTGATACAGGTATGACATCCGGAGTCACGAGACTCATGAAACTCTGGTATCCATCTGCACCATGTTCCTCGAACAGTCGACTGGCTGCATCCTTGAATGCACGGTATGCCTGCTCACGAAGAGCATCTTCTTCTTCCTGAAGAAGGTTCTGGAGCGGGAGTTCCGGCTCTCCCTCCGGTTCCTTCAGGGCCCCTTCAAGGGCTGTGAGTTTGTAATCAAGCAGTCGATGGAGGCTCGCAAGTGCAGCTGCAAGGAGATCAATGTCGCATTTGTCCTCTTCGAGTGCCTTTCTGCACTGCCGGCTGACCTCATCAACAGGTACTGCATCGACAGGTATGTCTCCTCGCTGAACCTGGCGTACGAGATCATGGAGAGTCCCAGTAAATGCTGGAATCGTTATCTGCACATCCGTATCGAGAGCCACGTCACCTACCTGCTGCCTGTTTCCTCATAGCAATTACACCATATCGGCATGCAATTCGCGAGGGCGGAAGAATATGTGGGTTATGCGACCAGTCGTCCTGTCACTGCTGCATGCGCATGGGCAATTCTTCGCTCCGGGAAAAGTTTTGCGAGATACGTGGCAAGTGGAACATCATGTTCCATGATCCATCGTGAACCAGAGCGTGCAAGAAGATAGATTGCCACTGCTTCTGCCTGATATTCCTGCGGATTCTGTGCTGCGTACCGTGAAGGATACGCCTCTTCGTGAATGAGTCGCTTCCAGTACAGACGGTCCAGAAAACCACCCGGTCTCCAGTCTTCACGCGGTATGCAGTAGAAGAACATGATGTGCCCAAGTTCATGGAGGACTGGCCATACAGGATCCCGGTGCTGGGGAGTGAGGAGAAGATGCTCCCGAAGTACACACCGTGCAAAGCCCCTGGAATCTGGATACGGCGATGAAACAGCACTCATCTTCGTGAACGATCTTCCTGCAGATGTATGTCGTCCAGCCAGATGCGCACGCCAGTATGGGAGATCTGTCACCAACAATGCACCTGGTGCTATATCGATGCGTACTCCACGACACGGAGCATGAGTCCAAAGGGTTGGATCTACTGATGTAAAGAAAAGACTCACGGCACGAGCTACAATGTCGACTGCACCCCAGTGAACACTGTGGGGTGCAACGATTTCAATGCGCATGCCAGTATCCTGTGAATGGACAGTGAGCTTTCCTGGACAACATTCAATAGGATTGCCGTAGAGAGCTAGCCCCGATAGGGCATTCCCGACGGATTCCCATGGCTCAAAATAGCGAAATGCAGCTGCACCCATGATGTACTGTTACCGCCTCCACACTGATCGTACGAATGGAAGCACAGTGCAGATCAGCATGTGGACAGACTGTCACCCTGTTGTGACACGGTGCGATCTGCAGGAATGTAGGAAGCTATCCGAGACTGGGCTTGGGCTCTTGCACAAACCGGTATTCCCGTCGAAGGCGAATAAGGCCAACGACAAGAATGGCCCCTCCAAGTATTGCCTCACAACCAACACATGTCAAGGTGAGTGCATATGGAAGATGGCTAAGCGACCCGGCAAAACCAGCGTGGGCGTGACTGTTCCGGGAAGTCGCAATGATCGGTGCAAGAACGGCTAGAAGATTCACCATTGCGTTTAGGAGTATACCGCATGATTGGAAAATAGGGAGTACCTTTTGCTACACCATGCTCGCACCGTATGACATTCAATCCTCAGCTACTGCTTTTTCATATGGATAGTGATCTTTGAGCACTACTTGGACAAAGATCATTGTGCAGAACCATTCTTCATGAAATCTGCCAGGGTACACTGGCCCACATGTAGGTACAGGCTTCATACGTGTCACACCATCCAAGGCTTGCGTTCACCTTGGCAGTGATTGTGAAGATCATGATGTTCTGCAGTATGTGGTACTCCTTGATTCGCAAGATGTTTCAGGCCATTCGCAGCGTGCACTCGCCACACTTGGAATAAATCAGCTGTCAAGGTAAAAATGGCATGTGCACAAGCCAGTTGTCATTGTGCAGTACACCCCTGATATCCTCACATGTATCGTGTCAACCTGCTGATATGACAGGTGAGTGTGTGTGTGTGATTGTGCTCGCACCGCATGTGGTCCTGACACCCAGTGATACGTATGCTGCTGCTTCAGCTGGGATAGCATTCACAACATGAAGGAAGATCACACTGTGTCAAGAACAAATGCACGGAACTTTTGGCTGTTGCTGGGATCATGTATTCTCGTTGGACTGGTTGTGTTCACATTTGGTGTGTTCCATACCAGTGGAAGTGGCAGCAACCGGCCCTATATCTCCCCATTGAGAGCAACAAGCAGCATAGCCGAGCCGAAAGCACCCGTGGGAGTGTGCACACTTACTGTCACTCAATTTGGTGCTAGTACTGCAGCAACAGATAATGCATCTGCATTGGACAAGGCATTCAAGGCTGGAGTCGGTGGGACAGTCTGCATTCCTGCTGGAACGTGGCGGGTAACTTCACAACTGACCATTCCCGGGTCAGAGACCGTAACTGGAGCTGGTGCAGGCAGCACAATTTTGCTCCAAACAGTTTCAGACCACAACCTTCTGCAGGCACGTTCATCGTACACAGTTGTCGAGAACTTGACTTTGGACACACAAACATATAATGGCGGCATTGCTTTTGCAACAGGAGGCAGTCATGTAACATTGCGCAATGCTGATGTCCGCAGTGGAAGTCAGCCAGGACATTTTGCCATCTATTACGCTGGACCACATGGAGCAACTCCAACAGCCCCACATTATTCAGTTGGCAATGTAATTCAGGACGTTGTTGTGAGCGATGAAATCTGTGATGACGGCGTATCGTGGTCGTTCCAGTCAGGTGGAAATATTGATAACGTTCATGAAACGGGTTCGCGCCTTGCCTTGTATGTTGATAACGGAACAGTAATTGACAATTACAGTTATACCCCAGGGCCCTGCACAGCATCTGATAACGGGTACTGGATTACTCCCCCGTCGGAGTCCATTACCATTCATGGGTTTGTATCTTCGGGTGCAGGAGGCAAGATCTGTCCCAACCTCTCTGAACACAAGGAATGTACGGATATCACGGTAATGGATGAACAAGCGCCCAATGGAGCACTCGACATCGGTGATGTTAAGGGCCTGGCAGTAATTGGCTCAACAGTAAAAGATGTCCACGTCAACACGTCAACGGGCGCAAGCGGAAGCTGGAGTACGTCAAGTCCTCAGCGCGCGTTCTGCAGCGGAGGACCAGTTAATATCAATGGTCTATCCTGCAGATGAGGTGTGTTCAGACTTCGTGGTGAAGCCAATAGTAATGGAAATACAAGCATTATCAGTAAGGCAAACAAGGAGCAATCTTGCAACCTTGAGCACTTTGAAGTGCAATTGTGTACCCATTTTCATCATTTGACAAGCTTCGTATGTCGACTGTATAAGTGAAGCGTATCCTCAGGAACGGATACTTGAGCCTTCAGCAAGAAGTTCCTCAGCACGTGTTCGTGCTGCAGTGGTCACTGCTCCTGACAGCATGCGAGCAACTTCCTCTACCCGGTCTTCACCATCAACACTGGTGATAGTGGAATGTACATGATCACTGCCCTGTACTTTCTGTACGAGGATGTGGTGCGTGGCATATGAGGCAATTTCTGCTCGGTGGGTCACTGCTATGACCTGGCGTTCGTTGGAAATCGTACGAAGTGCTGCACCAACACGAAGTGCTGTTGCCCCACCAATTCCAGTATCGACTTCATCAAGAACAATGCATGCTGCATCCGAAACATGGGAAACGCATGAACGTACTGCAAGGGCAAAACGTGAGAGTTCACCTCCGGAAGGACCTTCGCCGAGTGGAAGAGGAGGCATGGTGGGATTTGTGGAGAGTCGCATGAGTACGTCATCTGCACCGGATGCATCACAGTCAAGCTCCCTGTCATTCACTGAAGCATCGTGAAGCCTGCACGTGACATCTATGGCTACTGATGCATGGGGAAGATCCAGGGTGTGGAGTTCCTCTTGAAGAGCATTCTGCAGTGCAGCTGCATGACGAGTGCGAAGGTCATGGAGTTCGATGGCAGCTTCAACGACCTTGCGGCTGTAATCCAGAAGTCTCAATCTTGCTTCCTCGAGTTCCTGTGGAGTGACAGGACTGTCATCAAGGAGTGCACGGCTCCTCCGGAGAATGTCAATGGCATTTCCAACACTTCCATATCGTGCTGCAACGCGCTGGAGTGTGTGAACACGCCCTTCTATCCATTCGATGCGTCCTGGATCCGCCTCGATGGTGTCTGCATACCGTACAGCCTCGGATGCACAGTCTTCAAGCTCAGTCACAGCACCATCGATCCTCTGTGCAAGTTCTGCAATGGCAGGATCGATGTTCTCTACCTGGTGAAGCTCCTGGCGGGCTGAAAGAATGTCGTGCAGGGCACCAGTTACTTCTCCAGTTCCCGCGATGGCACTGTGGAGCGATTCGAGGGCACGGCGCCGGGTAGTTGCATGGGCAGTCCGCTCTCGTTCCTCATGAAGCCGTTCCTCCTCACCTGCTTCAAGGTCGAGTGGTTCAAGATATGCAACGTGGGAAGCTGCTTCTTCCTTTTCAGTCTCGGAATTCTCGGAGAGACGTGCAAGTTCACGGTACTCGCCCCTCAGCTGGATATATGATGCAAATACCTCCCTGTACATGCAGAGTGCTTTTTCCAGCTCCTCCCCGCCTGCGGCATCGATTACTGACAGCTGCCAGGAGGGATCATGAAGACGCATTGAAGCCCCCTGGGCTGTAATGTCAACAAGGAGTGCTGAAAGTTCCCGCACATAAGAGCGGGTGACAGTAGCGCCATTGCAACGGAAGATGGAGCGTCCATCAGCTCTCAGTTCCCGGGTGATTTCGAGCAGATCGTCCTCCACATCAATTCCATGATCGTGCAGCAAGGTAACTGCTACTTCAGGGAGATCCGTGAATACTGCAGCAAGAATTGCACGTTCTGCTCCTGGACGGATGACATCCTGCCTTGGACGTTCTCCAAGGGCGAGTCGCAGACCCTCTATGGAAAGTGACTTCCCAGATCCGGTCTCGCCTGAGATGACAGTAAAACCTGATGGTACCTGCCATGTGGCAGAGTCAATTATTGCGAGATTCTGGATGCGTACTTCAGCAAGTGCCACAGGTGTGCTTCCCTATGTCCGCTCCGAAACGCGGTGAGATAAACGGTGGTGGCGAGACACATCACGGATACGAAGTGGTGCTCCAAAAAGCATTGTGTCGTGAAGTCGGGTCATGAAGGAGGGACTTGAAAGGAAATGAAGGGATGTCACTGTTCCATCGAGATGAGCCTGAAGTGTGGAGCCATCTTCAACATGCCAGGTATGTGTTGCATCAGCAGCAGCCAGGACTGCTCCTCCATGTACAGTGACACGCACAACTGAAGCTGGTCCGATCACCAATGAGCGTGGCATGAGGGCGTGTGGAGCGAGTGGCACAAGGAGCATGCACGGAAGGTCAGGAACGATAATGGGTCCACCTGCACTCATTGCATACGCTGTTGAACCAGTTGGAGTGGCAATGATAAGTCCGTCCCCATCAATCTCGGCACACGGTTCATCATTCACGCTGAGGTCAAAGTGTGCGACTGCGATTTCCTGTGTCCGGAGCACTACATCATTGAGTGAGGTATGCATCCACACAGCTTCTTCGTTTGCAGCACGAAGCACAGTGATGATCAGTGGTCGATGGACTTCCTCGTAATCTCCGTTGTAGATTGCCTCAATGGCATACTGCAGATCATGGGGATCGAGTTCTGCAAGAAAGCCAAGCCGGCCCGTGTTAATCCCAAAGACTGGTACGCCTAGACGTGAAGCCCATCTGGCACCAACAAGAAATGTGCCATCCCCACCAATCGTCATGATGACCGTTGTGGCAGGGTCGAAATCCGCAGATGTACCGGCAATCTCATCCAGCTCATGTACTGTAATGCCAATGTCACCTGCAAGATGTGCTGCGATCGACCGGTACGATGCATCAACTCTACGTGCAAGAAGAAGGATCGTTGTCCTACGCGTGCTCGGTGTCACCCGCTTCCTTTCCTCCTGCAGCTGGTAAACGGATCACGATAAACCACTCCTGGTTGCCATCCCGTCCAGTCACAGCAGACGGAAACGGCTCCCCTAGAACCGTAGCACAGAGGACTGTGCTGCACCACTCCTGAAAATTTTGGAGTGCAGCAGCAGTCGCTTCTCGATCAGTAATGACCCCTCTGTGTCCTACAGCCTCTCGTGGAAGTTCGAATTGCGGTTTGAAAAGAGCTACGACAGTGGCCATAGGCGCGAGATGAAGTAGTGCAGGAAGTACAGTACGGATGGAGATAAAAGAAAGATCGAGCGTCACAAGGGTTGGTTGTGGTCCAGGAAGCGAGGTGAGGTAGCGAAGATTCGTTCGCTCTAGCACAGTGATGCGGGCATCATTCCGGAGTCTGGCATCAAGAATGCCATAGCCAACATCCACTGCATATACATGTGAGGCTCCCCGATCGAGAAGTACTTCCGTAAATCCCCCAGTTGAGCTTCCGGAATCAAGGGCAACTGTATTTTGCACATTGATTCCAAAATGATCGAGTGCTGAAATGAGTTTCAGTGCTCCTCGGGAAACCCATGTACGTGTTGCACGAAGGATGTGGATGTCATCCACCCCGGGGACTACTTTCTCGGTTCCCCGCTCGGCTCGACGTTCATTTACCATGACAAGTCCTGCAGCAATGAGGGACTGTGCCTGTGTACGGGATTCTGCGAACCCCAGATCCACAAGGGCAACATCGAGTCGAATGTTCTTCGATTCCGGGGAGTGAATGCTATTCGTCGTCACGATCCTGAAACAGCGTTCCATTCTCTGCTGCACCCTGCTGCACAGGATGTTCCGACGTGTCTGGTTCAAACGGTACTTCTGTTCCCCCTGAAGTGAGTGCAGTGATCTTCTGCTCTGTTGCCTCGAGGAGAGAATTGCAGTGTGCAATGAGCTTTGCTCCACGCTCATACGCAGCAATCGCATCGTTGAGGGGAACACTCCCCCTCTCAAGCTTTGCAATAAGCGTATCGAGTTCCTCTATTGCCTGCTCGTATGTAAGGCGTGCAATGTCACTATCAGGTGTGGAAGTGTGTTCCTCGCTCATTTGTATGCATCCTCATCGCTAACAGCAGTTACTGTACTCGTAATCCGTCCCTGGTGAAGCCGGGTCTCAACGTGCTGGCCCTCATGTAGTGACCCTGCAGCAAGGACAGGAACTCCACTTGTCGCATCCAGTGTAATGGAATAGCCTCTCTCCAGGGTACGCAGTGGTGACAGGGATTCCATGACAGCAGTTCCCCTGTCGAGTCGAGTTCGCTCATGCGTACAAATACGCTCAATGTGGGATCGCAATCTCAGTGCACGACCATTGAGATCTGTATGAAGATGTGCAATGCGGACTAGTGGATTCATGGATCGGAGACGTTCACGGAACTGTTCAAGCGATCGTTGCTCCGTACGGATGAACGATCTTCCCTGGCCTTCCAGGAGACGACGACGATGCTCGACATCCTGCACATAGATGTTAATGAGGTGTCTTGGGGAGGACCGTTCAAACCGAAGTCGTGAAGCACCGAGGATGGAACGTCGTGTGAGGACAACATTTCGCACTGTACGGCCCAGAGTGAAATATCGACCACTGAGATCTTCAAGGAGGTTCTCTCGCACAGGTGCAACGATCTCTGCTGCTGCAGACGGGGTCGAAGCCATCCTGTCTGCAGCAAAATCCGCGATGCTGATATCTATCTCGTGGCCGATGCCAGTAACAACTGGAATACGACTGCTTCGAATGGTTCGGGCAAGTGTCTCATCCTGGAACGCAACAAGATCCTCGAATGATCCCCCTCCCCTACCGAGAAGAATGACATCTACACCAGGAATATCCTGTGCTCGAAGCACACCTGCCACAAGGCTTGCTGCAGCACCTTCACCCTGTACAACTGCAGGAATGACGACAATGCCTACCATCGGTGCACGGCGTGAAATGACACGGCACATGTCACGTACAGCTGCTCCAGTTGCAGAGGTAATGACAGCAACGCGTCGTGGGACAAGGGGCAGAGGACGCTTCAGTGCTGCATCGAAAAGGCCTTCAGCTCGAAGCTGTTCTGTCCGCTTGCGTATTTCGAGGGCCAGTGCACCAAGACCGCTCTGTTCAACGCGGTCAACGTACAGCTGGTATGAGCCATCAGCTGGATAGCAGTCAATGCGTCCATGGGCTAGAACAGTAATGCCATTCTTCACTTCGAGACCAAGCTTCATCCGCTGGAAGCGGAAACACACACACCGAAGTTGCGAAGTTGCATCTTTCAGGGTGAAGAACATGTGACCTGAAGCAGGAATACGGAGATTGCTAACCTCTCCCTCAACGAGGACATCCTGGAGTTCAGGCGAACCGGTAAGCACCTGTTTGATTGTCTTTGTCAGGGAGGTGACAGAATACGGCTCAGTCATCGATGGAGCCACCAGGATGGGAGCGCTCTATCTCACCTAGGACACCGTTGACAAAATGGGCACCCTCCTCACCAACATACTGTTTTGTAAGTTCCACCCATTCATTGATTGTTACAGGAGCAGGAACGTCTTCAAGGAAGAGCAATTCTGCAGTCGCAAGTCGAAGTGCAGTCCGCTCAACTTTCCCTGCTTCGGAGAGTACCCAGTGAGTTGTCGTACCCTGGATTGCATCATCACACGTTGATGCATGGTCCTGATACGAACCAAGAAGTGTCCTTGCAAAGGATGTGACATCGCCTGTTGCTCCAACTTCCGGAGCCTGGTAAAGAAGTGCACTCTCCATGTCACGAGTGTTTCCCTCGAGTTCGAAGAGTACACGAAGAGCGAGTTCTCTACCTCTGCGTCTTCTGTTTGTGGATCGCCCTTGAGGCATCACGCACTGTACGCAACATGCGCAACAAAGACATTGACATCAACAACCTGAAGGTTGAGCATCCGCTCTACCATCTCTGCAACATTGTGTTGCACTTCCTTGGCAACTGCATGTACGGATTGCCGTGCATCCATGACACACCACACATCCAGTGTGAGACGTCGTTCATCAAGCATCTTTACCACAACACCCTTGTGTACATGGGACATGCGCAGAATATTGTCACTCCCCTCACGATGGGGACGAACCAGCCCATGAACACCGTCAACGCGCACTGCAGCAAGGGCTGCAATCCAGCCAATGACATCTGTTGCCACACGAACAGTCCCGTGAGGGACATGCATCGTGGACTTGGTGGCGGAATGGTTCCTTGCAGTATCAGTAGTCATACGCGCTCAATGTACTTGCCGTTTCTCGTATCTATGCGAATGGTATCACCCTCAGAGACAAAGAGTGGAACATCAATTGTTGCTCCTGTCTCCAGTGTTGCAGGTTTCGTGCCAGGATTGGCTGTGTCACCCTTGAATCCTGGAGCAGTCTCTGTAATGACGAGATCCACCGTAATGGGAAGCTCGACTCCAACGATCCGGTCACCATACTGCATGACTGTCAGGCTGTCATTTTCCTTGAGATAGTGTGCAGCACTTCCCATGTCGGAAGGACTGATGGGATATTGATCGAACGTTTCCATATCCATGACAATGAACGAGCCATCTTCCTTGTACAGGTACTGGGCTCCACGACGTTCGATTCGAGCATCATCAAACTTCTCTTCAGGACGGAAGGTCTCCTCTGTCACTGATCCAGACAGGAGATTCTTGAATTTCGCACGCACGAATGCAGTACCACGTCCCTGCTTGACATGCTGGAAATCCACACAAATATACAGTTCCCCACCACGATCTATAGTCGATCCTGGCCGCAATTCACCCGCTGTTATCATCTACGCCTCCTGTCAGCTCATCCCGCTGCTCTGCACTCCATCTTACCGGGTTCACTGGGTCATTCTCTGTACCTAAAGTCCACCAGTGTTCCTGGGCAGGTCCGGAGGCGGAGTTGTTGGGAAAAGCAGCTGCTTGCCTTGGCTATCTGTCGGGTGTCCTCCAGATTGGGAAAAGCGTTCACCTGCCTGCATGACTGCTGAAACGAAACCCTGCGGATTTGGTATGAGGTGAAGAACTTCACTTCCATCACGGCCAGCAGACTCAATCTCGATATCCCCTGCATTGAAAAGACGGTCCTGAAAGGATTGCTGCACCCGAATATTCTGTATGCGATCCAGGGAGATCGAGTTTGTTGACCGTGAAAAAACACCGGCACTATACATGACACGGTGCGTAGTGAGTTCGAAACTCATACTTCTCCACTGCAGGTACTTGACTGCAACATACAGGACATCAGCACCAATGCCCAGAAGCAAAAGGATCCGCACAATTGAGCCAATATTAACCCCTGAAAGGACAATGTTATGGGGAAAAATAACAGTAATGACAATTGCGATGATTGCCATGATGATGCCTGAGAACAGCTCCGGAACAAACCCGATGATATGTTGCCTTGAAACGATAATTGAGTCCTCTCCAGGGAACAGATGGTTCCGTGACACGGATATTCTCCTTGTACGAACAGTGTTGGCGAGTGACTGCATTCGAAGTTATTGTACTGTCTTATTGACTACTGTGCGAGAAGAAATGCAATGAGAGTACCAAGACACAGGTACGGAGCATACGCAAGAGTGTCATGCATGCCACGTCTTCGTGCAGCAAGTGTGACGAGTGAAGCTGCTGCTCCAAGAGCTGCTCCCCAAAAGAGGGCAACAACAGCACCTGTCACAGGAGGGAAGAGCCAAAAACCGGTGACAGCACCAATGAACAGACCGAGTTTCACATCTCCAAGCCCCACACTACCCTGCCGTACAAGTGCAGGAAGGAGAAAGAACACACCCACAAGCACTGCACCTGCAAGCGACGTTTGAATGGTGAGAGCTGGCGTGATGAATGAGGCAGCAAGTCCCAGAATGATTGCAGGATACGTGACGATGTTGAGTACAAGACGATGCTTGAGATCGAATACAGCAACATGAACGAGAACTGCAGACCATATGCATTGCAGAACGAGTGTACGGAGATCATGGTCATGTACAGCAAGCAAAGCAAACGCACCTGCTCCAGCTACAGGTGCCAGATATCGATCCTGCCATTGCCATCCGTATACTTCGCGAGGCCACTCAGGGTAATGGGATTTCTCTTTTCCCTTTGCACGGTCTTCCTCACGCTTTTCTGCCATTTCCTTTTCGAAAGCTTCACGTTCTTCAGCTTCTGTCTCTTCAAGCCGCTCCCACTTCTCGAGCTGAATCCCGCCCCAGGCAACAACACCCCCAGCACATGCACCAACAAGAATGGCAACGATGACATGCACAAGCATCATGAGCCTCCTGAGCAGCGACTGCCACAAAACTCAGATACCTGGGCATTGTGCTCTGCGAGTGTTGAGGCGTAATGCACATGCCCACTTGGATCTGCAACAAAGTACAAATAGGAGGTAGAAGCAGGATGGACTGCTGCTTCAATGGCCAATACTCCAGGATTGTCTATGGGTGTTGGGGGGAGCCCAGCATGGATGTACGTGTTGTAGGGGGTATCCTGCTGAAACTGTGCAGCTGTCGGCTCTGCTCCCAGCGATCCTGTCAGTCCATAAACAATCGTCGGGTCTGACTGGAGTGGCATACCGTTTGCAAGTCTGTTGTAGAAGACACTTGCTATGAGAGGCTCATCACTCGGATACCTGGCTTCTGCCTGCACAATCGAAGCGAGAACTAGCACTTCATAGGGGGAGAGCCCGTGGGACGAAGCAAGGACTGGGGCTGCCTTGTGCTGGAATGCAGCGAGCTGTAGTTTGATAAGGTCCGAAGCCGATGTTGTTGAACTGATGTCGTATGTGTCAGGGAAAAGGAATCCTTCAAGTGAGCTTCCCGGGGGACGCAGGGCTGCATCGCCAGTGCGAAAACCTGCACTTCTTGCAAGTTCCAGATATGTACTTCCTGAGATGTGCGTTGTTTTCGTGAGTGCAGCACTCATCTGGACAGCAGTTTCGCCTTCAGGAAATGTAATCCGGATGGTAGCAAGGCTTGGAGATGGACCTGCAGCAAGTACTGCAACGATCTCGCTCCCTCCCATGGCAGGAGAAAAACTGTACAGGCCACATTTAAGATGATGAAAGGCACCACGCACTGTGGCATAGAGGCGAAACCACAGTGGGCTTCTGAGAACATGGGCATTCTCAAGAGCAGTCATTGTACCCTTCTCAGTTGCAGGACAGGGTATGGATACAACGTCCTGCTGATTACTCCCTGGAACGATGGGCTCCAGACCTGATCGGGCAGCAATCGCTGCTGCTCCCCCTCCACCAAGGATTCCCACTACGAGGACAATGAGCACAATCCAGCGAGTGCGATGCATCGTGTTACCTTTGTGCTGTACGTGATTGGTGCCAATCAAGCCAGCTCTGAAGCATTATCGTTGCTGCATGTGCATCTATTCGAGTTCGCTGCTTTTTGCTAGACATTCCCATCATTCGCATGAGTCGGGCAGCTTCAACTGTTGTCAGCCGTTCATCCCACAGGATTGCAGAAATGCCAAAGTGTTCTTCCACTTGGTGTGCAAAGTCCCGGGCCTGTTCTGCAGCAGCACCTTCAGTTCCATTGAGTTGCTTTGGCAACCCGACAATGATGCCAGCAGGTTGACGTTCCATGATGAGGGAATGGAGTTCTGCCCAGCCGTGATCAGCTTCAGCCCAACCAATACTTCCATACGGGACAGCTATGATGTTGGAATCATCACTTACTGAGATGCCCATGCGGACTGATCCAAAATCTATGCCAATATACATGCGTCCCTACGATGACTTGAACTTTTCGACAACAGTGATACGTGATGCCGAGAACGGCAGGAAAAAGAATGGGTAGGGGGACTGGTTCACCTGTACATTGGCGAGTACTTGTCCTCCAATGACTGATTGCAAATATGTCTCTATTGAGCTTGGGGGTCGTCCAGCGAGTTGATTTGCGAGATTGTGTGGCAGAGATGGAACACTGAATGCCTTGGCATTGATACTGAGAATGACAGTTCCATCAGAACTGGCGACAGTGACAGTGGGTGATGGGTACGTGAGACTTGCAGGTGCATATACCTCACCAGCAGGTACCTGTGACTTGAGTGCAGCTACAACTGCCTGACGAACTGCTGATGGACTATACACTGTTGCAGCGCCATTTCCCTGGACTGTCACAGTTGTGCTTGACCATTCAGTCCCAGGAGTCGTGGGAAGAGCAGGAGAAACAGTGAAGTTCACCTTGAAGCCGTCTCCAGCTGGATCCTGGGCCATAACTTCACCATTGAGTTCCTTCTTGATCATGCTCTTGATCTTTGACGTGAGCTGGGCCTCTATTGATGAGACCTGGTTGTCGAATGCTGTGATGTCAGAAACAGATGCAGCTGGCACTTGCTTTTGATCAACCCCACCACTAAAGGCAGTCTGCTGTGCCACGACAAAAGCAGGACCGTTCGAAGGGCAGTTGTAGTTGTTCGTGAATGAATTACCCTGGCTTGGAGAAGCAGAAGGTGAAGGTGATGCATTTGAGGTGGTATCAGAAGTACACGGATCCTCTTTCCATATCCACGTTCCACTTGCACTCGCACTGAGATTTCCCGCTGCTTCCTGGTTTACGTCCTGAACAGGTATTCCTGTAAGAGCAGCAGATGGCTGGGTATTGCAGTTGTTGGCTGCATCGAGTGGATACACAATCCCTTGCTGAGGAGCTTGAGGAGTATTTGCTTCCATCACAAAGCTGACACAGACACTCTGTGTTGACTGGAACGTCATGGATGTTTGACCAGATGTATACGTGAAGTGCTGGTCCTTTGGGAGAACGAGGTTGAGATCACCTGAGCACGATGTGTTCGATGAGGTGCAGTTTTGCTGACTGAGATTTGTCGACATCTCGACATATCCTGTTGCAGAAGCACCGCAACACTGTGTCGTTCCTGTGGGCGTTGCCTGGAATGTCTGCGACGCAGCTCCCGTTAGGACATGTGTTTGCATTGTATTGTTCTGGCCAGTTGAGGAACCAGTCGGAGATCCCTGAATGATGGTCTGGTCCTGAAGCATCGTGCCATTCAGTGTAACTGTGACAGTTGCTGAGGGAAAAGCAAAGACCACAAGGAAAAGAACCACAACACCAGCAATTGCACCAATGGTGATGCGTCCATTTCTCGTACGGAACCATGAGGCATCTGTCTTCATGATCTTGCCTGCACGTACTGGTGGGAGACCTCCCACACCAAGAGGCTCCACGACAGCTTTCCCTTTACCTGTCTTTTGTGGTAATGAATCAAGGGTTGCTACTGGACTCTCGTTTCCATCACCAACTTCTTCGTTTGCATGGAAATTCTGGATTGTTGCAAATACATGAAAACCAGCATCTTTCGCAAGCAGCTGGACACGGGGATCGTTTGAGATGATCCGTGTGGACTTGTGCGCTTCATCGCTGAATTTCAGGAGAAGTCGGAGTGTCGTCGGATTGATGAACGCCTGACGATCTTTCGGGATGAGTACAGCTACTTCATCATCAGTACTCGTGCGGATGCGTTCTACAATACTCGAGAGGTCATCCGACTGCTGCAGGGTGAATATCTCTGGCATGCAATCTCCATTATACCTTCATCGTCTGTAACACACGCTGCATGAGTGCACCGAGTGGTGCACTTTCCGGGTCATGCATGGTCATTGCATAGTACCCGATAGCAAGCGGTGTCACGTCCTGTGCACTCACAAGAGTTCCTGTTGAGTCGAACATTCCCTGCACGGAATCCGGATGAAGGGGCGTTATGACCGGGTGGTAATCAACAGGCATTACGTCCTTCCAGTTAAGAAGTTTCAGCTGTTCAAGCACATCGGGAAGAATGGAACCTCCCCCAGCCAGTGCGATGTGTACAGGTGGGTCACTGTCCGGTGCGAGTTCCTCGATTATGAGTCCAACACTATGTGCGAGTACTTCTGCAGCTGGCAGGAAGAGTTCATGAGCATGACGGCGTTGTTCAAGTGGGAGTTCACCTTGTGAGTATGCTGCCTTGAACTGTTCTGCTTGCTCATACGTCATTGACATGTCCGTCATGAGACGTCTTGTGAATGACCTCCCCCCAAGTGCGCACATCTTCATGCCCGAGATGGTCCGATCATTGATGAGAGCAACATCTGTTGTGCCACCACCCACATCAATGAAGATGGCTCCTGATTCGAGTAGTGCCTCATTCGCACATGCTCGTGCCAGAGCATACGGTTCGGCTATTGTTGCTATGAGATCGAGATCAAGTTCATCTGCGATAGTCTGCAGTGCCCCTATGTGGCTTATGGGTGCGAATGTATTGAAAACCGAGATAGTGATCTTCTGACCCTGAAACTCCACCGGGTTGTTTACATGGTGGCCATCTATCTCAATTGCAGTAATGACGCTATGGACGAGTTTGACATTTATTTCATCCACACCGAGTGCTGTGGACATTTCCTTTACTGCATTGCGGAGGGATCGTCTCTGGAGGAGCTGAATGGCAGAGGCTAGTTCAGCTTGGGAGATTTTAGCAGTGGGATGCTGTCGTGGAAAAGCTACTGTTGTCAGTGCTCCATAGACCTGTTCTCCTGCAATGCCAATGATGACCTGACTGGGAATGATCTCGCACATGTCTTCAGCTTCGGAGAGGGCAACTTCACATGTATCTATGACAGACTGGATGTTTGCTACAGCACCAGCTTGCATATCGTTCTGCTTCTGAAGTGCCTTTCCGCATCCAATGACAATTCCCTGCTCACTCTCGCGTTTCACTATGAGTGCCTTCACCATGGAAGTGCCAATATCGAGAACAGTGAAATGCTCACTGGATTCCCGATGCTTGCCAAGGAATGGCAGCGATGATCGCAGTGTCATTGAGATATTGCTCCCTGTGCAGATTTGAGTGCAGTGCGTAGTGCCTGAAGTATTTCCTTGTGTGTTGAAGGTCCTGAGATACTTCCCTGGGCAAATTCTGGTTTGCCGCCACCACGTCCGCCAGCTGCTCGTGCGATTTCTGCCATTAGGACCCTTGCATCACAGCCTGCAGAGCGTGCCTTCGGGCCACACTTCACTGTGCAGGTTGTAGCACCTGCTACAAGAGCAACACCCTCCCCCTTCGCACCGTCCTGAAAAAGTTCATCCACAATAGGGACGAGGGATTTCATCTCTATCTCCTCATTGAGCATGAGGTAGGCAAACACAATGTGGCCGACCTCCTCGATGACCCGACTTCGTGATGCTCGCTCAGTCTGTCGCTCTCGTTCAAGCTGCTGAGAGTGCTTTTCAAGTACTCTCACATGTTCCTGAAGCTGGGCAATGCGGTCCGGAAGATCCTGCCACCTAATGCGAAGAACTTGTGAGGAGCTATGCATTGTCCTTTGGAGCTCCTGCCACCTGGTAACGGATGCTGAGCCCACAACCATCTCTATTCTACGAATGCCTTGTCCAATGCTGCTTTCATTAACGATCATTGCAGCTCCGATGTCTCCGCTGAGATGAACGTGGGTCCCTCCACAGAGTTCACGTGCCCATCCACCAAAGTCAACTACTCGGACGATATCACCATATTTTTCACCAAAAAGTGCCATTGCACCTGTGGAACGGGCAGCATCAATTGGCAAAAGATCGACAGATCGCACAAGATTGTCGCGGATGGCTGCATTCATCCGTGACTCAACAAGTAGCAGCTCTTCATCCGTAAGTCCGCGTGCAAATGAGAAGTCAAATGTCGTGTAATCAGGACCAACATATGATCCACGTTGGACAACGGTATTGCCAAATACTTCACGCAGTGTCTTGTGGAGAAGATGGGTTGCACTATGGTGACGGGCAATCTGCATTCGCCGCTCCTGATCCACATGGAGTGAAATGGAATCCCCAACGCGGAGTGTGCCTGACTTCAGTAGCAGTGTGTGCCCTATCGCATCCGATGCAGGGAGATGCACAGTATCCTCAACCTGACCTGACCCTTCATGCCAGCTGACTGACCCTGTGTCTCCAACCTGTCCACCTGACTCAGCGTACATGGGTGTCGTATCAACTACAAGGATTCCTCTATCAGGAGCATGAAGCTCAGTCACAGGATGTCCGTCATGCTCCAGGTAAACAACCCTGGTTTCCTCAACATCCATGGTGTCATAGCCAACAAACGTTGTCGGTTCAAGGGCAGGCCGTTCTTGTGTACGTATCATTTGACGACCTGCAGCACTCCTCTTTCGCTGCTCAACCATGTGAGCCTCGAAGGCATCGAGATCAACGCTCCATCCATGTTCACGAGCAAGCTCAACTGTAAGGTCGACAGGGAAACCGTACGTGTCATACAGCTTGAACGCATCATCCCCGGAAACAGTTCCACTACCTGTTGCAAAGATATCAGTGAGGCGCTCAGTACCACTTTCCAGGGTTGCTGCAAAGTGGAATTCCTCTTGTTTGAGGACTGTTGCAATTGTAGCTTTCCGCTCACTCAACTCAGGGTATGCTCCGCCCATGACACGAAGCACTACATCCACACCACCGGACAATACATTTTCTACGCCCAGTCGTCTCGCATGAAGGCTTGCACGTCTGATGAGTCGTCGCAGGACATACCCTCTTCCCTCGTTGCCAGGAAGTACGCCATCGGCTATGAGGAAGACACATGCACGCAAGTGATCTGCACATACGTTGGCTGATGCTACTTCTGCATGTTCCTCCCGAGTACCCTGACTCGATGAAAGGATGTGATCAATGATGGGTTTGAAGAGATCTGTATCAAAGATACTGAGTTTGTCCTGCAGGACACACGTGATGCGTTCAAGTCCCATTCCTGTATCAATCGATGGTCGTGGAAGTGGTGTCCGTCCTCCCTTCCCGTCTTGCTCAAACTGCATGAATACAAGATTCCACAACTCAATCCATCGGGAGCCCCCACATGCAGGAGTGCAATCCTTGGCTCCGCACGAACACGTGATTCCCAAGTCCCAATGAATCTCCGAATCAAAGCCACAGGGACCAGGAAGACCTGCACCCATCTCCCAGAAATTGTCTTCCATAGCAATGATTTGGCCCTTCTTCACATTGGGAATACTCTCCCAAATCCGACTGGCTTCATCATCTCCAGGATGAATACTGGGCCACATGCGTTCTGCTGGTAGACCAAAGTGGGTTGTCAGGAGCTCCCACGCGAAGTGGACTGCATCATCCTTGAAGTAGTCCCCAAGGGAGAAGTTGCCAAGCATTTCGAAAAACGTATCGTGGCGTGGCGTATAGCCAACTTCCTCTATGTCATTGGTTCGAAAGCACTTCTGGCAGGTGGTAACTCGAGGTGCTGGTGCTGCACGAAGTCCGAGGAAATACGACTTGAGAGGTACCATTCCTGCAACGGTAAACATGAGAGTTGGATCATCTTGGGGTATGAGCGGAGCACTCGGAAGACGACGGTGACCGAGTCCCTCAAAGTACGACAGGAATGTCTCGCGAATACGGGAGCTTTCCATTGCAGCTCATCTCCACTCAGGCTGATCTCTCTACGGATTGTACCGGAAAGGGAGAGTCTGACTGGACAACTTCACATTAAACATGGCTCAGTACGTGAATGAGTCAGAATTCCACGTCAGATTCGTTCATCTGACGCTTCAGTTCATCAAGAGCAGCTCTTTGTAGACGGGATACATGCATCTGGGAGATACCGAGTTGCTCAGCCACTTCTGCCTGGGAAAGTTGGTCGACAAAGCGAAGTGCTAGGATGCGGCGTTCACGTGGTGTGAGGTGTGAAAGTGCCCTGTCAAGGACATCCTGGATCTCAACACGATCAAGATTGAGATCTTCCTTGCCAAGAAAATCTTCCAATGATGATTCACTTCCTTCCGTCTCGTGCTGAGGCGGTGTGGCAAGGGAAATTGCATGTTGCGCAGGTGCAATCTCGAGAGCTGCAAGGACATCATCAGGGTCGATTCCAAGTTCGTCTGCAAGTTCGGGAACAGTTGGGGAACGCTCTAGATACGTCTTGAGCACCTGCTCAATGCGTGAAACGCGCTGGTAATTCTCCTGCAGGCGGCGTGGCACACGGACCGACCATGAACGATCCCGAAAATATCTCCGTATCTCTCCTGTGATCGTTGGTGTGGCAAAGGTGCTGAATTCAAGTTCACGGTTTGGATCGAAACGCTCAATGGCATAGATAAGACCGAGATACCCTACCTGCTCTATGTCTTCCAAGGGCTCGCCACGGGAAGCAAACCGGCGGGCAATGAACTTCACCAGATCCCTGTTGAGATCCACAAGCTGCTCACGTGCATCTGGATCATGATGAGCTGCATACTCCTTCAGGAGACGACGAACCTCATCACGCCTTTCCGCCTGTGTGACTGTCGGTACTGTCTGTTCGTCTATCATGTCCTGTGCTGAGAATACCCGATCATGCAGTACCCCAGTGCGCTCCACACCGAATAACGCTTCACTCAGGGAACGCTACATCAGCCGGTACTTTGTCAGCCGGATATGGACACCGTGGTGTTGCTCATCGACACGGTATCGACAGTCATCAACGAAGAGTTGCATGAGCCGCAGTCCCATATCGAGCATTGCATTTGCCTCATCCTGCGAGGCTTGTGCAGCAAGTTTGGCTTCTGAAAGCTGTGAAGAACCAAGCTCCCCATCCTGATCGCTGTGCTGTGTCTCAGACTTGGGACAGACAGCCCGTACTCGTACTTCAAGGCCCTCAGCTTCAGGACTCATAGCAAATTCAAGGCGCAACTCACCAACACAGTCCACTACCCATTCCTTTGTCATTGCAATGGCATTTTCACATGCTTGTGCAACTGCAATGGAAAGATCATCAAGTGCTTCTATATCGAGTCCAATAATCGACCCGAATGCAACAGCAGACCGCTTTGCAATAAGGATATACCGTGCATCAGCAGGAATTCTAAGTTCAGCGATCTTGGCTGCCATGGATTCCCTGTACCACGTTTTGTATGCGGTCAAACACGGACAGTATATACATCAGTCTTCTTCCGATCCCGCATCATATCCATCATCGATTGCCATTGCAAGAAGTTCCTTCTCATTCTCGAGTCGGGCAGCTTCACGGTATTGACGGACGAAAAGGAGAATGAGTGCAGCAAGAACGCCTCCAATGAAAAGGGTCTTCTTCATCGTGCCTGCTCCTTCACTCTCCTGACTCTGACCATGCTCGATCGCATCACTTGGGCTCAGCCCCGATATGAAACGTGGGTTCTCTCACGGCACATGTCATAGTCCCGAAGGGCTCGAAGCACCTTGACGAGGGGCGTTATGTAATGTGTCAGATATTGAAATCCCTAGAAAGTTCTGTTGAACCAGCCACGGAAGTGACTGCGATCGAGCTGGGATCGATTCAATGGTACACCGTTACGCACCGTTGGCACGATGCACCATGGATCGTTACACAGTATGACAATCCAAGATGGTTCTTGCGAGCAGTGGGACTTCTTCTTGTTTGTTGATGCATGATGGATGCTGCACTGGCCATCACCTTTTGGGGACACTGCCTCACTCAGCCTGCTGGATTTCCAGTACTCAAACACCTTGTCTGTGGTCACTACCTTTTGGGCGGGTTTTGTCCCACAAGCAAATGTTAGTCTAGAACTACAAATAATGAAGCACGTTGTACAGGCTGTACTGTGAGGGGAAATGGCGATATTTGGCAATTCATCGACTGGAATGCCATTTGATGGTGATGTACTCGCAGGAGAATCGAACATTCTTCATGCATTTCGAAGCAATGCAGGTGGACTGTCGACAGCAGTAGCATGGTCTTCCACCGAAGAACGGGAACGTGTGTATCAGGTATATGCTCACTGCCTTGCTGGTACAGAAGCATCCCCTCTCGCTATTACAGCTGCACTCATGGATGCCCAGGCAACGGCAGAAGCTAGCGCCACGCCAGGCACAGCCACATCCGCTCAAATATATTGGAAATGCAGCGAAGCAGTCATTAGCGCACTTCCTGCACCATTGCTGATCCCTACCTTTGAAACCTATGTGAAATGCATGGAGCAGGACTTGAATAAACATCGTGCACTGCTGGATGCACGAACTCTTCATCTAAAGGAAAAGACGAAAGCATATTGGGAAATGGCTCCTAAGCCAATCCAGAAACGCATCCGGCGCACAGTAGCTGTTGGAGCAGCCGGGCTTGCCTGTCTCGGGCTCGGATTCGCTGGTGTGTTTGGGGGATGGATTGCCCTTGCTACCCTTTTGGTTGGCTTTCCGTCGACACTCAATGCCTTCGTCAACACCATGATGTATCTCCACACTGGTGGCGTTCCATCAGGTGAAGAGGCTCGTGCGAGGCGGCTGGTTCGCGAACTTTGCAGTGAGTTGGGAACGAAAGAACCGAAGCTTACAATAGTCAATACGGAAAAGCTGAAAAATGCAGCTGCCATGCAGCTTATGACGAAGAATGTGTTTGTGACAGTTCCGCTGCTGCGTTCGATGACAGATCGTGAAGTGAAGGCAGTCCTTGCCCATGAGATGGCACATATCCACCATCACGATACGCACATCAACCTAGCCAACTACTGGGGGATCAATGTTGCAATTCAAACTTTTGCCCATGCTTTATCTTTCTTCGCAGGACCCCTTGCCTTGACAGGCATATTTGGGGTCGGGTACTGGCGAGAACGCTCTGCCGATGTAGCAGTCGCCAAGCATACTGACTACGGTCCAGACCTTGTTGAAGCGTTGAAGAAGCTGGGATCAAACAAATCACAGGTAGCCCCACGTACAGTGATGCGCCGTGTAGGGTCCAGGGTTCGTGCCGTGTATTCATTTGCACCCCATCCCCCGATCTGGGATCGGGTTCAGTACATCGAACGAATCAGTGCAAAGCATCAGGCAGAGCAGAAAACTGCGCCAGCACGACTTCAGACAACATTTGAACGTGGTGGCCTCAACTGAACTCAGGCTTTTGCCCGAAGTAGAGCCTAGGAACTTCCTTCCATTGAAGTTTGGTGAACTGACCGAACACTTCTGAAAGGCGCATTTCTACCTCTATCAGTGCCTGTACGATGTGACCCTGACGTAGGAAAACTACGACTTTGTCGGGGAAAGCTCGTGACGATTGTCCGAAATTGTTTCAATTCCAAGTTCCCTGAGCTGGGCTTCATCAACGAGTGCAGGTGCCATGGTCATGAGCTCCTGCGCCTGTTGGTTCTTTGGAAATGCAATGACATCGCGGATGTTCTCTTCACGGAGGCCTTCCATAATGAGTCGATCAATGCCTGCTGCAAATCCACCATGAGGTGGTGGCCCATATTCGAAGGCCTCAAGGAGGAAGCCGAACTTTCTCTGCTGATCCTCTGGAGAGATGGAAAGTGCTTCAAACACTTTCCTCTGGATATCAGGATTGGTAATACGAATGCTTCCACTTCCGATTTCCCTGCCGTTCATGACGATGTCGTAGGCACGGGATCGCACCATGAGAGGATCGGATGTCATTTTATCTATATCGTCTGCATGGACCATGGTGAAGGGATGGTGCAGTGCACCAACAACACCCGTATCCTCGTCACGTTCAAACATTGGAAACTCAGTCACCCACAGAATGGCATTCTCACGTGGGTCATAGAGCTTGCGTACAGCTCCAAGATGATTGCGAAGAGAACCAAGAGCTGCTGCTGTTCGTCCAGGAGTATCTGCAACGATGACGACTGCATCCCCACGGTTTGCCTGTGTGAGTTTATCGAACGTTTCCCACTCATCAGCTGAGAGGAATTTGGCTGCAGGTCCAACCCAACCCTCCTCCCGATAGTAAAGATACGTAAGTCCATGTGCTCGAGCTCGGTGGACAATATCCATGAACGTATGTTCCATGTCACTCCGCGGAATGTCGCAGCCACCAGGAATGACAATTCCCTTGACGACTCCACCCTTCGCGAGCACATCAGCAAATACCTTGAATGACGTGTTCCTGAAGACCGGCCCAAGATCCACGAGCTCAAGTCCAAAGCGAACATCAGGCTTATCGACACCGTACCGATCCATTGCCTCACGCCATGTCATGCGAGGAAATGTTGAAGGAAGTGTCCCATTGAATTCAGCAGCATTCCAGGCAGTGGAGAGTGTCCGTTCCAGTACCTGGAAGATGTCTTCCTCTGAGACAAAAGACATCTCGATATCGAGCTGAGTGAACTCTGGCTGACGATCTGCCCGGAGATCCTCGTCTCGAAGGCAGCGAGCAATCTGGAAATACCTGTCAAGTCCACCAACCATGCACAACTGCTTGTAGAGCTGAGGTGACTGTGGCAGTGCATAGAATGATCCAGGAAATATCCGGCTTGGGACCAAATAGTCGCGTGCACCTTCAGGAGTAGCACGAATAAGCAGTGGTGTTTCAATCTCAGTGAAATCCTGCTCCATCATTGCAGTGCGAAGTGCATGAACAAATGTCGCACGCTTCTTGAGATTTCGCTGAATACGATCTCGGCGAAGGTACAGATACCGGTATCTGAGGCGAATTGACTCATCAACTTCACTGTCTTCATTAACAGGAAATGGTGGAGTGGCAGCCCGAGCCAGGATTTCACACTCACTAACGTGAAGCTCAACTTCACCTGTAGTCTTGTTCGGGTTGATTGCTTCAGGATCGCGCATCCGGAGTTCGCCCGTTACCTTGAGGACCCATTCAAGACGGACATCCTTCGCCTGTTCGTATGCCTCATGAGCCTTGTCAGAGTTGATGACAATCTGGAGAATGCCACTTCTGTCACGAAGGTCGATGAAGATAACGCCACCATGATCGCGTCTGCGATCCACCCAGCCGTATACAGTCATCCGGCTCCCTGCGAGATCTTTACGGGGAACTCCACAGCCTGTCCGTTCCGTTGTCATGTCAGTCCTCCCGTAATGCTGCAAGACGTGCAATGCAGTCAGCAATACCTAATCGTTCTTGTGTTCTGTCCTGAAGATTGCGAAGTGTGACTTGTTTGTCCTGAAGTTCATCCTCACCACACATGATGCACCATGCAATTCCCATGCGCTCGCACCACCGGAACCGCTTGTCCATTTTCCCCTGTGCGAGATCAAGAGCTGTCGGAATGGCAGCTGCCCGAAGTTCTTTGGCACATGATCGCGCATACGTACTACTCCCCGAGTCGAGAGCTAATACGAGAACGGTTGGGGACATCCTCGGATGAAAGTTCCCTTCCTCACTCCGTATTCCCATGAGTCGTTCCACTCCAAGCGCATAGCCAACACCAGGTGTTGAAGGCAAGCCCAATACTTCAGCAAGACCGTCATACCTGCCGCCACCTCCGAGTGCATTCTGAGCTCCGTTGAGACTGCTATGCCAAAACTCGAACGTTGTATCGCAGTAGTAGTCAAGACCGCGGACAATGCGCGGATCGACAGTGAAGGGAATGCCTTCAGCACGAAGCCCCTCCTGCACATCGTGGAAGTATGTCCTCGTATCATGTGCAAGTCCATCAAGAAGAACAGGAGCTGCTGCAACATACTTTGCATCCGTCTTGCAATCAAGAAGCCGAAGGGGATTCGTTTCCAGGCGCCGCTTGCAGTCCTCACACAACTCATCTCGAAGCGGTGTGTAGTATGCAAGGAGCTCATCCCGATACCGGAGACGGTCCTCACGGTCTCCAAGACTGTTGAGTCGTATATCCACATTCATGATGCCGAGTGCTGAAAACGTCTCCCAAGCCACATGAAGTACCTCGACATCGATATTTGGCTCCCGCACACCAAGGACTTCTACACCTACCTGATGGAATTCCCGGTACCGTCCCTTCTGTGGCCTGTCATAGCGAAACATGGGTCCGTCATACTGGGCTCGATATGGACGGATATCTCTGACAGCCGGGTCGCCAACTAGTGCACGTATGACACTGGGAGTTCCCTCTGGACGCAGTGCAAGGGAACGGTCTCCCCGGTCCATGAAGGTGTACATCTCCTTCTCGACAACGTCTGTGCCAGTTCCCGTTCCCCGTTCAAAAAGCTCTGTTGATTCAAAGATCGGGGTAATCACTGGTCGGTAGCCAAACAAGGAACTCACCTGGCGGTGCGTGTCAATGCAGGATAGGAGTGCTCCTCCATCCTGCTCAAGATAATCTCGTGTACCGCGTGGTGCAGCAATGGCAGGTATGGACATACACTCCAGTGTACCGAAGGTCAGCATCCCCTCTTCAGCATTTGTCAGGCAATTTGACGTGAAACTGTATGGACATCCCTAATGGATTCCAGTTTTTCGAGAAGGCGACTGAGTTGCGAGAGATCGTGAATTTCCACAATGGTGGAAATAACAGCTGTCTTGTCGTCATAAACCTGAATATCCGCGTCAAGGACATTGATTTTCGACTCTGCAATGACTGTTGCTATATCCCTGAGAAGGCCTGTCCTGTCCCAAGCTTCGATCTTCACAGTCACGGGATACACATCACGGTTTCCCCTGACCCAATCCACTTCCACAATGCGCTCATGGTCCTTCGTATTACGGATGTTTGAGCATGTTGCCCTGTGTACAGTGACGCCCTTTCCACGTGTGACATACCCCTTGATAGGATCTCCTGCAACAGGATGGCAGCACTTCGCAAGAGAGGTAAGCATGTTCCCTTGACCAAGAACCATGACTTCACCAGTAGGTGCACTGGAACTCGTCAGTGGAATTCCAAAGTCATCGACTCCGTCATGTCCGTGATCAAGAGCATCCAGGGAATTGAACCTTAAGACCACACCTCGTGCACTTACTTCACCGTATCCAATAGCAGCAAGAAAATCGTCAACCGTTGAATACGGGTACTCCTTGAGCAACTGTCTCCACCGTTCTTCCTTGATGCTGTTGAGTGCCATCTGATGGACTCTGCGAAGTTCTTTCTCCAGAAGTTCCCTTCCCCGCTGAACGTTTTCCTCCCTCCGTTCCCGCTTGAAGTAAGAGCGGATCTTCTCTTTTGCACTGCTTGTCTTGACAAACGAAAGCCAGTCCCGTGAGGGTCCGCGTGAGTTCTTGCTTGTGAGGATCTCGACGATGTCACCGTTCTGGAGGCGGTAATCGAGGGATACCATGCGTCCATTGACCTTGGCTCCAATGCAGTGATGTCCCACATCTGTATGGACACGGTATGCAAAGTCAATAGGGGTACTGCCTTGTGAGAGGGAGCGGACATCACCACGTGGAGTAAAGACAAAGACCTCATCCTGGAAGATGTCGACCTTTACTGCATCAACAAAGGACTTTGCATCACTGACCTCTTTCTGCCAGTCAGAAAGCAATTTCAGCCAACTGTATTTGTCCTCGAGTTTTCCTGATGGAATTCCAGTATCCTTGTATCTCCAGTGGGCTGCAACTCCATACTCAGCAAGATGATGCATCTCGAAGGTTCGTATCTGAATCTCCATGGGTGTTCCTGTATGGGAGACGACAGTCGTGTGGAGTGACTGATATCCGTTCCCCTTTGGGACAGCTATGTAATCCTTGAACCTTCCAGGTATTGGCTTCCACAGCGAATGGACAAGCCCGAGTACTCCGTAGCAGTCCTTGATTGTGTCAACAAGCACACGAATCGCGATGACATCATAGATCTCATCGAACTCTTTCTGGTGTTTGCGCATCTTCTCGTAGATGCTGTACAGGTGCTTGGAACGACCGGAGATTTCGCCAGTGATGTGCGCAGCACCCAACTCTCGTTCCAGTATCTCTTTTACATCGCGAATGAACGTTTCACGTTCTACTCGTTGACTGGCAAGTCGTTGTTCCATGAGTGCAAAGTTCTCAGGATCCAATTGCGCAAATGCAAGGTCTTCGAGTTCCCACTTAAATTGCCAGATACCAAGTCGGTGAGCCAGTGGAGCATAGATATCGAGAGTTTCCCGACTAATCCGGAGGCGTCGCTCAACATTGTGGAAGGTAATGGTTCTCATATTATGCAGTCGGTCAGCCAACTTGATGAGGACCACTCGAATATCCTGTGCCATTGCAACGAGCATCTTGCGGATATTCTCAGCCTGAGCTTCCTCCTGGGTTTGTACATGGATCTTGCCAAGTTTGGTGACACCATCAACAAGACGTGCTACATCTTCTCCAAAGAGTTTCACGAGATCCTCGCGAGAAATTTCCGTGTCTTCCACAGTGTCATGAAGAAGTGCAGCAGCAAGAGTATCCCTGTCAAGATGGAGATCAGCAAGTAGACATGCAACAGCAAGCGGATGTTCAATGTACGGTTCACCGCTGAGACGACTCTGGCCCTCATGGGCAGCAGACGCTATGACATATGCCTGCTGAATGACAGCAAGGTCGTCCTCTGAAAGATAGTTCGCCTTTGAAAGTAACGTGTCTATTGGCATGCAGATCTAGTGTACCCAGCTCCAGATTCGTGGCAACACGAGATAGTTCTAATACGCACGGGCAATGAGTGCAACTTTGTCTGAAGGAGCTCCGCATGCAATGCATGGTGCTCCTTCCCCCTTTCGGTCATCGCGAAGTACGCGAATTGTGACAGCATGCACATGCTCCTTGATCTGCTCTTCACATTCAGGCCGGTTGCAAAAAGGGGAACTTGCAAATACTGGTTCATGTGCAAAGGCTTCTGCGAGTGCATCCATCGATGTGACATCGCATGACTTCGCCTCAAGCATGGCAAGGGAACGGGATTGCAGCCGCTTATGTGCATCCTCTAGAAGTGTTGGAATGGCATCGATGCACGCATCTATGCCCATTTGCTCTGTCACACCATCAACTCTCCTCGTTACTGACACCACACCTGACTCAACATCGCGCTTGCCAATGGTTATCCGAAGTGGGACGCCACGAAGTTCCCAATGTGCAAACTTCTCACCAGGACGAATACCGTCACGACGATCTACCCGAATGCGACATGATAGCCCATTCGCCTTTTCAAATCGTGACGCAATATCCTCAATGCGGTTGTTCATGTCATCATCACCACCTGCAGGAATAGGGACAACTACTATTTGCACTGGTGCTACCTTTGGCGGAAGAATGAGACCAGTGTCATCGCCATGCGCCATGATTACTGCACCGATAATACGTGTGGAGAGTCCCCACGAAGTCTGGAATGGATATGACTCCGTATTCTCCCGATTTCGGAAAGTGATGCCATATGCTTGTGTGAAATGCTGTCCAAGATTGTGGGATGTACCTGCCTGGAGAGCCCATCCATCGGACATCATGGCTTCTATGCTTCTGGTATAAACAGCACCTGCAAATGTTTCCGAACGTGTCTTCGTTCCGGAAACAATGGGAAGTGCAAGCCAGTCACGTGCAAGAGTTGCATAGCAGTCAAGCATCTTTTCCACTTCCTCTGTTGCTTCCTTCTCAGTCTCGTGGAACGTATGTCCCTCTTGCCAGAGAAACTCGGAAGTCCGAAGGAATAGCCGAGTGCGTTTCTCCCATCGGTACACATTGACCCACTGATTGATAAGGACAGGAAGATCACGGTACGAGTGGATCCAGTCTGCATACATTGAGCAGATGATTGTCTCACTTGTCGGCCGAATAGCCAGCCGTTCCTCAAGTTCCTTCGAGCCGCCATGTGTCACCCAGGCAACTTCTGGAGCGAAACCTTCAACATGTTCAGCTTCTTTCGCCAGATACGATTCAGGAATGAGAAGGGGAAAGTACATGTTCTCATGTCCAGTAGCCTTGATCATGCCATCAAGTGCATCCTGAATGTGTTCCCACAGCGCGTAACCGTATGGTCGTATGACCATGCATCCCTTTACAGGAGCATAGTCAGCAAGTTCTGCTTGGCGTACGAGTTCGATGTACCACTTATCAAAGTCAACACTCTTGGGAGTGAGACGTTCTAGACGAGCTGGAGAAGCCATGCCCTCTAGTATACGGGGAGTTCTTCCCTAGTCGAGTGCATGGGAGACACTTGACTGTGAAGCTGCTGAATTCACTGGAGGTGACACGAAACGGAATTGTGCAACAGGTGCTTTGACAGTCCTTGCACCACCTGGCAGTTCGGTTCTCCTGAGAAATGGAACCTTAGACCGAAGTGGCATCCTTGCTTGCCTTGGTCGTACAGTCAGGACATATTCATAGGTTTCACCACGCCTGACACCAGACGGAGTGCTAACACGCCGGACAGTCGCACTGGAAACGAGGCGTGTGTTGTGCTCAAGAAGGTGTGCAACACGCTCATGGGTGGGTGGATGGTTGGTAGTGAAAAACGAACCAATTCGATCGGTAAGCGCCATATCAGTCGTATGCAGTGTTGCACGAAGGCTCCGAAGACGCGACTTTGGTGAGGAAACTGTACGTCTGCTCGTACGTGGTGATGTATCTTGCTTGACCTGCATGCGCGATACTGCTTTTTCAAACTCCTGCTGAGCGAGAACCGTGAGAGCAAGTGCTAAATCCTTACGTCCGTCAGCATGGCGCTCAGTAAAGACTGGGAGCATGGCATCTGCCCTGCGCTCAAGCTTTCTGCTTATTACACTTTGTGTGCTGCCAATGACTGCTCCTGCTACAAGACTACCAATGAAAAGTGGTGAGACAATTGCAGTAGCAACTGCTCCAACCACGCCAGGTACCCAAGGAAGAATACCTGAACCCCAGGCAGTGAGCACTGCATAGACAATCATGGAACGCTGCAAAAGGGATATCCCGAGCTTCGAGAAGCTAAATGGTATGAGTGTCCGTGAATCACAATGCGCATAGTGTGTCAATTCATGTGACAAGACTGCCCGGAGCATGGGATCTGAAAGGGCAAGAATGCCCGCATTGACCTGAACAGTGCCACGCCTATGGGCAAAAATCTTCATTGCCCATGCGTTCATGGATTTCGCGGGTGAAATGATGACTGCAGGGGCTTCTATTCCACTTTCACTCACGAGATCGTCGATGATTCGTTGTACTCGGACCCGGTCCCTGCGTGCGATGGTTGCCTTGGTCATACGCTCAGTCTGCTTGCGCTTACCAATCCCTGCTGCAGAAAATGTGGAAATCATAGCCAATGCTACAAGAATTCCGATTGGACCTCCAGCAAGGAGTCCAGCTGCAGCTCCAACTACACCAGTTCCTATAAGCGTTCTCGAAAGCCGAAATTCTTTTGCCAACCGAGCCTGTTCACGTCGTTCAAGAAGTTGACCATAGTCTTCATCGGAAAGGAAAGTGGGTTCAGCCATAAATGTATCGTAGCTCCCTGTATGGGACACCCTACGGACAGTTCAGGCTGTAGTATCAACTCTTGAAGAGTTGCTATTCACCGAGTTCTCGTACAGGATGTACGTGTTCTTGAATCTGGCGGTCTGCAACTCTCAGTCGAACCTGTTTGAAATGCCCAACAATTCTCCTCAAACCTGCTATGACTGACACGCCTCCTGCTAGAGCTGCACCTCCGTGCGATGCTGCTGCAAAGGATCCCACTGCAGCAATGGCACCTCCAGCTCCCCCAGTTGCAATAGTGAAACCGGCAATGCCTGTAGCGATAAGCCCAAGACCAACAACTTTGCGAAGTACAGTTCGCTTAGGAGCGATGTGGTTGACTTGAGTACCTTGCTGATGAAAATCACGAGATGTCTGATGAGCCATTATGCAGCCCTCCGTTCAACTGACAAGTTTGGAATCTGCATCTGATAGGGAGTGACTTGGCCAAGCATGTACACTTTGCCCTGCACTTCAACAAAATCAAATATGACAGCAGAAGTGCCTGTTACAGCCATCATGGTGACGAGCGGGTGTTGTCCGACTGCATGAAGAGCACTGCTTAGTGCACTTGTAGCACTGTCTTTGACGATCTGGATACCAGCATAATTAATGCCGTATGCATCCAGGAGATCGGAAGCCTTGGAACGGAGATATCCAACGGATTGTACACCGAGCCCTTTTAAGGAGTCAGTAACCTCGCCGACAAAGCCTCCGAATACTCCGCCTGAAAGGTAGTTGATGGGATTGCCAATTCCTTGACTCTCGGCAGCAGGAATAACAAGTCCACTGACAAGGGCACCACCTGCAGAGCCAATGCCAAATTCAGTCAGTCCCTTGAGTGAGATGAGATTATGGAGCTTCTGAAGAGCTGGGTCATCGAACAGTGCCTTTGCTA
>JBMFXB010000012.1:0-62665 GCA_049964715.1 Candidatus Dormibacteria bacterium
AGCCGATGTACCATATTGCTGCCCATCTTCCCCAGGCCAACGAATCCTAGCTGCATGATCAACTCCTTACTTGCTGTGAAATGGATAGGTGCTGTGCAAGATTGCGGAGAACTCGGGAAACGTCATCGTTGCAGTGGAGACGAATGACACGTCGACCGTGTGACATGAGCGAAGTGAGATCGCCTAGTGCTTGACAGAGTTTCAACGTGTCAAAAGTGTAGTCACTCCCCGGAATCATTGCATCATGTTCTGCATTGGTCACGATCTGGATGTAGAGGCCAGTGTTGGGACCACCCTTGTGTAGCTGTCCAGTGCTATGGAGGAAGCGTGGGCCAAACCCCATCGTCGTTGCAATGCAATGGGTATCGCGAATAACTGCACGAAGTGTCTGCAGAGCAATGTATTCCTCTTTCCGGAGTGGAACGTATGCCTGAAGAGCAACGTAATCTCCCTCTTCTGCGTGGGAGAGGAAAGCGAGAAGATTATTCTCAGGTGTTTCACCTTCGAGGGAGACTCCGCTCACAGTGCAGGAAGAAGCATCAATGGTTGTGACACCTTCTGGGTCCTTGAGTCCATGTTCCTTGATACCAGCAAGTACTGTATTCGTATTGTCCTTCGATTCCTTCACATTGGGTTCGTCAAAGGGGTCTATGCCGAGTGCTGCACCTGCAATTGCAGTAGCGAATTCCCATCGGAAGAATTCAGCACCAAGATCATAGGTATCATGAAGTGCAATGCGAATGACAGGATGACCTGCATCACCAAGAGCATCACCGAGCTTCAGAACATCATCAGGATCTGAGTCGTGATGGAGAATGACAAAGAGTCGATCATTGCTGTAATGCTCTGGGGCTCCCAAAGGTTCATCTCCAATGGGAATGAGACCCTTCCCCTCCTTGCCAGTGCTTTCTGCAATGAGCTGTTCTGCCCAGAGGGAGAATGATGAGATGCGGGGAGAGCACAGAATCGTGATTTTGTCACGCTTTGCCCGATATGCTCCTGCAAATGCTGTGCCAAGAAGAAGTCCAGGATTGAGGCGTGGAGGAACATCACCGTTGGAAAGATGTGCAGCCTCTTTTGCTCGATCGAGGAGGGTTGCAGAATCACATCCCATCAGCGTAAGTGGCACTATGCCGAAAAAGCTCAGTGCGGAGTATCGTCCACCGATTGTTGCAGGATTCTCGAAGATGGCACGAAAGCCGTTTTCCTCTGCAAGTGCTTGGAGTGGACTTCCGGGATCTGTAATTGCAATAAAATGCTTGCCAATATTGCGCACACGCATGTCGAAGTACAGGGCATGGAAGAATGCGAAATGTGAACGGGTCTCAAGTGTGGAGCCTGATTTGCTTGCGACTATGAACACTGTGGCATTGATATCAATGATTTCGAGCAAGTCCTGGATCGTATCAGGATCTGTTGTATCGATGACATGGAGTGTGGGATAGCCTGGCTGCTTTCCGAAACTTGTGCGAAATACTTCAGGGCAGAGACTGCTTCCTCCCATGCCAAGGAGGACAATGTCACGAATGCCGTCCTTCACAAGCTCATTCCGGAGTGCAACAAGGCGAGGGAGGGCAGCTTCCATGGTTGACATCACATCAAGCCAACCCAGACGGTTGCTAATGATCTTTTCATGTTCTGGATCATTCTTCCAGACAGTCGGATCATGCTTCCAGATTCTCTTAGCAATCTCCTGATCATGGAGCGTGGGTGCTCCATCAGATATGGCTGGTTCAAGAGCTGCATGGAATCGGGCCACGACACCACTTTGACTGCTATCGGATTTTTCAATGATGCGCTCAAGCAGGAGGTCAAACGATGCAGAGAACGAATCGAGCCCTTCATGGAGGAGTTGGGAGGTTACTTCCTCCATGTTGATTCCGTGCTCCTGGAGAACGTGAATGGTGGACTCTGCATCATCGACATTGTTAATAAGCGAATTCGTGGTTGACCCATGATCTGCATAGGCTTTAAGGGTGTTTGCAGGCATTGTATTGACAGTGTGAGGAGCAATGAGCCCTTCGACATAGAGCACATCACTGTATGCAGGATTCTTCGTGCTTGTGCTTGCCCAGAGAGGCCGCTGATAGAAGGCACCAAGTGATTTGAGTGCCTGGAATTCTTCATCCTCCACACACTTCGTTTGAAACAGTTTGTAGGCAAGCGTTGCGTTTGCAATCGCAGCAGTTCCCTTGAGTGGTGCAAGAACATCCTTTGCTGATGGATCCTGCTCAATCGCTGCATCGATTTTTGCATCAACAAGGGAATCAACACGACTCACAAAGAATGACGCCACAGAGTGAATGCGGAGATGACGATTGTGATTGTGGCGAGAAATGAGTGCATTCGTGTACGCATCCAGGACCTTCTCATACATGGCAAGCGAGAAAATGAGAGTTACATTGATATTAAGTCCATCCGTGAGGCATGTCTCTATGGCAGGGATACCTTCTTCTGTGGCAGGAATCTTGATCATGAGATTTGGACGGTCGACACGTTTCCAGAGCTCCTTTGCCATGGCGATCGTGCCCTTTGTGTCATGTGCAAGTCCAGGTGGCACCTCAAGGCTCACATATCCGTCTTCTCCTCGTGTGAGGTCATAAACCGGCCGAAGAATTGCAGCAGCCCGTTGGATATCATCAATGAAGAGTGCAAGTGCGATTTCCAGTGGCGATTCTGTTCCGCCACTGACAAGGGATGCGATAGGTGCATCGTATGAAGTGCCACTGGCAATTGCCTTCTCGAAGATTGTGGGATTACTTGTGAGTCCAGTAACACTGTTGTGCAGCACCATCTGTTCCAGCGTGCCATCATCAAGCATCGTCCGACTTATTGAGTCAATCCAAATACTCTGTCCAGCTGCGTGAAGAGCAGCAAGCCGGTCCGTTGCAGTCATACCTCGTATTCTCCTTCCACCTATGCCTTGCCAGCGAGATCTTTTGCTGCTGACACGATTGCAGTGATACCTATTCCTGCTTGGTCCATGAGCTCCTTCGGTGTTCCAGAACCGGGGAGGTCGTCGACAGCAAGGTGCCTGACATCATATGGCCCATGAGAGAGGTCAAGCGAAGATAGCACTGCCTCTCCGATACCACCTTCCGGGTAATGGTCTTCGACAACAAGTACCTTTCTTCCTGTGGCATCTACAGCAGCCTGAATGGTGTCCTTGTCGATCGGCTTGACGGAATAGAGATCAATAACCCGGACAGAAATACCCTGTGCGGCAAGTTCATCGTGTGCAGCTAGTGCTGAATGGACAGTGACTCCTGCTGCAACGATAGTAAGCACATCTTTGGACGTGGTCCGGAGAACCTTTGCTCCGCCGATGGGGAACGTCTCAGTAGCATCGTAGAGTACAGGGTAAGAACCTCGTGTTGTCCGCATATACACTATCCCTGGACGATCGAGCATCTCCCTGACGAGTGCAACTGTCGATGTTGCATCACTCGGATACAGCACAGTTGAGCCATGCACTGCACGAAGAGAGGCAATGTCTTCGAGCGCCATCTGTGAAGGACCGTCCTGACCGATTTCTGTTCCAGCATGTGATCCAACGAGATACAGATTTGCCTGGGATACTGCAGCCATGCGGATAAAGTCGTAAGCACGGGAAAAAAAGGCTCCGAAGGTCGACATGACTGGCTTGAAGCCACGTACCTGCATGCCTACACCTGTGGCGACCATTTGTTGTTCAGCAATGTATGTCTGGAAGAATCTGTCAGGAAATGCAGTGCCAAATTCGTCTGTGTGGGTAGAGTTTCCAACCTCAGCATCTATGACAACAAGCGAGGGATTATCACCAAGGGCTGCGAGGGCATCTCCAAATGCCTTTCGGGTCGGCACTGCACTTCCCACCTGGTATGTGGGGAGAGAATGCCCAGCAAAAGGTGGTGCACTGAGTGCAGGTGCACCTGCTGTTGGCGCATGGGGGGTGAGAACGTGATTTGTAACTCCGCCAAGCTCCTTTATGGCTGTGTCTGCCATCTCCTTTGGTAGCGTCTTTCCATGCCACCCATTTTTGTTCTCGATTTCCGGGACACCTTTGCCCTTGATTGTTTTTGCAAGGATGACTGATGGACGACCTTGTACTGCACTTACTTCCGTGAAAGCCTCATCTATTTCCCCAAGATTGTGACCATCAATTGCAAGGGTATAGAGTCCAAATGACTCCATTCGTCTTGCATAGGATTCGATGTCCCAGCCAAGCTCTGTCTCTCCACGCTGGCCAAGACGGTTGATATCGACCATGACAGTGAGATTGTCGAGGTTATGCAGTGCAGCCTTGTCAAACGCTTCCCAGACTGAGCCTTCTGTGAGTTCACTGTCCCCACATAGGACCCATACATGCGCATTTCTGTGCTCAATTTCTTTCAATGCAAGGGCTACACCTACAGCAATAGGAAGTCCTTGGCCAAGAGAACCTGTTGCAACATCAACCCAGGGAAGGATGGGGGTTGGGTGTCCCTCAAGTCGTGAACCGAGAGCGCGGTACGTGAGAAATTCTTCCTCTGTAACTGCTCCAACACCACGGTAGATCGAATACAGAAGGGGAGACGCATGTCCCTTCGAGAAAATGAGGTGATCGTTATCGGGGTGCTTGGGCTGAGAAAAATCGTAGTGAAGGTGTCGGGCAAAGAGGACAGCCATGAGGTCAGCAGCAGACAGGCTCGATGTCGGATGTCCAGAGCCAGCATGTGTGCTCACGCGGATACTGTCGACTCTGAGCTGGGTCGCGAAATGTGCTACCGAGGAAAGATCGTGCTCATCGAGCAGTGTTGCAGACGGGGTTTGTGCCACTGTGGTGCCTCCTGTTGTTGAACCTTCCTTCCCTTGGGAATCATCGGGCTCACAGCCATGTAGGATATGTTTCATCGTACCGCAGGAAAGGGTGTACACTGCATCAAGAAGTCTATGCGCCCATAGCTCAGCGGATTAGAGCGTCTGACTACGGATCAGAAGGTCGAGGGTTCAAATCCTTCTGGGCGCGCTTGAGTTTTTACCAGCGCGATCACATGCAGCAGATACTAATGCAGCATACCTTTGTCGGATGTCGGAGGTTTAAAAGTGAAAAAACGAACAGTTGTTGGCGTTGGGGCAAGCATTGTTTTGGGCGTTGCAGGAGCGATCACTGCAGCTTTTTTTTCAGGTGAAAAGGCTGAGGAACGGCGTAATGCAGTTCTCCGCAAGGGTGGAGATGTAATTCGGCGGGAACGTGCTCAGGTCATGACTCTCTTCGGTTCTGGTGAGCACGAAGAAGTTACTGTAAAAGGAGCAGATGCCAAGCTCAGTGAAGCTGCAGTCTATGCACTGCGAGAAGTGTTCGGCAGCAAGGTCGCAACCATTGACGTGGCTGCCAGAAAGGGTATTGTCACGATAAAGGGTGAAGTTGAGCACCTTCTTGACATAGAAGAGGCAGAAGCCGTTGTTCGCTCAGTAGATCACGTGAAAGATGTCAACAATCTGCTTCGCCTGGCAGAACATCGATCCCATCCTGAGGCTGCTGGGAAACGCACACACTCTTCCCACTTAACTAATGGGCAGAAGGAATCTGCCCCCGGGCATTCCGAACACTGATCACCACGACAACGGCTATGAGTGCCAGGGAAAACCATCCTGCATAGTGAGAAATGGTTTTTGCAACTGTAAGTGCTGGTGTTCCGATAGTCCACCCAAGAGAAATAAAGAGCGTAATCCAAAGCAGCGTGCCGAGGATATCAGCAAGAAGGAATACCCAGAACTGCATGCCGGATTCCCCAGCTGCGATGTAAAAAATCGTATTTGGAATTGGAATGAAGTAGGAAAACAGTATGCACCATACTCCAAATCTTCGAAACAATACTTCACCACGTTCACGGCGCCGGATCTGTTTTGGTGAACTTCCACTAAGACTGTTGAGAATTGGCCGGCCAAGTCTCTTCCCTGCCCAGTAGAGAAATGGATCAGTCACCATGAGTACGGGAACTGGAGCGAGGATGGAGATGAGGAGGGGAGCTTTTCCAGCATGACTGAGGGCACCTGTTACAAGAATCGCCTCCATGCTTCCCCGCACGAATGAGAGGAGGAGTGGATGACTCCCTATGAGTTCTGGAGTAAGTGGAAGGGTAACGAGAATGTAGAGGGAATACAAGATGATGACACCAAAAATGATCCCATCAAGGATGCGTAGTTGAATTCCCTCGAACGGATTCACGGGAGGGGGTGAAGACATGCAGTTTACCGGTTGCGAGAATCGTGGCCAAGGTGTACCACTCTAGTATGTCGCAACCAATGAACATCACTACAGTCAATCCCGCAACCGGCGAGACAATCGATCACTACCAGCTCATGGACATGACAGCTGTACGTGCTCAGGCCAACAAAGCGCACGAGGAATTCCACTCCTGGCATCGTTCAACTCCAGAGGAGCGATCAAGGTATATAGCCAGTCTTGCACCAGTGCTTCGCTTGCATATGGAAGATGATGCAGCCTGCATTGCACTTGAGATGGGAAAGCCACTTGCTGAAGCTCGAGCAGAGATCGAGAAGTGCGCATGGCTTTGCGAGTACATTGCAGAAATTGGGCAATCTGCTTTAGCACCTGTCACGATTTCGACTGATGGAAAGGAGAGTGGATACTCATATGAGCCACTTGGTGTCATTCTTGCAATCATGCCATGGAATTATCCGTATTGGCAGGTCTTCAGGGCAGTAGCACCTGCACTAATGGCGGGCAATACTGTCGTTCTCAAACATGCATGGAATGTGACAGGGTGTGCTGAGCGGATTGTCAACAGGTGCCGTGAAGCATTTGATGGGATGAATCTAGTGAGCCTTGTCGTTGCAGAAAATGCTGTTGTTCATGAGCTTTTACGAGATCCAGTAATTGCTGCAGTGACACTTACTGGCAGTACTGCATCGGGACGTGAAGTAGCAGGTGTGGCTGGTTCTGTCATCAAGAAGTGCGTACTCGAACTTGGTGGATCAGATGCCTTTGTTGTGCTTGAAGATGCTGATGTGCGTGCGGCTGCAGAAACTGCAGCACGTGCCCGTTTTCAGAACTGTGGTCAGTCGTGCATTGCAGCCAAACGGTTCGTCATCCATGCGGCTGTGTATGACGAGTTTCTTGAAGCATTTACGTCAAAAGTAACGAAGCTTGTTGTCGGAAATCCTTTTGATGAGGATGTGCAGCTTGGACCACTTGTGAATGGCAATGCACGGGAGCGAATTATTGGCCAGGCATCACAATCCGTGGCCCAGGGTGCAAGGTATCATCTTCAAGGCAGTTCATCTGAACCTGGATTCTTTCTTTCTCCTTCGATTCTCATTGACTGCACTCCAACGATGCCAGTATGGGAGGAAGAAGTGTTTGGACCCGTGGCTCCCATCATCCGGGCAGAAAGTGATCGGGAAGCAATTGCGTATGCGAACCATCCACGATATGGCCTTGGAGGTGCAGTTTGGAGCCGAGACATTGAACATGCCACTCGGTTTTCTGCAGAGTGGCAAACAGGAAGTGTTTTCATCAATGGCATGACACATTCAGATCCACGACTTCCCTTTGGGGGAATTCGTGAGAGCGGCTATGGAAGAGAACTCTCAGTGGTCGGAATCCACGAGTTTGTCAATGTGAAGACATTCTGGGTAGCATAGAGCGGTGGTACTACGCAATCATGCGTATGCTGCCCGTGCGGATGTTCGCTAAGAGGGTCGTCGATGTTCCACGTCTTCCCGAGGTTGCTCGGGGTCATCACCGTTCCATCGCAGATGGATCTTCTGTTTCGTGTTGTCCTGTCAGCCCTTTGTGGAGGTGCCATTGGATTCGAGCGCGAGTTCCATGAGAAGCCAGCTGGGCTTAGAACTCATGCACTCGTTGCAGTTGGAGCATGTACCTTTTCAATTGCAGGGTTTGGCGCTGCCTTTCTCTCTCAGGCGAATATCGTGCAACTCGATATCAGTCGTATTCCTGCCCAAGTTGCAAGTGGAATAGGGTTTCTTGGTGCTGGCATCATCATCTTTCATGGAGACAGGTTGCGAGGACTCACTACTGCTGCTGAACTCTGGTCAGTTGCAGCTCTTGGTGTACTCATCGGACTGGGATTACAGCTCGTTGCAGTTGTCATCACTGTTCTCATTCTTTTCATTCTCATTGGGGGCCGCCCAATAGAGCGTGCAATTGACAGGATTCGCATTCGGAGAAGTCGCGTTGAACGGGAACGGCGTCTTTTTGGACGTCCTCCGCTTGCGCCATCTGCTGTTGGCTATGCAGGTGACATTGCACTCGAAGAGCAGGAAGAGTCAGCCGAAGAAGGAGATCTCGACGAAGACGAGGATGAGTGACCTTCAGTGTGATTACGACTCAGTGATGAGCCGGAGGGGTAGTCTCTTCGAAATTGGTCGGGACGGTGGATCACATTTTACGATCTGCCAATGTCGCTGACGTGCAACAGTGCGAAGTGGACGGTCGGGGTTTATGCACACTGGATGCCCAACTGCTTCAAGCATGGGAAGGTCGCTTACCCCATCACTGTAGGCACTTGATCGGGAGAGGTCCACGTTATCCAGTGAAGCGATTTCTCGAATGCGAGCAGCCTTGATTGGACCATGGCAATACGACTCCACTTTCCCAGTGTAGATACCATTTTTTACTTCAGCGACAGTTGCTATGACTCCGTCCACTCCGAGATACCGGGCAATCGGTTCAACAATTTCTTTTGGTGAGGCACTCACGATATACACCCGGTCACCACGCCTTTGATGCTCACGAAGTATTGCAACTGACTTTTTGTAGAGTCGGGGTACGACGTACTGGGGAACAGCACCATCCATTCTCGTAGCAAGATGTGCGACATCGATGCCAGCAAATAGTCCACCAATGCGTTGTGCGATCTCGTCCAGCTGTGCAGTGGGAGTTCCTCTCTTCGCGAAAATGAGTTGCGAGAGACCTCCTTTGAGAAGTGCCTTCGCACTGATGAAACCTGCACGGTATAGTGGCCATCCCAAGGCAAGCAATGATGAGCCGTGAACGAGCGTGCGATCAAGATCGAAAAACGCAGCTGCGTGGGATGCTTTCATGAGAGTGGTTGTCTGAGGGAGTGGAGTATCCACATCTCCATGGTACGGTGTTCGCACAGATCCTGCATGACTGTTTCTGAGGAGCGACACGTTCGTTCACATCTCGTCGTAGCGAATTCGGAGATAGAGCAGATTTCCATCCGTACGAATCGATACGTACTTGCCATATGGTGCCTGTTGTGGAAGGTACGAAATACCTTCCACAAGCGAAAGCGGAGAAGAGGCTGGGTTTCTGCCGATGAGCATGGGGGACACTGTCAGGAAGAGATCACGTACGAGACGTTCTCTGAATAGGGAACCAATGAGCGTTGGACCACCTTCAGAAAGAACTCTCTGGATTCCACGAGTGTCTCGAAGGTGAGATAGGAGTGCATGCATGGAGAATGGAGCGGGGTTCACAATGAACTTCCCCTCATTCCAGGTAGGAACGGAAGAGAGTTGCTTTGCACCTTCAGGTGTGGTGAGCGCGATGATTCTTGTAGAGAGCTCTGGATTTTCAACAGGTGGAATGTTTCCTGATTTCGTTATGACTACAACAAGTGGAGGTGGTGCAACTTTCTCAAGTTCAGTACTGAGTTCAGGACAAAATGAAGCTGCTGTCCAACTTCCATGAGGAAAAGCCCGAAATGTTGCTCCTCCAATTATGAGTGCATCGCTGCTAGCCCGAAGCATTCCCGCAAGTGCAGTATCATGCCAACCTTCTCTTCTGAGTTCACCTCCACCAGTTGGTTTTCCCTGTGAGAGTGCAACGATTCCGTCCAGGGTGGAAATCATGTTTACGGCCACACCTTGAGTCGTGGTGGGAAGACTGCCAAGTGGACCTCCGTAAATACGCTCGAGGTCAGGCGAAAGTATGCTTCCTGCACCAGAGGTGACATCCTGAAGTGTGGTGAGTGGGGAATGGAAAGTAGGCACTGTCCTCATCCTACCGGAGGGAAGGAGTGGCGTTACTCAACGCCAGGTATGCCTGCAGATGGCTGGGCAGTATCAATGAGCTCGCTTGCGACTCCCTCACGAAGACCATACGGGGAGATGAGAAGTTGCCTTGCCTTGAGAAACTTCAGGGTTGTGCGGAGAACAGTTGCTCCACCAAGTATGGAGTCTGCTCGATCCGGGGAAAGGCCTCGTATGGAAGAACGCTGATCCTCAGTGACAAGGGAAAGTGCCTCAATGAGGTTGCGAACATCCTTCCGTTTCAGAATTGAGCGCGAGGGATCGGGAATTGCTCCGTGATATCGAGAATGGATTCGTCCAAGATTCCGAATGGACCCTCCCACTCCTATGACAATGTCATCTTTGTCGAGAGGAGGTATACCAGCATTCATAAGTGTGGTCAGGACATGATCGCGTAATGCTGTGCGTTCTTCTCCAGTCGGAGGATCGGAAGTGAGAAAGGCATCTGAAGTCCGTAGTGCGCCAAGAGGAAAAGACCATGCAGCTGTACGTATGCGATTCCTAAACTGGACGATCTCCATGCTTCCACCACCGATATCGATGACATACCCCTTTGAGATGTCGGGAAAGGCCTGTAGGGCACCAAGGAGTGACAGGGTGCCTTCACGAGTGCCATCGACCATTGAGATGGGTATGCCAATACGTTTGCTGAGTCGTGCAAGAATTTCTGTTCCATTCTGTGCCTGACGGTAGGCAGCAGTGGCAACGACTTTAATCTCACTAGCATTGTGTTCTCTGCATGTACGAAGGAATCGCTCAAGCGTTTTTCCCAATCGTCTTGAAGCCACTGGTGACAGGACACCGTCTGTTGTGATGCACCGGAGGATCTTCAATGGTTCCCGAACTGAGGCAATTTCCTTCAATGAACCCTGGGCCTCTTCGAAGATGACGCATCGGGCTGTATTGGATCCAAGATCGATAACAGCGATGCATGAGGAAGGTGGTTTCGTTGTGGTGTCCATAGTCGGTTCAGATGGGGAATGGGGGACAGCTCATACAAGGAATCCTATCAACTCGCTGCGGACACAGCCAAGACAATCTGCACGATGGTTGTCATTGTGGAAGCGATTGCTGCCATGCAAGAATTACACCATGAAGAATCCGATCCGCTTCTTTGAGGTATATGTGCATCATATTTCACGACAGATGATGCTGAATGAGATTCACAAACAGAAATGCCAGGATCGGAGAGGTTCTTCATTGGACTCAGGACTGACCATTGGAGAAGTCCGAAAGTCTGTTGGTCTTGCTCGGGATCTTGCAGGACTCCTTGTGCTCTCTGGGCTTGGGAATGGAGCTGCTGTGTCCGTGGCTGGACGATATTATGCACTGTCTTGTGATCCAGATCTGACTTCGAATCCTTTGGATCGTGCAAGAAAGGCGACTCTCCTGTATGGACAATACAACCTTGTGGCAAACGTGGATCCGTATGGAGGTGCTTCGCAACAGTTTCTTGCCGATTATCCGGGAATAGTGGATGCATTTGCGACAAAAGCAGGCTATGAACTTATTGCAGATCAGTACCCGACGAGCCTGTATCTTTCTTTCCTGGCAAAAGCAATCCGGGCTACGCAGACTGAAGTACGAACGATCTTCACGCAAGTGGCAATACCTGTCGTTGCAGTAGGGGCAGTTCGTGCAGTCCTTGGCACAGTAGTTGCAGTCACGTCACCTCTAGGCTGGGCTCTCACAGGAGTACTTGCTGCAGCTGGACTTGTCACGATGGTTTCTGCCATACGCCAGGGTGTTATGAGTTTGCGCAAGAGCAGGACCATTGTTGACGAAATGGATCGTTCGCTTGGTCAAGCCAGACCGGATGCAGTGGGGTTTCTCCTTGAGGAGAGTGTACGACTTGCTACGCGTCCTGATCGAACCCTTGCTGCTCGGCGAAGTTACCACTTCCTTCATCGTACCCTCTCTGCACTTTCAGAACGACATGAGGCTGCATCCCGTAGACTGCACGCGGATTCAACTTCTCGATCTGTTGCCTGAGGTCACGATCTTTAGTGCGAAGCTGCTGGCACTGTAGCCGTATTTCGTTGACGAAATAGCCAGCCTCCCAGTGTCACAACAACGAGTACAGCACTCACGACAACGACAACCGCAGTGGAATATTCAAGATGAATAGCGTGGTCAAGGGACCATGAGCCTGGACCTGTGAAGACGAGACTGAGAGATGACAGGGCATACAGGAGAGGATTCTCAACGCCACCACCCTTTGCAAAAAATGCCCATCGCCAGTGGGCAATACGGATGGCCATTGCCATGGTGAGAACTGCACCTATGCAAGCAAACGGAGTGAGAAAACCGACTGCAATGCCAAGGCCAGCGAGAAGTTCTCCAGCCACGAGCAATCCTGCGAATACGGGAGCTGGGCGAAAGCCGTTGTTTTGTGCCATGGCAAGAGCCCCTTTCCAGCCTGATCCACCCCACCAACCAAAACTTTTTTGTGCTCCATGCCCAGCAAGTCCGAGACCGATGATGAGGCGTAGCAGTAGTAGGCCAAAACTCATTGAACATACCCCCTAGTGTGCTGCATTCTGCGCGAAAACTACATGTATAGGTAGTTTAACATTCAACTAGACGTACGTGCGTTCTTATCAAGAATCTGCTGTTCCTTCTTCATGAATCAACGATGCGGAAGCAGCATATTGTTCGCGAAGAGTACGCTTGAGGATCTTTCCTGATGGACCGAGGGGAAGTCCCTGGGCAATCCAAATTGATCGGGGGTACTTGTATGCTGCAAGATGCTCCTTTGCATAGGCAATAAGTTCATTGCCCAGTGCTGTTCGTGAAGCCTCATCTTGAGGAAATGAATTCGGAACGACAACTGCAGCGACCTCCTCGCCATAGTGTGCATTGGGAATACCGAAAACAGCAGCCTGCTGGACACTGGGGTGGCGATGAAGGACCTCTTCCACCTCGCGAGGATAGACATTGTATCCTCCGCGGATGATCATGTCCTTTTTTCGATCGACGATGGTGAAGAACCCATCCTCATCTTCAGATCCAAGATCGCCACTTCTGAACCATCCATCGACCATGACTGCAGCTGTAGCAGCAGGATCGTCAAGGTAGCCAAGCATGACGCCATGACCGCGGATGACAATTTCTCCAACTTCACCCTGGGGAACATGTTCAATGATGCCTTCCCGTTCAGCATTTGCAATAGCTATTTCACATCCCCAGAGAGGAGTGCCAATAGTTCCAGGCTTTCTTCCAAAGTGGGGTTGATTGAATGTAGCAGCTGGACTCGTTTCTGAGAGCCCGTAGCCCTCATAGATGTCGCTGCCAAAGTTCGTGGCAAATGCCTCGAGCACGGCTGCTGGCAGGGCTGCACCACCACTGATAGCCATGCGAAGGTCAGGGTAGTTTCCACCTTGGTGTTTCTGGGCCTCAAGTAGGGCAACGTACATGGTTGGCACGCCAAGGAACACAGTAATGTGTTCTCTCTCAAGGAGGTCAAGTACCTGATTGGGGTCGAACCGGGGCAAGAGGACAATTGTTGCTCCAGCACGAAAAGCAGTGTTCATGGCATTGGACTGACCAAAGGCGTGGAAGAGAGGGAGGCATCCCAGGAAAATATCGTCGGAAGTAACTCCAAATACAGAACTACATACCGTTGCCTGCCACGTCATGTTGCTGTGTGAAAGTACAGCTCCCTTTGGACGACCAGTTGTTCCACTTGTGTACAGAATGACTGCAGGATCAAGTTCACCTGTCGGCGACACGTGTTCCAGTGGTATCGAAGAGCTCGACAACGCATCAAGGGCAATTGCTCCCTCAGGAAGTGGTGCAATCTGTGATGCTACAGCAAAAAGTGGAGTTGAACGGTGAGAAAGGGCTGGAAGGACCTGTTCATAGTGATGGGGTGATGTGATGATACATGCAGCTTTGGAATGGCCAAGAAGGTACTCAATCTCTTCTGGTTTGAGGAGGGAATGGATAGGTACGACAACTGCACCCAGAGCAAGGACTGCATAGTATGCAATGGGAAATTCGTGAATGTTAGGAATCATGAGTGCAACATGATCACCCGGAGCAATGCCATGGGAAGCAAGAACGGCTGCGTACTTTTTGGCTTGAAGCCAAAGTTCACTGTACGTAAGTCGAACATCTCCTACAATTACTGCAACAGAGTCAGGGGAAAAACGCGAGGACTCTGCAAGTATGGATGCTGTATTGAGTGTCATCGGGTTTTCCTCTAAGGTTGATGGCGGGAATTGCAGTTGACTGGGTAGTGGTCTTTATTCCTGTACCCATCATGAGTGAAATGTTTGGACTTGCAAATTGTTTAGTGATGTGCCTTATGATAAAAGCGTCACGTCATGCAGGCTGTACTACCAATGCAGGGGATGGTAGAACATGCCAGTCCAGTCCAGGGTGAATGCAAGAGCAAGTCTTGACAACCTAGTATGTTCTCGATACATTCACCCAACATACTATTCAGGAGTTGCATCATGAACAAGAGTGAATATGTGGCACTTGCTACCTTTCGTGCTCGCCTGAGGAAGTTCATTCACTACAGTGAGCAAGCTGCTCGTATAGCCGGTATCACACCTGCACAACATCAGCTCCTGCTTGCCATACAGGGAACACCTGAACGAGATTATGCAACTCCGACTGAACTTTCGAGGGCAATGCAATTACGCCACCACAGTGTACTCGGACTCATTTCGAGAAGTCTCAAGGCTGGCCTTGTCCAGCGCACAAAGGGAGAAGGTGCTGACCGTCGCTTGGTATTTGTGTCACTCACGAAGCGTGGAGAGGAAATACTCAATAAGATTTCTGAGGAAAATCGGGCAGAACTGAAAAGACTTGGTCTCCTGGAGCTGGAGGATACGTTGCGCTCCAATCTCGGCGAACCTCTGGCAGCCCTGGAATCTCCCGTGCATGCCTAGGCTCATGTCAAATAAACTCAGGTGCTTTTCCTTTTGTGGTTGAGGAAGGCCTGTTAGTCTGATCTGTATCATGACGACGGACAAAAGCAGGTTGAGGAGTTCCTGGAATTTCTTTCCACCCGTCAGACTGGAGGCGCACGTATTGGTGCTTCGTGATGCCGAGGAGTTCAATTGAGTCACCGATACAGAGATCTTCGATGTACTCCATGCCGACTGATCGGGAAATAGCTTCTGCTTCATCGGAGTTGATTCCAAGCTGGAGCCACAAGGTTCGGGCACCTATGGCTGCAGCCTGCTCAGCAAGCGCTCTCGCCTCCGATGCAGGGCGAAAGACATTTACGATGTCGACGTGCTCGTTGATGTCTCTGAGAGATGGCACAGAGGGAATTCCAAGAATAGTTTTCCGAAATGGATTGACTGGCAGAACATGGTAACCACGAGCTACGAGAAGGGCTGGAATCGTGCATGCAGCCTTCGTGGAATCGTCAGAAGCGCCTACAACTGCAATTGTTTGTGATCGCTCAAGTACTGTACGGATATCGAGATCGCTATTCATACCCTGCCTCCTATTGACCTGTGGAAACAATGAAGAGGCGTAGTGCAGGACTGTAGTGGGAATTGTTGTATCCCCTCACCTTCTTTGAGCGTACATGAGGTGAGACAGCAATGCAATGATAAGTAATATGCAGTCTTCCAGAATGAATCAGTTGTGGCCAATTGCAGCGTGCCTCGATTTTGTCGTGCTTTTTTCCTTCGTGGCTATTGGTCATGCAAGCCACGGACTCACTGGCGGTGTGTCGTGGTATGTAGTGGTCCTTGTACCGTTTGTCATCGGATGGTACGGGATGGCTCTCCTTGTCCACTTGTACAGTTCCAGGTCTGTACTTCCAGCACGACTCTGGGCCAGCACATGGGTGGCAGGAGTGGTGATTTCCCTGGGAGTGCGCGTGCTGCTCACACATCGTGGGATACCCCTTCCTTTTGATGTCGTTGCAGGATGTTACATCGGTGGTCTGACACTCATGTGGCGTCTTTGTTGGATAGGCGTGAAGCGACTAGGACAGCATGGTTCATCGACTTCAGTCGTATCGCACATGGGTACGGGAGGGGATGACAGGTGAACATCATGTTATGGGTTTTCCAGTGGATGTGCACTCTCACCTTTGGTATGGCTGGCGGAATGAAGGTCGTCCGATCCAAGGCAAGGCTGGAGCCGGTCATGGGATGGGTGCATGATATTCCCGAATATCAAATCCGTCTGCTCGGGGTATGCGAGATTGCAGTTGCACTCGGATGTGTTCTGCCAGGTATAACTCATATTGCGCAGTTCTTGACTCCAGTTGCTGCTGGCGGAGGGGTAGCAATTATGGTCGGAGCAGTCATTGTGCACATACGTCGTCACGAGATGAAGGAGCTTCTGATGCCGGTCATTCTCGGACTTCTCTTCGGCTTTGTTCTTGTCGGTAGAAGTATTCTCCCGCTCCCATAGGGTTATACCGATAGGGCCCGAACGCTCTCCCCTTCGTGCACCCGTTCAATTGTCTCTGCTACCACGGGAGCGATATTGACAACGTGAAGCTTGGGACAATCTTTCTGCTGTTCCTTTGAGATGCGAAGAGGGACACTGTTGGTGACGTAGATATGATCAATGACTGAATCCTGGAGCCGCTGGATTGCACCGTCAGCAAATACACCGTGCGTTGCAGCAACAGAAACAGCGAGAGCACCCTTTTCCTTCAATGCACGTGCTGCATTGATAAGGGTTGATCCTGTACTGATGAGATCATCGACAATGATACAGTGGCGACCTTCGATATCGCCAACAACAGCTACGACCTCAGCAACATCAGGGTTTGGCCGTTCCTTATGTACGATTGCCAGTGGAGCACTGAGATATGAGGCAAATTTCTTCGCACGTGCAACACCACCAGCATCTGGAGAAACTACAACGAAGTTGTTCTCTCCAATACTGTCTTGAACTGCATGTGCCATTGTACGGGCAGCTGTGAGCAGCTCCACTGGGATATCAAAGAAACCCTGCATGGCATTGGCATGTACATCCAGCAGTATCACATGGTCCGCACCAGCGAGTTCAATCATGTTTGCGACAAACTTTGCACTGATTGGCTCACGGGTGAGCTGCTTCTCTTGTCGCTGATATCCAAAGTAGGGAATTACAGTCGTGATACGGCCAGCAGAGGCTCGACGGAGTGCATCGACTGTGAGGCACAGCTCCATGAGATTGTCATTTGCAGGTGCACTTGTTGGTTGGATGAGGTAAACATCAGTGTTGCGGACGGACTGTGGAAGGACTACTTTGATCTCACCATCGGCAAAACGTGCAACGTCAAGCTTTCCAAGTTCTGCACCCAGGTTGCGAGCAATGTCTACTGCAAGTTCCCTGTTGGCAGAACCTGCGAGAACAAGAATGTTGGCTGGTGTTGACCGTATGAAGCTCCTCAAGACTCTCCCCCCACCACTGAATGTTCCCCCCGCACAACCAATTCCAGGATGACTGGCTTGTTCATAGCCTAAGCAACTTCCAAGGACATTGCGTGGACAGTTTCAGGGAAGTGTAAAGGAAGTGTAAAGGAAGTGTATAAATGCGATGTTGTATCGCATAGTTGCGATATAGTTTTACGCATGAATGACTTTGAAAAGCTCCTTGATGAAGTGAGCTTTGTTGTTCGTGACAAGGATCCCCAGTCAATCTACCAGAAGACTCTCGTTGCAGCACGGCAGCTGACAGGAGCACGGTACGCTGCGTTCTCGATCATCAAAAGCTCCGGGAGTGACAAGGAGGGTATTGGCGTAACGAACATGATTGTTGATGGAATTGACGACATGTCAGGGCTGCAACACATCAAGCATTTTCCTGTAGGTATAGGCATCCTTGGAGAACTGCTGAAGTCCCGTCAGGTGCTCCGTATCTCGAACCTTGCGAGTCATCCACGTTTCAGTGGCTTTCCAGAGCACCATCCGCCCATGACTTCATTCCTTGGAACTGCTGTCCATGTTGGGGGGCGGACATTTGGGGAGTTGTATCTGACAGACAAGGAGGGGGAAAAGCCATTTACGAAGCGGGATGAGGATCTCGTGGTTGCCCTAGCAGGACTTGCTGCAGTCCGTCTGGAAAATGTGGAACTCAGTGAACAAATGAAAGAGCTTGCTGTATTGAATGAACAGCAAAGGATTGCCCGCGATCTTCACGATTCCGTCATTCAGCGACTCTTTGCAGTAGGGCTCACCCTCCAGTCATCACTTGGATCAACGGATTTCTCAGTAGTGCACAAGAGTGTCCAGCATGCAGTGGATGACCTTGAGGAAACTATTGATGACATTCGGAGTGTCATCTTTGCACTGCAGAGTTCACAAGATAGTGTGCATCAGCTCCGGATGTCCATACTTACCCATGTGTCTGACACATCAGCACTCCTTGGATTTGAGCCCAGAGTACGGTTCATTGGGCAAGTGGATTCAGCACTTTCAGACGGGCTGAACGCCGAACTGCTCCTGGTTGTACGTGAACTCCTCAGCAATCTGGTTCGCCATGCGAAGGCAACGCATGCATCACTTACAGTGTCTGTCAATTCAGAAGTCATTGTAGAGGTGGTCGACAATGGCATTGGAATGCCTAATGAAAAAAAACAGGGCATGGGACTCCGCAATCTTGAGGAACGTGCAAAGGCACACGGAGGGAGAATGACCATTCGCCACAGACGGACAGGCGGTACGAGAATCGTGTGGAGCGTACCGCGGGATGCAAGTTACGATGTCCTTTGATGTTCGTGTTCACGTGCAGTAGTCAGGAAAGTGGTCAGGCATGCGAGAAATGCACGTGCAGTCGATTCAGCAACGCTTTGCATACGTCTCTTGTCAAGCGGTGTAGAGAGGAGGAATGGGCTAACATCGTAGTATGCCATGAGGTTTATTCGCGTAACATCCTCTCCCATGGCAAAAAATTCAAGATCAAAGTCGAGATCGGGAAAATTCGGTTCCCGCACAGCAATGGGGATGACAAAACCGGTTGCACTCTCGACAATATCGGAGATTGCAATGTCTCCGTTTGGCACTGGTTCGAGCGGGGGAACATCGATATCCACTGACAACAGGAGCTCTGCTCCAACTATGGCAGCATGATGTACACAATTTTTAAGCACGGACTGCGATTGTCCCTTCAAGAGGGATAGTGCAGCTGCTGCTGGAGTGTCGATCTCTGTGAAGTCTTTGACAAACATCAGAGTTTAATTATTGCATTTGACACTCAAAGAAGCCATTGAGCAGGGTCTGGTCTGGGGGTGACAAAAGTCCCTTGACGATAATGACTAAGTTACCTCATTCTGGTATCAGCAGTCTTTGCCATAACTGGAAGTGCAGCACACGTGACCTCGCGAATTCGACTATTGATCTGTGATGACCACGAGCTTGTTCGTCGTGGACTCCGGAACCTGCTCGAAGTGGATCCGATAATTGAAGTTGTGGGAGAAGCTGGCAATGCATTTGAATGCCTTCAAGAAGTCGGAAACGTGCATCCAGATATCGTCATTATGGATGTACGCATGCCAGGGGAATCGGGTATAGAGGCATGTCGTGAGATCAGGGAACGTTATCCTAACATACGGGTGCTCATGCTCACTTCGTTTATGGATGATGAGGCACTGTTCAGTGCGATCATGGCAGGTGCATCCGGGTATGTCCTGAAGCGCATCAAGGGAAATGACCTTATTGATACACTGCACAAGGTGCATCGAGGTGAGTCACTTCTGGATCCAGCAGTAACAGAGCGGGTACTCAGCAGACTTCGCGGTCAGTCTACCTACGGGTTCGATACTCTCACAGCCCAGGAACAGAAGATCATAGACCTCGTTGCGGAAGGACTGTCAAACCGTCAAATTGGCGAGGAAATACACCTTGCAGAGAAGACAGTGAAAAATTATGTCAGTACCATTCTCGCCAAGCTCGGATTTTCCCGCAGAACAGAAATCATTGCATTTGTTGCACGGCAAAGGGATGCTGACGATTCCACTTGGGAAGAAGATGACTGACAACCTCTAGGCAGTGAGTGTCCAGTGCATCGGCTCCAGTGCCTCAAGACCTTGATCTGCATTCGTTGCTTTGGGATCAAACAGGATTCGCACGGTCACGACGATAGAGAATCCCCCGTCAAGAGTACCCATGTTCACCAAGGTCGATCCAGTGGAGGCGAGTGTAGTCTGTGAAGAAGGAAGAGGACAGGAGTGCGTTGAATGAGGAATGAAGCACTTTCCATCTGCCTCAATCGTGATGTCGAGTTTGTCACAGAAGCCAGCACGGTCTGAGCCCGCACGCGATCCTTCATCGCTGTCTGGAACTGCTGTGCAGCCGAGGGTTTGCAGGGAGAGAACTGCAGGCACATTCCCTTCATTCCTGAGAACAACAGAACGTGTACTCATCTCACCAGGGGCACCAGGAGTGCTGCTGCCGATGAGATTTATACTGCAAGATGAACCTGCTCCGGAACAGCTCTCTCCCCCAGCGGATTCTATGAGCATAAGGGAATGTGTAGCATTTGACCCTTCCACAGTGGTCGCAAGCAGTGCAGTAACCGGGATTCCAAGGAGGAATAGGATGACTGCCACGGCCAGAGCCCGTGTCCGAAGACTGGATGCGTTGTGCTGCTTGGGGCGCGGCTCGACTGGCATGGTGTTCACTGTTGGCATTCCTCAGTCTGGTGCGGAGTAGTACGTTTTCGTATCACTATCGTGTGCCCGATCATGTTTCCGCTATAGGGGAGCAGGCCAGCATGCTTCGGGACCAAAGTCACAATTTTAAGTGCCACTCAGATTCCTCACGACATATCCAATGGGAAACGCGATACCCTTATTCGATATACAAGTGGAGGGATTTGAATGGGTGAGCCAGGTCACTCGCAGGATACTGTCCGTAATGCCATTACCCGGCTTCCCCATCCCCGTGTGCTCCTCTTGAGCGGAGGTGGCGCAAATGGTTCGGCTCAGGCAGCTGCTGTCCTCACACTTATGGAGAACGGGTATGAGCCTGATGCAATAGTCGGCACGTCCATTGGGGCATGGAATGGAGCATACCTTGCAACGCATCCCGGGCTTCAGGGAGCAAGACAGCTTGTGGAACTCTGGAGAAATGGTGCATTCACTCCCATGGCTAGACCATCACTGCACCACATAGTTGAATATGTACGAAGGCGGACACCAAGTCTCATTGGCGCACGGGACATAACAGAAGTGTCACGCAGGACAGGGCTCTCGAATGCACTCTGGAAGGAATGCAATCCAGCACTTATTCTCGGTGCAGTGAATCTCAATACGGGATCCATGGAGTATTGGAATTCCATGGAGCACAAAGAATCATCGGAACGGCTTGTTCCGTATGTCGCTGCATCGTCTGCACTAGTTCCACTGCAACCGATCGCATCTATCAATGGAGTTCCGTATGCAGATGGTGGTTTCCGGGACAATTATGGGGTGCAAGAGGTATTGAGGATACTTTCGCCAAGAGTCGCACATGCCTCACTCATCATCATTGATGCAGCACCATCAGTCGCTGGACATAAAGTGGTTTCCCCACAGCAGGGAGTTGCACTTGCGTCAGGACTGATCTTTCGGGGAAATCTCCAGAAAGATATTGTCTTAGCACGACATCGTGGATATACCGTCGATGTGATACCTGTTGGAGGACTTCATGGAGTGACGCAGTACCTTGATCCCAAGGAAGGTGTCAATGTAGGGAAGAGTGCTGTGGAACAGTGGGGATCTGGCCAACCTGTGATACCTGTTTGGAAGTCACCAACTGTTCGCGAACGGATGCTTGCACTCACCCAGATGGTGAAACCATCACTAAGTCGGGGCAGGGAGAAAACCAGAAGTTTATCGTAAAGGGTTGTTCGCTTGTGTGTGTATCCGACTCGATGAGGCAACGGGTGCGGGAGTAGTCAGGAAGTGTGGAGGTGGATGATGGAATTGCAGAGCGATGTGAAGGATGAAGTGAGAAAGCGCCTGCGCAGGATTGGGGGTCAGGTACGTGGCATTGAGCGGATGATTGACCAAGGACGTGAGTGCCGCGAAATCGTTACCCAGATTGCTGCAGCATCGAAGGCATTGGAGCAGGCAGGGTTTCGAATTGTAGCTGCAGGGGTGACAGATTGCATTCAGCATCCTGAACATGGTGATCTTGATGGGCAGGATCCCATTACCGTCTTTCAGGAGCTTTTCATGAAACTTGCATAATGCAGTGTGTAATTGTATACCCATGTGGGTATACAGTGGACATGCTGCCACATGGTTGTGGCTACCAGAAAATTAGGAGAAAGCATGGCAACTGTCACTGCAACTGCAGCCAACTTTGAATCGCTCATTTCTGACAATGACATTGTCCTTTTGGACTTTTGGGCATCATGGTGTCCTCCCTGTCGGGCATTCGCTCCAGTATTTGAAACTGCATCTGTTGAGAATCCAGATCTCGTGTTTGCAAAGGTGAATACTGAGGAGGAACAAGAGCTGGCAGCAGGATTCAACATTATGTCGATTCCAACCCTCATGATTCTTCGCGAGAACGTTATCGTTTACATGCGACCTGGTGCTCTTCCGCAGGCTGCACTCAATGACCTCATTGCTCAGGTGCGTGCACTTGATATGGAGGACATTCGTAAAAAGGTTGCTGAACAACAGAACGCTTCATGACGTGCTGCTTCTCGTTTCGCGAAGGAGTTCACGTGCAGTCCGGTGGTGCACGTCGTGCACGAAGCATCATTCCCCGAAGATATGCGGCTTGACCAGCATGCTCGATGTCATCGGAGATGATGCTCACGAGGCGGACGCCCATAGTCACAGGTGGATCCCATCGCGTGTCGACAATGGAGTCGAGATCCGCATCGTTTCGTGACTCAAGAAACGTGCGTGTTGTTTGTGAAGTGTCATTGAAGTACCCAAGAAGAAGTTCAGCATTGGCAACAGTGAACCGTCCAACCTCTGTAGAACTCTGACCATACCCTGTTGCATCAGCAGCATAAGGCAGGTCAAAGAGTGTGGACCAGTTCATTGACGTCCATACCTGTTCGGATTCTGTAAGATCAGCAATTTGAGCATCTTGCACTCGTGTGAGATGCCAAATGAGCCACGCAATGGAGTTGGAATCCTTATCTGGTCAAACAAGCAGTTCATCCTCGCGGAGGTCTGTGAGAGCTTCAGGTACAAGCTGGTCAATTCTGGACAAACCTTCTCGTATGACCTGTATTCCATTCATCGCTCACCTCCTTTGTAGATGCAGCACAGTACATTTCAGTGACTACCTGTCAACGATAGGAAATTGCACCATTTCCACTCCGGCTAGAACTACACGGGCGGGTTCAGCCCGGACGCAATTCGTATCACGATTACTACTATAACTATCAGGAGAACAATTAAAAGTATGATGGGTGTTGTGCGATTCACATGAACCCCAGCAGATGACGATGCAAGTGTCTTGGCAACTTCGGCTTTCTCAATGTTGGGTATGGATGAGGCATCAAGACTGTCGATCCAACGAACTGCATGCGACATGTACTGCTGGGAAACGTTCTCGGGCAGATTGATGAGGAATTGGTTTACATTGCCTGCAGTGCTGAGGGGAAGTGATGCTTGAGAGGCAGCTAGAAAGGGAGCTACTGTTTCCGAGACTCTTTTGCGTATGGCAAGGACATGTTTCTGGTATTCCTCATGCAGGGGAAAGGTGATATCGCATACGCATTTCTGCGTAACGAGTCGGATGGTGTGCCAATTGTACTTTCTGTAGCCTGAAATGGATGCAAGAGTGGCATTGAAAACAATGCTCCCATCAGTACCTTCGACCCGAATGGCACTCACATCCCAGAATGCTGTTCCACTACCTTCGAGATGTGGCATTCCTTCGCAGGCAACAACATAGGTGACAGGATCTGATGAACCTGCAGCAAGAAGCTGTTTTTCTTCAGCTTCAATTGCCTTCACGACGGGTGTGACGTTATCAAGGATATCTGTCAAAGGATCATTCTTAGGTGACATGTGTGAATCGTATCTCATGATGAATAGTTGCGAACAGTCGAAGCACTGTGAAGGCAGTTTTTGGTATTGTGCAGCACATTGTGTAGTCAAGAGTGAAAGGCATCACGGGAGTGGGTGAAATACATGCTCAACGATGATCAGTACCCCGAGGAAGCAGAACAGCGTGCTCGTAACATTCGCAATGTTCGGTATGCAGTAGAAGTACGCGTATCAGATGTTCATACGGACGATGATTTCCCTTGTACAACAAAGATTTTATTTTCCAGTGCATCGACATCGACCTGGATTGATTGTGATGCACAGAGTGTGCAGTCTGTGGTGCTCAACGGAAGGCCCATTTCCCCAGATGCAGTTCGGGACGGACGGATCATGTGTGAGGAGTGCAGCCTTGGGGAGAACACTCTTGAGATTCAGGCTCGATTCCGCTATTCACGTGCAGGAATAGGCCTTCACAGGACTATTGATACGGATGGCCGCATATATATGTACACGAATAGCGAACCATTTGATGCGCATAGGTGGTTTCCCTGCTTTGACCAGCCGGATATCAAGGGACGTTTTTCCCTGCGATTGACAGCTCCGAAGGCGTGGGTAGCACTGAGCAATTTCCCTGCGATGGCCAGTCGGTCATCATCGGGAATGATGACCACGATCTTTGAAGAAACCATTCCCATTTCTACGTATCTCATGGCGTGGTGTACTGGCCCATTCATTTCACACAATCGAGTGACAGCAAGTGGAATTCCGCTTGGTGTGTATGTGCGTGCAACCCTGGAGAAGTTTCTTGATGCAGATTTCATTTTTGATTTGACAGAAAAGGGTTTGACGTACTACACGGATCTATTCGGGAGGCCACTTCCATGTCCGAAGTACGACCAGGTGCTTTGTCCTGAATTCAATTCAGGTGCGATGGAAAACCTTGGATGTGTGACATTCCGCGATGAACTGTGTGTGTTCAAAGGTAAGAAGACTGCTGCCCAGAAGGACATGATGATGGAGTTCATCCTTCATGAAATGGCACATATGTGGTTTGGTGATGAAGTTACTCTGAGGCAGTGGAAGGATCTTTGGCTCAATGAGAGTTCTGCAGATCTCTTTGAAAAGTTGTCCCAGGATGCAATCTCCCCCGAATCTCATGTTTGGGCAACATTTGCAAATGGAAGGAAATCATGGGGTATGGCGGATGACCAGCTTCCATCGAGCCATCCCATAGCTGACTCTCCCAAGCCAGTCAGTCGTGCCCTCGACAACTTTGACGGGATTAGCTATGCAAAGGGTGGAGCCTCTCTCCGTCAACTCATTGCTTACATTGGGCTCCCTGCATTTGTGAAAGGACTTCGTGCATATTTCGAACGCTATGCTCGCAGCAATGCAAGTCTTGAGGACTATCTGCAGGAGATGGAACATGCATCAGGCATCTCCCTCAATGAATGGGCACAAGTATGGCTCAAAACCCGTGGAATGAACAGGATTACTGGAGGGGCCATCGTTGATCACGACAGGATGACATCCTTCAGCCTTTGCCAATCACACGGAACAGGAGATGAAGTGCTTCGGCCACATGTAATTCGTGTAGGTGCTTACGTGTTGAATACAGAAGGCAGGTTGGAGCGTGTCCACCAGGAGGAATGTACACTGTCCGTCGCATCACCAACGACAGAAATGCCTGGTTTTAAGAATCTTTCCATCCCGGATGTTTTGCTCGTCAATGATGAGGACCTCACTTATGCAAAGATCCGTCTCGACCCACGCTCACTGACTGCAGTACTCCACCATCTCAGTGCATTCGATGATCCGCTTGCACGGGCCACGTGTTGGGGAATCCTGTGGGATATGGTTCGAGATGGTGAATTTTCAACGGGGGAGTACCTGGAATGCATAGCTACACATGCTCCGCTTGAAACGGCAATGCCAGTCCTTGAGGGGGAACGGGGACTTCTTGGCAAGGCACAAACTGCCCTGACCCGGTATGGATCAGTTGCAAAAAGATCCTCCTATCGACAGCAACTCACCAGTGTTGCACGCAGGATGATGAGGGAAGCACTTCCAAGAAGTGACACGCAGTATCTCTGGGCACGGAGTTTCATTCGTCTTGCTGGGGAGCCCGATGAAATGGAACTTCTCGTACACATTCTCGATGGCTCGCTGGAAGTTCAGGGTCTCAAAGTTGACCAGGTCCTCCGATGGGATATCGTATTTTCACTAGCAGCTCACAATATGCTAGATGCACAACTCCTTGACGAGGAGGGACATCGCGATCCAACGGACCAGGGTCAGCGCAACCTACTTGCAGCGAAAGCACTCCGACCAACAGGTGCGGCAAAGGAGGACGCATGGATTGCAGCAACACAGAAGAGTGGTGCAAGCCTGTACGAGCGTGCTGCTCATCTCGCAGGGTTCCAGCGGTGGGATCAGGAAGAACTTCTTGCACCCTATGTCAGTAAGTACTGCACATTCGTTCAGGATTTGTGGCAGGGGGCATGGTCCGCTGTCGAAGCACGTGAACTCACGAGGCTGGCCTTTCCCGTACATGTCATCAGAACAGACGTTGTTGCTGTGATCGAAGATCTTGCGGGTGGGAATCTCCCCGATGCTGCACAGAGGATTCTCCGTGACAGCATAGATGAGATGAAGCGAACGCTTCGTGCTCGTGCATGTGATGAACTTCGGCACGAAGTGTAATGTTCTCGACAACGAGCACAATGTCCCACATTGTCCCTGTGTGGTCCGGGTGGTATTTCCTACACTGAAGGAGCATGAATATGGATGCTCCAGAGTCGTGCCCAAGGGTGTGCTGATTGAAGGGGGAGAGTACGTGGCATCAGAACCGACTATTCAATTTCTCGGTGCAGCTGGATCTGTTACAGGAAGTCGGTATCTCATTGATACAGGAAGTGCAAAAATCCTCGTTGATGCTGGCATGTTCCAGGGTGACAAGGATCTCAAGGAGCGGAATTATGATCCTTTTCCGATTCCACCATCGGAGATAGATGCCATTGTGTTGACCCATGGACATCTTGACCATGTCGGGTATCTTCCGAAGCTGGTTCGTGATGGGTTCCGAGGCAAGATCTATGGAACAAAGTGGACGAATAAAATTGCCGAGATCATTTTGATGGACTCAGCAAAGATTCAGGAGATGGAATCCCGTCCACCAAAGGGCAAGAAAGGAAAGGAACGAAATCGACTCGTGCATGTTGTACGGGCTCCACTCTATACGAGCACCGATGCAGCACAGGCGATTCTCCATCTTCGTGATGTTCCCATGAATGAGGAGTTCCAGGTAGCACCAGGCATTCGTGCAACACTCCGTAATGCTGGGCACATCCTTGGATCTGCATCCGTTGAGCTTAACCTCACGGAATCGGGAAAGCGCATTGTAGTATCTGGTGATCTGGGTAAAGCTGGCCATCAGATACTCCTTCCAGCAGAAGCACCACCACAAGCAGATGCAATGATCGTTGAATCGACATACGGCGACAATCATCACGAGCCAGAAGATGTTGCAATTGCAAAGTTTGTGACAGCAATCAAAGAAACTGTCCAGCGAGGTGGAACGGTCATCATTCCTGCATTTGCAGTCGACCGAACAGAGGTTGTTCTTCGTCACATTGGGGAACTCATGAAGAACGGCACACTTCCGCCAACCCCGGTCTATGTGGATGGCAAGATGTCTCTATCTGTCCTGGATCTCTACCGTGCTGCAATTGCGGAAAAAGATCCTTCCCTTCGACCGCAGGCTGGACACACTGACCCCTTTAATCCAGTGGGACAACTCCATGAAGTGAGATCGTGGGAAGACAGAATGGATCTTTCGAAGAAGCGTGGTGTCATCATCGTTGCAAGCTCTGGAATGGCTTCTGGAGGTCCTGTTGTTGGACATCTTGCAGGAAGGCTTGATGATCCAAATAACACTGTCATTCTTGTTGGTTACCAGGGAGAGGGTACTCCAGGTCGTGCACTTGCTGGTGGGGCAAAACGTCTTCTCCTTGATGGAAGGGAACTGATTGTGCGTTCTCGTATCGAGCATGTGGGCTTTTCTGGACATGCTGATGCAGAGGAACTTGTTGCATGGCTTGCGAATGCCCCTGCCAAGAAGACGTATGCAGTTCATGGCGAGCCAGAACAGGCTGAGGGCCTCTGTCGACGCATCCGATCCGTACTCCATCGCCAGGCTGCAGTTGCGAAGTTTCTTGAACGAGTCAACGTTGGACACGGTACTGCTGATCAGCAGGTCGCATAGGTATCCGTCGCGTGCATTACGCCGATGAATGATAGTGTGAAGTGCTATTCAAATCTGCCCACTGTCAGGTAGTCCTACACTCCATTGCAATGAGAAAACTCATAGTTCCTCATTGACATTTCATTTTCCTGGACACAGGATAAAAATGAAAGTGCTGTACTTTGTCTCACGTATGTGAGTGGAAGAAAAAGGAGGCGCGGCATGGCATCGAACAGTCCATCAACAGCACAGCCGAAAGTCGCAGATCCAGGACCACTTGGTCTTGCTGCTTTCGCGATGACGACGTTTGTACTGAGCATTTCCAATGCCCAGATTGGAACAGGGGCGAAAGGGGTTGCTGCAGCAGCACTTGCCCTTGCTCTCGTATATGGAGGAATAGCCCAATTTGCTGCAGGAATGTGGGAATTCGTGCGAAAAAATACTTTTGGTGCTTTGGCATTTACCTCATATGGTGCGTTCTGGATTTCATATTTTGTTTTCGGCAGGTTCATTGCTCCTTCTATTGGCAATGCAGGTGATGTAAACGCAGCTGTAACTGTATTTCTTCTCTCGTGGACTATCTTCACTTGCTATATGATGATTGCGTCCTTCCGTGTTTCCACAGCAGTTGCAGTTGTATTTGTCCTGCTTGCACTTACCTTTCTTGCACTCACCATCGGGTCAGGGACATCATCGACGTTGTTCAATCAGATTGGTGGATATCTCGGTATCCTGACAGCCATTGCAGCTTGGTATGCTTCCTTTGCTGGCGTCGTGAATGAGACCTTTGGTCGAAATGTGATCCCCACACACTCACTGGCGATCCAGAGCCACTGACAGACCCACAGGAGGTTGATGATGAGCAACGATACGATAGGCTCTATTCAGGGCGAGGCACTTGCTGCACTGCTTCATGAACATAGGCATTTTGCCCCATCCGACACATTTGCCAAGAATGCGAATGCTCAACCATCCCTCTATGACGAGGCTGCACAGGACCCTGTCGCGTGGTGGGCAAAAGAAGCAGAACAGTTGCAGTGGGAAAAGCACTGGGACACTACATTGGAGTGGAATCTCCCGTTTGCTAAGTGGTTTGTCGGTGGAAAACTCAATGCTTCTGTAAATTGTGTTGACCGGCATGTTGAAGAGGGACGTGGAGACAAAGTTGCCTACTACTGGGTTGGTGAACCAGAGGGTGAACGACGGGTCATCACGTACCGGGATTTGCTCAGCATGGTGAGCAAGGCAGCCAATGCACTTGAGGAACTTGGTGTCAAAGCTGGCGACAGGGTTGCAATTTACATGCCTATGATTCCTGAGGCAGTTGTTGCAATGCTTGCCTGTGCCAGAATTGGTGCCCCGCATTCTGTTGTGTTCGGGGGATTTTCGTCAGAGGCTCTTTCCGGAAGAATCCAGGATGCAGATGCACGTGTAGTTATCACTGCAGACGGGCAGTTCCGCCGTGGAAGTGCACTCCCACTCAAGCCCCAGGTAGATGCAGCTCTTGAAACGTGTCCCAATGTGCGCTCTGTGCTAGTGGTGCGTCGAACAGGAGGGGAAGTCAATTGGGTTGAGGGACGGGATGTCTGGTGGCATGACATCGTGGAGCGTCAGTCATCTTCGCACACGCCTGAAGCTTTTGATGCAGAACATCCACTCTACATCATGTACACGAGTGGTACGACAGCACGACCAAAGGGCATTCTTCATACAACTGCTGGGTACCTTGTGCATACATCAACGACACACCGGTACATTTTTGATCTCAAACGGGACAGTGATATATTCTGGACTGCTGCTGACATTGGCTGGGTGACTGGGCACAGCTACATCGTGTATGGACCACTCGCGAATGGTGCGACTTCCGTAATGTATGAGGGAACACCTGATGCAGGTGGCAAAGACCGGTGGTGGAAGATTGTTGAAGAGTACAAGGTGAGCATCCTCTATACTGCTCCAACTACGATCCGTACCCTCATGAAGTGGGGTGAGTCATATCCAGAAGTCCATGACCTTTCCTCGCTCCGTCTTCTTGGATCTGTTGGTGAACCAATCAATCCAGAGGCATGGATGTGGTACCGGAAGTATATTGGTCGTGACAACTGCCCAATTGTTGATACATGGTGGCAGACAGAGACTGGAGGCATCATGATCTCACCGCTTCCAGGAATCACCTCAACGAAACCAGGTGCAGCCATGCGTGCATTCCCTGGCATCGAAGCTGATGTGGTTGATGATCATGGGAATGCTGTTCCGAATGGTGCAGGTGGCTATCTCGTCATCAAGAGGCCATGGCCAGGAATGCTTCGGGGAATATGGGGAGATTCTGAGCGGTACCGGGAAACCTATTGGTCTCGCTTTGAGGGGATGTACTTTGCAGGAGATGGTGCCAAGCGGGATGAGGATGGCGACATCTGGCTTCTTGGCCGAGTCGATGATGTCATGAATATATCCGGCCATCGTATCTCGACAACAGAGATCGAACATGCGCTTGTGGGGCATCCTGCTGTGGCGGAGGCAGCAGTCGTTGGAGCATCAGATCCCATTACTGGCCAAGCCATTGTTGCATTCGTAACAGTCAAGGGTGAGCAGGCAAAGTCGGATGAAGACGGAAGCAGACTCGTTGGGGATCTCCGGGATCACGTTGCTACCACTATTGGTCCAATCGCGAAACCCCGACAGATCATTCTGACTCCGGAACTGCCAAAGACAAGAAGCGGCAAGATCATGCGGAGACTTCTCCGTGATGTGGCTGAACACCGTGAGCTTGGAGATGTGACAACACTCCTTGATCCGACTGTGGTCAAGATGATTGATGACAATCTTCGTACGCACCCTGGAACAGAGGAATAGAGACGTATTTTCCAAAGGGACGGTTCCACGGGAACCGTCCCTTCTTGTATCCATAAGGACATTTTCACTCGTCGCAGCAGCAATGGCGTCCACTTGTGTGGGAATGCTATAGTTTTTTTTACGTGAAGAATGACTTCACATTTGTGCAGCAGATAGATCGTTTGGGATGTCAGGATATATCGACAAGGATCTTGTCATATGTACTGAAAAGTGGAGAGCATATTCAGCAAACCGTCCATGAGAAGTATGCATGCGTAGGATGAGGGTTTCAGTGAGCCGAGCACGGCAGATCACGCTTGTTGTGCTTCTCATGTTTGCAATCACAACTTCACTTGCGAATGTGGTCGTGAACCCTGCAGCAGTTCAACCTGCACTCTTGCCGTATCACTCTGCGCCACAGACATTCAAACTTCCCTCAGGCTATGTCACGACCCCTGAGCGCATACCCTTGAACCAGTTGGCTCTGGATGCACGGGCTCTTGCGCTGAGCAATCCTCTTCCAACTGCGTGTTCCCAGATTGGTTCATCAGGAAACTATACGGAACAGTGTACGTATGGGTATACCGGTTCAACACAGAGCCTTTCACTTCCATCTGGACTCACATCAGTACACGTGTCACTGAGTGGTGCGGGTGGAGCTGGCAGTGGTAATGGAGCTGGAGGCAAGATATCTGGAACACTTGCAGTGTCGGGCGGCTCTACGCTCTCCATCAATGTAGGTGGAGCTGGCAACGGGGATAATGGTGGAACTGGTGGCGCTGGCGGATGGCCAGACGGAGGTTCAGGTGGCAGTGGACACAATGGTGGCGGTGGAGGTGGTGGCAGTTCAAGCATTTACGTAAATGGAACACGCATGATTGCTGCTGGTGGGGGTGGCTCCTACGGGGGATATGGCTCTGGCCAGGGTTCATCGACAGGTGGTACAGGAGGTGCTACTGCAGCAAACGGTGGAAACGGTTCAAATGGTGGTGGGTCGTGCAATGGATATGGTGGAACTGCTGGGGCATCCGGTGGAGGAGGTGGCTCAGGATCCAATTACGGGGCGTGCTCTGTAGACCAGGGTGGTGGCGGTAGTAGCGGTTCATCGAGCTCTGGAGGAAGTGGAGGAGGTGGTAGTGGTGCCTCCGGTTCAGGCGGAGGCGGTGGCGGTGCAGGTGGAGGCTGGCTCGGCGGCGGCGGTGGCGGCGGCGGGAGCACAGACAGTTCCGGCGGCGGCGGTGCAGGTGGATCTGATGGATACAATGGCACGTATGTCAGTGGCGTGACAGATACACCAGGTGGTGGAGCTGGACCCAATTCTGCTGGATCTGTCACAGTGTCATGGCCCCTTGCCACACCATCTGTGCAGCTTACAGGTTCTGCAAGTTCAGCCAATGCAGGTGCAGTAGGAGCTATCACCCTCACTGCTCATGTCACTACACCGTCCAATCCAACGTACATACCAACAGGCACTGTTACATTCAATTATTCAGCAAGCAGTGGAACAGGATCTGCTTGTGTTGCAGTGGCACTGGACAGTAGTGGTACTGCAACATGTTCCATCACACTTCCTGCAGTTGGAACAGTCAGCTACACGGCTGACTACTCGGGTGATGGTGCAACTGCACAGCAGAACAGTTCCCTTCTGTATCTCACAGGTCTCAAAGATCCAACAACTATTGGCAACGTTAGCATTACCCCAGTAACAGCAACCAAGTATTCATTATCTGTCACTGTTACTCCAGTTGCATATGCAATTGGCTCTCTCGGACAGGACCAGGGTACAACAGACGGGACTGTTACGTTCCTGTATTCAACAAGTACCACCACGACGTTTCCGATGCCATCAAGTACTGCATGCACTCAAACAATACCAAGTAATCTCGCAGCCCAGACTGCAGCTACTCCTTCCTGTCCCTTCTCTGCAACGCCAGGAACGAACTATGAGTTCATAGCAACATATGCAGGGAACAACGACAATCTCAATGCACCTTCCTCAGGGCAAACGCCCCCAGCTCCCCAGTCACTGACGGTTGCAAAGTTCCAGACGAAAACAACGCTTGGTGTTTCACCAGATGCATCGGGTGCAACGATCACCTATGGGACGCAGGAAACTGCAACTGCAACAGTTTCGAACATACCTTCATCCGATACGTCAGGTACAGGAACTGTCCTGTATACGTATGCAGCTACAGGAGCTGCAGCGACCTGTATAGGGGTGGGTCAGACAAATCCTGCACCCCTGACACTGGTTCAAACAAACGGTGGTGTCATGACAGGTACTGCAACATCATGTACGTATGTTCCCTCAAAAACCCAGGGAGCACTAGTAGCCACATATCAGGGAGACAGTCAAACATTATCATCGAGTAGTTCTACAGCAACATCGACGAATGTCCAATATACGATCACTCCTGCAGCAACCTCAACGACAATTTCCGTGAGTGCTGCCCAAAATGATCCATATGTTGGCGTTCCCGTTACGGTTACTGCAACGATTACAGATGCAAGCAACACGCAGGCTGCACCTCTTGGAAGCGGCTCTGTTGTTTTTACAGACAATGGAAACATAGCGAGTTGTTCACCTGCAACTCCTGCTCCTGTGAGTGGAAGTCCGGGAACAAGTGTTGCGACATGTACAGTTGGGATGTTGGCAATAGATGCATCACAACATACATTTGGTGCAGTGTTCTGTCCTTCAGGGAGTACAGTTCCCGAATGTCAAAACTGGAAGCCTGGTACAGAGGTTACAACGACTTACACACCCAATCCAGATCCAACACAGATTTCCGTGAGCCCTTATGGATCAGATACCCATCCTGTGAGTGTCAGTGGGGGCACATCGATCACGGTTACTGCAACTGTGCAGTCCGTAGTTCCTGCTGGATCTCAACCAGCAACTCCTGCAGGAACAGTGAGCTTCTACGAAAATGGTAACTCCACAAATTGCATGAATATAGCTGTCCAAGCAGGTTCTTCTGGAACAGGCACAGCAACATGCCAGTACAAGCCAACTGCTGGTGGTCAGGATGCTCTTGTCGCCATCTTTACTCCCTCGACCTCACTTCCTCTGCTTACTACTGCTTCGGATACGATGTCGAATCCCAGTTATTTCAGTGTAAGTGGACTTCCCACTTCAACATCTCTCACTCTTACACCAGGTTCCTTGTCCATTTCCTTTGGCACACCCATAACACTCAGTGCATCAGTGACTTCATCTGGTGCTCCCGTATCGGGTGGAACGGTTGCTTTTGATGAAGTCATCGCTGGGACAGGATCCTCAACTGTCCAGCCAATACCTGGTGCATCGGGATCTCCCATCTGCCAGAATGTGGCAGTCAACAGTGGAACTGCCACATGCACGCTTCCTGTGGAAGCAGTCTCAGGAACTCCATACACCTTTGAGGCATCGTATGCATATGCGGGTGGAGCGTATGAAGGCAGTACATCGCTACCTGCTTCTGTCACCATTGCATCCGCGTCTACTTCGCTGCAAGCTGCAGTCGGTCCAGATCCAGCCAATGCAGCAAACATGCTGATTACAGCGACAGTGACAAACACGAGTGCAGGATCACTTGTTTCTCCAGAAGGGAATGCGGATTTTCTCCTTGGTACAACGAGCATTGCCAACTGCTCTAAAGTTCCGCTCGTGGCAGGGGCAAATGGTACTTCAATTGCAACATGCTCTCTTGCCATACCAACCACAACGGAAACGTTTTCTGTAACGGTTGCACCAAGTGCAGATTTTGCTGCTCCTCCTTCCACTACTGCCACATTTACGCTAGGTGGAACATGCAGTACAGCATTTCAAACCCTCTGGAATGCCGTTGGAACTGCAGGAAAAGTACTTACCTTCACGCCTTCAAGTCTTGGCGGTGCATCTACCCTTTCCGCAACGGCTACTGGTCTCCTTGGAACATGCACTCCCAATGCGGATATTCCACTGTTATCAATCCAGTTAAGTTTCCTGAATGGAAGTGTGAGCGGTACTGGACTAGTTGGGTACATTGCGGATACAACAGTCAGCACAAATCTCTGCATAACTTCAGGATCCCTTCAATTTCCTGCCGGGTGGAAACTCCCAGGAATCACGCTCGACAATGCAGGTGATTTGTGCTTCAACATCTCAAGTACAACAGCTAATGGCGGAACTCTGGGGACAATCAGCTCAGGGGTACTTCACGTTACTGGGGTAACGCTTCCTTTCGGAACTCCAGATGCTTCCACTACGTACGATCTCACGCTTTCCTTCACAAATGGAACTACCCAAGGGATTGCAGTGCACATTGGTCCATCAATTGTTCCGAGTGCCTCTCCATATGTTGATACAGACATTAATGTCACTTGGTCAGGCAGTTCTACTACGGCAACAGGGACCCTTTCACTTGGCAATGTGCCGTTTGGCAGTACATGGAACGGTTCATTCACTGTGCAGACTGGCACGAGTGGAACCATAAATGGCGGAAGTGCTTCCATAACACTGTCGAACAGTGGCACGTATGCACCACTTCCAGGACTCTCTCTTGGGGGAGTGTCAGTTACACTCTCCAGTACCAGCGGACTTACCGTGAGTGCAACTGGAACTTTCGGAAGTCCACAGCATCCAATTTCTCTCCCAGTAACCGGTTCATATGCTGCTGGGACATGGAGCATTGTTGTTGGCCCAACTTCCCTTCCAGGCTGGACACCTATAACGGGTCTGTCATTTACTGCAACCATATCCGGAACAGTGACAATTGCTGATTCCGGAGTAGTAACTTATGACATCGGTGCTGGATCTGCTCCAACTGCAGGGAGTTCAGCAAATCCTCTTGCGACTTTTTCCCCATCCGGTAGCGGTGTCTCCCTGGAAATTGACTGCATTGCACTCACATATGGTATAGCTACCCCAGTAAATGGATGCACTGGAGGAGGACTCTCGACGCCAACTGATCCCATGCTTTCCATGCAGGGAAAGGTAAGTGTTGGTGGATCGAATGGATTCAGTGCTGGCATCGGAGGGACACTCGATCTCCGCTCAGGCGCATTTGCACTCGGGCTCAATACAACAATTGCCACTCCCACCATACAGGTTGCACCTGGGTTTACTGTGACACTCCAGCAGCTCTCGGTCACGGGTGTGGGAGGTGCTCTCAGTGTGAGTGGTGAGGCTTCAGTCCTCGCTCCATCACTGAGCTCCTCGCCAATTATCATGACTGTTTCCGATACGACTGGACCCCTCATCATTGCTGTATCGAATTTCAGCTTGAGCAGTCTCAATGTTCCACTTACAGGTGTCTTTGCATATGCATCTGCACCAGTCAGTGCGTACAACACTGGGGTGAGTGGCATCGGTACAGTATCCCTTTCCCAAGGATTCAATGCATTTTCCCTGTACCAGCTTGATCCTGGAACGGCAAGTGCACTCAATTCACTAGGCTTTTCCGTTGCTTCCGGAGGAACAATATTCTTCTCTGCATCATGGACACCAGGATCCACACCAACCTTTGTGGCTACGATCGCATCCCCAGCAAATTTCCCGATTCTCTCTCTTCCCGATGGCGGTAGCATTTCCGGTGCAACATTGTCGTTTGCAGGTGGTTCACTTACCTTCACTGCCAATGGCACGATACCGATCCCCGCTGCATCTACTGCCACACTCACAATGACAATCACTATCAACACGGATGGCTCATTTGCAGGAAGTGTCACGGTTTCTAACATGACAGTGTTTGGTGCAAATTTTGGCATGATTGGTACTGTTTCGCGGTCCACTGGTGGAACCATAACAGCCGATGTTGCGAGTTGCACAGTCTCTCTCAGTGGGTGCACAAAAGGACCAATTCCAGGTCCTATCACACCGTTTTCTGGTGTGCCTGTTACGATTTCAAATTTGTCGTTTGATCTTGGTACAGCAGGGCTTTCCATTTCTGGAACATTGAGCGCAGACAATGTTGGATCAATTAACCTTTCTGGCACAGTGACATCGCTCAGCACATGGCAGCTTTCTCTTGCACTGTCCCAGGCACAAAGTTGGACACCTGCACCAGGATTCACAATTGATGCAACGCTATCTGGAACACTGACAGACACTTTTGGTGCAGTGACATTCGTTATTCTCGCAACTGGCACAAATCAGAGTCCGCTTCTTTCGATAGCAGGCTCAGGGTACAGTTTTGTGATCACATCCCTCGGCGTTGGAAATGGCACGCCATCTAGCGGCTGTACGGTATCGAAAGTAGGGGATCTTTGGGTGTGTGTATCAGGGGGAATGACACTTTCCCTTGGAAGCGTTTCAGGCTCTGTCACTGCAGCCGGTACATACGACATTACTGCTGGTACGTTCACACTTACTGCATCAATTCCGTCACTCAGTTTCAGTGCTCTCAACAATGCAGTCACTCTCTCTGATCCCACGTTCACCATCAGCGACACAAGTGGAACTTTTGCCGTTGCCATCACTGCTCCATTCACTGTCACCATGCCAGGTGGAGGAACAATTCAGGCCACAGCAGTCATTGCGTACAGCAGCGCAGGATTTGTCATTGGTGCATCAGTTGATCTCTCGCAGTGGATAGGTAGTGCAGGCAATAGTGCATATCTCTACTATGCAAGTGCGGATATGTCGAATTTTGCAACTGGGAGTCCTACGCTTGGTTCCATCAACCTAACCCAGGGCATTGATTTTGCTATTTCGATCGATCTTCCACAGACATTCACGAGCATGCTTTCCCATATTGGAATGTCACTTCCTGCAAACACAGCACTCGCAGCAGTAGGTACTGCAGACTTTGCCACAGATACATATACATTCAAGGTCGCAATTTCCCTTGGTTCTGGACTCACGATATTCAGCACGGGAGGAACATCCCTTGTGCTGAATGATGGTTTTGTTGCCGTTGTCCTTTCGCCGAGTGTCGAGTCACTCTCCCTTGGATTGGATACAACATTGAATCTTCCTTCTCCAGGAAATGGCGGAGCTGCATCCTCAGTAGGGCTTACTGGAGCCCTCACAGTCTCTGACACTGGAATCAATCTCAGCCTTTCACTGGGAAATTGCACAGGGACAAGCCTGGGGTGGGTAAATGCATTTGGTCTCAGTGGTCTTACTGTGAAATGTGCAGCCCTTCAGGGAGGAGTGAGTTGGGGGGATGGTATTCCTCTTCCGAACGTAGGCTTCGAGGGCACAATTACGTCGCTTCCCTCGACTGTCGCGAATGTCATCGGGTATATGAACAATGCACCGATAAGCTTTGCCTTCAATTTCGATCCCTTCCTTCTTTCACTCTCCATCGGTACAGCAAATTCTGGAACTCCAGCTCTTGAACCATTTGCATACTTCGGACAGGGGAGCCTTCTCGAAATTGACTATGCATCGCTGTATCTGTGTCCCGAAGGTGCAACGATTGCGCAAACAGTCTATCCAGCGGGATTTGGGCTTGCATTCCAGGCATCAATTGAAGGTGTGGACCTTAATGTCATGGCGAATATTGGATTTGCACCACCCAGTATTCATTTCCTTGGAACGCTTTCCTCCGTGACGCTGGGGGGGCTTACTGTGGGGCCAATCACTGTAAAACTCGATGCGAGTACATCGCCACTCATGTTCGATTTTGAATTCGATGGCACACTGTCCCTTGGACCAGGTGGCACGGATATTGGCCCAGCACTGTATGTTGGAGGCTCCCTTTCTGCATCTGTTGCAATAAACATCAGCACAAGCGGTATCAGTGCATTCCTTTGGGGAAATGTCAATGTGCAGCTTGGGGCATATGTGCCTGGAGGGACATGCTGGTGGGATGGTTGGGCACCATACCCGTGTGACTATTACTGGTCCTACACATATGTCAATGTCACCATTGGAAAAACAGGTTTCTCTGTGAATAGCAGCGGTGTGACGCTCGAGGCTGATGGGTATTCCATTACCTTCTACTACAACGGTACAGCTTCTGTTTCTACGCGGTACACACCTGGTGCAACAAGCAGTGGCGGCAGCAGTAACAGTGGAACAAGTTCTGTACTTCTGAGCTACGTTCCAAAGACTGGTGCTCCAGTACGCATTGCATCCAGGGGGACAACTGTACATTTCATCAGTTCAGGCATGGCAACTACCAACCCGATCATTCTCGCAGGCACGTATAGAAGTGCGGGACCTATTCGTAGTGGAACCCAGGCAATCTCGGATGTCACAGCAGTGCCAAACGAGGGTGCTGCTATTGGAACATGGATTCATGCCAATGCGATCTCACAGCCAGTGAGTGACAGTGTTGTTGTTCCTCTGCTTGGTGGGGATGTACTTCTTGCTGGCGGCTTTACCACCCAGGGCAACCCTACTTCACAGGCATGGATTTTCAATCCTGCTACCGGGAGTTGGATACAAACAGGGTCCATGAATGAGGCACGGCTTGGTGCCATGGCAGTACGACTGTCTGATGGGAATGTCCTTGTTGCTGGTGGCATTGGGTCACAGGATCTGCCCCTATCGTCTGCTGAGATCTACCAAGTTGCAACAGGCACATGGCATGAAGTTGGAAAAATGTCCACGTCCAGAGCATTTGCTTCCATAAACCAGCTTTCGAATGGCGAAATTCTTGTTGCTGGTGGTTTGGGGCTGCATCATACTCCACTATCATCTGCGGAGATTTTCCATAGTGATGGCGGAAATTGGACGAGTGCTCCAGCAATGCATTCCGCACATGCTTTTGCAGCATCAACAATCCTTCCTGGAGGAAATATTCTCATTGCAGGTGGTCTCAACAGTACAGATCATCCAACTGCTGCCGCTGAGGTATATAGTTCTTCGCGTGGGAGCTGGAACTCAGCAGGTAACATGTCTCAACCACGATTTTTTGCAACTGCAGTATTACTTCCAAACGGAACTGCCTTTATCGTTGGGGATGGACCCAGCGCTGACATGTATGATCCTGCAACAAATGGCTGGAAACAGAGCCCGGGCATGCAGACAACACGGGTTATGCCCAGTGTGAGCCAACTTCCAAATGGCGATGTACTCGTTGCTGGAGGAAGTGCAGGAACAACGATGCTTGAAAGTGCTGATGTCTTCGATGTACAGACAGATACATGGAAGAATGCTGGAACACTTCCTTTTCCCGAAATGAATGCCAAGGCAGTGACACTTTCGAATAGTGAAGTCCTTCTTGTCGGGGGATCTCAGATTTCAACAACCAATGGCATAGCACTTACTCCTCTTAAGGGAGTCACTGTATTCCGTCCGAACGCTTCCTTTCTTGGAATTGCCCATGTTCAAGTACCCAAGGGGACAGCTGCTGTTTCTGGACTTTCCTTCCTCGGACGTGTGGGCAATGTACTTATCACATGGCAGGCACTTATGCTCGTCATTCTCGTGTGTGGGGCATGCTGTTTGGTTGTTGGTGTTCTGCAGTACAGGAAACGCTGGCAACATCGCGCAAGCTAGGGCATTGGTACAGTGTCCGTCAGCTCACTGCAGCCAAGGACAACGCACTACTTCCTGAATGGTGAATTGCACAGGGAATCAAGAAATTTCATTGTGTTGTGGGGAATGTTGAGCGTTCTGGGAGATTACTGGGAGGAGTTGACGGAGCGATCGTAGACGAGTGATGCGTTCAGGAATGACATGCTGACGATTGCGCTCATACTCCCAAACATGGGCATCGATCCACACTCCTTGCATTCCAAGGGGCAGTGCAGGGGCAATGTCGGAGGCAATATTGTTTCCCACACACCATGATTCTCTGGGCTTGATTCCCAGCATCCTGCACATGCGACGGTATGTTGCTGTGTCTTTTTCATCGACAATGACAATGGCATCAAATTCCTGGAGAAAGCAAGCGTCCTGTATGCGTTTCATTTGGACATCTGGGTCACCCTTGGTCATTAGCACCAGTTGGTACCCATCGCGAAGTGAGCGCAGGGTTTCCACAACGCCTGGAAGGAGAGGAGCCTTTCGCTTGAATACCATCGAGGCACTCCGCTGCAACTGTGTCAGGATTGAGGCATTGACACCATGTCCTGATTCTTCTGCCATTTCGACATAGGCAGAAACTACAGAAGTTGCAAATCGCTCTTTTCGAAAGCCAAATGCTGCTACATTGCGCTTGTCATGTTCCAGATATCGCCTTTTCCACGTTCTCCCATTGAGTCCAGTGGATTCAACAAGCTTTTGACACTCCTCCAGCGCCTGATCATACAGCCATTCAGTGCTCCACAAAGTGTCATCAGCATCGAAGACAATGGCACGATGCAAGTCTGTGCGTGCACTTCGGGGTCGAATAACCTTGAATTGACGTGCAGCCATCAGCCCCCCTTGCCTGACACAGAACATGTCCGGAACTCACCGTATCAAATTTGGGGGGGATCTCTCAATGGATTTTTCCATATTATTGCTGTAGGCATAATGGTTTGTTGGAGGATGGAGCATGGTATGGTTTCGCAAGAGAGCCAACAAGCAAGTCAACATTTCGGATGGGGGACCTTCATTTTCATCCCTTTTTGGAACGCAGCATCCAATATCTGAAGGATTTGCAATGCAAGTTGAAGACATATTTTCCATTCGCGGAAGGGGAACTGTAGTGACTGGAAAGGTTGCAAACGGAAAGGTTACTGTAGGGGATACTGTTCGTATAGGTGGAAATGAGTATGAAACGGAGTGCCGCGTTGAAGGGATTGAAGTATTCCATGCAACCCTCACATCAGCAGAAGTTGGCATGAATGTCGGAATTCTCTTTCGTTCACTTGACAGGAAAAGTGTGGAACGGGGCATGTGGGTGCGATCCGCATGATTTCCCGCTCTTGTCCGTGAGGACACAGTATCCTCCAAGGTAGGGCGTACTACGCAATCTGATAGCGATGAGAGAAGGGAATACAGCCTGTGAACATGAAACTGCACTGCAATCTTGAGATGCATCTGTGAAGATGCACCATCGCAGTACTGGGTTTCGGAATTTCGTTGAAGATCTTGCACGAGAGATTCCTTCAATGAATGGGTTGCCGTGTCACCTGAGACGTGTTCGTATCACTCTCAGTATGCGTGGGTCTGTTGCTGCCTATGCAGAACCATCACTTTCACGGGTTGCGTTTTCGCGAGCAACAAGAAGGTTTGTGGAGGAGGTCCTCGTTGAAGGCTCTCAGGATTCGGAGAAGCTAGCGCAGGATCGAGCTAGAGAACAGGCCGATATACTTGCACATGAGCTGCTGCATATTCGGTTTGATGCGAGACAAGCAGAAAAGAACATTGATGCAGAAATACTCTTGCCTGGGCTTCATGATTTGGATGAAGCACTTACGACCCTTCTGTCTCGACAAGTAGTTCCGCAAGTACTTACTCGTCTCGGTATTCATTCAGGTGAAGAGGTAGCTACAAAGCAAATCCCACAGGATCGGGTGAATGACTATGAATACGTCATCGTGCCATTGCTCAAACATGCCATAGGTCAATCCGCCAAGAAAAAAGGAGTTTCTGAGAAAGAGCTTCTCGATACGCTTGGAGCTGCAGATACAGTACTAAAGGCTGCTTACATTCTTTTTCAGCCATTCTTTGCGGGGGATTGGATGATGCAGGTTCATTCCCTCAGGGGATTTTTTGGCATATTTGATTGCGCCTCACATGAGCTTGAGGCGTACGTCAGGAATGTTAAAGCCGGCAGAGAACAGGTGTTGTCATTAAACGATGTGGAGTCACGCTGTCAAGACATCACAAGTACGTATACCGGTCTAATGGACAAGCTTTTGCATGGGAGCATGAAGCAAGTTCACAGCAGCCATGAGGAACCAATTCCCCAGAAAGGCATTGAGACGATACACTAACGTAATAACGACCAAATTCATGAAATGAGGATGGCAGATTTGGGGTCAAAATTTGAGGCTCCACAGGTTGATGCAATGAGCGGGGAGTATGTTCTCGATGGTCAAAGTCAGACCACTAATGCTGTGATGGTCGTTCCTCCTGCATATTTCAGATTCGATGAAGAGACAGCAGAGTCCAATCCGTTTCAGAAGCGTCCAGAGATGCTTGGAGTACCTGCTGCAGCCATCCATGAAATGGCAATGAAGGAGTTCCGCACACTTGTTGAAGCGCTTCACGCTGGTGGTGTACACGTGGATGAGCTTCCTGCATCTCCACATGGGACAGAGTGTCCTGATGCAGTGTTTCCCAATAACTGGTTCTCACTCCATGTGGGGGAAGATGGATCACCTGTGCTCATACTCTATCCAATGAAAGCAGATGAACGGCGCCGTGAACGACAACCTGCTGCAGTCATTGAACGTCTTCCACATGAGTGGCGAGAGGATGTCAGGATTATTGACTGCACTGGATGGGAGAATGCAGGTGAGTTTCTCGAGGGTACGGGAAGTCTTGTGCTTGATCGGGTCAATCGCATTGCCTATGCAGCAGAATCTCCAAGGACAGTCAAACGTGCAGTGAACAGGTGGTGTGACATCACTGGGTACCAGGCTGTCATCTTTCATGCTTTCGATGGTCAAGGTGTTCCGGTCTACCATACGAATGTTGTCATGGGAATCGGTATGGACTTTGCTGCTGTATGCCTGGAAGCAGTACATGATGCAGAAGAACGGCAATGTCTCATAGATTCACTTGCATCCACGGGGAAAGAGATTGTTGCACTCACGCTTGCGGAGATGTACTCTTTTGCAGGAAATCTCCTGGAACTTTGTGATGTTGACAATACTCCGAAAATAGTGCTTTCTGCTGCAGCATGGAAAATACTTCCAGTGGAAAAGCAGGTTGCACTTGCTTCTCATGGAGAGATTCTTCCCGTCACTATTCCTGTGATTGAAGGAATAGGTGGGGGAAGTGCCAGGTGCATGCTCGCTGAAGCGTTCCCCAAGAGGAAGGGTGCCCACTGAAGGGTAAATCACTTCCGGGATACTTCATTCTTCCGGTGTTGCTCCAGAAGACTTGTTGTTGAGGAGGCCGTGGAGAAGAAGGTCTGTGAGTTCATCAACAAGGTGTTCCTGAACATCAGGGTCAGTGATGTCGATGTTGAACAGCTTGTCCATGGCCATGGGAGAAACTGATAAGGAGCTAATGCCCAGAGCAATGATTGCTATGACAACATCCTGATCGACACGTCGGAAGAGTCCAAGATCCATGCCAAGGGAAAGACGCTCACGTGCACTAATGACGACTGGTTTAAGGCGATCAGTGAGGTACTCAATCCGATCAGTTCCACCTTCATCCCTGTCGTTCCACATGGTGGCTGTAGCCATTCGGAAAGTAAACGCACGTTCTATCTGCCCACGTAAATGCCCAGACAGAACAGCCTTGGGGTCCTGAGGGAGATGTGGATCCTTCACAAGAGGGAGTTGCGCAACACTGTTGTCGACACATGCTCGCCAGAGATCGTTTTTGGTTGCAAAGTGTCGCTGGATAGTAGGCAAGGTAACATTGAGCTGTCGCGCGATTTCTCGCAGGGACAGACCCCGCATTCCGTTTGATCGGAGTGCAGAAAGTGCAGCCTCGATAATTTGTTCACGGGTGACAGCAGGACCCTCGGAAAGCCGTGGGCGTCCGCGTCGATGCCGCATTGGATGATCCAGGTTTTCAGCTTGATCGGAGGACATTCTCTTCCTTTCAGTTCCAAAACAAATAGGCTTCAGGGCAAGCAAGGTTCAAGAAAGGATCAAAGTCATCAGGAAATATCAGAATTTGTCCTTTCTATAGTCACAATTATACGTGGAAATGTTGCATCTTGTCATATTGAATAGTTACATGTGACATTAATTGGTCGTATGTGATATTGCAAACAAGCTTAAGTGCCAATCTTCATGGAATTAGAACGTACCTAAGTGGGATGCAATCCTAAGCCTGCGAGGATACGAAAGAAAAGCATGCTATTCACCAGGGGTGTGAACTGAGGGAGTGTGGGGTGGTTGCAGTCTTTGAACATCCGTACCGTAATCGAAGAGATTGCGGCGATGAAGTACTGCACGAAGTGAAACGAGGTCATCCCTGTCACACGATGCAGTGAATCCAAGCGTGCCAGCTGGTCCGAGGCGTGCAATCCGGCTGCAGGGAATTCCGTCCTGTACGAGATCCAGGCGTGCCATCTGCAGCCATGTCATCGTTGTGTTGTAGTCATTTGATTCAAAGTGACGTCCATCATAAATGGTGACTATGTGGTCACGATGCTTCCTGACCACTTCGGGAATGTGACCATTCAACGGAGACAAGCTAATCTTTTTCAAGCCAAATGGACCAGACGGGAGCTTGTCATCCAAGGGATTGAATCCTGATGGCATGACAAGTCGGCGATAGAACGTGGCGACTCGTTCAGAGAAGCTCATGGTTTCCGACCCTTATTGAAGTACGACTACACTTTTGAGCCTGACATTGCCAGGCGGACACAGGACAGACAAAGTGTATCGACAGTCATGAACCTTGCATACCTAGTGGAATGCAGGTATTGATGGCAGTTTCCTGAAGCGTTATCTTGCTATGCTTGCACCACAGTCAGCGAAGAAGGAGAAGGGGATGGCAGTCGAAGCATGGTGGCTCCTGCAAGGACCAGGACGCGGAGCGTTTGGTGTACGGGGACCACAGAGAAGCGGTCAATCTGTACAGGATAATCTGCTTCGTTTGATGAAGAAGATCATGTAGAAATATGCAGCATCAGACATGCTGTATCAAACCCCAGAGGGTGCACGTCGATGTGTTCCCGAGTGGTTTGGTCCGACCTCTCCACTCTTCCCTGAAAATATGCAACATGGAGCAGGATGTGCATTTACTGTTGGACCATATACCAGTCCATACCGCATTTCTCTCGTTGTGGATACGCAGCAAAGAGAAATCCACTGCACCAGTAATCGACGCAACACGACAAATGGGGGGTTCACTGAACCACTGAGGAGCATGAAGTCGCGAAAGGGGAAAGTCGTTGAACAGTGGCTAGATGAGGTTCTTGCTCCGTATGCCCTTGACAAGGGGATGGCAGCGATTGAGCGTCCACAGGTGACAGTCAATCTTTTTGCATTTTAGGATCGAGCTTCTGGCGCGTTGAGGGCAGTACTTGCTGTTGACAGTGAGCATGCATACTGCGTCCTTGCGAGTGCTGTTGGTCATCCCTATGACGTTGAAGAGATAGGAAGACTTCTTCGCAGAGAAGCTGAGCATGCTCAAACAAGGACATGCTTTACCGATGAGCGAGTCCTTACACTCCTGGCTGAAGCGAGTGCAGCAATGGATCTCTGCATTGTTCGAGAGAATCAGGTACAGGTTCAAGGATCCGACATACCTTCAGTGCCTATTGAGAATGCAGCCCGAAATGCACTTGCAGACAAGGGCCAACGTGTTGGTAGAACTATGGACGCCCGCGCAATGGAGCGAGGGGGGATGGTCACCATGTCCCGTGAAGAACTTGCATAACGGAGTGTACTGACACTCAATTGGTTTGTGTGGTTCTTGTCAGCGGGCTCGAGGTGGTGCAATGGTGTATGACTTGCCAGCCACAAGGGGCACGAGTTGAACGGGTACAGGGGATGCGCCTTGACAGCTGAAGACAGCAGTGTACTGCCCAGGCTGCAGGCTTAGTTTTGTACTGCCAGAGATTTTGGACAGAAGGTGAATGACAGTTGGAGCTGAGCCCTGCTGATTCCCCTGAGAAATAACTTCGACTGCGCAGTCATCCTGGGCAATTGTAAGTGTTGCAGCATTCGAATACACGTAAGCTCCGCAGCTGGAAAGTGTACTGAGGACACTCAGGAGAACTGCAGCTGACCTAAGCATGGCAGGGACATCCATCATTCGTGCTGCACCCCTTCTTGATGAAGATTGACATAACAATGGTATCGCGCGTTTTGGGACTGCTCTATACACATACAGGGGTGAATTTAAGATTGAAATCAAACAAGTAGTGGTAAGGTAAATGTTATGTAATGAATCAATGCTGTGGTGAATGGGAGAGGTGCCATGAATGATCTCGATGTACCAGGGTCAGTCGTTGCTGGTGTGCAGTCTGCTTCAGGATTGACAGCGTAATCAACAATCAGTGAATGGCTAAGCGATCTAGTTGGAGGACAGATTTTCCGGAGCCTGCTTGCGGAAAGTGGCCAAAAGGAGAGTGCTATCCAGCCTGTCCGCAACATCAGTCTTGCGAAGCTTGCATCGTTGAGCAACGGCCAGATGACTGATGCTATGGTTGAGGACATGGTGGAGAAAGCTCAATCTGGAACTATCTCTGTGGAGAACAGTGCTGCTCCACAATCCCATGAGGCAAGTACTGCACCTGCTCCTCATGCATGGGCGTAGAGAATTGTTCCTGGACGGTTTCTCGGCAAGACTGTCATTGTCACTGGAACAGGATGTGGCATTGGAAAGGCGACAGCTTCACGGGTAGCTCGTGAGGGAGGACACGTCATTGCAGTTGACATCTCTTCTGAACGACTCTCGGAATTCATGGATGAGTTTCATGAATATAGTGTCGACATTGTCCCTGGAGACATACGGGAAACTTCCCTCATCGGGGAGGTGTGTGAGCATGCAGGACCAGTCATAGACTGTCTGGCCAATGTAGTTGGGTATCATGGACAATTTCACACCTCTTCATGAGATGACTGACGAAATGTGGGACAGGGTCCTGGGAGTCAATCTTGAAGGGATGATGCGACTCTCTCGTGCAGTTCTTCCAGTAATGCTGAAACAGGGATATGGATCAATCGTCAATGTAGGGTCTGAGGCAAGTATCAAGGGATCTGCAGCAGGTGTTGCATATACGACCTCGAAACATGCAGTAGCTGGCCTTTCAAAGAGCATGGCATTCATGTACGGTCCACAAGGAATCAGGACAAATGTTGTTGCACCAGGTGGGGTACTCACGAATATAGAAGCCCGGTTTGAGTCGGAAATGGGAACAGAACGGGTGAATCGGATACTTGCGACCATGCCTGGAGTTGCACCTGCTGAACAGCTTGCAGCACTCATCTCCTATCTTCTCAGCGATGACAGTGCAAACATCAATGGAGCAGTCATTCCCTCAGATGGAGGATGGTCAGTCCAGTAAGCATCTACTGTAGTTGGCATGCAGGGGAGTGATGCTAGCTCCAAGATTCCAGGATCATGGAAGCTGCGGAACGTCCAACTCTACGGCCTTCTGGTGCTGCTGCCATGCGGCAGTGTGGTGAGAGTGGATTCGTTCCGAAGGCAGCAAGGGAAGCCATGTCAGCATTGATTATGGCGACTTTCGATGTGGAAAGTGTGTCAACTTCTCTCCGAAGCGGATCCGGAGCAGTGGGAAGCGAAACAGCACCTGTACTGATGATGAGAACTTCAGAAGCACCAGTTGCACGATCTGCATTCGTGAGGGATACTACCCCTCCATCAACATAGGCAATGCCATTGATGACAACAGGGGGCCAGATTGCAGGGACAGCAGAGCTTGCAGCTACTGCTTCAAGGAGCGTTACTCCCGAGTACCTTGTGAAAATGGTGAGATCCCCAGTTGCAGCTTCGACAGCAGTAATGCGGAGATCCCGGTCGGGCCAACCTGTCTGGGGCAGGCGAGCCTGAATGGCACGGAGACGTTCCTCTGGAGTTGCTCTTGGTGGAGTGGCCAGTGCAATGGCACAGACGCGCCGCCGCGATTCACGTACATCAGTTACTCCTGCAACAGCAGCACTGAAGGTTCTGGTCAGGTCAGCGAGATCAACATCTATGTCAATTTCCGTGGTGCTTTCCGTGCACTGCTCCTTATACAGTTCCTCAAGCTGAATTCCACTTACAATCTTTGCAGCGACAGTGGCACCTGCAGATGTACCAACAATGATGCGGGATGCAAGAATCTCTGCAGCAAGATCTGCATCGACATCCTGGATGCCAAGGAGTACACCAATTTCCCAAGCTATGCCTGCTATGCCACCACCAGAGAGTACCAGTGCTTTCATTGCGAATCCCTGCTGTTGTCGGACAGCTGCACTGTGGAAATGTATGGACGTTGGTTTGACATGTTTTCCATGGTAGAAGGGAAGAAGGTTGAGTTGCAGGAATGACAACGGTTTGGGCTGAAAGAATGCCGGTTCAGCTACAGTCTTTTGGTTGTACAGGGGCGATGAACAACGATTGTAGGTGTGGGCCATGTGTGATGAAATTGACTGGGAGTCCCTCTGCACTCAGGATGCCTGTGCAGCTGGACAGAAGGCACAAGGCCGCAAGGAGAAGTGTGCTTTCTGATGCCATATTGTCTTGGTTTGCCATGAGGCAATGCCCAACGCGACATCGTAGATAGTGAAGCGTGCTGCAATGCCATGTCTTTACATGGAGTACATTGGTATATGTTGATCCTCTTCAGGCATGTATAAAAGGAGTGTGGATAGAATGTCGCAGGTGATAGCAGGAGTGGGAATCGTTGCTGCGCTCTTTGCAATTGCCCGTGCACTTCCCCAGGCAGGGAGAGTTCTCTTTCACAGGCGCACTGCTGGAGTTTCTTCTGCCACCTGGGGACTGAGCCTTGCAAGCAGCCTTGTCTGGATCATCTGGGGAATTACGTTTCACAACCTACCAAATCTTGTGGCGAATATTGGCATTGGTATTGCTTCTGGAACGGTGATCCTTGTGCTTGTCGTGCGTGGCATTCATGTTGGGAAGGCAGTACTTGGTGCAGCGGGCATTGCTTGCATTGCTGGTTTGGGTGCAGTTCTCTCTCATGGTCTTCTTGATGTCATTGCAGTTCTCATGCCTTCCGTGTATTTCCTTCCTCAAATGATAGTTGTGCTAAGAAACAGCGATGTTGACGGGGTGTCACTCCCTGCATGGTGCATCGCCTTTCTCGGTATGCTGCTCTGGCTCGTGTATGGAATTGGCATTCACAATATTCCTGTCATCCTTCCTTCTCTCATCTGCATGCCACAAATTGGCATCATCATTGGAAGGACAGCGAGTCTGCGGCTGCACCAACTTCATACGGCTCCTGTATAGAGGGGCTCATGAGGGTGTGGTGTGGGCACGGTAACAGATCCTAGGGGTGTATTTACAGCCTGCAGCAGGTTCGTCACCTGGCTCCAAGACGGGAAATGTTGCAAGTGGCGTAGCATTAATTGCAGAAGGATGTCACGTACTACGATGTCATTCGCACTACGGCACCCTGGGATCGTTACTGGTTACGTACTCAGGAGATCGGTATGGAGCATGGGAGGGGAGCTCTTAGTGTTCGCATTGTCAGCATTGTATTGCTTTGTCTTGGAGGCTGTTACCTCAGTTATCGGTATCTAAGTTCAGTCAACATTCCTGTCCTTAATCCCAAGGGGACCATAGCGCTCGAGCAGTATCATCTCTTGCTGTTCGCTGTCATCCTGAGCCTTGTTGTAGTGATTCCGGTATTTGTAATGCTGTTTGGCTTTGCTCTGCGGTATCGAGAGGGTAGCCATGGGCGGTATGAGCCACACCATGCATCATCGGCTCGTGTCGAACTTATCTGGTGGGGTGTCCCTGCTCTTCTTATCCTTGTTCTCTCCATTGTCACGTGGACGAGCACAAATGAGCTCGATCCATACCGGCCACTTGCGCCTGCATCCCAAACAATCACTGTTGATGCTGTATCTCTCGATTGGCAGTGGCTCTTTATCTATCCTGATGAGCACATTGCACTCACTAATAGTCTTGTCATTCCAGCCCACGAAGACATCAGTCTCCACATAACTTCTGATGGTCCAATGAATGGCCTTTGGATTCCTCAGCTGGCAGGACAGATCATGGCGATGCCTGGCATGCAGACTCAGCTCAATATTGTTGCCACTTCGCCTGGAACATACGAAGGACTCTCCTCCAACATCAGCGGAGTTGGCTTTTCTTCAATGACTTTTCCAACCAAGGTGATTCCAGAACCGGACTATTCTCTATGGCTGAAATCAACGCAACACAGGGCCAGCACAGCACTGACAATGCCATCGTTTATACAGCTTGCAAAGCCTACGATTGACCATGCTGTTCGGTACTACTCTGTTCCGCAAGCAAATATCTTCCAGCAGATCATCATGAACGTCATGCAAGGAAAGGGGGTTCCCCGTGTAACTGCGTAGTATTGCTTCCACCCTTTACATACCGTGTCCTGTACTGCAGCGACGGGCCACGATCAATACCGTACAGAACAGTCCTTCCAGAAAGGAATTGCACCATGCATCTCCTGATCGCCAATGTGCTTCTGGGTCGCTTTTCGACACATGTGCTGCCGAGCGATCCCATGACAATGATTGCTTTCATCTCGATTCTTGTGATCCTCTTGGTCACTGCGGGAATCATCACCCGAATGAAACGATGGACATGGCTCTGGAAGGAGTGGATCACGACTGTCGATCCAAAAAGGATTGGCGTCATGTATCTCATCGTGTCAATGCTCATGCTCATAAGAGGTGGCTCTGATGCGATTCTCCTTCGTGCTCAGCAGCTCACAGGTGTTGGGGCTTCGAGTGGAATAATGCCAACTGCCACCTTTCAGCAGATTTTCTCAGCACACGGCACTATCATGATTTTTTTCGTGGCAATGGGCTTTCTCTTTGGAATAGTCAACCTTGTAGTGCCGATCCAGATCGGTGCTCGTGATGTTGCTTTCCCCGTCATGAATGCTGCAAGCTTTTGGCTTTTCTTTGCAGGAATGGCGATCGTCAATGCATCTCTTGGCATTGGATTCTTCTCTGCTGCAGGTTGGTTATCCTACCCTCCGCTGTCAGAGCTGCGCTTCAGCCCTGGGGTGGGGGTCGACTACTGGATCTGGAGCCTTCAAATAGCAGGAATCGGGAGTCTCCTCTCAGGTATCAATTTCCTTGTCACGATACTCCGGATGCGTTGTCCTGGAATGACACTCATGAGGATGCCAATGTTTGTCTGGAGTGTGCTGTGCAGCATGACGCTTGTCATGTTCGCCTTCCCTATCCTCACTGTCACCCTTGCCCTCCTGTTTCTTGACAGGTCCCTGGGAACGCATTTTTTCACTATTTCAGGCGGTGGCAACATGATGATGTATGTCAATCTCATCTGGGCTTGGGGTCATCCGGAAGTCTACATACTCGTTATGCCGGGATTTGGCATCTTCTCTGAGGTTGTTGCTACGTTCTCCAGAAAACCGCTCTTCGGTTACACATCGATGGTTGCTGCACTGGGTGCAATCACGATACTTGCATACACAGTCTGGGTTCACCACTTCTTCACGATGGGGGCTGGATCTGATGTGAACGCAGTCTTCGGAATCGCTACCATGATCATTTCTATTCCAACGGGAGTGAAGATATTCAACTGGCTTGCCACAATGTACAGGGGAAGAATACATTTTGCCTCGCCGATGTACTTTTTCATGGGCTTTGTTGTCCTCTTTACCCTGGGTGGTGTAACAGGGGTCATTCTTGCAGTTCCAGGACTCGATTATCAGCTCCACAACAGTCTCTTTCTCGTGGCCCACTTTCACACCATGATTGTGAGTGGAGTCCTCTTTGCTGACTTTGCTGGCCTCATTTACTGGTTTCCAAAGATCTTCGGTTTCACTCTTAGCGAGAAGTGGCTCAAGCGGTCGTTCTGGTGCTGGTTTGTCGGCTTCATTCTCGCATTCGCACCTCTATACATTCTCGGCTTCATGGGAGTGACAAGACGTACGAGCCATTATGCATCATCTACAGGATGGCAGCCCCTTTTCGCAGTAGCAGCAGTTGGCACAGCACTCATTGCCGTTGGAGTTGCAATCCAGGTAGGACTCTTCATCGCAAGCATTCGAACGAGGAATGCCAGACGGGATGTTACGGGTGATCCGTGGAATGGGCGGACGTTGGAATGGGCACTTCCATCGCCTGTGCCGATCTATACCTTTGCTATCACTCCTGTGGTACACAGCAGGGATCCTTTCTGGGAAGCAAAAGAGGGAAGAGAGCCAGATCCACTCCAGGCCACGGCTACCCATCCGTATGAGGACATATCTCTTCCAATGAATACCCCTACTGGTTTCTTCATTGGCATGGCAGGCTTTCTTGTCGGGTTCTCAATGATCTGGCATATGTATTGGCTTGGTGCAGTTGCAGCAGTCCTCTTTGTGATCATGCTCATCTACCGCACGACATCGACAGATGATTCTGAATATGTCATTCCAAAAGAACTGCTTACGGGATCGGGCAAGAGCACGAAGGGGGTCGTTGCAGCATGAGCAGTACCATGAAGCCACTCACCCGATCCGAACACCAGGAAAAGGACATGACAACGCTCATCGGCTTTTGGGTCTACGTCATGACTGACTGTGTCCTGTTTGCAAGCCTCTTTGCTGTTTTCGCAGTACTTCGGTCGAATACAGCGGGAGGTCCCTCCATATCGCAGATCGTGGACCTCCCATATGCACTTGTGGAAACGCTTGCACTTCTTGCAAGCAGTTTTACATGCGGACTTGCGATTCTTTCAGCACAGCGCAGGTCCAGGAAGGGAGTCATTCTCTTTCTTGCACTGACATTTGTTCTTGGTGCGACATTCCTCACTATGGAATTGATCGAGTTTCACGGACTCATTATCCATGGAGAGAGCTGGCGCCGAAGTGCAATGCTTTCCGCATTCTTCACCCTTGTCGGCACCCACGGACTGCATATTACAGTTGGGCTCCTCTGGATTGCAGTCATGATAGTATCTCTTCTCCAGTCAGGACTTACCCGTGGTACGACAAGAAGACTTGCACTTTTGGCTATTTTCTGGCATTTCCTTGATCTTGTGTGGATCTTCATTTTCACATTCGTCTATCTCATTGGAGGTATGCACTGATGGCAATCCATACACCCGACGATGACATGAGTGCAATACTGGGCCATGTCAAGCTACCGCACTATCTGGCAGGCCTTGGTATTTCCATAGCCTGCACAGCAGCAGCATTCCTTTTGGTCGTGAGTAGATCACTAGGTGGGCTTGCACTTGGAGTCACAATTTGCGGAATAGCTTTTGTACAGTTTGTTGGTCAGCTCATCTTCTTCCTTCACATGCGGGATGAAGAGGCACCACGGTGGAGACTTGCCGTGTTTTTGGTGATGTGCCTGATAGTATTCATCTTTATTGCTGGCTCACTTTGGATAATGCACAGTCTGCATGTGAGAATGTCGATTCCGCTTCAGGAGAAGTACATGCAATCCCAATCGGGCATCTAAGTGAAGTCATGACCAAGTTCTGCACTGTCAACCAGACAAATGGAAAGTAAGCGTAATTTGCCTCAACTGCAGATAATAATTGGTCCTGAAAGCATGCTTAACCCCAATATTCCTGTTCCATGATCCGATCCAGTATCGTCGTCTAAAAGTGATGGTTTGAGTATCACGTTTGTTCGTGCACCAGAGTGCAATGGAGGTGCCAAACGATTCACCAAGACACTCAAGGTACAAGTGCTATGGGTTCAACAGTTTGCCACCGTAGCAGAAATGCAGGATGTGCTTAATAAGTTCAAAGCAGAATCCGATCCGGCGTGGGGTGTCGAAAAACACAACTACAGCACTCCGGCTCAGAGGAGAGAACATGCAAATCCCAGGAATGTGGCATGGTGCAATTCTAGTTGTCCTAAAGTTCAGGAAATTCCTGACTACCGAATTTGGCAGTCACCCATTTATTAGACACTACTTTCGGTAGAAAAGCCGAACGTTTGATTTCATTGGATTGTACGTATTGGTGCAATTCCAGGATAGAACGGAGTAACAGAAGGTAAGACATCCCCGCAGTACATTCCCGGAACGTCGAACGGCCCTACAGTACCATTGAACCCGATCACAAGCCTGTCTTGGTGATCTCCCTTTTTCCAGCAGCTTCCATTAATATTTGCTGGGTTAATCATGAAGAACGATGCCTGTCCACCATTTGCTGACAGAATTACTGGTGAAGTGGTTGAAGCGTAATTTGAAAATGGGGTAAATCTAATTTCTGCAGATAGAGCTTGCCCACCATCGGGTCCCACCTCAATCACGGTTGGAATGCCGCTTAGCGAGCACGGTGCATGTGAAATGTTGATGAATGCATGCTCAGAGTCCATTGCGGTTTGCATCGATAGAGTCCACTGCATGCCTGGAGGATTGTGCTCAAATGACAGTTGCGCGATCGTACATGCAGGGATAGCCGAATTCGGTGTAGTCCCCACTGGAGGTGCAGAGACGTACGGTGAAGTACCGGCAAAAAAACGTTGGCAGCTTTACGGGTAAAAGCTTGTGAAACGTGATGTGAGGCACCCGAGTGAACAGTATGCTTTCGAGCATATGCTGTCATCGCTGCAGCAGCAAGCGGAACGAGTAGCAGCAATGGGATGTGGTGTGTTCGATGTGCCATAACGTCAAGGTTTTTTGATAATCAGCCTAGGATAATACATGCGCTAGCATCCTAGCATTACCCGTTGTTGCAAGGGGAGTGAAGCTTATTGCAAGGCAGGGGTTTCACTCGGAACGAATGAAAACCCAACTTCAGCGGTTCTGTTGTGCAGACATACAGTAGAGAATCACTGATTGGCACATGGGAGGAAGGGACAACAGCATGATCCAACCGCCCATGTAAGCAGCAGGCCCCTGGGCATTCCAGATTTCAAGCGGGACACGTCTGTAACCCTGACGTTGAGGCTGGAGGAGCAAGTGACCATCTTCATTGCGGTTGAACGTCATACACCCGATTGTATTGGCATATATGCAGTTTGGGATATACCCTTACACGGCTGAGCAGCAAACGGTACGCTACTGTATCAGCCAGATGTATGCGGATGAACTACCTAGAAACTGTAGTGAAAAAGTACCCATATGGGATTTGTACACACATACGATTGGTCCCAATGCCTGGAGCCGACGAGAGGGTTCGAACCTCCGACCTGCGGTTTACGAAACCGCTGCTCTACCAGCTGAGCTACGTCGGCACTGGCTGGACTCTTCAGTCATTGTAGCGTCTCAGTTTACAATTACGAATCACAGTGCAGCAGCATTGCAAGCGTACTTGAGACAAATGCTGGACCCTTGGGGAAAAGCCGCTCCTGCTGTTTGCTGTATGTACGGAGGATCTTGACTTCTGATCTCGTTTCAGCTCTTCGAAGAACTAGTCATTTCATGGTTGCAAGTATCAAGGTACGCTGTGTTCATGCCTGATCCATATCGTGAACCACTACACAAGCCACTTGTCAAATGGAACGGTCCTGTTCCCAAGCAGTACGACAAGAGATTGCTTCGTGGCCCATTCGACATCATCGGGGATGTGCAGGGGTGTTGTGATGAACTGCTGGAACTGGTGCAACGACTTGGATACGAGCTCGATGAGCATGGAATTGCCCATCATCCCAAGGGAAGAATGCTGGTATTTGTTGGGGATCTTATCGATCTTGGACCAGACTCTTTGGGGTCGATCACTTTTGCAATGAACAATGTGCATGCTGGAACAGCAGTAGCTGTTCGGGGAAATCATGAGGATGAACTTCTTGAGGCAGTGAAATCATCAGAATTCATGCGTTACCCGTGGTATCGGAAGCGTACTATGCAGGAGTTGCATTGTGCGCCTCTTGGCCTTCAGCACAAAGTGATTGCTTTTATGCTGGAACTTCCGCATCAGCTCTTCCTTGATGATGGAAAGCTTGTCATCACGCATGCTGGCGTTCCTGAGAAGTTGCTTGGGCTGACCAGTAGCGAGGCAAAGCAAAGGTCCCTTCGTCTGCCACAAACAGGGAATCCTTATGAAAAGGGAGAACACTGGGTAGGTTGGGCTCCCCTGTATCGGGGACCCTTGCAGGTGCATGGCCATGAGGCAGTGGGCAAGGTAATACATACTGGCCATGTCGTAAATGTTGATTCGGGGTGCATGTTTGGCCACAGACTCTCAGCATTCAGATACCCTGAAATGACTGTGCGAGCCGTCAAGGCACATGCTCCCTATATCCGGGATCGGTTTGCTGGTCCATTCCCTGTTTTTCCTTGGAGTGATTCTTCATCAGAAAAGAGTCTGTAGTGACGCATCCTGTCAGCGGTTATGCATTGATGACAGACAGGAGTTCGCTTCACTTCATCAGAGGAGTGTACGGAGTTGGAACCGAAGGGAAGAGTGGTGCACTTCTAGATCTTTCCATGGAGTACGGCATACACCCGGCAGTTCGATTATTTACTTGGCTGAAACATTACCGTATGTGGCAAGGAGTCGGGTAAGGAGACAGTTGTTCTGCATGCGGTACGGTGAGGTGCCATGCCACAATGAAGACCAGAGCAACTTTGGTCTGAGGGTACAGTAAGCATGGAACAACCGAATTCAGCAGTACGTGCACACGGGACTGCAATCGAAGGACGACGTGACTTCGCTGCAATTGATGAGAAGTGGCGCAAGAAGTGGGGGGAGGAACGCCTGGATGCTGTAGACCTCACAGGGGCAAAGAGGCCGTTCTACAATCTCATGATGTTTCCCTATCCCTCTGCGGAAAAACTCCATGTTGGCAATGCATACGCATTTTGTGGAGCAGATATTTACGGTCGCTACCGGAGGCTTCTTGGGGATGATGTATTTGAACCCATGGGCTTTGATGCATTTGGCATCCACAGCGAGAATTATGCAATCAAGGTCGGCAGGCACCCAGCAGAGCTCACTGAGGAAAATGTTCGCTACTTCCGTGAAGAACAGCTGAAAAAGCTTGGTCTCATGGTCGATTGGGACCATGAAGTCGATACAACAGATCCGAAGTACTACCGATGGACACAGTGGTTGTTCATCCAGCTGTTTAAGGCAGGACTCGCAGAACACCGTGAGGGTCCAGTCAAGTGGTGTCCTTCATGCCTTACTGTCCTGGCGGATGAGCAGGTGATTGGTGGAGAGTGTGAGCGATGTAGTTCAGTTGTGGAACAGCGCTTCCTTAAGCAGTGGTTTCTCAAGACGACTGCATACGCCCAGGATCTCCTGGATGCCCTCGATACTCTCGATTGGTCTGAGAAAACAAAGACTGCGCAGCGGAATTGGATTGGAAGGAGTGAGGGAGCATATGTCACTTTTGCCCTTTCAGGATGTTCCGCAGAAGAAGTCACGGTTTTCACGACCAGACCTGACACCCTGTATGGAGCAACGTTCATGGTTGTCGGAGCAGACCATCCGAAACTGACGGACTACGTAGCTCCTGACCGATTGAATGCAGTCATTTCATGGAAACAAAGCCTTCCTGTGGGAACAACCGAGCCGGATTTTACCATTGGCATTGAACTCGGATCCACTGCAACCAATCCTGTGAACGGTGAACAGATACCTGTGTTTGCTGCACCGTACGTGCTCGGCTCATATGGAACGGGCGTCATCATGGCAGTTCCAGCACATGATGACCGGGATTGGCAATTCGCTCATTCCCACGCAATCCCCATACGCTGGGTTGTCAAAGGGGGAAGCAGCACTGATGCCCCGTTCACAGATCCGGGGGTTGCCCAGAACAGTGGACCCTATGATGGACTGACAACACGTGAGGTGAAGACACGGATTACTGCAGAGCTTGAGGAGCGGCATGTAGGGAGTGAAGCTGTGCAATATCGTCTTCGGGACTGGCTTATTTCTCGCCAGCGATATTGGGGACCTCCCATCCCGATCATCCACTGTCCTTCATGTGGTCCAGTGCCCGTTCCAGAGGATGAGCTGCCTGTAGTCCTTCCCCACGTAGATGAATTCCGTCCCCTCGGCACAGGTAGTTCCCCTCTTGCACAGGTTGAGGAGTGGGTACATGTGTCGTGTCCGACATGCGGTGAGGACGCAAGGCGTGAGACAGATGTAAGCGACAACTTCCTTGATTCAGCATGGTACTTTCTTCGCTATCCATCGACTGATTTCAATGACCGGGCATTTGATCATGACATCACATGGAAATGGCTGCCAGTCACGATGTATATAGGTGGCAATGAACATGCAGTATTGCATCTCCTGTACGCACGATTTGTCATGCGTGCACTGCATGCACTTGGCCTTGTACCTGCTCCAGAACCGTTTGCAACCTTCCGAGCACACGGACTTCTTGTTAAGGCTGGTGCCAAGATTTCGAAGAGCAGGGGAAATGTCGTCAATCCGGATGAATTTGTTGCACAGTATGGTGCAGATGCGTTCCGCCTGTATCTCATGTTTCTCGGACCGTTTCTCGACGGAGGGGACTGGCGCGATGACGGGATGAGGGGAATGACACGGTTCCTTGACAGAGTGTTTTCAGTCGTGGCCAATGTTCAGGATACTGTTGTTGAGTCACAGGAGATCTTGAGACGACGGCACCGCCTCATTGCCCGTGTGGACAAAGAAATCAGCAATCTTCGCTACAACACAGCGATAGCGCTTCTTATGGAGTTCACACGCGACCTGTCACATGAGAAGAGCGTGCATCCTCAGGATGCGCGTACGCTGCTTGTTCTCCTTGCCCCTTTCGCTCCATATAGTAGTGAGGAACTCTGGCATGAACTTGGTGAAAAGCAATCAATCCATCGATCACAGTGGCCTGTGGCAGACATGAAGCTTGCCAGGGAACAGGACGTGACAGTTGCTGTGCAGATTAATGGCAAGGTGCGAGAACAGATGATTGTTGCGTCAGGAACGCCTGAGAATGCCCTGCAGGAAGCTGCACTCGCTCTTCCACGTATACGGGATCTTCTTGCAGACGGAAAGCCAAAACGGATCGTTGTTGTTCAAGACAAGATCGTAAACATCGTCGTATGAAGTGAGCATGTGTGCTATAGATGGTTAGGTATATACTATCTAATTATGTGGTACAATCAGTAAATGTGACAATATCTAATTGTAGGAAGCGATGAGTATGTCTGCTTACTCCACGTCTGATCCAATACATGGTGCCATTCGAGCGCTTTTTCGTGTCATCACTGCCTACGAATCGATGGCAATGGTTGATTGGGCCAAAAGGGGGCTCACGATAACTCAGTTAAGAGCTCTCTACTATCTCAATGCTTCAGGAGGGACAAATGTCCGGCAATTGGCAGAGACGCTTCATGTGAGTTCTCCTACAGTCACTGGACTCATTGAGAGACTCGAGCAACAGGGTCTTGTTACTCGGACAATGAGTTCAACGGATAGAAGGGTTGTCGACGTTACTCTTACGGAAGTGGGAGTTGATGTTGTTGGACATCTTGGTGAACTGAAACAGCCACTTATTGCAGCTTTGAATCACATGACACCTGATACAGTGAGCACCCTGAGTGCTCTCCTCGTGGAGTTTGCAGACCGTGCAGAAATAGAAGTCAATGCAACACTTGGTGTTGCAGGAGGTACAGAATGAGCACTGCGACACATTCTCCGTCGCATTCCGTGCAGCATGACAGGTACAAGTGGGTAGCTCTTACGAATACCACACTTGGCATTCTCATGGCGACAATCAACTCGTCGATTGTTCTCATAGCCTTGCCCAGCATTTTCAAGGGAATCAAGCTCAATCCTTTGGATCCAGGAAACTCAGGCTACTTCTTGTGGCTACTCATGGGTTTCATGGTTGTAACAGCAGTGCTTGTTGTGAGCTTTGGCCATGTTGGAGATATGTTTGGTCGCGTGAAGATGTACACGGTTGGCTTTGCTATCTTCACAATTGCCTCAATTCTCCTGTCCATTACATGGAGCACAGGAGCTGCAGGCGCAATCGAACTCATTGTGTTCAGGATTGTCCAGGGAATCGGAGGAGCATTTATCTTTGCAAACTCTGCAGCTATTCTCACGGATGCATTTCCGAAGAATCAGCGGGGACTCGCACTTGGCATCAATAATGTTGCCGGTATAGCAGGATCCTTTATAGGACTCGTGCTTGGAGGTCTTCTTGCACCTCTTAATTGGCGAATGGTATTTCTTGTCTCAGTACCATTTGGTGTTGCAGGTACGCTTTGGGCAATCTTCCGACTCAAGGAACGGGGATTCCGTACTCCAGCAAAGATTGACTGGATCGGCAATATCACCTTTGCAGTTGGCCTTATTGCCATTCTCGTAGGAATCACTAATGGTATTGAGCCGTACGGAACCAGCACGATGGGGTGGGAAAGTCCAGCTGTTCTCACAGAGCTCATTGGGGGAGTAATTGTACTTACTTTCTTTGGCTGGTACGAAACGAAAACGGATCATCCAATGTTTAAGCTAAGGCTATTCAAGATCCGTGCATTCAGTGCAGGCAACTTTGCAGCTCTTCTCGCCTCAATGGGTCGAGGAGGCATGATGTTCATACTCATCATTTGGCTTCAGGGAATTTGGCTTCCACTCCACGGGTACAGCTATGCCCAGACTCCACTTTGGGCAGGAATATACCTCCTTCCGCTCACTGCAGGCTTTCTCGTTGCTGGTCCATTATCGGGTTACTTGTCGGATCATTATGGAGCGCGTCCATTTGCAACAGGGGGCATGATTCTCGCTGCTGTCTCATTCTTTGTGCTTGAACTTCTGCCTGCCAACTTCGGCTATCCGGGGTTTGCTGGAGTCATATTCCTGAATGGCATTGCAATGGGATTATTTGCATCCCCAAACCGTGCTGGCATCATGAACAGCCTTCCACCAAGGGAGCGTGGTGCAGGAGCCGGGATGGCTGCAACATTTCAGAACTCGGCAATGGTACTTTCTATTGGTGTTTTCTTCAGCCTGATGATTGTGGGCCTGTCTGCAGCACTGCCACCAGCACTCTTTCATGGACTCACTACCCATGGTGTTCCAGGCGTCGTAGCAGAGAAGATCTCTGGACTTCCCCCTGTTGGTCTTCTATTTGCAGCATTTATGGGAATCAATCCACTTGGGAGTGTGCTTGGGCCACAAGTACTCACGCATCTCTCGTCAGCGAATGCTGCATTCCTTACAAGCAAGGAGTATTTTCCCCAACTCATCTCATCACCATTTCATGCGGGTCTTGCTGAAGCGTTGAACTTCGCCATGATTGCTTGTCTGCTGGCTGCGTTAGCCTCAGCCCTTCGAGGGAAGCAGTACCACTATCCTGATGAGGATGTTGAGCCAACTGCTGATACTCATGTGCATACGGGTAAGGTTCATGAGGATGCTACATCGACCCAGTCTGTTCTAGTATCCAAAGGCACTACAGTAGAGTAGGGCAAAGCACCATCGGCTCGCGATTATATGACAAGAGCCTACTTCACCAAGCATGGAGCAGGCTCTTGTCATGCACATGGGAGAGTATTTGGTTGGTTAGCGCCTCATTGCGGCCTGGGCTTGGGCAAGCTGTCTGCGATCCGGGAAGAGCTGTGCCAAACGTGGAGGAAGTGGAACTCCCATGTCGAAGAGCTTTTCTATGACACGAGGGCGTACGCCTGTTGGATTGAATTCACCAATGATCTTTCCTGTCTGGGGATCTGCTCCCTTGGGTTCAAACTTGAAGATTTCCTGCATGGTAATCGTGTCGCCTTCCATACCTACCACTTCAGCGATGGATGTGATTTTACGAGACCCATCCTTGAGTCGGTTCAGCTGAACAATAAGGTTCACTGCACTTGCAACCTGCTGCCTGATGGCTTTGAGTGGAAGATCCATTCCTGCCATGAGTACGAGAGTCTCCAGACGTGACAGGCATTCTCGTGGGCTGTTCGCGTGGATTGTTGTCAATGATCCATCATGTCCTGTGTTCATGGCCTGGAGCATATCGAGAGCTTCACCACCTCGGCACTCTCCAACGACAATACGGTCTGGTCGCATACGGAGTGTGTTCATGACAAGATCCCTGATGGTAACGTGTCCTTCGCCATTGATGTCTGGTGGACGTGACTCCATGCGACAGACATGTTCCTGATGGAGCTGG
>JBMFXB010000013.1:0-51388 GCA_049964715.1 Candidatus Dormibacteria bacterium
AGGCCCAATTGGCATCTTCTAAAATCCGTCACACCCCACTGAAATGCGAAGCTCCACCAAAACGCGTTCAATGAGAATACAGCATTGTCCGTCTCGTGTCCGCCCGACTCCATAGCATGAAGGTATGGCACAGCCCACTGCAAAGCGACCAACAGAACAAGAGCGTGAACGACTTCGAAAGCTGGTTATGGACCGAGGTGGTGATCGCTTCACGTTGGCCGTATTGAATTTTGCCCTTTCCCGCAAGCAGCTCGAAGACAGAATTGCAAAACGTGCAGAGCAGCAAGATCGCAAAGCAGACCAGCAGCAGCGTGTCATTGTAGTGAAAGATGGTGGTCCCAATGACTCGAACCAGGTCATTGACAGTGGGGATGGTAAAACGGCATATATCATTCGACGTGGAGCGCGAAAACTTGGGCTTGAGGGTATGGTAATGGGCAATTCATGGACCGAATCTGCAGGCTTACAATCCGCAACAGCACCATCAAAACGGGCTTCAACAAAAGCTGGAATGAGTACAACCCCAGGTATGGGAGCTATACAGACTGACACTGCAGCTCAACCGCAACACGTGTCCCACCTGACTTCAGACCATGACCTCCTGCTTGATCTGTTTCATGAGGAGGCATTGAGACGCTTCAAAGAACTTGCAGCCATCAATATAGCAAGTAGCTCAGCAAGCATTTCCTCGTTACCAGCGCAACGAATATTCCGTGAAGTTCATCTGCGGACAAACAACTCTGTCACTGATCCAAAGCATGAACGAGGTGGACTCACCCTGTAGGACTTCACGAGCACTTCACACACACCACTGGTGGTTTGGACCTGCTTGGCGTAGTGTGAAATCATGGCTCTACCCACCTCTTTCGGTAAGATTCTCATTGCATTAGGTGTACTTCTCGTGCTCTTTGGCATCGCAGTGACCTTTGGCAAAAGAATCCCATTCTTCCACCTTCCTGGCGATATTGTTATCTCCAGCAGTACCACATCATTCTACTTCCCTATCGTAAGCTGCATCATTCTGAGCATCATCATTACAGCCATCGTCCAGATTATTGCAATGGTTACAAAGAAGTAGTCAGAACAGCTCTCAGAGTGCTGGCGTCTCGTGGTACTCCCCGAAGACTTCTTTCATTGCCTGTATGATTTCCCCTTCAGTCACTCTGGCCCGTACACACTGCATGATTGCAGGCATTGTGTTGTCTGAGCTCCTTGCCACAGTCTTCAGTGTCTCCAGAGCATTGACAACTGAGGTATTATCACGTCGCTCCTTCATTTCTACAAGGCGCTTGATTTGGATTTCTTCGATGTGTTCATCGATGACAAGTATCTGTGGCGGAGTCATGTCGACTGATGTGTCAAAAGCATTGACGCCCACAACAATGCGTTCTCCATCCTCCAGCTGCTGCTGATACGTGAAGGCAGCATCTGCAATCTCTCGCTGGGGGTATCCCTCCTCGATTGCACGTACCATCCCTCCTCGATCATCGATGGCGGAAAGATACCGTTTGATCTCTTCCTCCATTGCATCAGTAAGTGATTCAATGAAGTACGAACCAGCCAAAGGATCCACAACAGCAGCTGTACCAGTTTCGAAAGCGAGAATCTGTTGTGTACGAAGAGCAATTTCAGCTGCCTTCGCAGTAGGCAGTGCAAGCACTTCATCCATGGAATTTGTGTGGAGTGATTGCGTTCCACCCAGGACTGCTGCCAGAGCCTCGATGGCTGTCCGTGTGATGTTGTTTTCTGGCTGCTGCGCAGTAAGGGAGCATCCTGCTGTCTGCGTATGAAACTTCAGTTTTAATGACCGCTCATCCTTCGCATGGTACTTGTCTCTCATCACCCGTGCCCAGATGCGTCTACTCGCACGATACTTTGCAATTTCCTCAAAGAAATCAATATGGGAGTTGAAAAAAAATGAAAGTCTCGGAGCGAATGCATCGACATCAAGTCCACGTCTCACTGCATCCTCAACATAGGCAAAACCGTCTGCAAGGGTAAATGCTGCTTCTTGTGCTGCAGTACTTCCTGCTTCCCGAATGTGATACCCACTGATTGATATGGGATGCCACTTTGGAACATTGCTCATGCAGAACTCAACGACATCAGTAACAAGCCGCATCGAGGGTTCAATTGGAAAGATAAATTCCTTCTGTGCTATGTATTCCTTCAGGATGTCATTCTGCAGTGTGCCTCCAAGAGCTGAAATTGGCACGCCCTGTTCCTCAGCCGTGCAGAGGTACTGTGCGAAGAGGATCGGAGCTGGTGAGTTAATGGTCATCGATGTCGTCACAGACCTGAGATCGATACCCTTGAAGAGAACGAGCATATCCTCAATAGAATCAATCGCAACTCCACATCGCCCTACCTCTCCTCGTGAAGCAGCTTCATCACTGTCAAAGCCCATGAGTGTAGGCATGTCAAAGGCAACCGACAAGCCAGTCTGACCCTGCCCAAGGAGAAAGTGATACCGCTCGTTTGTCTCCTCAGCAGTACCAAAGCCGGAAAATTGACGCATTGTCCACAGCTTGTCGTGATACATCGATGCATGGATGCCTCGTGTGTATGGGAATGTACCTGCAGGTGGATCCGCATCCTTCCCCTTCCGATCTGATTCGGAATAAGAAGCGTGCAGCGGTATTCCTCCTAATGTTTCTCGGAATTCTGCATATGTATCTTCTGGTCTGCCGTGAGGAGCAATTCCTGTTGGCTTAGGCGCTACCTGCATGCTCTGTACCTCCCATTGCTGTAAATGCATGCCGAAGGATGGACTCCGCTATATCATTTGGATCCTGATCCTGGACAGCTGCACTGAATGCACTACCGGTTGCGAGGGCTTCACGAACTGCTTTCAGGGCTTGATCCACAACGATTGCCTCAATTTCCGCATTTCGCTGCCGCTTTCGTCGGGACTCCAGTTCGCCCGACGCTGTCATATGTTCATAATGCGCTTCAAGCGAATCGGTGAGTGTCACAATTCCTTCACCACGCGATGCAGTTGTCTGGATAACTGGAACTTTCCAGCCATCATCACGAACAGCACCTTTCTGTCGAAGGAGTTCCCGGAGTTCCCTTGTTATGCGTTCTGCTCCCTCAATATCCGCCTTATTGACTACAAAAATATCAGCAATCTCAAGAATTCCTGCTTTGATTGCCTGGATGCTGTCTCCTGTGACTGGAGTTACGACCACTACAGTCGTATCAGCGCATTCCATGACCTCAAGCTCTGACTGGCCAACACCCACAGTCTCAACGATGCTCCGTTCCTTTCCAGCAGCATCGAGTAGTCGAATGGCATCACGTACCGCAGCAGCAAGTCCTCCAAGATGGCCCCGTGCTGCAAGACTTCGTATGTATACACCAGGATCGAGCACATGGCGTTGCATGCGTATGCGATCCCCGAGCACTGCACCACCACTGAATGGACTCGATGGATCGACAGCAAGTACTCCAACCTCATGATCCCTGGCACGCCATTCAGCAATTATCTGATCCGTGAGCGTACTCTTGCCACTCCCTGGCGGACCTGTAATGCCAACAACGTATGCTGTTCTTGGCTTCATACGCAGTTCGTGAAGGAGTGTAGCAATTGCACTATCGCTATCCTCAACCATCCGAATAGCCCGGCCAAGATCCTTCGCATTCCCAAGCGAAAACGGAAGAGCAGTGTTCATCCATCCGAGTGTAGCAGGCTCCAGTGACCAACTGGACCTGCATAATCCGGCATCAATCTGGGCGAGAAGGGATAATGAGCATAATGCGTCCACAACGTCTCTTCCAAGCAGCTCTTGTTACTGTCCTCCTCACGTCATGTGGCACTCTTCCCCTCCTTCGATTTACTTCAGCTGCATGGTGGAGTTCCCTGCCGACTGGTACAGCTCCTGCTACGTATGTCGCTCTTTACTGCACGACTGCAATGTGTCTTGCAGTAGGTCAGGAGGCTACTGCATCCGATGGAAGTGCTCTTCCTCTCATTGTCTCCATGTCACTGAACAGTTCTCGAGTTGTCCAGGTTCATGGCAACCTCCTCTCCCGAAAGGACACTCTAAGCAGCGTCAGCTGTCAGACAGATGGAACATGCTGGCTCGTGGGCGATAGAACAACCTCACACGGTTCCCAAACGCTCATTCTCTCCTACCAAAGGGGCACTCTGAAAGAGCTACCAAGTCCAAATGCTCCTGTACCGTTCAACCAGAATGATCTAGCTGCAATAGCCTGTCCGAATTCCTCAAGTTGCTGGGCTGTAGGACAGGCAACGAATCCACTCAACACAGGCTATGTATTGATAGAACATCTCAGTGAAGGCACATGGGATATGGAAAAGACTCCCGTAACTGACCCGACAGGTGGTGCTCAGCTCTCTGCTGTCGCGTGTACCTCGCCTGGCTCTTGTATCGCAGTAGGATCTGCGTCATCAGAAACCACTGCCCACTCACCACGTGCACTCATTGAAGATCTGTCGGATCATTCGTGGCACACTGTGCGCATCCCACTCATGAATGACGTCTCCACTCTTAGTGGTGTCTCCTGTCCACAATTCGATTTCTGCCGTGCTGTCGGCTCCCTGACTTCATCAAATGGAACGCCCTATCCATTTCTCGTGACTGAAGCCGCTGGCAAATGGACTTCTGAAATTCTCAGTGAGAAAACACCTACAACCCTTTCAGGCATCATATGCCCGGATGTGACCATATGCTATGCCGTTGGTACGACTGCACCAGCAAACGCACCCGGAATGCATTTTGCAGCCAGATGGACAACTTCTGGCTGGAGAAGCATCTCTCTTCCCGTGCAGCCAGGCACATCCCTGGTAGCAATTTCATGCCAGACGACTGCGCTTTGCCATGCAGTGGGGAGTGCAGGTGTGAACGGCGAAGGCATCGTCCTACATTCCACGTAACAAACACGATAACGTGCCCGTTAGAATGCAAAGATACGCACTTTTGAAGCACTGTGGCACATAGGGGAACAAGCGCTGCAAATGAATTACGATCCGAGGCTCCAACCGAGTGGTCGAAGGGTACGTGGTGGACGAGTAGCACGCCCGAAGCGAAGATCAGGTGGACGCATCATTTCAATGGTCATCCTCACCATCGTGGGATTTATGATCTCCGGAGGAACAGGTGCTGCTGTATACTTCCTTCCTGCCATCCGGACTGCATTCAACGCAACAGGAAAGCAGGCATCAACCCAAGGTGGAATGGGATCATCCTCCCTCTCAGCAACGCCCAATAGCACTTTGCCACCACCAAATGCACCGTTCAATGTCCTCCTTCTAGGATCCGACAACGACAACAAATTTACGAGTGGTGTGTACCTCACACAGGCCATGATTCTCGTTCGTGTAAATCCTGTAACCAGCCATGTCACCATGTTCTCGATTTCACGGGATCTTTATGTACCACTCTACAAGGGTCCAAATGATCCCCTTGGGATTACAGACAAGATTGACAAGGCGTACATGTATGGAGGTGTACAGGGAGCAATCACCACTGTCGAGAATGACTTCAATGTCCATATTGACTACTACGTATGGATTGGACTGAAAGGCCTCGTGAATCTCATCAACAAAATGGGACAGGTGGATGTCTACGTCACGAACAGTGTTCTCGATGACTACTATCCCAATGACCTGGGAACTGGCAATCCATATCAGACACTTCGTGTGGCTCTTCTTCCAGGACCCCAAGAACTCGATGGATATCATGCAATGGAGTACGTCCGTTCACGGCATGGAGACATTCGAGGTGACCTTGGCCGATCCATGCGACAGCAACAAGTGCTTGTCGCACTGAAGCACAAGGAAAAGCTACTGAGCATCACTGATATACCTGCCCTGAGTGCAGCCATTTCAGGTCAGGTTTCGACAAACATGCAACTCACATTTATGGCAAGCCTCAGATCACTGGCGCATACAGTGACTCCTGCTGACATCAGTCACCTCGTCCTCTTCCCTCCGTATGCTACTCCGCAGGTCATCGGCTCCCAGGATGTACTCGTTCCCAACTGGTCCCTCATACTTCCATATGTCCACACGTACTTTCCTGCTGCATCATAACCCATGAATAAACGTAACTCTACCCTTGGAATCCTTCTCCTGATGGTCCTCTTCGGCATCGGAGTCAACAGGTGGCTCGCCTTGGGCCAGTCACGGCTATCCATCCACATCAGCACTCCTGATGCTCTTACCCAGGCTGTGTCCCTTCCTGGCGTAATGTATCTTGCACAAGACGGCATACTGTACCGATTCGCGAACGGACGGTTCAGTCGCGTTCACCTTCCCACCAATGGATACTGGATGCAGCCTTCCCAAGATGGATCGAACATCATTGTTGTCAATCGGCAACTCGATTATTCCGATGCATACGTTGCAAATCCAGTGACAGGAAAACTTCAGTATCAGATTACGCACAACGAAGGTCCTGTTCCAGTAAATCCCAACAATATTCAGGAAAACTATTGGATCTTTTGGCCACACATCTTCCCTGGAACACAAACACTTATTGCCAGCACAGATTATCCAAAAAGCGGGTACAAGGTTGATTTCTCCATTTGGCAGGATCCCCTTACCCATTTCACCCCACAAACGTCACCTGCCTCAATTGACCAATGGACAATACCAAATAACTACACAGGTGGAGATACGACACCAACGCCACTTGCCAATGGCGGAATCCTCTTCAGTCACTATTCACTCAATGACATAAATGGAAACGAAGAGATACTCTCAGTAATTGGATATCAACCGAATGCTCCAGCACAGACAACATACCTAACCCAACCTTCCCAGGATTGCTCACAACCGAACGTTTCACCCGACCAATCACAGGTCGTCATGATCTGCACAGACAGCTCATCCAACACAGCAGAACTCGTCAATGTCGAGACTGCCCCCCTCCTCCAGGGAGGTGCTGCATTGGGCCCCATGCACACCGTAGTCTCGCAATGCTTGTGCGCATATCCAACATGGTCGCCCGACAGCAAAAGCATCGTCTACCTTGCACCAAACGGTAGGACTGGCCCTTTCCAGTTGTGGTGGGTGAAGAAACCACAAGCAGTGCATGTTGCTGCTCCTACCCTCGTTACGGATCAGCAATCCCTGTCGGTAAACTTTGATGCAACTTCACCTCCTCTCTGGCTCCCTTCGTAGTGCAGGGCATGCTGAAGTTATGACCCGTAGCTCCCGGAAATACACACGGTTTTCAATCACCATGTATCCCGGCTTGTCTTCTTGAATGTGATATTGACTGTCCGTAGAATGTCCGTGTTGATCCACTAGCCTTAGTACAACTGGAGGAAGTAGTTATGGAAGCATCTCAGCAGTCCGCACAAGCACCCTCACCCGATCTCCTCAATGCATTTGTATCGTACGCACAGTCAACGTTCATTCCTGCATTGAGTGCCTTCTACAAGGGAGGTGCTGCACATGTCGGGACAGTTTGTCCAATGCCGGACGACATGATGCCCAATCATGTAGGTGCTTTTTACATTACTGCACGGCCCCAGAGCCCAATGCTTGAGAAACTGTTGGGTGGAGCCTCAACACCAATCACAGCAATGTACGTTACGATGCAGACTGCCATCACAGTAGCTGCTGTACTGGAGGGAAGAACACGGTATCTCTCACCACAAGAACGTGCAGCAGTCCTCAAGGGGTTCAAGACTCAACTCAAGTTTGTTGTTCATGAAGCGACCCATGCAGTCGGGGACAAGAATCTTGATACCTTCGAGAATGAAGCAGAATTGACAGCCAGATCACGAATGTCAGCCTGGAAAGAGTCCGTTACTGAACTCTCTACCCAGACATTCCTCAATGACATCATCAAGCAGGCAGGAATCGATTCCTGTGATCCAGAGATACTAAATGTAGAACCGAGTGATACAGGAAGTTACGTTGGAACAGTGGATGCTACAGCAGAGTTTGTTCGTGGACTGAGCAATATGATTCAAGGAACAACCTACGAAACAGAACTTCGAACTCTCGTCGAAAAAGGGTGTGGAAGAACTGCTCTAGAGCAGCTCATTGGACGTGCATTGGAAGCAAATGGTGTGCAGGACCCACGCTTGGTTACACAACTTTCAAGCACAGTTGGATCGTCAATGGAACAACTGGAAAGCACTTACAAGCAGACACTCGTTCGACTCGACAGATCCCACATGGCAGAGGCAAGAGATGCAATGGCACAGCTTCGAAGTCGAGGACACCTTCTTGGGAAGCAACTCGTACAGGCTGTTGATGATGCAATCATGAATCCTCACAGTGCAAGTTCGCGCACAGCAGAACCACACCACACATTCTCAATACAGGACCTTCGAGATCTGTTTGAGGGGCGGTATGGGAGTCTTCCCGAGCGTCCTCTGCGACCAGGTCAGGCTGCCCAAGGGTATACAGGTATCCTTGTTCACCATGGTATTGCTGAGTGAGTTCATCTGCACAGCAGGCTCTGGCCATTGAGAAAAAACTCAAGCGCCCACTGGGAGATCTTCCAACTGTAGCTGAAATTGATGAGGCACTCAGTGCACTTCATGCTCTTCCAGTACAGGATGATACTGATGAAATAGTCATTCGCGACATCCTTGGAAGCTGTATGCAGGTACGGAATGCTGCTGTACACGCTGCATCCCGGAAAAGGGCGTAATACGTGCTTCTCGTTCTCATGCCTGTGTACGTGCTGCACTAGCACGGTTGCTTGAGAATGAGTATGATCCCTATGAGGTTGAAGAGCCCATGAATGAGCATACCTGGAAAGAGAGATCGGGCACGCTCATACACGAGTGCAAGTATTATCCCAACAGCCCAAAGCGGTATGAGCAACTGAATGTCTGTGTGCGCGAGTGAAAACACAAGCCCACTTGCTACTGCTGCGCCCCATACAGGCATGTGCTTCCTCATCCATCCATAGAGAAATCCACGGAATGCAGTTTCTTCTGCTATAGGTGCAAAGAAACACACAGCAATAATAGCCAAAGCAAGGGAATTACCATATTGTCGCTTGATGATTTCACACTGGGCAGTTGCAGGCTGATGCATGACGAGTTCGCTCAGCAGAAGGAGGAGCATACTCACTCCTTCTGCCACAACGACAATTCCCGGAGCAGCAACCATCCACCACCATGAAGTCGGTTTCCTCCAGCCAACTACTCCCATTGACGTGCGATGACGTAGAACCACCAAACCCACAACTGGAAGAAGTAAGCCCAGATCAAAGGCAAACTGGAGAATGAGAGACCACAGAACAGGAATATTCAGTGTTGCAATGGAATGAAGTGTTCCCCCTTTCGAGAGGTAGACAAGAATGACTATGAGAGGAAATGCCAATTCGGAAAGAAGAAACGCAATGACGAAGTACGCTGCAATATCAATCCAGTCGAATGGCACATCCCACCTTGAATTCTTCAGTGAAAGTGCTTCTGGCAGTGGATTTTCGGGTAACGGAGATGGGAAGTTCACAACAACATTGTCCCAAATAGTGCTCGTGCCATGGTCTTCTTCCTATGCTATTGGTCGAGGTATTGATGTTGGGTTATTGAAGGAAAGTTCTTCCGTATGGCCGAGTTCGACAGTCACACCCGGTGTCAGAGAAGTTCCTCCAACCCCAGGCTTCGCTGATGTCACTGGCACTCCAAAGTAGTCTGCAACCCACCGGGCAGTTGCTGCATCCTGTGCACCACCAGTATTGAGAACTACAGTATTGGGCTGTTCTGGAAGAGATCCCTGTGCGGAAGTAGTCAATCCAATCGATCCCAGAATGGATGCCCACCTGGTATCTGCACCAGCTCCAGTGCCGCTGGCATCCATGACCATAACTGGAGTGTGCGCTGCAAGAACTGTAGAAGGGACAAAGAGATTCTGCATGAACTTGTGGAGCCACGTTCCACTCATGTCATCTGCAAAGAGTGCGTATTCATCGCAGGAAACAGGATAGTTGCAGGTATACAGGAAGTTTCTGTTGTCAATATCGAACCGTACTACACTCGACGTGTGAACATTCTTCACAACGGAATACAACGATTCTATGTCACCAATAGAGAGATTGGTCACAACATTGCTTCCCATTGCATTGAGAAGATCCGGAAGATTGCCAAGGCCCCCGAGACTCACCACTTTCTTCTTCAGTGCTTCAACTATGAGTTCCTGTCGACGACTCCGTGCGAAATCAGATCCTTCATTGTTGTCAAGTGAATGCCGTGAGCGAGCAAACTCGAGTGCCTGCGTTCCATTCATGTGCTGGAGACCCTGGTTGAAGTGAATTGTCATGAAGCCACAGTTGCCTTGGGCACATTCGCCTGCAGGATATTGATAGTCCGTGAAGGTGTCAGGAACGTTGACTGTAATGCCACCTACTGCATCAACCGCATCCTTGAATGCCTGAAAGTCAACGCCGACAAAATACTGAATGGGAATGCCAAGAAGCTGCGAGAGCTCATTGTCTGCAAGTTCTCCCCCACCATACATGCCGGAATACACAGGAGATGCAACAGGCACTCCAGCATATCCAATCTCATACGCCTCGTTGATTTTTCCAGCGACAGTCTTCCCGCCTCCAATTGGAATTTGTACAAACCAATCTCGGGGAACACTCACTTCCGAGACAGTTGGAGGACCTGAAGGATGCGGTTGGATTGAAATCACCATGATTGAGTCACTGAGATACGCACCATCATGCCCTGACCCACCATAGCCATAGAGTGCAATATTGATGCGCTGGTACGAACCTGATGCATCTGCAATGTGCGATCCATGTCCACCCGAAAGTGCCTGTACAGCAGCAACTACTGGATTCTCATGAGCAGCATTTCCAAGTGCAAGAAAGAGTCGTGCACTCCAGCTCCCAACCAGCACGATTACTACTGCACTTGCAAGCAAAACAATCCGTTTTGTACGTCCAGCAGGTGTACCTAATCCACTCCTTGACCGTCGCCTTCTGTGAGGAGTGGTTCTCTCAGAACTGGGCAGATGAGGTAGTGCGCCTCTCAGTGAAGCTCCCTTTCCACTGCCATACCCCTTATGCCATTCTGCAATCGCGTTGAACTGGACGCTGGTGCGATTGTTCATACTTGTGGATCTCCATCCGATGGGTGCGTTACTACTTTGTTACATGCGCAAGCATAAGAGTACCGCACATCCACTCCGCACGACATGGAATTGCAGGAAAGCTAGCGTGAAAGAAGGTTTCGGGCAATCACAATGCGCTGAATCTGATTCGTTCCCTCATATATCTGCGTTATTTTCGCATCACGCATCATCCGTTCAACGGGATACTCATCGATATAGCCATACCCACCCAGAATTTGGACAGCATCAGTAGTCACCTTCATTGCAGTATCCGAGGCAACAAGCTTTGCTATTGCAGCAATATGTGTGAGTCCAGGATTATGGGAATCAACCATTTCTGAGGCACGTTCCACAAGGAGCCTCGAAGCCTGTACCTGAGCCTCCATGTCCGCCAACATGAACTGGATTGCCTGATATTCAGCAATCGATTTCCCAAACTGGTTCCGCTCTTTTGCATACTTGGTGGCATACGCAAGTGCTCCCTGAGCAATACCACATGCCTGTGCTGCGATGCCTGGGCGGGACCGATCGAGAACTTTCATGGCAATGCCAAATCCATCCCCTTCCTCACCAAGCCTGTTTGCTGCAGGTACTTCGACATGGTCGAAAACGAGTTCAGCAGTATTGCTTCCCCGTATGCCAAGTTTTCCATGAATGGTATTTGCAGTAAATCCCTTGAGATCCTTGACATTTTCAAGGACGAAAGCACTCACTCCCTTCGAGCGTTCTGCCCTGTTCGTCTTAGCGAAAACAGTGACTGTATCAGCTACACCACCGCCAGTAATCCACATCTTGCTTCCTGTAAGGACATATGTGTCACCGTGGCGTTCTGCATAGGTCTCCATTCCTGCTGGATCACTTCCTGCACCTGATTCACTAAGCGCATATGAACAAAGCTTTCGTCCAGAGGCAATATCCGGAATGAAGCGCTTTTTCTGCTCTTCTGTTCCTGCAATTGTTATGGGATACGAGCCAAGGGCCTGGACAGCAAGGATGAGTGAACTTGTTGCGCACACTGATGCAATAGTCTCAATCACCCGATTGAGGAGAAGCGCACTTCCTGAGATGCCCCCGTATTCTTCTGTAAAGGGAATCCCAAAAATATCCTGACTCCGATACAGATCGACAATATCCCAAGGAAACTCCTGTGTTCTGTCAATATCACGTGCTCGAGGTGCGAGCTTGTCATGTGCAAGCATCCGTACTGACTCGAGTATGAGAGCATGCTCATCTGCTACCGCGTTTACCATGATATGGCTCCTGTGTATTGCAACCTCTGGATGTCTTCCCGTTTCAGTTCGTACCCACCCGCACCAGTGTAGCCTCTCCCTGTGCCAGTCCACTACAGATGCCAGCAGCACCAACTCCACCACCCCTTCGACGAAGCTCAAAGATGAGTGACATGAGAATCCGTGCACCACTCGCACCAACTGGATGACCAACTGCAATGGCACCACCATTGACATTCACGACATCATCCTGAACGCCAAGCATTGCAATGCTGTTAAGTGACACAGCAGCAAATGCCTCATTTATTTCATAGAGGACGATATCCTCCTTTCGCACACTGCCATGGGTCTTTGCAAGGGCACGTTCAATGGCTAGTGCAGGAACAGTTGCAAGATATGGATGCTCATCTGCGGAGTCTCCACCACCAATCCATTCAGCAAGGATGGTCTTCCCTTCCCGCTCAGCTCGTTCACGGCTCATAAGGACAACTGCTGCAGCTCCATCATTAACGCCCGGTGCATTCCCTGCAGTTATTGATCCATCCTGCTCAAAGGCAGGCTTCAGTGATGAGAGTTTGTCCAAAGTAGTATCAGGACGAGGTGGTTCATCTTCACTGATCGTCTCATCCCCAATGGTAATTGGAACAATTTCATCCGTGAATTTGCCAGCAACACGAGCTGCTTCGTACCGCTGCTGTGACTGGAGTGCATAGGCATCCTGTTGCTCGCGGGTATACCCCTGCTCTTTTGCAACCTGCCCACCATGAACACCCATGTGGACATTGTCCACAGGACAGCACAGGCCATCCCGAATCATTGCATCAATGACTGTTGCGTCTCCCATCTTCACCCCTCTCCGAAGAGAAGGAAGGAGATGGGGAGCATTTGACATTGACTCCATTCCGCCTGCGACCACGACATCTGCTTCCCCTGCTGCAATGAGGATAGCTCCAAGGTTTACAGCCTTCAATGAACTCGCACAGACTTTGTTGACTGTAAATGAAGGAATAGCAGGTGGAAGTCCAGCAAGGAGGCCTGCTTGCCTGGAGGGGACCTGACCCTGGCCTGCTGCAATGACTGTTCCCATGATGAGATGATCGACATCGTTCCCATCCACTCCAGCTCGGTGAAGTGCTCCACGGATGGCATGCGCACCGAGCTCTGGAGCCTGGAGTTTCGCGAGCTTTCCTGCAAGTCGACCAAAGGGTGTTCGTGCTGCGCTCACAATGACAACTTCACTCATTTCATCTTCCTCTTAACCTTGTGGACCATTCGGCTCAACACGGATACCCTTTGATGCCAAGACTTCCCGTGCAATGAGGAGTCGCTGGATTTCACTTGTTCCCTCACCTATTTCATTGATTTTGACATCACGGTAGTACCGGGCAACGGGAGCCTCTTCCATAAAGCCGAAACCACCATGAATTTGCACAGCCTGATTCGCACACGAAGTTGCAACTTCGGATGCATGGAGCTTTGCCATTGATGCATACTTTCCAGGTTGTCGGCCAGCATCAATGATCGAGGCTGCTTTCCACGTCATAAGACGAGCCAGTTCTATCTGGGTAGCCATATCAGCCAGTTTCATCTGGGTCGTTTGGTACGAAGCAATGGGATGACCAAATTGCATGCGGTCTGCACTGTACGTGACACTCGCTTCAAAACACGCCTGTGCAACCCCAACTGCCAACGCTGCAATTGCAACCCTGCCGCCTTCCAGTGTGCCAAGAAATTGCCTGTATCCTTTGCCCTCCACTCCGATGACATTGCTATACGGAACATGCACATCATCGAACAGCAGCTCCCGAGTATCGGATGCATGCCACCCGAGCTTTCGGTACTTTGGCGCCTGCGTATACCCTGGTGTGCCACGTTCAATGGCAATGGTGGAGATGGCACGTTTACCATGCTCCTCCCCTGTCACAGCTGTTATCGTTACTCCAGCACTGATCTCTGTACCTGCATTCGTAATGAATGCCTTTCGACCATTGATAATCCACTCATCCCCACTGTGTACAGCACGTGTTTCCGTTCCGTAGGCATCCGACCCTGCTCCAGGCTCAGTCAGTCCAAATGCCCAGAGTCGCTTTCCTGCAAGAAGGTCCGGAAGCCACTTTGCACGCTGCTCCTCGGAACCAAAACGGACAATGGGCGTGATCCCAAGGGAAACAGCTGCCTCCAATGTAATTGCAACACTGGCATCCGCTCTGGCAAGTTCCTCCAATACAAGGCAGTATGAGAGAAAATCTCCGCCCACTCCACCAACATCCTCAGGGAATGGCAGACCAAAAAAACCGAGTTCTCCCATCTTCCTTACGATGTCGTACGGGAATTCACCTGATATATCAAACGCTGCAGCTTGCGGAGCTACAACCTCATCAGCAAACGACCGTGCAAGCCCACGCAGATCTTCCTGGGTGGGAGTAAGATCGAAATTCATGGATAGTTTCCCTCAGCGGACGTGAGCTGGGGTTGGCGTCACATGTGCAGCAACTGCAGTAACGACTTCCTCAATGGTATCTGCAACTGCGACACCTGCATGCTGCAGGGCATCAACTTTGCTTTGTGGACTTCCCATCGTTCCACTGATGATGGCGCCAGCATGCCCCATCCGCTTTCCAGGAGGAGCAGTTCGTCCACTGATGAATGCAACTACTGGCTTGTGGAAGCTTCGTTCGATGTAAGCAGCTGCTTCCTCTTCATCGGAACCGCCGATCTCACCAATGAGAACAACTGCCTCAGTTTCAGCATCTGTTGCAAAGAGTTCCAGAACTTCTGTGAAAGATAATCCGTGAATAGGATCCCCACCGATGCCAACTGCAGTACTCTGGCCAAACCCTGCCTGTGAAAGCCCCTGGATGACTTCATACGTGAGAGTGCCACTCCGGGCTACGATGCCCACATTTCCTTTCTTCCCGATGTGATTCGGAATGATGCCAACCTTGCATTCACCAGGAGTCATAATCCCTGGACAGTTTGGGCCAAGAAGTCGTACACCCATTTCATCGCACAGTGCACGGGCCCGTACCATATCGAGAACAGGAATACCCTCTGTTATGCATATTATGAGAGGGATTCCAACTGTTGCTGCTTCCATGATTGCATCTGCTGCAAATGGTGGTGGGACAAAAATCCCCGTGACATTTGCATTTGTCGCCTTGACAGCTTCTTCCACTGTGTCAAAGAGTGGTGTGCCATCTATCTCCTGTCCACCCTTGCCAGGGGTTACCCCACCAACAATGGCAGTACCAAATGCACGCATCTGTTCTGTATGAAACCGGCCCTCACGGCCTGTCATGCCCTGGATGATGACCCGACTTGATCGATCGACCAATACTGACATTGACGTTTCTCCTTATGCGTTCCGCGTGAGCGAGACTATTGCCTCTGCAGCTTCTGCTGCACTCGTCCCAGGTACGATTCCAGCATCCCTGAGGAGCTTTCTCCCTTCCTCTTCCTGTGTTCCTGTCATGCGAACAACAAGTGGTTTCGTAATATGCAGTTCATCCCGAGCCTGGATGATGCCTCTTGCAACCTCATCACACCTGGTGATTCCACCAAAAATGTTGATGAAGATACCGCGCACCTTATCATCCATGAGGACCATCTCAAGGGCATTCTTCACCTTGTCACTGGAAGCTCCACCACCAACATCGAGAAAGTTGGCTGGCTCGCCGCCATGCTGCTTCACGAGGTCAAGGGTATTCATGACAAGCCCTGCACCATTTCCAATACATCCCACATAGCCATCGAGATGAACATAGGTTAGATTGCGCTTCCGTGCTTCCCGCTCAAACGGATCGCTGTCAACAAGAGATCCGCCGCCTTCTGAGGCAAGCTCCTCATGGAGTGTCTCGTGACGATACAGTGCATTCTCGTCGATCTCAATCTTTGCATCTGCAGCTATTACCTTCCCATTTGGCGTAATCATGAGTGGATTGATCTCACAGGTGACTGCATCAAGATCCCGTGCAGCAGCATACAGTGCCAGGATGGTTGGGGTAAGGGCATTCATGAGCTTCCCTCTCCGCTCCCACCGCTCGGGCGTGTCATGACGAAGTGCATCAAGTACAAGCCCACGGGCATCATATGAGGCAACACCGCGCCATGGATGTGGCCAGAACTTGGCTATCTTTTCAGGAGCAGTGTCCGCAACTTCCTCTATTTCCATGCCCCCAGCAGCTGAAAGCATGAGAACAAGTGATTTGTTTGCCCTGTCAAGGGTTACTCCGAGATACCACTCCTCTGCATCCGGAACTGCCTGCTCACACCAGAGAACACTCACTGGGTAGTCCTTGATGGTGAGCTTGAGGATACGCTCTGCTTCTCGCTCAGCCTCCTCGGGTGTCTGGACAACAGCAATTCCACCTGCCTTGCCCCTGCCTCCGATAGGTACCTGTGCCTTGATTGCTGCAGGACCATGGGTTCGGACCCAGTCAGCTGCTTCCTTTGGGGTTCGTGCAACGCCACCCATGGGAGTGCTTATACCGAACCGTTTCAATTGTTCTTTTGCTTGGTACTCGAGAAGCTTCACGCTACCCTGCCTCCATGCTGCCTGTATTCCTCTGCTTGCAGCATACAAGAGCGCTGCTCCTCTTCACACGTTGCTCGTACTGTGAGACTGTCCGCAGTCTGTCCGAATGGATCCACTTTTTGTCCCGCAACTGTCCCTTTGGGTTTCCTACGCTATGTCGTATGAACGAGTACATGTCCCTTCCAATTTCCGACGAGTGCGAGCAGAAGAGTATCGCACGATATCTCCGCCACAGGCAGCTCACCACTGATGTCGAACGTGCAGCTCGTCGTGCAGATGCACTCATCCGCCTCGACTTCCTACTCCAGCGATCCTCACATGCAAGATCTCACGAAATGTACGGATAAGGAGAAGGTTTTCCGTTGTGATACCGTGCTGGTATGACATCCCCGATAGGTTCTCACGATCCCGTAGTTGCTGTCATTGGAGGGAGCGGGAAACTCGGAAAAGCACTTGCACGACGACTCCTGAAAGCTGGATATTCCGTAACAATTGGATCCCGATCCAGCTCCACAGCTGAAGATGCTGCACGTTCTCTAACCAAGGAATTACATCTCTCTGAACACGCATTGCCACGTGTTTTTGGCATGTCCAATGAAGAAGCAGCCAGGAGTGCATCCCTCGTCATACTTGCCATACCTTCATCATCCTATGACGTTCTTCTTCCACCTCTTCAGGAAGCCTGTGCTGCCAAAATCGTATTGAGTACTGCTGTTCCCTTTCCCCTGCGGGATACTGGGATGAGTGCAGGCGAACATGCACAGGAACTCCTCCCTGCTGCACATGTGATTGCTGGACTCCACACAGTGAGTCATGTTGTCCTCGAGGGAGATTCAGCTGTCAATGAGGATGCACTTCTTGTTGGTAATGATCCTAACGATGTTGCACTCTTCCAGGAAGTGTTGGCATCCATTCCGGGGCTGCGAGCTGTCTACGGTGGTTCCCTCCGATTTGCTCGCATTACAGAGTCCCTCACTCATCTCCTTATCCAGATGAATCGGACATATCACGCAACTACAGGAATCCAAATCACTGGTATCAACCCTGACTAATCATGATGTCCAACAAAATTTGCAATACTGTCTCTATAAATAATTGACCGCATGGGATAATAACCTGGAGTTTACACGTGACCCATCTCGTATCGTGGAGCATTCGACATCGATCTGTTGTCATCCTTCTCGCCTTGCTCATCATTATCGTGGGGATCTTTTCAACACTGCAATTCCCGGAGGAGCTCCTGCCGAATATTGCTTTCCCTGATGTCATTGTCATCACACAGGCCCCAGGCCTTTCAGCCCAACAGGTAGATGCTTCAGTCACGCAACCGCTATATGATGCAGTGCGGGGCACGACTGGCATCAGTGACATTACTTCGACAAGCAGCGACGGATCATCAGTGCTTGAGATCTCATTTGACCTCTCTACGGACCCGACAACTGATGTGCACAACATTCAGTCCGCACTTCAAAGTGTTGCTCTCCCCTCTCAAGCCCAACCACCAACAGTCAATGCTGTAAGCATTTCAGCTACACCCATTGAGTATCTTGCAGTCACGCCGAAACCTGGTGAAAGTCTTGCAAAGCTTGGACAGTACGTAAATTCCTCCCTTCTCCCAAGTCTCTCCCGAGCTGGTGGAGTGTCCCAGGTATCCACAATTGGCATCCCAGAAGAAAATATCATCATCACTGTGAATCCAAAGAGCATGCTCACATACCACGTGAGTACAAATGCACTTGTCAACGCACTCCAAACAAACACGCTGACTGGTGAACTTGGCACTATCCAGGAGCACCAATATCAACTAGGCATTGATATCACTCCAGCCCCAGGGCTCCTTGCTGCCCTTGGTCAACTCCGCATTCCGACAACTGTTGGATCAACAGTTCCACTCAGTACTGTTGCTGCCGTAACCCCTGTGCCAAATCCCTCTTCTGGGCTTGCCTACTATAATGGCAAACCCGCAATCAGTTTCTCCATCATGAAGGGACTCAACGCGAACCTCATATCGACAGTTGCAAATGTGAACACAGTCCTCAATCAAGCGAGATCTGATATCGGCTCAAACAGTGTCCACATTATCTATCAGTCAGCCCAGGACGTTCAGGATTCTGTGAATGGACTATTCCACGAGGCACTCTTCGGGGCCATCCTAGCCATGATAGTCATCTTCTTCTTCCTGTTCTCGGTACGGGCAACTCTTGTCACTGTCATCAGCCTTCCCACTTCAATTCTCTTTGCACTCTCACTAGCCCACCTTGCCAATCTCACGCTGAACATCATGACCATGGCTGGTCTCACTGTTGCAGTTGGACGCGTTGTTGATGATGCAATTGTTGTCCTCGAGAACATTTACAGACACTACCAGGCAGGCGAGTCCATTCAAGATGCTGCAATCACCGGTACCCACGAAGTCATGAATGCAATTGCTTCTTCCACGCTCTCAACAATACTTGTCTTCGCCCCCATCGCCGTAGTTGGCGGCATCATTTCCTCTTTTTTCCTCAGTTTTTCTCTCATTGTGGGACTGGCACTCGTAGCATCGTTCTTTGTTGCAATAACGCTCATACCTGTTCTCGCAACACTCTTTCTGCGCCCCCTCCACCACAAGCCCGGTACACGAACTCTCGGTGAGCGCACCACGCTGCCTCTTCTCACTCGAGTCATGCACCGACCCCTCCTTCAGGTAGCAGTCCTAGTCATTGCAGCAGTACTTTTCCTTGGAACAGTTCCCCTGGGAGGAAAACTCCCACAACAGCTGATTCCTCCTGCAAAAGAGAAAGGCATGTCACTCTCCATCACCCTTCCAAGTGCTACAACTTTCCAGGACACACTTCGTAGTGTTGCTCCCTTTTCCACAAAGCTCACCACGCAAATCGCAGGCATATCAACTGCAGAGCTCACAGTTGGCGGAGAAGAACAGGCTGCAGGCATTTCAATCACCTCTCCACCCAATAGGGCCCAGTTCACGATTTCACTCAACTCCTCTGCAAATGTCGATACGACAGTCACAGCTGTACGCACTTTTGCAAGAAAGCAATTTCCCAATGCTATCGTGAGTGTGCAAAGCTTTTCCTTCAGTCCTAATTCAGGAGCCTTTCAGGCTACACTTACAGCCCCAACACAAAGCCTTCTTGACCAACAAGCCTCACAGCTCAGAAGCTACATTGCATCCCTTCCCCATGCAACAGATGTTGTCGTCTCGACCTCGCTCAATGAACCCCGCATAGCAGCAACACTCAACAGTGGAGAAGTTGCTTCGACAGCTCTTACCCAGCAAGACATACAATCCACTCTCCCCTTTCTCCTTGGACATCAGAAGATCACTTCAATTTCAAGTGACGGTTATTCAGTTCCGGTATATCTTGGCCTTATCCCTTCTGCAAATCCGCTTGGTGTCATTGCTCAGGTGCCTCTTGGCACGAAGCTCACCCAATTTGGCTCCGTTGCAACCTTCTCCAGTGTCCAGGCTCCTGCTGCTGTTGACCGGTTCAATGGTCAACCATCAGCAACAATTGAAGCTACTTTCACTGGTTCGACTGGTGGCAATGATGCTCTGTCCCTTCAGCACACACTTGAGAAGCGGCAGTTCCCCACAGGCGTTGCCATAACCTTCTCGGGTTCTTCCCAGTCCCAGCTTGGTTCAATCTTCAGCAACATGGCCCTCGCTGCACTCGTTGCAGTCGTGCTCATCTTCCTCCTTCTCGTCATCTTCTTCGGCTCACTCGGTGTGCCGCTTGTCATCCTTGTTGCACTTCCACTGGCATCCATCGGCGCACTCATACTCATGTCGTTGACTTCGACTCCTCTTGGACTTCCATCCCTCATGGGTCTTCTCATGCTCATTGGCATTGTCGTGTCGAATTCGATCCTTCTCGTGGACTTCATACGACAAGGGCAACGAAACGGTCTACCTGTTTCCGAGGCAATCATCCAGGCTGGTACAACCCGTACTCGCCCGATTCTCATGACTGCTGTTGTCACAATAGCTGCACTTCTTCCCCTGGCACTTGGTCTATCTGGAGGCGGAGCGCTCATCTCCCAGGGACTCGGAGTAGCTGTCATTGGTGGACTCATCACAAGTACACTGCTCACCCTCATAGTCGTTCCAACAACATTCCGGGTTGGTCATCGCTTGAAGAACTTCCGAAAGCGGAGGTAGCTGTTTGTTCCACTCATTCCATACGTGACGTGTGCAGTCATGCAGAAAAACACGTCAAATTGAATTCCTCAATCCCTGAGTCACCAACATGCGGGAGTTGCTGGTCCATACAGCACAGGCTCTCTCCGTATGACGCTCCACCTTCGTGTTCCGTACTCGTAGTGCCACCATTCCTTTGGTAGCGAGACAAATCCGGTTTCCACCATTGTCCAGTACAAGAGTCTTCTCAGCGTGCGCACGGTTCCAGGATAATTCTCAAATGCATCCACACGAGCATCTTCAGTGAATGCATCAAAGTGCGTACCCAGTGCCAACGCCACTCCATCGTATGTAAGCGTGCAATCGACAGTTCCTCCAGTATTGTGCGGTGGTACAAATGCTGGCCGGGGATCAGGTACTGAGACAAATCCTGGTGAAAGGGTGGAATCTGCATAGGCTTCTTCATAGAGTTCTGCCTGGAGATCAAGTGGACGCCACCCATCTGCCACAGAAATGCCAAATCCGTTTGGAAGACCTGCTGCTGCCTGAATGAGGAGTTCACGCACCCGTGAACGGACAACGACCCGTGGTATGGCCTGAAGCAGACCAACATCTGCATATACAGGCATGCCCAGTACTCGTGGTCCATCCACATCTACAAGCTCCTCTGTACTCATCCCGACAGTTACCGGAAGTGAGACATCATCATCGTGGGGAATAGGTCTTCCCTCAGGTACATGTGTATACAGGACTTCCGTACAGTCCTTCCAGATTCCCTCATACCGACTTCTGTGCCCGCTCATACCGAAATGCAGCTCTTGCCCCTACAAAGGTACGTTTGCATGCCGTGCACGGTGCTGGGGTCGTTCCTTTGACTCAAGGAGTGAAAAGGCACGCACAAGTGTTGCACGTGTCTGCTTGGGTTCAATCACTGCATCAATGTATCCCCGCTCAGCAGCAATGAACGGATTTGCGAACTTCTCACGATATTCATCAATGAGTTCCTGAGCCCGCAACTCAGGATGGTCTGCACGCTGAATCTCGTGCTTGAAGATGACATTTGCAGCCCCCTGCGGTCCCATGACAGCAATCTCTGCAGTTGGCCATGCATAGTTGAGGTCACCACCAATGTGCTTGCTGCACATGACATCGTATGCCCCACCATATGCCTTCCTTGTGATGACTGTCACCTTCGGAACTGTCGCCTCACAATACGCATAGAGCAGTTTTGCGCCATGGCGGATAATTCCACCGTATTCCTGTGCAACACCCGGAAGAAAACCTGGTACATCTACAAGCGTAAGTAGAGGGATATTGAAAGAATCACAAAATCGTATGAACCGTGCAGCCTTGGTTGATGCATCAATGTCCAGTGCTCCTGCAAGGACACGGGGCTGGTTTGCAACGACTCCCACAACCTTTCCATCTAGTCTGCCAAAACCAATGATGATATTCTGAGCACCGTATCGCATTACTTCAAAAAATGTCGAGTGATCGATAACTGTCTCAATCACATCCCGCATGTCATATGGCTGGTTGGCATTATCCGGAATGATGTACTGCAACCGTTCATCCTCCCGATTTGGATCATCTGACGAAGGAAGTACAGGGGGAAGTTCATTGTGATTCTGTGGAAGGTATGAAAGGAGTTTGCGAATCTCATCGATAGCTTCCTGTTCAGTATGGGCAACGAAATGCGCAACCCCACTTTTTTGATTGTGGATATCCGCACCGCCAAGTTCATCGAAAGTGACAACCTCTCCCGTAGTCACCTTCACTACATCTGGACCAGTGATGAACATGTATCCCGTGTGCTGCACCATCGCAATGAAATCAGTCAGTGCTGGAGAATATACCGCACCGCCTGTGCACGGTCCAGCAACAAGTGAAATCTGGGGGATAACACCACTTGCAATGACATTTCGATAAAAGATGTCAGCATACCCGCCGAGCGATGCTACTCCTTCCTGTATGCGTGCTCCGCCCGAGTCATTGATGCCGATACACGGAGCTCCCACACGAAGAGCCATGTCCATGAGCTTCACGACCTTTTCTGCAAAGACTTCTCCAAGGGACCCGCCAAAGATGCTTGCATCATGGCTGAACACAAAGATCTTTCGTCCTTGAACAGTTCCCCATCCAGTGATAACACCGTCTGTTGCAAATACCCGCTCTTCCATTCCGAATCCACGAGCACGGTGGGTTGCAAAAAGATCCAGCTCATTCCACGATCCTTGGTCGACGAGCAAGGCAATACGTTCTCTCGCTGTCAGTTTGCCCTTCGCATGCTGCACTCGTTCAGCTGCACCACCACGATGTATTGCATCGTGAGACCGTTTCCGAAAGCGGTTGATCTTCTGCTCAGTGGTGAGTTCATGGTGTGGTGTGTCCATTGTCCTCCCCAGTGGACGAGTTGATATGTTCATCAATGATCGCAGATTCCCTGCCTACCCTACACGACAGAAGGTGGCTCATACGAACCAAACACAGTCCGCAGTGCAGTGCACATCTCACCAAGTGTTGCCCGTGCTGCAACCCCCTCTGCAAGGGCAGGAAGAAGATTGTTACTCGAAGCTGCCACTTCAACAATGCGTAAGAGTGAAGCCTCGACCCTGTGCTCATTTCTTCGTGACCGAAGCTCATGAAGCTGGGCAATCTGCGCATGCTCCAGATCATCGGAGATGGTGAGAATGGGCACATCCTCCTGCTCTTCATCAATGAAGGTATTGACACCTACCACCCGTTCCGTCTTGCTGTCAACCTTCTGCTGCCAAGCATATGCTGCATCAGCAATCTCCCGCTGATACAGCCCCTGGTCAATTGCAGATATTGCACCGCCTGCCCGGTCAACCCGTTCGAGAATTGCCTGTGCTTCGTCGACAAGCCCCTGTGTACGCTTCTCAAGATAGTACGACCCTCCAAGTGGATCCGCCTCGCTTGTCACCTTGGACTCTGCCTCAATGATCTGCTGCGTCCGCAGTGCCACTTCTGCAGCATGTTCAGTGGGAAGTGCAAGTGCCTCATCATACGAGTTGCTATGAAGTGACTGCACCCCTCCAAGCACAGCTGCCAGTGACTGGATGGCAACCCGGACAATGTTGTTGTGTGGCTGCTGGGCAGTGAGGGTCGCACCGCTCGTTTGTGCATGGCATCTGAGCATGGCAGCACGCTCTCCCTTGAGGTGGAATCGCTCACGGACGATCCGTGCCCACAGTGTACGGGCTGCACGGAACTTCGCTACTTCCTCAAGGAAATCGTTGCTCACATTGAAGAAGAACGTCATCCGTGGAATGATCTGTGCAAGATCGAGGTCACGCTCCTGCAGTGCCTCAGCATATGCAATGGCATTGGCAAGCGTGAATCCGATTTCCTGCGCAGCAGTGGCTCCTGCCTCGCGCATATGGTAACCACTCACACTGATGGGATTCCACCGCGGCAGGTGTTCCTCACAATAGGCGAAGGTGTCGCAGATGAGCCGCATTGATGGCCCTGGCGGAAAGATGTACGTTCCACGTGCCACGAATTCCTTGAGAATGTCGTTCTGAATGGTTCCTCCCAGGCTGGCAGGGGAAATGCCCCGATCCTTTGCTACTTCGACGTACATGAGAAGCAACAGGGCAGCAGGTGCGTTGATCGTCATGGATGTTGTCACCTGATCCAAGGGAAGTCCAGTGCATGCAATGGCCATATCTTCAACGGAGTCGATAGCAACACCCACACGACCTACTTCCCCATGGGCAATTGGGTCATCACTGTCGTATCCCATCTGTGTGGGAAGGTCGAATGCCATGGATAATCCTGTCTGACCAGAGTCAATGAGTCGATGGAAACGCTCATTTGTCTGTGCAGCTGTTCCAAATCCTGCATACTGCCGCATGGTCCATACCTTGGTTGCATAGCCGTCTTTTCGTATTCCACGGGTGAAAGGGTACGAGCCTGGATCAGGAGCAGGGAACGGAACATCAGCTTCTGTACTGAAAAAGTGTGTGCTCACTGCTGGTCCTCACACAGCTCAACGAGAACTCCATGGAATGCTGAAGGATGGAGAAATGCAACACGCCGTCCTTCTGCTCCGAGTCGTGCCTGCTCATCCAGAAGTCGAAGATCATGAGAACGGCACCAGGCGAGCGCTGCATCGATATCGGATACGAGAAATGCAATGTGATGGAGACCAGGACCACGCGATGCCAGGAACCGGCTGATGGGAGTTGCGTCTGATGCTGGAGCAACGAGTTCAATCCTGGCATTCAGGCACTGGACAAAACCTACCTCAACAGATTGAGGCACCACATGTTCCCTACTAGCAAGGTCTACTCCGCACCGTTCAGCCCACATTGATCCTGCTTCATCAATTCCGGAAACTGCAACGGCAATATGATCTATGATCTGAAACGGAGTATCCATCATGGAATGATGGCGAAAATCATCCATAGCACCATCTGTCATACTCCTCAGCATACGGGAATCTTTCCCCACATGACTGGACTCGACTCGAATGCTGGCAACTTCACGTCCATCCCCCGCAACATCACGGTTCATTCTGATGATTGGCATCCTGGGAGGGGGGGTGTTCATCACATCCTTCTTCATTTGGCTGTCAGTCACGTCTCACAATATCGGAAGAAGTGACTTTACCTCTACCTTTGTCGGAGCAACCATCCTCGTTCACCACGGCTTTCATCAGCTCTACTCTCCATCCCTCCAAAGCCTCGTTCATGCCCACCTCATTGCTCCTGACAAAGAGGGGAACCTTCCATTTGTGAACCCTCCATTTGCAGCACTCCTTGCAGCTCCATTCACTGCACTACCTCTTGATGATGCATACAGGCTCTTTGTCATTATCCAGCTTCTGTGCATCGTTGCTGGAACAGTCTTCGTCCTCACTCCCCGTGGACTCCCAATCACCCGGTCCCAAATCCTCTCACTTCTCGCAATGTCATGTGGGACACCTGCCGTTCTTGCCCTCATGCTTCTGGGACAGTGGGATGGTGTGCTTGTCCTCTCGACAGCTGCAGGATTCCTCTTTTTCCGCAAGGGGCACCGTTCCAGTGGAATACTCATCATTCTCATTCCCATGCTTGCAATCAAGCCACACCTGGCACTTGGTATCGGCATTGCATTTCTCGCCACGGGCACATGGGACATGATTGCTCCAACTGTTGCATCCGGCATGATCATTGGCATCAGTACCCTCCTCCTCCTGGGAGTGAACGGAACTGCCCAATACCTCACGCTCCTTTCCCACGATGCCACCATGTGGCCATATGCTTCATTTGAGGGCCTCTCAGGACTCTTTGGATCGTGGTTTGGCAATACCATGCCAACGGCCATCCTCACAGCCATTGGAACTGTCCTGTGCATGGCTGGAGCAATCTATCTTGGTCGCCGTATGCACCGTCATGTACATCCGACAACTGCAGATCTTTCAGGAGTTCTCATCATCAGTCTTCTCATGTGCCCCCATCTCCTCATGCACGACCTTGTCCTGCTCATTCCCCCCATGTGCGCGCTTGTTGCACAGGAACTCACTGCACCGGAACAAGGCATTGTAGATGTCGAGGTTGGTATTCCCGTTCTCCTTGGATTTTGGTGTGCGGGATTGATTGCTGAAGGCTTTGACTTTGGACATCTGGCTCCATATGTGCCAGGAAAGCTCGTTCCCCTGCTTCTGGCCCTTTCTGCAGTACTGCTGCTAGTGGGATTTCGGCTCCGACCAACACGTATTGCCACAACAGTCTGAACATGCTGTAGGTGTGGTACCGTCCTACCATGCACCGGCACACGATACAGACGTGGCTCCCGCTCTTTGCAGGCTGCATTGGTATTGCACTGCTTCTCATCGAATGGATGCATGTCATCACGCCACTTCATGCACGGGGCAGCGACTTCTCTGCTACGTATGTAGCAGCACACGTATGGACACGTTTTGGATCATCCCGCCTCTATGATGAGGTACTTGAACATGCAGTCCATAAAGCATTTCTTCCCCCAACAGCCCGATTCACGCTCCCGTTTCTCACTCCTCCTCTCACTGCATTCATCACCATTCCACTATCCCGCCTGAGTCTTCCTGTGGCATACATGGCTTTCTCCATTTGTCAGTTGATTCTGACCATTGCAGGAATCTTCATGGGTACACGAGCATATTCAGGTTCACGGCGGAATGCCCTTGCTCTGGGCCTCATCCTTGGATCATCCGTTCCCACACTACTGCTCGTTCTCCTCGGTCAGTGGGATGGCCTCATTGCCTGTTCCATCGGATGTGCCCTTCTTCTGTGGAGAAAAAAGATGCCATTCCTTGCTGGTTGCATCCTGGCCATCGGCATTGCATTTGCGAAACCACAGTTGGGATTGGGCATTGCCATTGTTCTTCTTGCTTCCCGTCAGTGGCGATGTGCTGCAGGAGCAGCAGTTGGTGGACTCATGCTTGCTACAGCAACACTTGCCATTGCAGGTGTCCATGCCAGCATGGGCTTCTTCTCAACATGGGACTTGGCTGTCCACTCGCCAAGTCCCCAGACAACCGTTGGCATTCTCGGACTTGCTGCAAGCTGGATCCACACTGAGGAACCACTTGTAGCAGTAACGCTTGTACTCGACGTCGCTTGTTGTGCTGGTCTTGTTGGAGTTGGCATTGCCTACAACCATGGCAGGCTGTCACTTCCCTCATTCCTCCTCATCGGAGTGACAGGATCACTCCTTCTTGCACCCCACGTCCTTGTCTATGACCTTGTCATCCTTCTTCCCGTCCTTGCTGGTTGGCTCGTCATGCATAGGCCCCAACATGCTGGAAAGACTGCTCTCTCCACATCATCGTGGCTCCCCTGGGCAACTGCATGGATGCTTTTCAATATCCTTGCACTGCTTGATGCGGGAAATAGTGCACCAGCACCACCCGGAAGACTTCTCCCCGTTGCTCTCATACTTGGGTGCATCGGAATTTGGGCAGTGTCTACCTTCCCGACAAACGACAGTCTGCAGTCACCTGCAGATTAGAGAGATCGTCCCTCCCCACGAATGTCTCTCCCAGCTACGCTATCCAGTGCTGCATATGCCATGCGGACGACATCTGTGCGACCAGCTGCAGTAGCCATGCGATCGTGTACCCACTCCTGCCAGTCTGCAGTAGCCAACATGTCACCAGATGCAGCGTCTACTGCATGAATGCCAGCATTCACAGCTCCATATGTATCAAGTGCAACAAGTTTCCTGAGTGCAACTGACACTTCCTCGACACGCCTCTCAGCAGTAGAAGAAACAAGCATTTGGAGTGTATTCCGAAGCTCACCAATATCATTAACCTTGCCTATTCGCACGGCTCAACACTACTACACGATCCCCGCCCACGTACAATTCGTCATGGAGGCGTCACGTCTTGGGAGAAGATCATGGTACGCATGCACAACTCCAAGAGAAGCACGGCGTACACTGGTGTGTGAACTGGCTGAGCAGTTCACACTCCAGTACTTTGAAGGAAATTGTTATGAGCTTCACAGGAATCAACGATACGTTCGCATTTCTCGCGCTTGTTGCAGATGCAGCTGCACTCGCCATGATACTTGGATGGCTCATCAGTCGTCGAAGTGAAGCCTCACGTGAGGGATGGAGTGCATTTCGCAGGAGATTCAGCTCACCTGCTTTTGGCTTTGCATGGATTGTTGCAGTGGTGTGCATGCTTGGGAGTCTCTTTCTCCAGTTTGGTGAACATCTCACCCCATGTGATTTCTGCTGGTTCCAGCGCATTGCCATGTATCCTCAGGCCTTCATCCTTGGCTTTGCATTCTTCCTCAGGGATCGGACATTCATCAAATGGTATGCACTGCCCCTGGCAATCCTCGGTGGTGCTATTTCCATCATTCACATCAATCTTGCGTCAATTCAGCATGCCCTTCATATCACTTCCTTCCCTGGCTGCAGCCTACTCGTGCCCTGTTCAGTGCAACCGCTGACTGTATGGGGCTTCATTACCATTCCCTACATGGCACTCTCGGGATTCCTGGTCATCATTACGTACGTCCTCTTCTCACAGGAGGATGACATTGAAGCCGAAGAGTAGCGAGCGCACGCAGTTTTCTAACGCTCAGTCTCTCATGCAGGAAAGGATGAACCCATGCAGTGAAGGTGACCTTGTAGCTACCAGTCCACACAGTGGAGACAGCTTGCTATTTTGGAAGCTGCTTCTGGATTGATGTAATCATCGATGAGTCGCACACATTCGAAGGTGCACCATGCGTCACCTTGCAGATTGCAGCAGTGAGGTAGTTGGCATTGCCAAGCACTGCCTGGGCAACAGTTGAATGGGGATCCTTCAGCTGGTTTGCAATCTGCTGCCAGTTGAGTCCTCTCAGGACACTTGGAAGATAACCAGAACCAGAACCAATGTACTGATTTGCAATTGAAAAGAACGGTATGGCCCCACCACTGCTACCTTGCACTGTCGGAACATATGGCGGGTAGTCCAACTTCTGCACAAGGGCTGACTGTGAAGCTGTCGGGGTCTGGAGTGGATTCTGGTTTCTGTCCTCTCCTTCGACTGGAACGAAGGAGACGTAATTGCTCGAATAGGTGCTTCCGTAGAACGTGAAGGTATGCGTGTTGGCATATACGTCAGTAGAGGATGACTCCATGAGGTGGAGATTACTGAATGTGCCAAACCGGCTGAGAGCGATAATGAAGCTCCACCGTTCAGCTGCACAGTATGGGCAGTACTCAGCGCCGAGATAGAAGAACTCTGGCTTGCCATTGCTCTTCAGGAATGGTTCATGCGCAGAAGCTGGAACCTTGTAGATCTGGGCCTGGGAAGGCTTGATGCTGCCCAGTCCTACTGCATTGAGTACCTTCGGATCCGGGTGAAGGATAATGGCCTGCACCCCTGCAGGAACTGGTTTTGACCCAATACCACTCTCCTGTGGCTGCTGCGTCTTTTGTGCAACGACAAAGACAAAAACCACTGCAATGACGACAACGACAACTCCTCCAAGAAGCCATGTACTTTGCCACCACGGAAGAACTTCCTGATGCCTTCCCCCTTTTCCCTTCGTCTTCTGCAGAGCCTTCTTTGAGGCAATGTTTCTGGCGTTCTGCGGCATTCGGGTGCTCCTTCCTGGATGTGATGCGTGTACACGGATTGTACCGTACAGTATTAGATGTCGATTCTTTCACTTTGATGATGGCAGACCACATACACGTGGCGTTGCCACCTCAAGGTTCTCGCGTTATAGTCCTAGATGGACATGTCAGCACAGGAGAACTTCATGAGCGTACTTGCATACTCCCCAGAGTGGGCTGCGGCCTTCAAAAATGAGATCAATACATCTGATGCATACAAGGCAGCAGCTGCAACGTGGGAGGGAACTGTCAGTCTTGTTGTCTTAGCTGAACCTGACAAGCATGTTTCGGAAACATACGGCGTATACATGGATCTCTGGCACGGTGAAGCCAGGGAAGTACGCATTTGCAGTCTTGATGAGGCAAATGCAGCTGACTACGTACTTACTGGTTCGTACTCACGGTGGAAGCAGGTAGCGAAGAAAGAACTTGACCCCATCAAGGCAATGGTTCTTGGCCAGATCAAGCTCAAGGGCAACTTCACGACATTGGTCAGATATACGAAGGCTGCACAGCAGCTTGTTGAAGCCACGACCCGAGTGGATGTCACATGGCCCGATGAGACTCCAGTCTAGTCCGCACTCCCGGTTTCATTTGTATCCGTTGCCATGTTTGCTGCATGGGGAGCCACATCAGCTTCCATGAGTGAACGTGCAACATACACGGCAATGTCATCAACTTCAAGACTTCCAGCAAGTTCCTTTGCAGCAATTCCCTCATCAAACATGCCCAGACAAAATGGACAAGCTGTTGCAACACGCGAAGCAGATGTTGACCTTGCCTGCTCAACACGTTCGTGATTGATCCGTGGACTCGTCTCCTCCATCCACATCCGCCCCCCGCCTGCTCCGCAGCACATGCCCTCAGACTTGCTTCGAGCCATTTCGACCAGACGAAGTCCTGGTATGCGTTCTAGGATTTCCCTCGGCGGAGCGAACACATTGTTCCACCGGCCAAGATAACAGGAGTCATGGTAGGTCACAGTCTCATTGATGGCATGCTTCGGAGTGATAGCACCAGATGTGAGGAGATCATTGATGAGCTGTGAGTGGTGAATGACTGTGTACGTCCCTCCAAGTTCCGGGTATTCATTTGCAATCGTATTGAAGCAGTGTGGACAACTTGTGATGACACGCTTTACTTGATACCGGTTCAGTGTCTCGACATTCTGCTTCGCCTTCTCCTGGAAAAGATACTCATTGCCAAGTCTTCGTGCTGGATCACCAGTGCAATGTTCTTCAGGACCCAGGATAGCGAAGGATACGGAAGCGCGCTTCAGAATACCAACAAGTGCTTCCATGACCTGCTTTGCCCGATCATCGTATGTTGCTGCACAGCCGATCCAGAGAAGATACTCTGCATCCGGTTTATCCTTGATCATGGGAACCCCAAACGTTGCAGAGAGATCACTCCGTGCCTGCTGCGGAAGTCCATACGGGTTATCAAGATTCTCAATGTTGCGAAGGGCTGTTTCTGCCTGCTTTGGGATACGGGATTCATCAAGTACGAGATTCCGCCGCATTTGTATGATTTTCGGCACATGCTCAATGAAAACTGGGCACTGATCCATGCATGCACCACATGTTGTACATGCCCACAAGGTTTCATCAAGAATTGTCTGGCCATGGAGTGCACGCGTCTCTCCTTCGAGTGTCAGGGTCTCTGGAGCAATCCATGAAGGCTGGAATGCACCAGGTAAATCGTCCTCATGGCGATTTGTCAGCCACATGGGAGAACTGTCACGATACAGCGAATCATCCGGATCATTCGCCAAGTGAGCACCATGATGAAGTGATGAGACTGGACTCCCTTCAGCTGCTTCGTACACTGCATCCCGTAGATCTGTAATGAGTGTCTTTGGTGACAGTGGCTTCCCCGTGTTATATGCAGGGCAGTGCGTCTGGCACCGGCCACATTCCGTACATGTATACAGGTCGAGCATGTCCTTCCAGGAAAACTCATGGACATCTGCAACACCGAAATGGACATCCTCCGTCTCAGCAGACGCCATGAGTGCATCAATATCGAGGAGAGGAAGTCGTCCTTTCGGTGCAAGAGACCGGAAAAACACATTTGGTGCTGCAGTGATGACATGAAGATGCTTGCTATATCCGAGATACACAAGAAATGAAAGTACAAGGATGAGATGACTCCAGAAGAAGATTCCGTGGAGGACTATGAGTGCACTGCTTGAAGGGCCAAGTGGAGTAAATAGATGTGAAAGAAGCCTGGCAAACGGTCGATACTGTCCAAGGGCAGAAGGATCCCCTTCTGCAATCTTCGTTGCATAGTTGCATTCCATTGCCACAAGAAGAAGGGCAATCCATCCGAGAATGAGAAGGGCTTCAGCATTGTGACTACCGCGGAACCGGATTGGACGAAGTACGAGTCGATTGAATGCTGCAAACATAACTCCAATGAGCACCAATGTGCAAAACACATCCTGAAGGACTGCAATCACAGGCGCAGCGGGGACATGGTTGAACTGGAATGGAACAACAAATGCCTCGACAATTCCCTGCAGTATTGCTGTAAGGAGGACGAGGAATCCCCAGAAGATAAACGCATGGGCAATTCCTGCATATGGCCACCGGAGAAGACGTGCCTGCCCAATGACGTATTCGAAAAATCCACTGATCCTCGCACGAATGTCACGAAACCTGTCTGCTTTTCCTTTTGCTGTGCGCATCATGCGAATGAGAGCTCTCCACCGATGCCACGTTGCAGCCCCACTCACGATGAGCAAACAGGCCATGGCAATTGGGCTAAGAATATCCGTCACAGTCACTGTGAACTCCTTCTATACTGCAGTGAAGAAAAGTACAAGTATCTGACTCACTTCCCCTTCCACAGCGGCTCCCGCTTCTCAAGAAACGCCATTGCTCCTTCCTTGGCATCCTCACTTGTAAATACCCCAAGAAATTCACGTCGTTCAATATCGAGACCCTGAGCAATGGGTTGATCCAATCCTTCAGCTACGGCTCTTTTTATTGCCTTCACTGCAAGGGGGGCCTTTGTGCCGAGCAACCTAGCTTTCTCAATTGTGTGCTGGAGTACAACTTCCTTTGGAACCACCTCGCTTACGAGTCCTGCTTCCAGAGCAGTTGCAGCAGGTATCGGTGTTCCCAGCAGCATGAGTTCAAGTGCCCTGGCTCTTCCAATGTAGCGGGGAAGTCGTTGTGTTCCACCCCAACCTGGAATGATCCCGAGATTGATCTCAGGTTGCCCGAAACGTGCTGTATCAGCAGCAATTCGTATGTCACATGCCATTGCAAGCTCACATCCACCACCATAGGCAATGCCATTCACAGCAGCAAGTATGGGAAGACTACACGACTCCATCGCAAGAGTCATTGCCTGTCCGTTTGCGATTGCCTGAGCTCCAAGCGTGGCAAACTCAGTAATGTCAGCACCAGCACTGAAGGCTTTCTCTCCCGAGCCGGTAATGACCACTGCATGGCATGTGGGATCCTCCTCAGCCATCTGCAGTGCATCCTGTACACCACGCATAACAGCCTGACTGATAGCATTCACTGGCGGGTGTGAAAGTGTTGCAACAAGGACACCGTCATTCACCTCAACCTGTACTGCATCGTGCAACATCGTAGCCATAGCATTCCTCCAAGGTGCAGCCTGTTGCTCACGGTTTGTAAGCAATGCACATTGTCCATGGTATGCGTTTTTCATGCATCATCGTGATATGGAAACACAACCTGATCCGCAAAGTTCCCTCCCGGAAGTACCCTCTGATCTCCAATCTCTCAGTGACTCTGACCTTGCACGTACTGCACAAGAGTTCATAAAGCAGGAACATGCCCTTGAAGAGCGAATCGATCCTATCAGGGCACAGATTGAAACCATCCAGCGTGCACGTGCACGAGTTGCAACGGAAATACGTCGCAGGGAACGCATGGCTACTCATGCACGGAGGAGAGCTCTTCAGGAAGCCTTTTCTGACACTACTCATCCACTCCTTGAATCAGGTTTTGCCACTCCAGATCTCTTTCCTCCTGAACTGCCACTAGCTCACCTCCACTGTGCACTCAGGACAGGCGGTGCTGTACAGCTTGGTTTCTCCACCAAGCGCGGCATCATGTCATTCACGGACGGTACTCAAGTACGAAGTGCAACCACATGGGGAGAATGCACAGAATTGTATCTGTCTGGCTGGCAACCTGGAACGAAAACTCTCCCAGGTATTCGTGTCGTTCTCCTGGAATCCCGTGTGGAACGAGTCGTTCCGACTGACGATGTCTGCATAGTCCTCAATGAGGATGCCTAAATCTTCTCGAAGCGTTCAACAGGAATAACGATTATTGTTGCTCCATGCACTTCCACATCGACTGGGGATGGCACAAAGGCTGACAGTGGAGTAGTCGCTGCAGATGAAGATGCCTGCAACGTTTCCATACGCTCTTTCACATGCCTTGTAATAAGTTCCACGACAGTATCAACTCGATCCTCATCAACAGCAATGAACAGCGTGGCATTCTTCTGCTCAAGAAATCCCCCACTGCTTTCAAATCGAGTACATGTCAGTCCCCGATCATTGAGTGCCTCAACACACTTGGCTGCATCCCTGTCATGAACGACTGCAATAACTAGTTTCACAGGATCCTCTTCCTATCGCATTCCAACAGGACTGTGTGTCCTGTGTTCCAACAGAACGGGAACAACAACTTCCGCAACTGCTTTTGCAACCTCACTCGCTCCTTGCCCACCATCGACTTTCACGATGTGTTCAGCAGGATCGCTTGCAAGCTTCTCAAATGTTGCCTGGACAGCAGCGTGGAACGTGTCAGGTGCACTTTCAATCCTGTCTATAGGCAGATCCTGTGTTCGTTGCCGGACCTGTGCAACCCGAAGAGGAATATCGAGAAGAACGGTGAGGTCAGGCCATAAATCATGGCACATGACAGTATGAAGATGGCGTAGTTCCTCAACTGAGAGCCCCCGACCACCGCCCTGGTAGGCAAGTGTGGAGTGTGCATACCGATCTGCAATGACTACCTCTCCACGCTCAAGTGCAGGAACTATTACCTCACGAAGAAGCTGAACCCTGCCTGCAATAAACAGAAGTACCTCTGACCAGGATTCAATTGGTTGATCCATCTGGTGCTGCAGAAGGAACCCGCGAACAAGCTCCCCAAGATTTGTATCGCTTGGCCGCACAGTCGTTACTTTGAATCCACGCTGGACAAGATCTGCAGATAACATCGCAACCTGGGTACTCTTTCCAGCACCATCCAATCCCTCGAACGCCAGGAAGAAACCCGGATACTGCGACATGTGTGTTCTCCTTAGTGCACAACTACGACACCCTGGTTGCTGGGAGGTCTCTCCACATTGCACTGTGTGCCGTGAATAGCAACATCATACGGTGTGGCTGTTGCAAAGAGCAACGGATACCCTATAGTGCACAGCATTTTCCATCCTGCAAGAATACAAAAACGAGTCCCCAGATGTACCCTGGGGACTCGTTCCCTCATCTACCGACTACGTGATCAGCTCGCCTTTTCTCTGGGTCTCATCACAACAACATGCCTATTTGGTTCGGATCCAGCACTTTTCGCATTGAGTGCATTCTGCTCAACGAACTGATGTTGCAGCTTTCGGATATACCCATTCTGTGGTGCGAGATCGACATCAACGTGTTCCCGTTGTGCCCGTTCAATAGCCTCCTGGGCTTCAAGGAGTGCTCTCTCCTCAAGTTCTGGTACTTCAAGGCTGTACAGTCGTGCAATCGCATGCTTGATCTGCGTCACTGTATTACTCCGCAGAACCTGTATGGGAAGACCTGCACTTTCTGCGTACTTGATTGGAGAATCCTTCCGTTTGAAGTATGGCTTGAGCGTAAGGAGCACATCAGCCCGTTCAACGGAATGTTGTATGCGTATGGGCAGCTGGAGCTCTTTTATGGACTGCTCGAGATAGCTTCTGGAAACACCGTACGGGAAGACTGAGACAATTGGTACTGCCTCAGTAACTGGTACTGGTGGCGAGGCAGCATTCCTTTGCCCCTGAAACATTGATGCATCAACTGACCGGTCTTTCCTGCGTTTCTTTTCCTGAAGAGCGTTCCGCAGTCCCATTATCGTGACTGTACTTTGTTCCTCATCTTCGACTTGGGGTTGATTGAGTGAACCATTCTCAGTCGTGCATTGACCAGTGAGAGGATCATGTGCCCGAATCTGCGGTGCCTTCATCGATCCACGAAGATAGCTGTCGACTGTTTCAGTCAGGGATCGATGGATAGTTACATGATCTCTCGACTGAATCTCAACGAGTACATCGAAGGTTGGCGGCGCCTTTCGTTCGAGCACGCTCTTCTGGGTACCACGTCGTCGTGCCTCCTCATCTGAAAGTGTGACTGACTGGATGCCGCCAAGGAGATCATTGAGTGTGGGGTTTACGAGCAGATTGTCTAAATTCGAACCGTGTGCAGTTGCAACGAGCTGTACTCCACGTTCTGCAATCGTTCGTGCTGCGGACGCCTCAAGTTCAGTACCAATTTCATCGATAATGATCACCTGTGGCATGTGGTTCTCAACGGCCTCGATCATCACTGCATGCTGTTTCGAGGGAGTCCGAACCTGCATCCGCCGTGCCCTGCCAATGCCAGGATGGGGTATGTCACCATCCCCGGCAATCTCATTTGATGTATCGATAATGACGACACGTCTGCCGCATTCTTCGCTCAGCACCCTTGCACATTCACGAAGCATAGTTGTCTTCCCAATGCCTGGTTCACCAAGCAGAAGAAGTGACTCACCGGACATCACGATGTCTCTGATAATGTCGATTGTCCCAGTAACTGCCCGGCCTACACGACAGGTGAGTCCAATTACTTCGCCAGTCCTGTTCCGAATGGCACTGATGCGGTGGAGAGTCCTGGCAATTCCTGCACGATTGTCATCGCCGAACATGCCAATTTTCGCAACCACTGCATCGATATCCTCCTTCGATATCGGATGATGCTCGAGGATGACTTCGCCGTCACGGAAGCGGGCTTCCGGTTCTCGACCGAGATCCATAACGACTTCGAGCAGATCGTCATGGTGCTGCGACGCTGTCCTGACTGCCAGCGCTATTCGAAGCGGCAGCGCTTCGAGCAGCAGATTCAATTCCTCTTCCCACGATGGACCGTATTTCATGGTCGTTTCGCATCCTCCAAAGTGAACGGTTGGTGAGTGTGTTGGGAGAGAAGCAAGGGCAAGGTCCACGCACGTGCGTGGGGACGGGAATGAATGATCCCATTTGTCATGCGATTACCTGCACCAGCATGGACGAGAACAGGCCGGCGGGTACGTCGTGGGTGGGAAGCTACTGCAGGAGTCTTGAGCTCACGAACAAGATACATCTGCGTTCCATATACCTCGAAACCGTACTTCCGAAGCACTTCGAACATGTTCGTATCGTAGTGACGCAGAATGCACGTCACTGGACCCTGGTGAACCTTGGACCCGAGTACGTGATATAGAGCCTCGCCGACATCAGTCCTGGAGTGCTCTACAATGAACCGGATCTCGCTTGGTCGGGCATCTCGTCCTGGGATGATTGCTCCCCACCCGAGAATCTCACCATCATCATAGACATACTGCTCAAGCTCACTCCGTCCTGTTGACCGAGCCATGGCATCAATGCCACTAGCTTCCCATACATGGTAGTTGGGGGCCTCAAGACGGGCTACTGCTGACGGTGTTGCCTTCTGATACAGCAGGTACATCCCAAGGCGATCACTTTTCTTCGGTGGTCGGATGTACTGAACAGTGTCTTCATGCACATGATCTGTGACGTGATCACAGAAGAGGATTTGCTCAGTGTGAATCTGCTGAAACCCCTGATGGAGAAATGCTGCAAATAGCCTATGTCCATCAGGCATTCTTGCACTCAGGCGCTCAATTTTCCGTTCAATAGAATCATTTACGAGTGCTTCAATGAGTTCTGTTGCAACACACTCATAATCTTCACCCTCACGAATGCAAAGATTCACGATGTGCCATGTTCGTACTGGTCGTGCAAGAAGTTCTGCTTGGATAAACCCGGTTATCTGACCTTCATTTGTAGTCGCAACATACAGGGCATCACCATCCTCAGTCAGCTGCACATGGGCAGCAATTGACTTTGAAAACGCGAACCACAACTTGAGAAGGGCACGCTGGGGAACAGGTCGATCTGAGGAAACCACAGGTGAAGCCTCACTCGACTGTATTGAGGCATAGTAGAGAGATTCAATTTGCTCAAAATCCCGAAATGAGGCAGTACGGACAGTCATGGCATATCTCCACCCACAGCGCACGTATATACCTCAACTTGAGGCAGAAATAGTGCATCTCCTGTGGAACCTACCTGCGTAGACGGGAAATCTAGTCCAAGTGAGTGACACAAAGCGACGGGAGTCTGAACGAGGAAGTCGAGATCCTCGTGCAACCTGACACCGTCTTGTGTCATTGAGCCTCCTTCCCACCAAGGTGGGCTGGATACCATTCGCATCTCACAGGTTCAGTGTACCGCCTCCTATATCCAGTGACACATCCAGTTACAAATACGTGACCCTACTTGACGAAACGCAATACTTCACATCGTCCTGCAGGCGTGCAAAAGTACACTACTCGGACATGCATCACAGAATACATAACTGCGTGACTATTTTGATGCTGCAGGAGTTCGCTTCCTCACAGGAACACCTTTTGCATGCGCACCAGAGTTCCACGTTTCCACCTGCATTTTGAGTTCTTTCACTGATGATTCAATGTTCATCTGGATTACTGGCTCAACAGCCTTGGAAAGGACCTTTCCAGCAAGACCGCCACCCAATTCATACTCCATTGTAAAGGTCGCTTCTGTCTTGTCACCCCGCTTGCAAAAGGCCCAGCGTCCTGTTTGCTGAAGTCCTGAGACACTCTCCCAGGCCATACCGTGGTTCTCCTTCCACTCTGTGAAGCGAATGACTGACTCGAGAACCTTTGGTCCTGCCTTCATGCCAACAGCAAATTCTGCACCGATTCCGTGAACCACTTTGCCTGTTGGTTTCCATACGACAAGATCCTTCATGTACTTTGTCGCATGTGAATAGTCATCAACATATTGGAATGTTGTCTCGATTGGTGCATCGATTGTTGTGGTGAATGATACCCGTGCCATATCCTGCTCCTTCCTCATGTGGGGTCTGCACCCATACTACCTACGTACACCATGCTTGGCTAGGTACATATTGTCTAGGCCGTCCATTCCACCTTTGCCAGGAGAAGGATAGTGGTACCTGGATACGACCTGCGCCTGGGATTCCTGTCTTCATCCAAAGTACATTGATTGATCTATACTGTCATTTCACCCAATGATGGGAAAGCGTCGTTCTGAAGCAAGCTTGTCGAGCATTGACTGCATACGGTGCTCAACAAGTGCATAACATGCCCAAAGAACGTCGGGATCATGTGGATCAAGTTCACCAAATTCAGCATGGAAGTCGATTGGCTCCCCCACTTCAGTCATAATCTTTGCAGGAAGTGGGATATGGAGCAGCAAATCCCCTGGAGAAATGCCCCATGGCGGTGCAATGACAATAGGTAGTGATTTGAGTCGAAATCGATCGAGATGCAGGAGGCGTGCTGTCTTTCTTCCATCGTTCAGCACAAAGAGTGTTTCATGCCCTCCAATCGAAACTACAGGAACGATCGGAACATGTTCCTCAAGTGCGAGGCGAATAAAACCTGTACGACGACCAAGATGAATTTGATTCCGCTTGCTCCATGGACGAAGAGTATCTTCATCCCCACCTGGATACACCAAAACAGCAGCTCCCCGACGAAGTGCCTCTCGTGCATGCTGTGGATGTGCAGGTATTGTTCCCACTTTCCTGAGAAAATCGCCAACAACAGGGAGACCAAGTACAAGGTTATGAGCAAGTGCATAGCTCACACGTTCAGTACCAAAGAATCGTACAAACTCGACCATGAGTACCCAACTATCCGGGATGAGAACACCACCACTATGGTTGCCTACGCACATCACACCTCGGTCTTGTGGAATGCGCTCAAGATACTTCACCTCTCCACGGAAGTACCACTCAACGACTGGTGTCATGACATCGACGAACGTTTGAAGAACAGCAGGATTTCGTAGATCGAGAGAGCCTTCCGCACCCTGTTCAACCATGCCGGATATTCGACCATCAAGGGTATTTATCGCCTCACGGACGACATCAACAGGTCCACTCCGGCGCTTTCTTGCCTTCCGCTTGGTGCTGGACGGAACAGGAAGAGCAGGATGAGATGCAGAAGACTTCGAGGATTCCTTCAGCTGCACTGGCACGGGATGTTCCTCACTTTTCACTCTGGCTCCTAATATGATCGACAGCACATCATCATTCTGTACTCTACAGAGGGCATGAGACAACACGTACCATTGATTTCACGGGAAGTAGCTCAGTCCGGTTAGAGTGCACGGTTCGGGACCGTGAGGTCGCGAGTTCGAATCTCGCCTTCCCGACTTGGAACCACGTTCCACCAGGAGCAAATAATGTCCATCGCAGTTGCGATGCTGGCACTCATCGTTGTTGCCATCTTTGCTGGTCTCATTGGGTCACTCCTTGGACTTGGGGGCGCTGTGATCATTATCCCGTTTCTCACGCTTGTTCTCCATGTGGATATCCACTTCGCAATTGGAACTTCAATTGTCGCTATCATCTGTACATCCAGTACTGCTGGAGCAGTGTATGCGAGGAATGGAATAGCAAACATACGGCTTGCATTCCTCCTTGAGTGCGGTGCATCAGTCGGAGCAATTCTCGGCGCCTTTCTTGCCACAGTCATTGCAGCAAAATTCCTGTTCTTCATGTTCGCTGCAATACTCATGTACTCCGCAGTATCAATGGTTATGGCAAACCGTAGTGAAAACAGGCGCGAAACACAAAACGTGCTTACGCATACCACAGTGTTTTCAGGGCATTTTTTTGATGCGAAGGAGCAACGGACAGTTAGCTATACACCACGTCATTCTCTGCTTGCAGTACCCATCGTTCTTGGAACTGGTATCCTGAGTGCTCTTCTCGGTGTGGGCGCTGGGGGCATCAATGTCCCTATTTTTCGCGGATTCCTCAACCTTCCCCTCAAGTCAGCACTTGCTACAAGCACCTTTATGATCGGGATCATTGCTGCAACAAGTGCCATAGTCTACGCACTTCGCGGAGATGTCCAACCACTCCTTACGGCTCCAGTTGCAGTGGGTATTCTCATTGGTGCACGCATTGGATCTCGTCTCCTTCCCCGACTCCACAGCCAATGGCTGCACCGCGCATTCATTCTCATTCTGTTGCTATTGGCAGGAGAAATGACTCTACACGGCATTACGGCATGAACCGACAAAACACCACCTCTCCAGATCTTCTCAGGCGTGCCATTGGGAACACGCTGTCCATTGGCGTCTACCTTGCAATTACAGTCATCCTGGTAGGAATCTTTGTTGTACTTGCTGAACAACCTGGACTGTGGCAACAATCCGCATCCCAGTATGTGTTGTCCCTCAAGCCAGCACCCATTTCTCCTTCACTCCTCCTCGAGGCATTCCATCATTCACCTGGTCTGGCCCTTGCCACACTTGGAGTAGTACTCATCATCTGCACACCGCTGGCTCGCTGTTCAGTTGCAACCGCAATCCTGATCCGCACACGTGAGTTCCGGTTTGTACCACTTACATGCTTCGTACTATTCATCATCACAGGTTCCGTACTTCTCGGTCTGCATCTTAGGCCGTGATACTTGATCTTTTGTTTAGAGGCAATGAAGAGTCCAGGCAACAGATTTACCTGCATACGAGCTTGATGCAACACTGCAGTTCATCAACCTACAAACTTCACTGTGGCAACAATTCGTCCCCTGGAAGTCTCCCAGCCTCAATGCAGAATCCAAAAAAACACTTGTCCATACCTTCCCGTTAGGATAGTGACATGTCAGATCAACCGCACTTCCTGTTCCTGCGTGCCATCAATGTGGGAAAACGGAGAGTGCACATGGATTCCCTCCGTACACTTCTTGAAGGAGCTGGTTTTACTGGTGTTCTCACATATCTTCAGACTGGAAATGTCATAGTTCAAACTTCTCCATATCCGACAGAATCAATTGAAAAAACCTGTGAAGCACTCCTGCTGTCTCATTATGGTTTCGCAATTCCTGTCTACCGCAGAACAGCCGATGAGCTCAGCTCAATCTACAATGAAGCGCTCGCTGTCCTTCCTGAAGACCCTATGGACAGTCTCTATATCACCTTTTTCAAGAGACAGATCCCCAGGTTCGATCCTCTCCCTCTGCTCCCCAACCGAACAATCCGGATAGTTCGTATCGTCGGAACAACTGCCCTTACACAGACATCTCCGATTCCAAACGGCACATCATTTCCCAATCCATTCCTCGAAAGGGTATTCAACTGCGAAGCGACATCACGGAATTTCAGGGTAGTTGAAGCTCTTCTTGGCAGCATGTAGCAACCCTCTCCGATACAGGCAGCACATTGCATGCACATGCAAACCTCCCCCATCCGTATACCGGGTACATGCAACTCCCACAATTCTCTACCGATAGTCAGTTCTGGTGGGATGATGCGACATGGCAACCTACTTCGACGCTTCCACCCCAGCATGCATATGTACAGCAGTCAGTGGTAGCTCAACCGCTTCACTACCAGCAAACTGGAGATACAGTACCTACTGGTCCCCACATGGGTAGATTTGCACGAAGTCGCAGAATAGCAAAACTATGCTGATCAGTTCTTCAGTCAGAAAAATCACTTCTTATACTTCCAGTTCTCGCATTTGCAGGGTTTATCTGCATGATGCTCATACTAGGTTTCCCACTACTTCTCTCCAATCTTGCTGGAGGTGTGAATAATCCTGCAGGAGAAGAGAATTCTGTACTTTCAATCATCTTTGTAATCTCCTTTCTTGGCCTGATGTACGTCGGATCTGCTTTCATCAGTTCCTCCTTTGGGGCAGCGATGATCGGAGCTGCAACGCTTCGCCTTGGTGGGGAACATGCTACTGCTGCAAATGGAATGAAGATTGCCTGGGCTCATGCAGGCGATCTCTTCATCTGATCCTTTATCTCAGGAACTGTTGGCATCCTCATCCGAAGTATGAAGAATCGTCTTGGAGATGTTGGAAGAATTGGTGGAATGGTAGTTGGTCTCACCTGGGCCATCTCTACAACCTTCATCATCCCTGTACTCATGTACGAACAGTCAGGCGTTTTCAATTCCATCAAACGATCTGCAATCATCATCAAACAGCGCTGTTGCGAAAGCCTCAGTGCAGGTGTGTCCATCGGATTTTCCTTGTTCCTCTGGCCTCTCCTAGGTTTCACTCTTTCCGTAGTCCTTTTTGTTATTTCCCTTTGCTCGGTATAGCTGCATCAATACTGACTATAGGTATCATTTCCATGTTCAATGCAGCTCTCTCTGGCATATATCGGGCTACACTCTTCCAGGTACGCGACAACAGGCACTGTACCCACCCATCTTGGCTTCACCCAGGAAGAAATGACTGCTGCATTCCTCCCGAAGGGCACGTTCTTCCGAATATAGGTTTCAGTACTGCATGAATTTCCCAACCATGCAAGAATATGTGCGGGGAGAGGAAATCCCGGGCTCACTCAACATGCACTCACACAACCATGGTCATCCGCACGAACTGGATCATGATACTCTGCACGATCAAAGGTATCTTGTAGCTTCACTGCTCCTGATCCTCATCTTCATGTGCGGAGAATTCTTTGCAGGCATTGCTGTCCATGCACTCGTGCTCATAGCTGATGCTGGGCACATGCTCACTGATGCTGCTGCACTTGGAATTGCAGCCTTTGCACTCCAATTGGCAGGAAAACCTGCCACACCGACCCTCACGTACGGCTACAAGCGCATGGAAATACTCTCTGCAGCCATCAATGGGGTGTCCCTTCTCATGGTCTCATCACTCATAGCAGTTGAAGCAGTCCAGCGACTGCTCTCCCCCGAGAAAGTCAATGGCATCGTGGTCATCACTGTTGCCAGTGCTGGGATAGTGGTGAATACAGGTGCTGTACTTCTCCTTCGCCGTGCCAATAGAGAAAGTCTCAATATTGCAGGAGCGTTCACACACATCCTTACTGACCTTTGGGCATTTGTTGTTGCAATATGTGCTGGTCTGTTGATCATCGCCACCCACATCATGATCCTTGATCCGATCGCTTCCCTAGTTGTTGTCGTACTCATGGCCAAGGCATCCTGGAGTCTGCTTGGGGACTCGGGAAGGATACTTCTAGAAGGAACTCCAAATGGCATCAACCTGTCTAAAGTCAAGGATCACCTGCTTTCAGAAGATCATGTTCGCGATGTCCACGATCTTCATGCATGGGTAGTGACCTCAGATCTCCCCGCACTGTCCGCCCACATTGTCATCGACGATGCGTGCTTCACTGATGGACATGCTCCAGCGATCCTTGATGCACTTTCCTCCTGCCTTGCTGGCCATTTTGACCTCATACATTCGACATTTCAGCTCGAAACAGCTGACCAGGCACACAGTGAGCACGTTGTACACTGACTGGACACCTTCATGTCTTAAATAGAAGAACGGACACGGTATGGTGGAAATACCGTGCCCGCTCTTCACGGACGGGTTGAGCCAAGCCCGTCCACATCATCTATCAATTGTCGCTGCCTGACGAGGACGAGCCATCTGTGGATGATGCGGAGCTGTCACCGGATGAACTTGAAGTATCGGTACTTGAAGAGGATGAAGTATCACTTTGCTTTGGCTGAGTTGCTTCGGTAGACTGTGTAGCCTCCTTGGGCTGTGTGGCCTCAGGTGCATGTGAAGGTGCTGGTGTAGCTACGGGAATAATGGAAACAGTCGGTTGTGGGGTAGGGACAGGTGTCGGAACTGCAGTCGGACTCGGAGCTGGTGTTGATGTTGCTGGTGCAGCTGTCGACTGAGGTGCAGTTGACGATGACAACGATAATGGGACCTGTTGTAGACCAGCGTGCACAGCCACAGCTCCGAGTGCCACTCCTGCCATCATGATGAGCATGGTTTGGATCTTTGCGAAAAACAGATGCTTCATGGGAGACTCCTCGATTACCGTGGCGGGGAGCCACGGCCCTATTAGTGCCAACACCCGTATGTCGCTTTATCAGCTGAAAAGGATACGGACAAGATGTGTTTGATCGGAGGCGTATCGTTTTCCCTTCTCTGTCCGACATACTGGTGTGATGAGTCTTGTTGATCGGCTCTCTCCGTCCCAGTCTGACGACTTCACCGCTGCCATCCAGGAAGCAAAACAGGGTAAGTCGAGCGGATGGAACGCACTCTTCGATCATATGTATGGCATTCTCATGAAATACACTCTCTCCCACATCGATGACCAACATGCTGCAGAAGACATCGTCCAGGAAGTTTTCGTAAGTGCCTCGAAATCAATCTCGGGCCTACGAGGCACATCCCGACCAGTGGTCGAGTCGTGGTTCCTTTCCATTGCAAAGTTCCGTATCCGGGATGCTTTCAGAAAGCCGCAACAAATGCAGGAGCTGCCAGAGGATATTCCCTCAACGGATGATCCTGCAAATATGGCTGCCGACAACCTCATTGCATCAGATATCCGCACTGCTCTCGCACAACTGCCTGAGAAACAACGCGATGTACTCATCCGACGGTTTATTCTCGACCAGTCCATCGAGGAAGTTGCTCAGGGCATGCATCGACCGAAGACTGCTATCAAGGCACTCCAGCACCGTGCAATGAAAGCTCTCTCACGAGAGCTTGAGCACATACGGGAAGACATCCAATGAACACGCATGACCTCGATCCCCAACATGCCCTTGATGCACTCAGAGATGATGTCTCTGCACGCATCCGAAGCGGTCCTCGTGAGCGAGCTCGACGAGCAATGCATACTGCAGTCACGACGTACTCCTATGCACAACCATCCCGCTACTGGCAAAGGTTCGGAGTGATTGCTGCTTCTGCCGTTGTGGCATTGCTTGTTGCTGGATTGCTTGTTGCACATGGAAGTACCCCAACGAAGCTCTCCAATACAGCACTCGCTAGCCAGTACCTCAAGAGTGCTGAATCTGACCTTCAATCTGCCAAGACTGCATCCAATCCAGCGCCACTCCTTTCAAGCGCGAAGGCTGCACTTGCGAAGGCAAAACCTCTCCTTCCGAAAAATCACTCTGATCCTCTGTGGAGTACCTGGAAGAAAGACTCAAGCGAAGTCGAGCATGAAATCTCAACGACTGAGAAGTCAGGGGTCGGTGATGCACAAAAACAGGCTAGTTCCTCGACAGAAACACCCCAAGGTGGATCCAGTACCGGGGATGGAAGAACGACATCCACAACGGATGACGGAAGTTCGGGCTCAGGTCACGATTCGTGATCCATATGGACAGGTGCGACTAGATTACGCAACAAGACCATCAACGTCGTGGCCACGACGTTCACGTTCCCCGAGTCCTATCCTGATCCGGTCCCCTGCCCATTTCAGCAGCTTTGGCGTTGCCTTCATGACGAATTCCTGCCCCCTCCCCACTGACTGGAGCTCCATGGAACCATCCCTGAGCTTGCTCCACCTACGAGGATCTGTGTGGAAAGAAAGCCCACCGTTTTCTGCAATGTCAGCAAACTCTTTTGGTAGATGCCAAACTGATGCACTCTTCCCCGGTGCAGTGAGCACCAGACGTGGGTCGTACTTGAAGCGACCAGCTCCAGGCTCATGGGCATTGAGTTTACGGTGTTGTGAAGCAATGTATAGCGTGTTCTTCGGTCGCTGCCAGTCCTCAATATGTGGATGAAGTGCATAGGGGAGAAGGTAGCGTACTTGATCTGGCGAGGAAATCCTGTGCATTTCACCGATCTCAAGATAACCCCATATGACATGCTCGGGACGGGAACCTGGAACCCAGCGCAATTTCCCATCCACCCATTCTGTCTTTCGGAACAACCCAAAGAAGAGGAAGAGATCTCCGACTGTGACTCCCTGCTGTTCCAAATGTCCCTGCGCAGAACCAGCCTGTCCAAGAATGGGACGCCATCCCTCCTTCCTCGGACGAGAAGCAGGATCTAGATCAGGATCGAGATGGGCTTGCGTTGAAGGAACAGGAATGCTGAGTTGACGCATGATATCGCCATAGGACATCCCATTGGGTGCCTGAATCTTGTCATAGTCAACAGTCACATGAGAACCAACTGTTTCGGGAATTGGCAATGACAGAAGTGTGCCATCCGGGAGAATGGGACTCGGTCCTCCGCCCGATGCACTGTCGAACCCTTTGCGACTAAGAATGATATGCACGTTCCCCCCTTTTGCAATGCCTTTCACCATCCTATGTATTTCAGTGGACCATTGTCATCAGGCACTTTTTGCACACAATTCCGCACACAACCTGTACGTTCCAGCATTAATGGCTGACACCGTATATGTTGCAGTTGCAGATGATCCTGTGCTTGCAGCAAGAGTTCCTGTGCCTAGTGTTTTCGAGCCATCGGAAAATGTCACTGTCCCTGTAGGAGCAGCACCATTTGTTGCTGTCACCGTTGCAGTGAGTGAGACACTCGCACCCACAGATGGACTCCCTGGAGAAGCTGCAAGCGTTGTAGTGGTAGGAGAAAGAAGGGACAGTGAAGAAGTTGTTCCACTGACTATTTCATCTCCGTTCGCATCATAGGTCGTCACATCTGAGGTATAGGATCCTGGCGTCAGCGAATTCGTGAAGCCACTCACTGTAAAGGAGATCACTGTTCCTGCTGAAGTCATGGTTGGAGCGGGGGCTGGTATACGTCAGTGTGTTGCCAGAGAGGCTCACAGTCCCAGAACCTATATTCGATGCTGCAGTCAAAGTCAGGGATGAACCCGTCGTTCCCGCTGGAAGAGTTGCTGTGATGGATGCCACTGTCGAGGTGGAAGCTGTGGGGATCGTCCAGGTGTATGAGGAACCTGCTCCAGTCAATTTCAAGCTTGTACTCCACGATGCACTCGACATACTTCCTGCAGGGATCATGGAAAAGTATCCTGGATTACTGAGGCTGCCACCAAACGTCGTACTTTAGAGAAGAGAATGGGTAGCAGTTGATACAGCAAACATCGTGCTCTGGTAGTACGAATCCGTATACAGGACAGAACCATTGGAGGCAAATGCAAAGTATGGATATGAATCCGAGCCAATGGTTATTGAATTTTCAAAACTTCCCTTCGGCAGTTGGAAGATGTTCATTATGTTCGATGAACTAGTTACCTCGTTGGTCTCGTACAGTGTCGTGCCGTCAGGACTTACTGCAATGCCCCAAAGAAAACTGAGATAGCTCGAGGTGATCGTTCTTGTTACAGCGTTCGTGGAAGGATCACGAAAGATGCTTGAAGACTCGCGGAAAGAGCATTCACACTTCCATGAAGTGATCCGACTGCACAGACTGCTAGAGTCCCGGCAGCAAGAACAGCTACTGCATGACGGCCACACTGCAGTACACGTTGTAAAATCCGGACCACTACTGCCACCTCCAAACCTTCCCAAATCAAGGTAGCTAAAACAGTGCCATGAACGCTGCACACAATACTGGCAAGAATGCTCAAAAGTTCACATGACATATTGGTGAGTTCCATTGCAATGCAGGCACTCATCCCATGCCCGCCTCTACCCTCCGCGCTGCAATTCACTTAGCAGTAGCAGTAGTTCTAAAGTCAGATGTCCTGATGAATTGCTAGTTCCCACTAAACGTGAATGGTATGACTGAAATGAGGAAGATGCAGAGATGGAGGCACAGGAGGTGTCTACCATGTCGAGCAATTATCAATACGTCATTCGTCGATTCGAGCGCAAGTTTAACATCCACACCGCGTCTCAAATGCGGCTGTTATCTTTAATGCTGTCAGGCGTGTTTATTACCATGTTCATGTACATGATATGGGCGTGTCTGGCAGCAGAAGTAGATATGACTATTGCAACTGGAAGACCTGTAGCCCTTTCGTTCAAAACCACAATGTTCTTCATCATTGTACTTCTCGCAATTCGTCATGGCAGTCCAGCAGAATCGTCTGGCTTGCAACTGGATGCTTTACTATGCCATGCCTCTTCCTGATGAATGCACATCAATTCCCAGGCACTTATGGAGAATAGCCTTTGCCCAGGATCCGCTCAGGACGTCACGCTCGAATGAAGCAAGCTTGCGCGTCCTCGTTTCAGCATTGACTGTGAGCCTGCACCGCTCATCCATCTGTGTTTTATCAAGGGTGATCTGTACCTTGAATTCCGGTTCAGAAAGGTGGCCGTCAACTGCCACTTCTGCATGACGACCTGCTGTCCAATTCCGGGGAGCATTTGCATCATACTGGGATTCCGTAAAAAGTCTGCCATCCCCATAATGTTTGAGGCTATCCTGGATATAGTCTGCAACCTCATCAACTGGTGCCGGCATCACCATGCTCATGTGATATCGCTTCCCGGATCGAAACATTCCCATATCCCGATCCTAGATGGAACCACATGCTTCATTAAAGGCTGTTACTGATTTGATTCATCTTCAACATAAGTCCATCTCTCATGTACTCATGACCCGTTCCTGCGAGACCGTATGCCCCTCCCCTATATCCAATAGGCACTGCTAGGATAAAAGAGCGCGGCTTCGCCCCCGTAGCTCAGTGGATAGAGCAGAGGTTTCCTAAACCTTGTGCGGAGGTTCAATTCCTCCCGGGGGCACCATCCACCCAGCTCTGCAGCAATTTTGATCTGGATTGAGCGCGCAAGTTTTTACAAGCTTCCTTTAGCGTCTTGTCCCAAAAACCCCGAAACTTATGCTCTTATTCGTTGAGCACGTTTGTGTATAATCTTACATATGAGGGCAAAAACGTGTTCGAGAATGGACGGTGGGACAGGCTCCAGTCCAGCGGCGTAAGCCGCGTCCCACCACCCCCCACGAGGCTCCCGAGGACGCTGGAACGACCTGGGAGACCGCGGTCTCCCGGTTCCTTGCGGACTGCCGGCGGCGCAACCTCGCACCCGCAACGACCGACACCTACGCCTCGATCCTCACGAATGCGCGGACCGAACAGTTCCGGGCCGACTACGGCATCCTCTCTGCTGCTGACCTGACCGCCGGCAACCTGAAGGCGTTCGAGACCGACCTCCTCGATGCTGGGCTCAGTGCCCGCTCCGTGACCGGCTACCACCGTGTTCTCAAAACCTTCGCCTCCTTCTGCATCCAGGAGGGGTACGCGACGGACGACACCGTCCTTCGGGTAGTCGGGCCGAAGCTGGAACAGTTCGAGCCCGAGACCTTCACCCCCGTCGAGGAGAAGCAGCTCCTCGCTGCTGCGGACAACGAGCGGGACCGGCTCCTTGTCGCCTTCATGCTCGCCACGGGACTGCGCCTCCAAGAGGTTGCCCACGTGACCATCGACGACATCGTCGACAGTCCGAGTGGTGCCTACGTCCGTGTTCGCCAAGGGAAAGATCGCAAGGACCGCATCGTTCCGCTGGACACGGCGCGGACCCGGCTTAGCCAGAAGCTCCTTCGCTATGCTCAGCAGTCCCGCCCGAAGGGATCGGATGAGCGGGCGCTCTTCCTCTCGTTCCGGAGTGGTCCCGACGGGTCCGTGAAGCCGCTTACTGCCCGCGGCATCCAGATCGTGCTCTACCGGCTCGGCCAGCTCACCGGAATCCACGTCTACCCCCACAAGTTCCGGCACACCTTCGCAACGAGGGCACTGAGTGCCGGGGTTGATGTCATGGCGCTCCAGAAGGCGCTCGGGCACACGACCCTCGCCATGGTGAGCCGGTACGTCCACTACCAGAAGGACGACCTGCTCGAAGCCTGGCGCCGACGGCGCGACTGAGCGCTCACGACACGTCGAGGTGGTCGTCCCGCACCCACTGCTCAAGGGCCGGAACGATAGGCGTCTCCATGACAGCACGGGCAAGACGCAGTGCTGTCCCGATCTGGACATCCCGTCCCCGGATTGCGGCGGCAGCTGTCGAGGATGAGACGTGTGCCAGCTCGGCGAGCTTCGTGATGCTGAGGCCTCGGATGCGGACAGCCTCCGCGAATGAAGGATCAAACCGGTAGGTTGTGTGCGAAATTGTGTGCAAATTCTCAACAGCGGAGAAAGGGCCATGGTATTGAAGAGTTAATCAACACTCACCCCACAAAGGAGGGATCAATACCATGGCTACAGCCAAGCATACAACTGAAAAGAAGTATCTAACAGCACTGGTGAAAGAAGATGCAGATCTCATGAAGATGCTTGTCAAAGAGACCTTGCAGGCATTTCTTGAAGAAGAGATGGATGACTGTATTGGAGCAGATC
>JBMFXB010000014.1:0-44076 GCA_049964715.1 Candidatus Dormibacteria bacterium
GCCCAACTGGAATCTCCTCAAAACTGTCACACCCCGCTAAAATGCGAAGCTCCGGATAACGGGCTAGCGCACACTTCCACAACACGTCGTCATACAAGTAGAGGAAGTGTACATATCACCAACCTCATTTCTGCGTATCTTCATCCTCGGGCGGCTCTGTCTGGTTCCTAGAAGCAATCCAATTGAGCTTTTCCACGACATCTGGAGTGAGCATATCCCCAAGCCGAGTAGCTGCCGCATTTTCATGATGAAGTGTCTGAATCTCCTTGCCGGAGAAACCCGAACCCAATTCGGAAGCAAAAAACTCAGCAACAGTAATTGGAAAGGCACCATGACCCCGTACCATCTGTCTGATCATGCGATCATTCGTAACTACCGTAACCTGGAGTGATGTGTCCTGCCGTTCATCATGGACAAGCTTTTCGATGACTGCATCAGCAGAAGTCCGTGAAAACCGGATCTCCACTCCTCCGGTGTCCCGTACTGGGGCACGCACACCCTTTCTTCCGTCAAACACAATGACAATTCGTTGCCACTTCACAAGTTTTTCTCTTTCACAAAGCTGAATGAGCTCTTCTCGTGCATCCTGCAGGGAATACTTTCTCGCAAGTTCAGTGAGGTGAGGATACGCGAAGATGACATTGTAGCCATCGAGCACGAGAAGATCCTCCATGAGCGTTACTTCCAGCCTCGTTGGCGAGCAGCTTCATACATTACAATGGCACCAGCAGCTGCCACATTGAGGGACGACACAGAACCCATCATTGGAATGCGTAGAAGGGCATCACACAGCGTACGCGTGAGATGACGCATGCCACTCCCTTCGGAACCAAGCACTATGACTGTTGGACTCGTAAAGTCCCACGAATCAACAGTTGCACTCTCCGTATGGACTAGCCCTACGCACCAATATCCAGCTTCCTTGCATTGTCGTATCGCGTGTGCGATGTTCGGAACTTTCACGCAGGGCACGTACTCTGAAGCCCCTGCAGAGACCTTTGCAACAGTGGGTGTAACTCCTACAGCCCGTTGCCCAGGAATGATACATCCTGCAGCACCCATTGCATCACATGATCTGAGGAGTGCCCCAAGATTGTGGGGATCTTGAACCTCATCAAGCATGAGTAACAGACCAGGCGGTTCCACAACTTCAAGAAGCTTCTGGAGTGTTGGCTGTTCACGATGATGAAAGTACCCAACGATACCTTGATGATGTTCAGAGTGGGCAATATCATTGAGGCGTTGACGCTTGGCAGTCTCTACAGGCACATCCACATTTCGAGCAAGCTGCACAATGCTGTCAACTTCCGGATCCTCTTCAGTTCCCATTGCAATGAGAATCCGACGAGCATTCCTTCCACTTCGTAATGCTTCATGCACTGCATGTTTGCCATATAGAATGTCCACTTGAAACTCCGTGCAGCCTAGGCTCGTCGCCAACGCTGACCCTGTGGAGTGTCCTCCACAAGTATTCCTACTGTCTCAAGCTGTTCACGGAGCGAATCCGACTCCACCCACTTTCGATTTGCCCGTGCTGCTGCCCGCGCATCAAGTAGTTGTTGCTCTTCTGGAGTAAGCCCTATGCTTTGCTCATGCTCCACAAGGGGAAGTACTCCAAGGATGTCATCCACATCCTCTATCCACTTCAGAAGTACTTCCTTCTCCCCAGGAGTAAAGGGTGATGCATCAGCGTACTTGTTGAGTTCGCGAACTTCACGAAAGACAATACCCATGGCTTCTGGAAGATTCAGATCATCATTCATGGTCTTCTGGAATGCATCCCAGGAAATTTTGCATCGTTCAATGACATCACGTGGCTCACCAGTCGCATCCATTGATCTACAACGTGCTGCAAATGTTGACCACCGTTCCACGGCTTCACGAGCATTTCCGAGCGCTTCCTGTGAGTAGCTTAAAGTCTTGCGGTAATGGGCAGTAGCAGCAAGAAGGTACCGTATTGCAGATGGTTGGACATGGGCTTCAGTGATGAGATCATGCACAGTGAAAAAGTTCCCCAAGGATTTTGCCATCTTTTCGCCTTCAATCTGAAGATGTGCACTATGGCACCATATGCGTACAAACTGCTTGCCAGTAGCACCTTCTGATTGTGCAATCTCATTCTCGTGGTGCGGAAAGATGTTATCGATGCCACCACAATGAAGGTCAAACTGTGGACCAAGGAGTGCAGAACTCATTGCTGAACACTCGATATGCCATCCTGGCCTGCCTCTTCCAAGTTCTGTATCCCACCCAATCTCATCAGGTCCAACTGCTTTCCAGAGGGCGAAATCCCGTGCATCGTCCTTCGAGTACTCATCTGCATCAACACGACCGCTCGCACCATCAATAAGTCCTTCCTGCTTCATGCCGCTCAATTTGCCATACGAAGGAAAGGTATCAATGCGGTAGTACACACTACCGTCACGATCATATGTGTGACCCCGATCACGAAGAGTGGAAATAAGCGCAATCATTTGAGGAACATACTCAGTAGCTCGTGGATAGTGGTGAGCTCGCCTGATTCCAAGTGCATCCACATCCTCGAAGAAGGCCTCTATCCATGGAGCTGTCTCCACCTGGAGTGATGTATGATGCGCAATCGCATTCCTGATGATCTTGTCATCAACATCCGTAAGATTCATGACATGTGTCACTTTCCGGAATGATCTGTCACACCACCTTCGAAGTATATCCTCGAATACAAAGGTCCGAAAGTTACCAATATGCGCCCTGGCATATACTGTGGGACCGCATGTATACATCCGCACATGATCATCCTCAAGCGGCTGGACCGTTTCGAGTGTGCGCGTCATAGTGTTGTAGAGTTTGAGCGGCATGGGTCTAGAATATCGGTTCTCACTTAATTCCTGCGGAGATACGTCCCCATATCCTGTGACGTGACTTCAACCAGCACTATCACCCTGTCACAAAACAGCTGCGGCGTGAATTTTTGGGAACTTCACATGCCAGCATGGATGCATGGTCATTACTACTCTTGACCCCGCAATCCTGACGTATGCCGAACACTCCGGTGTGCATGTTGGCAAACATCACAGCTTACTCACTACCATTCAGGAATGCTTTTCTCGAGCACTTGAAGATGGTGACATAATCTTCCACTACCAGCCAGTCGTGGATGCAGTGACTGGAGCATGTCTTTCAAGCGAAGTCCTCATGCGTTGGAGGGATGGTGCAGGAAGTCTCATAGCACCAGGTCTCTACATATCTGCAATCGAAGAAGATCATGAACTTATGAAGAGGACTGGTGCCTACACTCTCGACAAGGCGCTCTCCACCTATGCATCATGGCAGCGACGGGACGTAGCTCCTGCACAGATTTCTGTCAACTCCTCACCAGTCGAAGTGGCTGATCCAGGGTATGCAAATACTGTGCTCGATGCTCTTGACAGATATGGCGTAAATCCAACTCATCTCCAAATTGAACTCACAGAAGGTCGAAAGCTCCTCAATGTCGCACAGTCACAAGCTTCCCTCATGAAACTTGCAGTTGCAGGAATCAATATTGCACTTGATGACTTCGGAGAAGGATATTCGAGTTACACACGACTCATCAAACTCCCATTCCACACCATCAAGCTCGATCGATCAGCTGGACAGGAATACCTCGCTTCCCACAATGGAATGAAACTCCTCGCACGACTTGTCCACTACGCATCTCAACACAACAAGGACATCATTGTAGAAGGTATTGAGTCCCAGTCCCAGGTCGATACCCTTGTGCGAGCAGGCATCACGAAGATTCAGGGATTTGTCTTTTCACGCCCCCTCCCGGAAAATGACTTTCTCCAGTTCGTCCGGGACCATCCCCACCTCAATCCTCCAACACGCACTGTGGCCTAGGAAATCGCCTCGAGAAGAACAACAGCTGACGCTGCTATTCCTTCGCCTTCCCCGATCCACCCAAGACCATCTGTACTGCTCACTGTGACAGCAATGGCATCTGTAGGAACGCTGAGTATTTCGCTGATATGCCGTTCCATGTCCGACAGATGTTCGGAAAGTCGTGGTCGCTGCGCAACTATGACGACCTGGGCAGAGACAATCTGGCAATATTGGACAACCATGGTATTCACGCGGGCAAGGAGGTCTGAACTGGACACTCCCTTCCAACGTTCCTCAGATGAAGGAAAAAACTTTCCCATATCGCCGTAGTGAGCAGCCCCGAGAAGCGCATGCGCCAGAGCATGGAGTGCTGCATCCCCATCGGAATGGCCCTCAAGCCCCACACCTGAGGGAATGTGAATACCCCCCAAATACAGCGGTGATCCCGGTGCAAACTTGTGAGCATCAATACCGTGTCCAATTCGCAGAGTCATTCTGGCTCCTCCAAGCGCAGTGCACGAAAAAATTCGAAATCTGAGGTGTACGTCAGCTTGATATTACGTCGTTCTCCAGTAACAAAATGCACGGGCCACCCCATCTGCTCGACCAAGGCTGCATCATCATCAACCAGCCAACCGTGACTGATGGCTTCCCGATGTGCATCCTGCAGCAGTCCGAAGGAAAATGCCTGGGGAGTCTGAACTGTCATAAGTTCCCCTCTTGGCAATGTCTCAACAATGACATCCTCTCGCACTCGCTTCACAGTGTCTGTACATGGCAGTGCAGCAGTAGCTGCCATAGTCTGTTGAGCCTTCGCCAATACATCATGAAAAAGTTTGGGCGAACACAGGGGGCGTGCTGCATCATGGATGGACACAAACTCTGCAGATGTGATTTCTGCAAGAGCATGTCGAACCGTGTCCTGGCGTCTGTGCCCACCTTCACACAAACGTATGCAGGAAACTCCTTCTTCCTGTGCAAGACGTTCAACATCCTTCCAGCGCTCTCTCTGGGCTGCAATGCAGACCACATCAAATATGCCTGCACGTGCAATGGCACGCAATGTCCAAGCCAAAACGGGTCTTCCATCAACTTCGTGCCATAACTTATCAAACCCCATTCTCTGCGAAGCTCCAGCAGCAGGCAGGATGAGAAGCTTTTCCAGAGTCATTCCCCCTTCACATGGACTTCATGTCCATGCGGCTCTTCATTGTTCCCTTCAGGAAGCTGCGCGAAAATCATTCTCCCTGAGGGTGTCTGCAGCAGGTTTGTCACCATGACATCAATCTCTTCACCAATATGCTTCTTCCCACTCTCCACTACAACCATCGTCCCATCCTCGAGATAGCCAATACCCTGATTGTGCTCCCGTCCTTCTTTGACGATGCTCACATGCATGAGTTCACCAACACTTGAGACAGGCTTTAAGGCATTACCAAGATCGTTGAGATTGAGCACACGAATGTCTTCAACTGTTGCGAGCCGATTGAGGTTGTAGTCATTTGTCATGAGTGCTGCACCCCTAATCCTCGCAAGCTTTATCAGTCGTGCATCAACATCCTCATTCATGTTGGGAAACTCAGTTTCGAGCACCACACAAGGTGGAAAGGGAGCCTTACGAAGTGCCTCAGCAACATTGAGACCACGTCTCCCTCGGGCTCGCCGCATAGGATCCGAGGCATCTGCAATACGCTGCAGTTCTTCAAGTACGAAACTTGGTATCACAAGTGTGCCTTGGAGAAATCCAGTTGCAGCAACATCACTGATCCTGCTGTCAATGAGTACGGAGGTATCAATGAGTATTTCCTGAATGGTTGGAGCACTATCATCCCCTGGGACCCCAACAACATCCATCGAGAATTGACGGGTAGTCCTGTCCCCAAATAGATGCACAACTTCCCGATATCGTTTGCGGGACGTTGTTACTCCGAGATACATTATTCCCCCTCCAAAGACGAGCCCAATGAACACTCCAAGATGGAAAGGAATCACAGAAAATGCAGCAACAGCCAACGCAGTAATAGCAAGACCAATTACAAGGGAAATGGTGACTGCAATAACTTCCGGAATGGGAGCATTGCTGAGAAAGTCATCGAGCCACAAGTATGGCTCTATCGTGATATACGGTGCAGCAAGGGCAACTGCTGCTCCACCACCAATGGCAAGTGCAATAAGAAGAATTTGTATCTCGAACGTTGGATCTGTCTTGACATCCACAGAATTTGCAAGCACCCAACCGCTGTAAAGCACACCCAGCACGACACCAAAACATCCCCCAATGAGCTGGACAATGCGTATCACGTGTCTAGGTGCTTTCCGTTTCATACAGTGATTGAACCATACCAGCCAATGTGGAACCACAATTTTTTCACAATTTCGACACGACAGTGCCAACTGGATGACAACCGTTGCCGGGCGAATGCAATCGGACTATGCTCGCGGTAGCCGCCTATCAAGGAGCATCTGCCATGGAAATTCCAGACCCTGAACACGACCCCATTCCTTCCCTTCCCACAGGCAATTGGTTCACTTCTGACCCCTATCTTCCTTGGCTTCTCCACCATCTTCTTGATGCCTCTACATGGTCAGTTGCAGATCGAGCACTCAGTGAACTCGGTGAACTCGTTCCAGAATTCATCGAACCGCGCATGATCGTGGCGGACGCGAACCCGCCTGTACTGCGTACGCATGATGCACGTGGACATCGTATTGACGAAGTAGTATTCAACTCTGCCTATCTTGAGATCGAACGAAAAATAATCGAGTTTGGTACTGTTCGTGCTGCCTACCTTCCAGGCTGGCATGGGCTGGAAAAACCTGCACCTCGAGTACTTGTTGCAGCCCTTCAGTACCTCTTCCTTGAATCCGACCAGTCCATCATGGGCTGCCCTATCGGAATGTCTGATGCAATGGCACGTTGCCTCCAGCAAAATGATCCTGCCCTTGCAAAGCGGTTTGTTCCCCGCCTTGCAGATGATTCAAGAGGCTACCTCCGGGGAGCCATGCTCCTCACAGAGCGATACGGAGGGTCAGATGTAGGTGCGAATGTCGTCGAGGCTGTACGTGAATCTGACACCACGTGGAGACTCTCCGGAGAGAAATGGTTTGCAAGCTGCCCCCACTCTGACCTCTTTCTCGTGACTGCACGTCCTCAAGGTGCTCCATCCGGCACAAAGGGTCTCGGACTCTTTCTTGTTCCCCGCATGCTCGATAATGGCACCCGCAATCCCTTCACGATTCGTCGCCTCAAGGACAAGTTCGGTACGCGTGCCATGCCCTCAGGTGAGATTGAGTTTGAGAACACATTCGCCTGGCAAGTTGGGGACGTACAGCGTGGAATGCGGGAAATGCTCGACATGATCAACCTGACCCGCATTTGCATTGCTGTCGTTTGTGCAGGTGCAATGCGCCGCAATGTGTTCGAAGCACTCCATCATGCGACAAACCGCATCGCTTTTGGGGCTCCACTCATCGATCAGCCTCTCATGGCTGACACCCTTGTGGAAATGGTCGTCGATTCCCACGCTGCAACATGTGCTGCCTTTGCCCTTGCTGATGCTCTCGACAAAGCGGATGCGGGAATCGAACCGTACGCTGACATCGTGCGACTTCTCACGCCGCTGTACAAGACATACAGCACTGAGCGTGCACGGATTACTGCAACTGAGGGCATGGAAGTAAGGGGAGGCAATGGAGTCATCAATGAATGGCCAGAAGCAAGGATTCTCCGTGACATCTCCGTGCATGCAATATGGGAAGGATCGAGCAATGTCATAGCCCTCGATGTTCTCCGGGCTATTCGTCACGGTGCATTCCCTCCTCTTCTCGACTATCTTGAAGACAAGTTTGCTGCATGCCCTGATGACGCTCCAATCGCTCCGCTCTGCGATGCACTCCAGCTCCAACTGCATCTGGTACACAACCGTATCCGGGAACTTCTCGATGCCAATCCCCAAGAGAGTGAGCTGGGTGCACGGAGGCTCTCAAGGTCCCTAGCCGTTATCTCAATTGCGACAACACTTGCAGAGCAGAGTGTCTGGGAGTGGCACGAGTCAAACAGTGGCCGACTGTCATGGATTGCTGCACGATACACAGCACGACTCGTCACCTCATCATCCCTTTCACAGTTATTGGACAATCCTGGATGGCTGAAATACCGTAGCGAACTCCTCTCTGGTGGGAAGGTACCTGTTGAGCTAGCACATGACCTTGCAGACCGCGTTGCGCATGCACTGCACGAAGAAGTCAGTACAACTCCACGCGTACTCTCATCCCACTGACTGTGTGGGTGCCTGAACAGCTGCTACGAGACTGGCTCCAGGAACGTGCAGAACAGCATCAATGATGTTCTCAAGAAGGGGAAAGTATGTCATTGGCTGACGATATTTACTTGATCCCATATGACCATACCCTGGCACTGTGAGGAGGAGTCCTCCCAGTGCTTCAGCAACGGGCTTTGCCTGTACATCGTCACACCCCCACGGATCATTGTCAGCATTGACAAGAAGCACCTTCCCAAGCCCTGTGCGAATTCGGTCCCAATCATAGTGAGACTGGATAATCGATCGAGATACTTCCCTGTCCCGCACTGGTACGTAGAAGCCTGCTACAAAGACGACACATCCTATTGGTGTGGGATTGCATTCGAGATAACTGAGAAAGAGTGGACATCCTGATGAATGTGCAACAACAATGCTTGTCCCATCCAGCTTGGGAAGTGTGCGTTGAAGAAAGGTGACTGTCTCTTCCACTTCAGGATGTTCTGTGTGCGGAAGGAGGGGCCAATACACATCGAATCCAAGGCTCGTGAGATGCTCTCTCAGGTGTCCAAACCAGAAGTAGTCTTCATTGCTCCCCTGGGTGCCATGGAGCAATACAGCATGCGGCACGCCTAGTCCGCCCCGAGTATCATCGCAGGCGTCTGGGAATGATGTCCCCGAATTCTGTGCCGGACAAGCCGCTCCCGTGCTGCATGCACAGTGCTGTGAAGAGCTTCAGTAAACTCCTCATCCCGGCCACTTTTCCGCAGAACATTCCTGGGAAGACGCATCATGTCAGTCGGATGCGATCCAGACTTTCTGTCAATGATCACAGCTGTTGGTCCTACTGTGTCACACATGACAGAGAGAAGTTCATGGCCAACTATTGCAGTGAGAACAAGGCTGGCTGGAGACTCCGAAACCGGTCCGACATAGATCGCTTCCCTGTCATTTCTGAGTTTCCCGGAAAGATCGTCAAGCATGCGACATACTTCTCCGATCTCTTCACTTGAGAGAACCCGCCTGTGCTGCCGGGAGTTCGCCATCAAGAACATGCAACCACCTCATACCACCAGATGCGCCTTAACGTAGCCCTTTACAGTATCAAGCCTACCCCGCTTTCCGCAATTATGATCGTCGTCTACGAGATTTCGACGATATTGATACATGATCGCTGCTAGAGAGATGTTGGCGAACCTTCTGAAGCTCATCACGAATCTCTGCAGCTTTCTCAAACTGCAGATCCTTGGCAGCAGCCTTCATCTCACGTTCCATTGCTTTTGCAACACGGAAAAGTTCATCTGGGGGAAGTCCTTGGGCTGCCTCAAGATCATATGCCTCAGACTTCACTTCATCACGGTGCAGTTCAAGATCACGAACTGCTTTGGTTATCGACTGTGGTGTAATACCATGAGCTTCGTTGTAGGCTACCTGAATTGCACGACGACGGTCTGTCTCTGCAATTGCACGCTTCATTGCATCAGAGAGAACGTCTCCATATAGGAAGACATGACCCTCAACATTCCTTGCTGCTCGCCCAATGATCTGGATGAGTGAGTTGTAGCCCCGAAGATATCCTTCCTTGTCTGCATCCAGGATTGCAATGAATGACACTTCTGGGAGATCCAGTCCTTCACGCAGAAGATTTATTCCGACCAGCACATCGAATGCACCAGCGCGCAGATCATGGAGGATCTCGACGCGCTCCAAAGTGTCGATATCACTATGAAGATACCGTGCCCGAATGCCCATTTCAACGAGATAGTCACACAGATCTTCTGCCATGCGTTTGGTAAGTGTCGTAACGAGAGAACGCTCACCACGCTGTGCACATTTGCGCACTTCTCCCAGAACATCATCGATTTGTCCCTTCGTTGGCCGAACCTCGAGTCGTGGATCTATGAGTCCTGTTGGTCTGATTATCTGTTCAACAACCTGGGAAGCATGCTCCAGTTCAAATGCTCCTGGAGTTGCACTCGTGTAGATGACTTGCCCAACCATGCTTTCCCACTCCTCGAAGGTGAGGGGCCTGTTGTCGAGGGCTGAGGGCAGACGAAAGCCGAAATCCACAAGTGATGTCTTGCGTGCCTGGTCTCCTCGATACATGCCATGGAGTTGGGGAATGGCAACATGGCTTTCGTCAACAAATATGAGTGCATCATCTGGAAGAAAGTCGAGAAGGCAGTACGGTCTCTCGCCCTGCTTTCGTCGTGTAAGATGTCGTGAGTAATTCTCTATTCCTGCACAAACACCTGTCTCCCGCATCATTTCGAGATCGAAAAGCGTACGCTGCTCAAGACGTTGAGCTTCAAGGAGCTTTCCACGGTCCCGAAAGTACTGCAAGCGTTCGCGAAGTTCCGTTTCGATATCAACAAGTGCTTCCTTCATCTGCTCCTCTGGCGTGATGTAGTGCGAAGCAGGAAACACAGTAACCGTGTCCTTCCGTGAAAGAACCTCCCCAGTTACCGTATCGAAATCCGTGATCCTGTCAACTACATCTCCAAAGAACTCAATCCGGGTCGGGATCTCCTCATATGCAGGGAAAATGTCGAGGACATCTCCGCGAACCCGAAATCGTGATCGTGAAAAGTCAGTGTCGTTTCGTGTGTACTGCAAATCTGTGAGTTTCCGTACTGCAACATCCCGTCGAATGGACTGGCCAACAGTAAATGTCAATGATCCGCCAAGGTAGTACTCTGGTGAACCAATACCGTAGATACATGACACTGAGGCAACGACAATGACATCATGTCTTGTCAGGAGGGAACGTGTTGCACTGTTTCTCAAACGCTCTATTTCATCATTACGTGCAGAGTCCTTCTCGATGAATGTATCTGTCCTGGGAATATATGCTTCTGGCTGGTAGTAGTCATAGAAGGAAACAAAGTACTCAACAGCATTGTTGGGAAAGAACTCACGAAATTCTGCCCACAATTGGGCAGCAAGTGTCTTGTTCGGAGACAGGATGAGAGCAGGACGCTGGAGTTCCTGAATGACATGAGCTGTCGTAAAGGTTTTTCCTGATCCAGTCACGCCAAGAAGGACCTGCTCCCGCATGCCACTTCGTACACCTTCAACAAGGGAGGCAATTGCCTTCGGCTGATCTCCTGTCGGTGCAAATGGTGCATGTACATCAAACTCTGCCATGTGTCCTCCCGGACGTGTTTACCTACCCTGTTATTCTGCACGAGACAGTGCAAACTCAATCGCTGCTTCATATACTGCGACTGTTGAACGGGCAGCAGTATCCCAGTTGTATATTCGCCTTGCCCACTCCTTCTGGGAAAGTGCAGCTGCAGCAAGTTTCTCCTCGGAAGCAAGGAGTTTGCCGCATGCTCCAAGAAGTGCAGCTTTGTCGCCTCGTGGGACGAGTGTGCACCCGGAGGGAGCAAGGTCTCGAACTCCATCGACATCGTATGCAACTAGGCACGCACCGTGGACCATGCCTTCCACCCCCACAAGTCCAAGTCCTTCATATGAAGACGGCATAAGGACAATTGCTGCTTCATCGTAGAGACGTGCGAGTTCAACATCACTCACAAATCCCCTGTATGTAAGACCCGAACCATCCTGTGTTTGGCCAACAACAGTATCTCGAAGTGCTCCCCGCCCCACAATGACGCCCTTTGCTCCAAAATCATGAACTGCCTGTTCCATGACGTCCAGCGCATCAAGCACTCCTTTCTCGCGTTCAAGACGTCCCACAAAGAGAATGGTCCTGTCCTTGAAGCGAAACTCCGGACTCTTCCCGTTATCTGGCGGAATAGGAACACCAGGAGGTATCACGCGTATCCGATTTCGCGGTATTCCAAGTCCTTCTACTGCAGCAGCTGTCGTGTGTGAGATGGCCATGACAGTCACTGCCCTCAAGTAGGAACGCTTTTCCAGGGGCACAAGAAGCCGCTTCACGGATCCCTTCCCATGTGCCTGCCGATACGTGTGCGTTGCTGTATAGACGACAGGTATGCGACTTTCCTTCGACTCCCAGTAGAGAACTCCACCAGGCCCGCCCAGCACATGGATGCAGTCTGGATGTGCATCATCAATGAGATTCCTGTGGTGCCGAAGGTACCAGGAGAAGTCGAGTGGAGCACGACCAGTCCGTCTTGGGTACTGGACAGCATGTGTTCCATGCCCTGCAATGGTTGACACCTCCACACCAAGATGGTTCAGTGCATCCCGTAGCCCGATGACGAACGAACCCTGGCCTCCTATCGGAGGTTCATCATCATACGTCACGAGTGTTACTCGCATACAGCTTCTCCTACTTCTGGCATACGTTGCAGTACGTTGTTCCACGACCAGCGACAACCCGTTTCCGAAGAGTCGATTGGCACACAACGCACTGCTGTCCACTACGACCGTATACGAGAAGACGTTCCTGTTGCTTGCCCTTTGCATTCCACACATCGCGGTAATCATCGATACTGCTTCCCCGATTCGCAATTGCCTCAGCAAGCACATCACGCATGGCACTTCTCAGTCGTGCACGTTCGTATCTTCGTAGTGACGACATGGTTCTCCATGGTCGAATGCCAGCACGAAAGCTGAGCTCGTCTATGTATATGTTTCCAAGCCCTGCAATGATCCCCTGATCAAGAAGACTTGCTTTCACAGAGCGGTTCCGTGTACGGAGAAGGGAGTCGAACTGCTCCTCCGTGAGAGCTGGATCGAGTGCATCCATACCAAGATGCGGTAGTGCATGTGACTTCACCAGCATGTCCTGTGATCCAAGTGCTATCCGTCCAAACCGTCTGGCATCATCAAAGGCAAGCTGATGAGTATCGAAATGAATGACAACATGAGTATGTGGTGCAAGCGTAGCTGAAGAAGGGAGAAAACGGAGATGGCCTGTCATCCCAAGATGGACAACCATTGTCTCTTTCCCCAAAAACAGGATGAATTTTCCATGTCGACTGATCCCACTCCAGTGGGTTCCTGTGAGTTTCTCTGCAAACACTTGTCCTGAGGGATAGCGAATGACATCTGCACGATGCACATCGACATGGGAAATGCGCTGCCCACAACAGACTTCCCGTAGCTCTCGAACGATGACTTCCACTTCCGGGAGTTCCGGCATCCCTTAGCCCCTTGGCAGAGGAACCATAGCTCCCCACCTCGTGCCATGCTTCACTTCAACAAGAAGTGGGACTTCGAGCTCCACGACATGTTCCATGATGGCATGGACATCCTTTTGGACAGCCTCAATCTCAAGGATTGGCACTTCAAAGAGTAGTTCATCATGAACCTGTACAAGCATTCGTTCATGTGTTTTCCGGGATGGTTGGCTCACCTCCATCTCAATCATCGCCTTCTTGATAATGTCAGCAGCTGTGCCCTGGAGAGGCATGTTCACTGCCATGCGTTCCTGTGATAACTTCCGCTGGTGGATCCTCGAATTGATTTCTGAAAAGTATCGTCTCCGTCCAAACAACGTACTCACCCATCCATATTTGTGGGCATGCTCACGTACACTCTCGAGATACCCCTGAACAGCAGGAAAGCGGGCAAAATATTGAGCAATGAAAGTTCTGGCATCAGCTTGACCCATCCGTGTATCCCGTGCCAATCCGAACTCGGAAAGGCCGTAAAGGATGCCAAAGTTCACCACCTTCGCAATACGGCGCATATCAGAGGTCACGTCTTCTGGTTCAACACCATAGACCTCTGCAGCAGTTCTCGTATGAATATCTTCCCCTGCATGGAATGCCTGCCGCAGATTTGGATCATCACACATGTGGGCAAGAATCCGGAGCTCAATCTGGGAGTAGTCAGCACTGAGAAGGGTGTATCCCTCAGGAGCAACAAATGCAGACCGTATTTTCATGCCCCAGTCCGTACGGGCTGGAATGTTCTGCAGATTCGGATCAGTCGATGAGAGCCGACCTGTAATTGCGCCAAGCTGGTTGAAGGTTGAGTGCACACGACTTTCCCTGTCACACAGGAGTGGAAGTGCATCAACATACGTGCTCTTGAGCTTGCTGAGGAGACGCCATTCGAGAATCTCCTCAATGATGGGATGTGAGCCCCGAAGTATCTCGAGTGTCTCTGCATCAGTGCTTCGTCCTGTCTTCGTCTTCCGTCCAGCTGCAAGACCCAGCTCATCAAACAGCACAGTTGCAAGCTGCTGGGTGGAACCTACATTGAAAGGTTTTCCTGCATGTTCGTATATGGACAACTCAAGCGCAGCAAGTTTGCCATACATCTCGCTGCTGAGCGTCTTGAGAAGAGGGACATCAAGACAGATTCCCCGTTCCTCCATCTCCCCGAGAATGGGCGCAAGTGGAAGCTCAAGGGTTCGGTACAAATCCTCCATCTTTTCCGCAGAAAGTCGCTCACTCATTGCAGCGTGAAATGCAGGAAGATACCCTACAAGACCTCGTTGGTCATCTCCACCAGCATCCTCGTGTACCTCTTCACCTTTCTCTTCCTCAATCATCCTCACCAGGGAAGGAAGCCGATCTTGATGCGTTGCAAGATGTCCCTCAAGTACGACATCATCCCATCCATCCCAACTGTGCATATGCATCCTGGCTGCATGGTCAAGTGTCCTCGCAAGAAGCTTGAGATCGTTGGTAATTCCACGTTGAGTACATTCCAGAAATGCCTCCACACACTGCATGCGCATCTGGCTTCCAATCGTTGCAAAGTCAAATGAACAGGAGATTGCCACTTGTGGGTCAGTGATCGCAAGGATCCAGTGGGATCCTGCAACATGATGGGCTATCCTCAATGCGTTCCCTGATATCTTAGCAAGTGCCCCAAGAAATGACTTGCAGTCATCCTCTTCTGCTGCATCCCCAAGATCTTCGAGCATGATGCTCGACAACTGCACTGGTACTGCATGTGTTTCCTTTTCCTCCCCAGGAGTCCCTTCTGCAGTGACTTCAATTCCCACATTTGGAAGGCGTGTCAGAAGGGTGCGGAAACCAAATCTGTGAAATACCTCAGCCACCTCCCTTGGCTTTGGATGATATGCACTCTCAATGTCCCTGAGGTGAATGTCGACATCCCGTCGGATTGTGGCAAGGTCTCTGCTGACGAGTGCGAGATCCCGATGCTCGCGAAGAAGACGTGTTGTCCTGTTGTCCGGCATGGATTCGAGAGCTGCAAGAATGTCATCAAGGTGACCCCATGTCGAAATAAGCGTTGTTGCTGTCTTGGGACCTATCCCGGGAACACCTGGAATATTGTCACTCGAGTCTCCAGCCAGTGCCTTGTAATCGATGACAAATTCAGGCCCAAAGCCGTACTTCTCCTCGACTTCCTTTGGCGAGTAGACAATGATGTCAGAGATGCCCTTCTTGGTACTGAGCACATGAACGTTGTCATCAACGAGCTGCAAGGAATCCATGTCGCCAGTGACAATACCGACACGTTTTCCCTCCTCTTTTGCTTCCCGGCTCAACGTGCCAATGACATCATCTGCCTCATATCCTGTCATCTCAATGACTGGGATACCAAACGCTGCAACGAGTTCATGACACATTGGCGTCTGCGGAACAAAATCATCCGGCACCTCTGGACGATGCCCCTTGTACGCTGGGTACTGCTCAGTCCGAAATGTTGGACCTTTCGGATCGAACGCTGCAATAACTGCTCTTGGATGCTGCTGTGCAATGACATTCATGAGCATGGAAGCAAACCCGTAGACACCGTTTGCAGGAGTACCGTCAGGAGTCGTCAGTGGTGGCAGTGCAAAATATGCACGGAAGAGCAACGAGTGCCCATCTATGAGAAGGAGATCGAGGGGTTCTTCCATCATCCTATGGTATCGGTTTGCATGGTTTTCTGAACGGTGCATTCCCTCTGAAACTGGTAAATCGATACGTAATCTGCATCTCGCGTATGATCATACTTAATGGAAAATTTTGTAGAGATGACTGTGGACAGTATCCGTGTTCACATGTCAAGTGGACAGCATGTCGTCATCCTGAAGGAGACAGAAGGACCTCATTTCCTTCCCATTTGGATTGGGGTGAGCGAGGCAAATTCCATTGCACTCAAGATCACAGGCATTACTCCAGAACGACCCATCACCCATGACCTCATTGTGAACATTCTGTCGACACTCCATGTTCGTGTTGACAGGATTGTTGTGACTGAACTCTCCGGAGAAGTGTTCTACGCACAGATTGTTGCAGAAGGGGATGGCAAGACAATTGCCATCGATGCACGTCCTTCTGATGCAATAGCCATTGCAGTACGTCTCGATGCAAAGATTCTTGTTGCACAGTCTGTTATTGATCAGGCAGGTATCATTCCAAGCGACGATGACCAGGATGAGGAAGGTGGTGAAGGCGAAGGTTCAGATGAACGACTTTCACAAATCCGGGACTGGATCAACACCCTCGATCTCCCGGACCTTGGAAATGACTCTCCCCCTCATGCCCATCCGTCATAGCTCAGGGAAGAGTGAGCCCTGGCAATTCTTCACCCAGCCTCCAGACTGCAACGCCAGCAAGATGATCCTGCACTGCAATTCCCACAGCAGCAGCAACAGTTTCCTGGGTACTTACTGCTGCTGTCACTGTACTTCCTGAAGCATCTGTTGCAGTCACAAGTACTGATGGATCAGCAAAGTCCTCTGTGACAAATGCGTGTGGCAACATCATCACTTCCTCTTCACACTGAGCAGAAGAACATGCACGGACTGAGGTACCTTCCCATATACGTCCATACAAGGGCATACCAAGCACAACATGCGACAGGACCATTCCAGTAAGCATGCCTGCAAGAGTTTCTGCCACCCATGTCTCCCCTGCAACAGGACCTGGCTCGCCAGGAGAGGTGTTCTCGTCGTACGCCATGACAATGACAGCATCAGCTTCATGGCTGATGGCTGCATCATCGTATGCAGTATTGGGACTTCCAAGGGTACTTACAGGAACATCCACACTTACTTTCTTGCCTGCAGCATGGAAGGTTGAAGTCAACTCCCCTATGAACGTTGTGTAGGCACTCCGCAGTGAAGAGGGGATGTTTTCAAAGTCGATGTTCACGCCACTATACCCAGCACTAAGTACACGTGCACGTGCCTGCTCAATGAACTGTGCGACGAGTGATTTCGAACCCAGAAATGTGACTATGCCTGTGGGATCAGAGAACGAATTCTGGATGACTGGCATGACGTTCATGTGGTTTGCCTGAGCAGTCGCTATTTCCGTGTCTGACACAGTGCCCACAATCGATCCATTTGTTCCAAGAGAAAGTCCAACAGGATCGAGTACCTGGATATCGCTCTCATACTGCTCAAGGGATGCAAGGGAATCGCTCCCCCCAGTACTGAAGGCCGTGAGAGTCATTGAAGGTGTGGCGGGGAGCGCTGGATCCCAAGCCAATTGTGGCAGCTGTGTCCATGAACTCAGGGTGCGCACAAGAGTTGCACTGATATGGGCTCCATGTGCAGTGGGTAGTGATGAAGGAAGTCGCAGTGTGAGTGAGGAGGAGGATGGATGCACAACAACTTCTGTTGGAGAACGCCACGAAATGCTTCCCGATGGAAGATATCTATCCAGGACAGACTGTACAGGAGCATCAGAAAAGGAGATATCGATGGTTTTCACGCCAGTGGCATCCTTAAACCACGCAAGTAGACATGAGGTTGTGCTCACAACCGTGAAATGGAACTCCTCAGTCCCAATACCAGGTATACGTACTGTCAGAAGGTGAGTACTGCCAAACGGATACCCTTTCCTTGCTTCGGCATTGATGATGCTCTTGCCGTATTCTACCTGCAGTGGATTTCCATCAATGAGCACAGACACACCAGCAGTTGGCTCAGGAGAGGAGCTCAAGGTGAAGTTGATGTGAGGTGGCACATTTTGTACACCATCAGAAAGGAGTTCTCCTCCGACTTTCATCACGACAATGCCTACTGGTTGGGAGGAGTGTACTTGTCCGCATGCAGGAAGAACAAGAACAGCGATCCCAACAATAACAGCCACTCGAAAGAGTCGACTCATAGCTTCTTTGGTCGTGAGATCACAAGAATGCTGTGTGCAGCTACGGATACAGTTCCACCAAGTGCTCCCTTCACGCGTGGAGCACCATCCTCGCTACGTGTGTCAAGGACAGCTTCCCACTCTCCTGCAGGGAGCTTCCACACTCCATCACTGTCAGCGTTATTCACCATGATGTATACCTCATCGAGGTGCGTGCCATGGTGATCATGGATGTGCATGCCGAGCGTCCGACGTGAAGTATCCTTCCAGTCAGTGTCATTCAGTACTGCTCCATCCTCGCGTCTCCATGCCACATCAGTACTACTCCCACACAGGCACTGTTCCCCAGTGAAATGGGAAGTTCTCCGGAGTGCTGGGTGTGCAGCACGAAGTGCAAAAGCCCGCTCCACAAACTTCTCCAGTGCTGGACTTCCCTTGGCCCAGTCAATCCACGAGAGTGGTGAATCCTGGTTGTATGCATTGTTGTTGCCCAGCTGGGACCTACTCCGCTCATCGCCTGCAAGTAGCATGGGAGTGCCCTGGGCAAGAGCAACGGTTGCAAGAAGGTTCCGTTGCTGTTGAAGACGGAATGCCTCAAGGGAAGCATCAGAGCTTGGTCCTTCAATTCCGTAGTTTGCAGATCGGTTGTCATCTGCTCCGTCCCGGTTGTTCTCCCCGTTTGCCTCATTGTGCTTTCTCTCATACGAGACGAGGTCCCGTGCTGTCATTCCATCATGACAGGCAATGAAATTCACACTAGATAGCGGTCCACGCTCCTTGAACAGATCACTCGAACCAGCAAGTCTCGTTGCAAATTCTGCTACCCCTGAAGCCTGTCCCCTCCAGAAATCACGAACAGCATCCCTGAACCGGCCATTCCACTCCATCCACCTTGCAGGGAACCGTCCCTGCCAGTACCCAGTTGGGCTTGCATCCCACGGTTCAGCAATGAGGAGTACCTTTGACAGAACAGGATCCGCATACAATGCATCAGCAAATGCATTCCACCTTGCAGGTTCTGCAGGTGAACGCCTGAAGAGTGCTGGTGCCTCATCAAAGCGGAACCCATCAACATGCATCTCCTCGACCCAGTACCTGAGACTGTCGAGGACGACTTTCAGGCCCTCAGAAGAGGAAAGGTTTACTGTATTTCCACATCCAGTAATATCCCAGTACTGCTGACCGGTTCGGTGGTAATACGTTGAAGGAGCAAGTCCCTTCAAGCTCAAGGTAAGACCATCTGTCCCTCCTTCGGAGGTGTGGTTGTACACAACATCCAGGATCACTTTGATCCCTGCGCCATGGAGTGCATCAACCATTTCCTTGAACTCTCTGACAACAGTCTCTGGCTCTGTGTGTGTTCGGTATCGACCCTCTGGAGCACTCCACACGATAGGATCGTATCCCCAATAGTTTCGTCTGCCTTCTGCTGTGAGATACGGTCTGTCAATAAACATATGCACTGGAAGCAGCTCCACTGCACTTACATGGAGTTTTTTCAGGTACGCAATACTTGCAGGATGTGCAAGTCCAGCGTAGGTTCCCTGGAGTTCCTTCGGTATTGCCTGGTTCGTCTTTGTAAACCCACGCACATGCGTTTCATAGATGACAAGCGGCTTTGATCCCTGTCGTGGTTTCGGGTGTTTCCATGTGTATGCTGCATCTGTCACTACAGCCAGTGGTCCACGATACGAACCTTGCACATCAAAGGTGCAAGAGATTGGCTCCGAGGAATCCCGGCTCACCCCAGGGTGATCCACTGCTGTTGCATAGGGATCCAGAAGGAGTTGACCCCCATCCCCTCCAATGCGGAATGCATACCTCGTGCCGGGTGCAATCCCCCTGACATAGTGCCGATACACATTCCCTTCGGTTACGTACAGAGTGTATGTTGAGACCAGCCTGCGTGATGCATCGAAGAGGACAAGCTCCACAGGTCCACCCCCTTCTGCATACACGGCAAATTCGACCCCCTTGCCATCCCATACAGCCCCACGGCCACACTTGGCGAAATAGGACTTGGCTACAGCAACCCGCCCAGGTTGTACCTGACCAGTAGTATTTCCAGGCTTCTCCTGAAACTGACGGTGTGCAATCCGCGGAACCCGCGGTGATGAGATCCCCTCCACAACATGTGTATTGTAGGAAAGCGACAGTTCCTTTGCCTACCCCTCATGCATCTGCCGTTGTCTCAACAAGAGAAGATCCCTGTCCTGCTTCCACGACTCATATTCGCGCTGTACACGAACACTTTGGGCATAATCCGGCTTGAATGCATCCGCCTGTTTCCCGATATTTTCAGCGACTGCATCGAGTTCCGGAATGAATCCTTCCCCTACAAGTGCAAGTAGCCCGGCTCCACGTACAGTCGTTTCCCGTGTCCGGGATCGACGAACGACTACTCCGCTGAGTGTTGCCTGGGTTGCACAGAGATAGTCAAGCGTAGTCATTCCTCCATCCACACGAAGCTCTTCCAGTTGCTCGTTACCCTGTAATTCCATGCTCTCGAGGACATCCTGTGTTCTGTATGCAGCTGCATCCACTACAGCCCTAATGCAGTGCTCACGTCGTGTTCCCTGTTCGAGGCCCATGAATGCACCACGTACATCGTCCCTCCAGAACGGAGAACCCATGCCACTCAGGGCAGGAATGAAATGACATCCATGTGTGTCTTCCACAGAGGCAATGGCTGGCCCAACCTCATCGTATGTATGAATGAGTCCAAGGCCATCCCGAAGCCACTTCAGTACAGCTCCTGTCGTGAATATGCTCCCTTCCCGAGCATAGGTTCGCACGCCATCAATCTGCCAGGCAACTGTTGTGAGGAGACCTTCGCCAGGAGGAGCACACGCATGACCAATGTTTGCCAGTACAAATGATCCTGTTCCATATGTATTCTTGGCCATTCCAGACCGAACACATCCCTGACCGAAAAGGGCAGCCTGCTGATCCCCGGCAATGCCCGAAATGGGTATGGCATGACCTCCAAACTGGTCAGGATCTGTTGTTGCTCGACGCCCTGCACTGTCCACGACTTCCGGAAGTGCTGCCATCGGTACACCAAAAAGTGATGCAAGTTCAGGAGAAAAACTTCCTTTCGTAATGTCGTACAGGAGTGTCCTGCTCGCATTTGATGCATCAGTAATTACTGTCTTTCCCCCAGTGAGTGCAGCAATAAGGAAGGTGTCGACTGTTCCAAAGACGATGTCCCCAGCAGAGGCCTTGGCCCTGAGGTGCGTATCATTCTGCAACATCCACTCGATTTTCGTTCCGGAAAAATAGGGGTCGATGAGAAGTCCAGTCCTTTCCCGGAGAATATCTTCCTCCCCACGTGCACGATGCTCTTCACAGATTTCTGCACTTCGCTTGCATTGCCACACAATTGCTGGTCCAGCAGGAGAACCATCCTTTCGGTAGAACGGAATGACAGTCTCTCGCTGGTTTGTAATCCCGATGCACGAAGGCGCTGAGTCCATATCCGCCAGCACCTCAAGCATGAGGCTTCTCGAAACATCAACGAGTTCACCTGGATCCTGCTCTACCCATCCAGTTCGTGGGTACTGTATCCCAACCTCCCTGTACCGTGTTGCCCGAAGTGTACCGTCAGGAGCAACAACAGCAACTGTCGTGCCAGACGTTCCCTGATCAATGGCGAGTGCCCATGGTTCCTGTTCTGTCATGGTGATACTGTACAATCCGGGCCATACCCTTCACAGCCACGGTCTGTGACGCATGCATGTCCATCATTCAAGGCCAACGTCACGGGACGGCGTTTGGATTGGACGATGATACTGCACTCTTGCATGGGGGGCCTGCACGCTGCTGTTCACTTGTCGCCTGTACTGTTGTTGGCCACCGCTTCGTGTACTCCTGTCCATGGGCTGTGATGCTCCTGGCAGTACGCTGTCCGTGGTACTCACAGTCGAACGCTTGGAGTCCGGATCCAGTCGTTCAACGCGAGTTCGGATTGGCGGATGATCTCGAACCCCCCAGGATATGGCTCGAATGAGACGTGTTCGACCTTCAACAATGGAACGGTGGATCTCGACAACACGTAGTGCACAACTATTCCAGAGGCGTCCCAGAATGGGACGGTGCGAAAGATGAACCCCAAACTCAGCACACTGTACCCCAAATGCTCGCATTTCACGCTCAGCCACTTCACTGATGGCCTGGGAAAGCACTTCTCTTCTCCCGAAGGAAGTGTGAAGAAGTTCAGCAGCATCCCGGTCAGCCCTCAATTCCTGATACCTCCCAAGAACAGCCTGGCAGCACCGCATACCGATGCCTCCAGCAAGTACCCCCAGATACAGTGGGCTTGCAGCGACTCCGAGAGCTGCATGCACCATGCCAAACACATTGAATCCCCACTCTCCACCACCTGCAACCCAGATAGGCATCCACATGAGATACCGTCGTGCAGCATTCACTGAGCCTTTCATGGCACGTACTGTGCCATGAACAAATGAATCTCGGTGGTGCATTCGCACTGCTTCACGGTACACTAGCGCCTGAAACTGCTGTTGTGGAAGGTTCGCAAGCTCCAGGGGAATGAGCATTCGACTTCTGGCACCCCACGTATGGACACCGCGAACCTCACCATGACCAGGATGGACATACACTTCAGTTTCTGGCAGACCCACTTCAGTCAGGATGCCATGAACAGCATCACGAATTTCTTTTGATTGTGACCGGGAAATGCCCTCCCTTCCCAAGCCAAGCTTCCTGCGATGCATGCGAAGTGCATCAGCAGCAAGGACATAGCCCACTGACCAGGCACAGAATGCTGGCAGTGCCCCAGTGAAACAACCAGCACCCATGAAAAGAAGACCAGCTGCAGCTGCACCGGTCTTTCGCCACCGGTAATATCTGTGCAACCGTTCCTGCTCGTTCCTAACCTCTTCCCGTGAGGATCTCCTGGCAGGGAAGGCATCATCATGCATCATATGGAACGGATCGTACGAAAGATGGAAGGACAAGTAAGGCCCAGTGTGAAGAAGCTGATTGGTATGCTCAAGTCAATGGGATGGAAGGAATCTGTCATGTGGAAGCGAAAGAGAGAGATGCACAAGCATCTTTTGGATCCAACATACTGGCTTGGAACTGATGCAAACGACCGTATTGATGCAGGCGACTCTGGAGCGATATTAGGGAAACTCTACCGATGGCAACATGCAATCGGTACGACTGGCTCCCCCATGCCCAGGGATCTGGAACCTGCATCCGCCTCTTTGCAGCACGAGATTGCCTCAATGAGAGAACGTTTGGCTGACACGATCACTGCAGTCTCACGTATCCATGGAGTGACTGTTCCCTTGACACTCTCCCGCCACTGGAGTGATCTCAATTATGCGGACATAAAGCATGCTCTCGACTTCTGTGCATTCGCAGTTCGTACGGGAAAACGGTCAGGGTGCACTGTGCACTACTCTGGGGAAAACCCCTCGCGACTGGTTGGCTCATACGGCTTAGTGGGTACCTCAAAATCCGGATCACAGGAACACAGTTTGCATTGGAAGAGTTCATGCAGTCCGTAGGGACTGTTTATCCCTCAATTGCACGGGATCTCGGGAGTCACTGCACTGCGTGGAAAAAACGCACTCCCATACCCCCGTACCAGCAGGCTCGCCAGGCCCTGAAACGAAGCCTCATTTCCGTACAGACTGGTCTTCTCCGGAAGGACCTGATTACTACAAGGGAAGCAATCAATGAGCTGGAATCACTCGTTGTTAAACTGCACGCAAAAGGAAAACCTGCCAGTCTTGGAAAACGCACTGCATCCCCTCATCCACATGCAGAACACACTCCTGGACTTGGGGCTTAGGGTATTGCGAAGTAGTCCGTATGCTACACAGTAAGATGGTATGTACTTCCCCTGCCGGGCTGGCGGAATGGTAGACGCGGTGGTCTCAAAAACCACTGGATGCAAGTCCGTGAGAGTTCGAGTCTCTCGCCCGGCACCAGTTCCAATACGTCAAATCAACGTATCCGTTTGAGAGTGACTGTATCGGATGCCTTAAGGCCAAACTCAACCACCTTGTATTCTCTCGAGCCTGCCTGGAACACGCCACCTACCTCAAGCCAGTCTGTCCGATTTGGGGGTGGTCCGCTACGGAAGAGTCGACAGGCAGGCACACTTCCACGTCCATCGTTGAAATCATGCAGGAGGGTCGCCTGGATGGACAAGATAACTCCTTTCTCCACAGGTGTTGTTCCTGATGGATGCAGATCAAAGACATCATCCAGTTCTATCTCGTCCATTCCTGGACCTCCAAGTTCATGTACCATCCTGACGAATCTCCCCGTACGATATATGATAGGCAAGTTTCCGAAGCTGATCGAACGATATCCAGTCGGATGTAAATTCAATGCCGTGTGGATTCGCGAGTTTCACCATCTGATTGATTGGATCGTAATCGTACAGCCAGTACGCATGATAATTGTCCTCCCGGGCAAGGAGACCCACCTCCTGTGCCATATTCTGCAGGTCGTGCATCTCCTTTTTCTGTTCCCTGCGGTAATGGAAACCCTTTCTTCGTGACATCCCATCGGGAAGAGGTATTTTGGTATTCCCGTCAGGAACATGTACAGAGAATACTGTCGGCAAGTGCTCCTCCAACTGCTGCCTGAAAAATCCGTCCATCTGATCGTCGTTCCATGATTCACGACTTGGCATGTGCGACGAATAGGTTGGTCTGTCCAGCAGTCGCGATATTGCCCAATCTGGATTACCACCATGGCCAATATCCTCATAGCCGTTTGGGACATCTGCTGCAAGTGCCTTCTCAAAAAGTACTGGCCAGAGGACACCACTATCAAGGGAAGCATGTGTTCCAATAGTCCTTTTTCGACCAATGTGGGAAAATCGCGCCTGGATTTCCGGAAGACTCGTGTCAATACGGTATATGCTCTCGGGCGGACTGTCAGGACCGCCAAGACGAACTTCATACACTTGCGGAGCAACCTTGGTTATGCGCTGCTGCAGCTCCTGTGGCTCGAGTGCTGCTGCCTGGGCAAGAACAGCAATTGCCCAGCAGTCACCAATATATCCTTGTCGCACCTGCTCCGGTTTTGGAGGACCGTCAAAAACAACATCAATTTCCGGACTCCGGTATCCAAGACATCTCCAAGACTTCGCGCCCTTGATTGGATGTACTATCTGTAGAGGCTGCTCAATCGCTTCCTTATCCAGTGAAGGGACTGTCTCTGATCTCGTACTTGGTGCAGGAACCGATATAGCTGTTGGCTTTGTCCGCATCTTCCCCAGCAGGTCAGCAACTTTGCCTATTTCCTTGACTGTGAAGTGTCGAAGAGTGCCAGGACGAAGGTCTGGACTCTCTGCAAGGGATCGCTCCTTCCTCCGCGCTGCATGTACACGTTCCTGGACTGTTGGCCCACGTCGTTGAACGTCAAGCTTGTGGGGCACACGAGGTGAAGCATCGAGATCCATGCCCCATGATATGAAGCTTCATGTGAAAGATTTCTGCGTTGTAACACTTCCGTCACGCTTCTGCTGTACCTGGACATGTGCTTTGAAACAGACCATTCAAATCATTCCACTGTTTCGTACTGTACTGGCCAGGGTATGGTGTACGACATGAGCTCAATAAAAACTTCCCCAATTGGAACTGCAGCTGTTGATGCACTAGTGGCACCACATCTCTTTCAGCCATTTGATCTCCGGAGTGTGCGGCTACGAAACCGTATCGTCATGTCACCCATGTGCATGTATTCCTGCACGAACAGGGATGGCATGGCTGGTCCGTGGCATCTTGTCCACCTTGGCTCTCGGGCTGTGGGAGGGACAGGGCTCATATTCACGGAAGCAACTGCAGTCACTCCTGAGGGACGGATTTCTCCGGAGGACCTTGGAATCTGGAATGATGCCCAGGCAGAAGCCCTCGAGCCAATTGTTTCATTCATTGTCCAAAACGGTGGTGTAGCAGGGATTCAGCTTGCCCATGCTGGACGAAAGGCAAGTACTCATCGCCCATGGGATACAGAACACGGCCAGGTCGCTCCCAAAAGTGGTGGCTGGATTCCGTATGCACCAAGTGCCGTTCCCTTCGATGCACGAGACGCAACGCCAACAGAGCTTTCTGGACAAGATATTCACAATGTCATTGCTGCATTTCGTGCATCAGCACATCGGGCAGTTGAAATTGGCATGAGAGTTATTGAGGTTCATGCTGCGCATGGCTATCTCATCCATGAGTTTCTTTCCCCACTGTCAAACCACAGACCTGATGAATATGGGGGGACTCTTGAGAACCGCATGCGACTTCTTGTCGAAATAGTTGATGCCATACGGGAGGAGATCCCTGATCGCCTGCCTCTGGCAGTACGCATGAGCAGCACGGACTGGATGGAGCCTGAAGGGTGGACACTTGATGACACTGTCACAACTGCACAGGTCCTCAGGGAACACGGTGTCGATCTCATTGACTGCTCGTCCGGCGGAAATACCGTTTCCCCCACGATTCCCCTTGGGCCTGGCTATCAAGTTCCCTTTGCTGCTCGTGTGCGAGCTGAAGCTGGTATTGCAACGGGAGCAGTGGGACTTATCACGACTCCACAACAGGCTGAGGATATCATCGCCTCTGGTGAAGCAGATCTTGTGTTTCTTGCACGGGCACTGCTTCGCGATCCGTACTGGGCAAAGCATGCTGCCACATCTCTTGGTGGAGAGGTACCATGGGTCGATCAGTACCTTCGTGCTGATACTGGCAAATAGTCACCCTGACATTACTGCCTTGTATCCGGTTCAGCGATCTCAAGGACATCAAGGCCCTCAATCCGGGGCATTGCAGCCTGACCGACATACGCCTGCATTCCCCCAACTATCGTTGCAGTACTGCCAAGAAGTCTCTGTGCCTGTGCCTCACGGAGTGCCCATGCTTTCGTCAGCTGAGCTCGTTCACGATTGATTTGCGTGATCATCTCCTGGTACGTTTCGACCATTGACTCGACTTGCTGGGCAAATGCATGACTTGTTACATAGGCAAAAAGTGCATCTGCCTTGCTGCCCCGATCGACAGCAAGACTCTTCTGCTGGCCTGCATCAATGATGCCCTTGCGGAGAAGTTGTGCAAGGACAAGAGCGAAGTTTGGCTTTGCACACCACACTCCCTGCACCTGGACAATGTCTGTATCTGCACCCTTGGGAAGTACCTCCGAGATGAGGACAGCAATCTGGGCACCAGCATCCCTGAGATCCTCCTTGAGTTTTGGAATCCATCCATCGGACCAGTTGCGTGTTCGCTTCAGTTCCCACAGAAGTCGACCATACTCAACACCAGTCAGCCCTTTCACTACATGCAGGATATCTGCACCACGAACTCCTTTTGGAACGGGGAGGATATCGTCCTCACGAAAGGCAGTTCGCAGTATCTCTTCGAGATCGAGTTCCAGAATTTCACCTTGTAGTTGTTGCGATCCCTGGCTTGCTTTCCTCTGGGCATCTTCAAGAGCTGACTTCAGATCTGCAATGGTTTTGTCACGAGAAGCGAGTTCAAGTCGTTGTTTCTCCTGGGCAGCCTGCTCAGCCTGTTCCCGGATCTTTCCCTCTTCTTCTGCAAGTCGCTTTTTGAGGGTAATGTCTGCCTCATCCTTTTCTTTCCTGGCCTTCTGGAGTTCATCCATCATTGCAGAGAGTTCTTTCCGATATTCATCGCGTGTCTTCGCTGCTGCATCAAGCTCCCCCTGGAGCCGGATACGGTCAGCTTCCTCAGTTGCAGTACGTTGTCGCTGTTCAACTTCGAGGCGTGTCCGGATCTTCTGTAGTTCAATCTCCTGCTGCGTTTGCGCCTCTTTCGCAAGCCGTTCCCGCTCTGCTGCAAGAAGACGTGACATCCGCTCCTGCTCTACTGCAAGTTTCGAGGATGCCTCTTCTTCAAGTTCCTTCCGCTGAGCACGCAGGGCAGCCTCGCGACGTTCTGCTTCCTCTTTCCTGATCTCTGATTCAACCTGCTCATGCAGTGCTTCACTGATTTCTATGGTAGTACCGCATTTCGGACAGACAATCGTATCCATGACTCCCCTTCCTCAATTCACAGTGACACAGCATACTGAGGCTACCGAGTAGCTTCACTGTCCTCGATGTGATTTCTCACGTAGCATGTGCTGAGCCGTACCTTGCATCTCGATTGTGTCGTTCGCATCCTGTACGATTTCTGGCTCGCTTCGATGGTATTCCTCACCTGCACCTGCTTCACGAAGACAGTAGCGATCTGCCTCCTCCTGCGCGTGAAGAAGTGCCTCTTCCGGAGTTCGTGCATGCCAGAGAGTTATGCGTTCGAATGTCTTTCCAGTGCTGTAGTGTGTAAAGGAGATACGGACACTGAACCACTGTTCACGTTCCGTCACAGGCTGGAGCTCGCTAACATTGACCATGATCCTTCCTCCACACCGGTGTCGCATTGGGGCGCGCCATCAGTACGTACCGCAACAATACCATGACTTCTGAAATTCTCCAAGAATGCAGCACACTTTTCTCACAACTCGATAGGATGGTTCCATGATTGTGCAAGAGACAGTTGCTGTTACTTCTCATTACGGATCACTCCCTGTAGAAGTCTTCCGTGATGATTCCTCTACTACCCTCCCTGCAGTCATTGTCATCCATGACATTTTTGGCATGAGCCAGGATGTCCGAACCCAGGCGATCTGGCTTGCAGAAAACGGGTTTCTAGCTGTCGTACCGGATTTCTTCGCATGGAACAAACGCATAGTATGCATTCAAAGTGCCATGCGCGACATCCAGAAGAATTCCGGCAGGCTTTTCGATGCAGTCGAATCTGTGCGCATGATGCTCCAAAGACGTTCTGACTGCAGCGGACGTATTGGCGTCATTGGATTCTGCTTTGGTGGAAGCTTTGCACTGCTCCTTGCACCTCGTGAGGGATATCACGCAGTCAACGCGAACTATGGCATGCTGCCAAAAGACTACGAGTCCTTTTTCACTGGCTCCTGCCCAATCCTTGCACTGTATGGAAAGCGGGACCGTACACTTCGTGGCACTGCAGCAAAGCTCGATGCAGCTCTCGAGAAATCACATGTTTCCCATACTGTCATTGAATATCCCAGTGCAGGGCACGGATTTCTCAATGACCACGATCCCTCGGAACACCCACTCATCTTCGCTGTCATTGGCAGACTCCTCCCTGCTGGATACGATAAAGACGCTACTGAAGACGCTCGTCCCAGGATCATCAACTTCTTGCACGACACGCTTGATCCGACGCCTTCTAACGGGTAAAGCACGCGTGCAGAAGACAGCTTCTGTATACTCACTTCCATGGAACAGGTGCAACGGTTTGTCCTGGGTCTCGATCTCGATGGCACATGTGCTGACTTCTACGGTCGGATGCGTGAGATCGCCTCGGAGTGGACAGGAAGGACTGTCGAGGAACTTGCAGTCGAACCTGACTGGAACATGCGAAACTGGGGTCTTCTCGATGGAGAGTATTCCAAGTTGCACCGTTTTGCTGTTACCCAGCGCCATCTCTTCGAAACAATGGACGCCCTTCCTGGTGCACCCCAAGCACTTCGGAGACTTGCCACAGAGGGTATCCGTATCCGCATCATCACGCACCGTCTCTTCATCCAACACTTCCACGAGACTGCAGTTGCTCAGACTGTTCGCTGGCTGGACCACAACGGCATTCCCTACTGGGATCTCTGCTTTATGCGAGACAAGGGAGAGGTTGGTGCAGATCTTTATGTCGAAGATTCACCAGAGAATATCTCCACACTGCGTTCCCTCGGAAGAAATGTTCTCATCTTCCACAATGCAACCAATGCCCACATCGAAAGCACGAACAATGAGCGTGCAATGAGCTGGAGCGAAGCTGAAACGATTATTCGAGATCACTACTACAGCTTCCTTAACAAGCGCCATCTTGCACTCCCCGAGGCTCCTGGAACTGAGCCTACTTGGGCATAGGGCTAGTCAGTTAACGCGAGCAAATTCAGGGAAGGGCAATACACCACTGTGTTCGCCCGATCGACTGGCATGTTCCACTCGGTCTATCCACACTTAGCAGTCACCTAACCCCTTGATGTTCTTCAGCAGAATGTTCTCCCACCTCTCACTTGGACCAAGAAGTCGATGGAGTGAATTGGATAGGGCTATCACCCTTTCAGGAACACTGGATACCATCCGACTTGCAAGATTCACATCAGGTCCAAAGTAGTCACCGTTCTGCAGCAGAAGTTCTCCCCAGGCAAGATCAATTCGTACTAAGAGAGACAGGAAGCTGCTCCACACATACTTCTGACTCCGTCAGCACACAACCAAGTTCTTCAGGTGTATCTGCAACGAACATCACTCCATCACCAATCAGCTTGATGACGCGACCACCCACACTACTGATGGCAAGCGAAGTGACCTCTTCGAACTGGCGATTAAGGGATGCAAATGACAAAGTTGCTGCACGTTCAGTGAAGCCAGCCAGATCTGCAAACCCCACTCCCATCTCCCTATGAAGCGGTACTGATTGCCCAGTCCTGCCAGATTTGTCAAACCGGACAAGTGCAGCATGGAGCTGCCGTCTCCAGGCATAGCCCAGGATCGACTCCATTCTGCCAACCACGTCCTCAAGTTCCATGTGTTCAAGTGCACTCTCTGACCCACGTTCATGGAGTGCTGTAATACCAGCCTCTGCAATGCGTGCCGAGGCTGTTCCGATGAGCCGTCCAAGTCGAATTGCACCTTCAAGATCAATTACATCCGCTTCTATCAGTACCTGCACTGTGTTGAGTGCAGCAAGATCCTCGGCTGAGAAGTACGGAGTATTTTCATCTACCTCCGGAAACCCAAGAGAACGTTAAAGGGTCTTTGCAGCAATGAGGGTCATGCCACTTCTTGCTGCAAGCTCCACTGCAGAAAAAGTTCTACATCCTGGTAGAGGAACCCAGGCACGGTATTCGCATCATGCATTCGTTCCATTTCGCCCTACCAGTCTTTGAGTCACATCCACCTTGTTCCATCGTACAAAACCGGAATCCGGCATGTGCTTCCCGGATGTTTTTCACTTCTGCATGCAGAACGGGGATCGGAAGCCCGATCCCCGTTCATATATATCGTCAAGAGACAAATATCACGATGATGAATGTGTTGATGCCCTCTTCGGTTGGAAGCGCTGCATGCGATAGTGACGCCTCCAGATGAGACGGTAGATTTTCAGGCCCCGAGGGATGGAGCGAAGTCCTGGAATGAGGGGAACAAACAGAAGCAGCAGGCTCAGGACCATCATGAGACCCCATACGAGTGCATCAGCACTGCTCGAAGAGGCAAATGGTTGGACCTGGTACCACATCGTGTAGAGCCACAGCCATGCCTGACCTGGATATGAACCAGTCTCGTTCATCATTCCCCACTGCTCACCAAGCAGATGCCTGCTCTGGGCTATGTTTCCCAAATACGAACCATCAGCGAGAAAGAGCAGGACCTTCGTGTAGTCCGTTGTGTAGAACTGCTTGGAAGAAATGAGCACCCCATCAAGTGCACCGGTCTGTGCCATGGATAGCAGACCAGACATCATCGTTCCAACAGGTCCATAATTCCCTTTTGGAATGGAGACTGTTGTGCCGCTCGATCTGCCGTTCTGTGCAGCAGTCTCGAATGCCTTCGTCCAAGCCTGCTGCTGAGATGGCGATGCTGCCTCATACGCAAGAAGAGCATCATGCAAGGACGTCGTCCCGGGAAGTGTGGATAGAGGATGGATGACAAAGTCTTCAGCAGTATTGATTGGGAGTGTCACTCCTGCAAGCTTTTCAAGTGATACTGGGCCAATATATTGCGACGAGCCACTGGCATGTGTGTACGGTGGGCCATACTGTGCAGTGGCACTCGTACCATCAAGCTCAGTAATGGCAGTCTGCACAAAGTCAAGAGGAGCATGTGTTGCCCACTGCTGGATAGTGATCGGATGATCATCCGGTGAGGAAAAGAGCACAGCACAGATGACAGTCAGGAGTACGACAACAATGAAGGCAATCGTCACTTCCTTTACAAGGTCATACTTCCGGTACGGTCCTTTCCAATCAGGCACATGGACATCTGGACGAAATGCATGTCCAGGAGCTGGCATTCCAAGATCACTTGCTGCCATGGCTCGTTCCCTCCGTTGAAGCTACTGGCATCACTTTCGATGGTGAATCCGCAAATGGTGGCACGACTCCCCTGTGGCGGACGAGAAGAATGTGGATACCCGCAATGACCACTATGAATAGTGGCAGGAGCACAATGTGCCACATGAGCATTTGCCCAAAGTTCAGTACATTGAAGAACGATCCTGCTCCTGTTGCATTGATTCCGTCCTTGGCTTGGGTCGAGATCCATTGTGAGTCAAAGTTTTGCTGACTGAGGTAACCGGTAAATGCAGTAGCAATGGATCCTAGGAAGGCTACAACTCCGCTCATCCACGTGAGTACCCTCTTTCCCCTCCATGCAGCCATGAAGAACTTTCCCCAGAGGTGGATGACCATGAAGAAGAAGAAGAGTTCAACACTCCAGAGGTGCATCGAGTTCACAAAATGACCAAACGTGGAAATATGCCACCATGTCGGCCCCTCGAGTGCAAGAATGAAGCCGGTCAGGATGACTACTGAAAGTGCAGCAAGGGTGAGTGCACCAAAAACGTAGATCCATGAAGCCACGTAGGATGGCTGACTGTCCGGGAGGAGCTTCTCGGGTGGTAATGCACGGACTGCAACCTCCCTCACCCGTGATGTCCACATCCTGTTGCCGTCAGGACTTGCCACATTCTTATGGATTGGAGTAGTGGTGCTCACTGTTCATCCTCCCCGTGCATGGGAAACGGGAGAAGGATTGCTGCAATAAACACCAGCAGCATGAGTATGATCACCAGGAGATTCGGGACAGAAATCTGTAAGAACCCCCAGTGAACGTAGTGCGGCGTGAAATCGAGGTTGATAATTCCTGATCCCACAAACGGTTGAAGCTGCATGATCTGAGCCTCCTTGATGGTTCTTCAGTTCTATATATAAACCTAATTGATTAAGGTTTATCTACATAATACATAATCTAATGCAGGTGAATATCATTTTGCGGATATTTTCACATCCGATTGCGAGTATACAGGTACTGTTGGGATACTGGCAGCACGTGCAGCCGAACGTACCTGTTTGTCTCTGCAATGTCTGCTGTAGTCATGCAAGATAAAGGAACAGTCAGATTCACAGGTACACGTTATCCAGTCAATGGAACTCGACAGCCGTACAGCACCACGGACGAACGAACGGTCGCAGCAGATGCCCGTGCTTCATCCCACACCCCACAGGCAGCGGAGTCTACTCCGTCGTGCTGCAGTGACATGTGCACTTGTAGCTGGATGTTCCGCCCTGCTCCAGGCTCCCCAGCCTGCACCTGCATATCCACAATCTGGTCCTGCAGTTGCTCCTGCTCTTCAACCACTCATTCATTCCAACTGTCCAGATCCCTCTCTTCTGAGTACTTCCCACTTCTACCTGCTGAGCTGCACAGGGAGTTCCTCTGGTGCTTTTCCCCTCAGGGAGAGTTCCACACTGCACAACTGGCATAAATCTCCGGTTACATACGCCTTTCCTCTTGGCCATGCTCCTGCCTGGTCCTCCGGTGGATACTGGGCTCCAGAAATTCATGAAATTGGTGGACAATACGTCATGTACTTCACTGCTGCCACCACGATCAAGAAGCGATGCATAGGAGTGGCAACATCCTCTACTCCCACTGGACCATATACGTCTGCCGGCATTCTCCAATGTGGTATCGGCTCTGGCGCAATCGATCCATCTGTTCTTCGTACTGCTGATGGCACGCTGTATCTGTACTGGAAGTCGGACGGGAACTCAAACGGAAAACCTACGGGAATCTTCGTACAACGACTCGCCAATGATGGTCTTCGTACAACCTCGCATCCTATTGAAGTGCTCCATGCAGACGAGTCCTGGACAAATGGCATTGTAGAGGGGCCATCTGTTGTCGAGCATGATGGCTGGTACTACCTTTTCTATAGTGGCAACAAGTTTGCAACCCCTTCCTATGCCGAGGGAGTCGCACGTGCACGTACGCCCTTTGGACCATTCGCACCGAATCCCACCAACCCTATTCTGTCCAGTTCGAATCAGTGGTACGGGCCCGGAGGAGGTTCAGTTGTCCATGCAGATGGCTCCTGGTACCTCGTATACCATGCCTTCCCCCACGGCGAATACCATGGCAAACGGTATCCCTTTCTTGCTCCCATAGCATGGAATGTTGATGGTTGGCCATCGATCGTTTCACCACACGGACTACCGTAGTTCAGGAGTGTACCTGGGGTGTACGATGGGAGCCAGATGTCCATCGCCTCTTCTGTTACGACTGAATCCCCCATGCCTTCCCAAGGACGCATACCAAGGCCACCAGTCATTCTCATTGCTATCTGTGCAGTGGTGGACCTCCTCGTCCTCATCCCAATTGGTATCACCCTGTTCGATGCCCTTCGGGGAGGTGTTGCGCATGCAACCCATCTCCTTGTCTCAACCACTTCATGGAATCTCATTGGCAACACTATTGGCGTAGCCGTCATTGCAACGCCACTCTGTGGTGTACTTGGCACGATAGAGGCATGGCTCATTGAACGCACTGCATTGCCATGGAAATCTATGTGGTCTGTCCTCCTTGTAGCGCCTCTCACGATGCCCCTGTTTGTCACGAGCTACACGTGGGCACATCTAGGACCTCTCTTCCAGGGGGAGGTTGGAGCAATAGGCATCATTGTGGTGTCCTATACACCTCTGGTATTTCTCCTGGTGAGTGCAGCACTACGTGGACTCGATCCTGTGCTCGAGGAAGTAGCCCAGAGCATGGGAAGTTCTCCGATCCGGACATTCTTCACAGTCGTTCTTCCACAACTCTGGCCAGCACTTGTCGGCAGCATGCTCCTTGTTGGTCTCGATGCACTTGTCGAATTCGATGCATTTGTTGCACTTTCCTTCCAGACAATCAGCACGAGCATCTACGCCCAATATCAGACAAGTTTCAGCAGCTCAGGAGCAGCTGTCCTTTCTGTTTTCTCTATCATCTGCTGCATCGTCCTACTCATTGTGGAACGACTCATTCGCGGAAACCGAAATTACACACGTCTTGCTCATGGTGCACAGCGTCCCATACTCCTTCAGCCCAACAGGAAATCCCTCCCATTTCGCATTGGACTTCTCCTCCTTTTTGCAGGAATCGGGATCATACTGCCACTTGTTACCCTCATCTACTGGTTCACTTCAGGAAGTTCACTTGCACTCAATCTCGCTTCCCTGAGCCTTCAAACACTGCCTTCTTCTACACTCACTTCCCTCATGCTTGGCCTGATCACTGCAGTTTTCACTGTGGTCCTTGCATTCCCCATAGCCCTTCTCATCACGAGATACCCCACATTCCTTGCCAACATGATGGAACGGACAGTTTTCCTTGCCTTTGCACTTCCTGACCTTGTCGGGGCCATTGCAATAAGCAGTGGAGCAAGTGCTGTAACACCATGGTTGTACGAGACAGTTCCTCTCCTCATCTACGCATACCTCATCCTGTATCTTCCGCTTGCAGTGGTTGCACTGCGAACCTCTCTTGGACAAATCGAACCCCGATTTGAAGACGTTGCCCGCACCCTTGGCAGTACTCCACTTGGAGTCATTCGCAGGGTCACCCTTCCACTTGCACGTCCTGGAATCGGAGCAGCAGCTGTTCTTGTTTTCGCCTTTGTCCTTGGCGACCTTTCCACAACGCAAGTTCTCAGTCCTCCAGGAATGACAACCCTTGGTACACAATTCTGGGCGGACAGTTCAACTGTTGCCTTTGCTGCTGCTGCACCGTATGCGCTTGTGCTTGCTTTGCTGGCAGGTATCGCTGCCATCCTCCTCATGCGCTGGTTTGGAAAGCGGAGATAATAGATCACATGAGTGAACTCCGCTGCACAGGACTGACAAAAACTTTTGGCTCGCAAGAGGTGATATCCCACCTTGACCTCACTGTTCCTGATGGAAGCATTGTTGCCATTGTTGGTCCATCTGGAAGCGGCAAGACAACCCTTCTTCGTTCCATCCTCGGACTAGTGGCAATTGATGAGGGTACGATCCATCTCGGTGATCGTGAACTCACCAATGGACATGCACGACTCGTTCCCCCCCACCGCCGGGCTATTGGCTATGTGCCTCAGGAAGGTGCGCTCTTTCCCCACAGCACAGTCATGGAGAATGTTGGCTTTGGACTTCCACGAGCACAGCGAAAGGATGTATCAAACATCGACAAGGTCCTCTCCCTTGTGGGCTTGAATGCAAACTACCGAAATCGAAGACCCCACGAGCTATCTGGCGGTGAGCAGCGCAGGGTTGCTCTTGCCCGTGCACTCGCCCCATCCCCCTCCTGTGTGGTTCTTGATGAACCGTTCACTGGTCTTGATGCTTCTCTCCGTCAGACAACACGAACAGCAGTAGCAGCCGCCCTTCGGGCCACACAAGCTACAGCTGTCTTTGTCACGCATGATCAGCAGGAGGCTTTCTCCCTTGGCGACTACATAGGCATCCTTCGAAAAGGAGCCATATGCCAATTTGACACACCTGAGGAAGTGTATCGGCAACCAGCAGATCTAGATACAGCCCAATTTCTTGGCGAGACAAACATTCTTACTGGATCAGTGACAAGGAATCATGCCACCTCTGCCCTTGGCAAGCTCCCAGTCCTTGGCCACTATCCAGATGGTCCTGCACATATCCTCATTCGACCAGAGCAGCTCCATCTCCATGGCAGTGCACGTCCAGACGATAGTGACATGCAGGTACATGGGCGAATAATCTCCATCACCTTCTTTGGCGCACACTCACTCTTGTCTCTCGCAGTGAATGGCATCTACCCCAAGCAAATCATTGCGCACCATCAGGGTCATGCTCCTTGGGACGTTGGAGAACAGGTGTACATTTCCCTCACTGGCCGAGCTGCCTGCTATCCAACTTCCAAGCAGCCTGCAAATGATCCAGTGGAGAATACTGAGCGTACAACGGACTAGTGGACCTGAAGAAACCGTATCAATTTGGTAGGATTATCAGAGATGGTTGGTGCATTTTTCATATTTCTGCGCGAGGGGGTTGAGGGTAGCCTCATTGTTGCAATCCTCCTTGCCTATCTTGCGAAGATTGGACGAAAGGATCTCTTCCGTGACATTTATCTTGGAGTGATATCAGCACTTGTCCTTGCTGGTGCAGTTGGTACATTCCTGTATTTCACAGTCCGGACATATGCCAATACCCAAGGACAGACAATCTTCGAAACAATTACCTACATTCTTGCAGCTGGAGTCCTCACGTACATGACAATCTGGCTCCACCAGCATGCTAGGTCACTTTCTACGGAGCTTCGCACAAAAGTGAGTGTTGCCCTCGATAGCAAACAACGATTTGGTCTAGGGCTTCTTGCCTTTCAGGCAGTGGGGAGAGAAGGCCTTGAGACAATGGTATTTACCCTGGCAATTGTCTTTGCACAAGGAAGTAGTGGTGTTGGGGTTGGTGGAGTGCTTGGCCTCGGTCTCTCCCTTGTCATAGCGTTCATGATGTATCGACTTGGAAGGCGCATCAATCTCGGTCGGTTCTTTACCATTCTTGGTGTCCTCCTTACTGTTTTTGCAGCAGGTCTTCTCGCGGATGCTATCGAGAATTTGCAGCAGCTAGGATGGATTCCTTTTCTTCACCAGGCTGTATGGCATTCCGGACATTTCATCAGTGAAAACAGCACATTCGGCGACATCCTTCATGTCTTCCTCGGGTATGCATCCTCACCTTCTGTGTTGCAGATCGGGGTGTATCTTACGTATGTAGGTATTGTCGCCACACTTCTCGCCCACTCACCACAACACCCCCAATCACACGCTGCCCCCTAGGAAGTGGAGGATCCACAGTGACATCTTCAAGGCGATGTCCTTGGCTCTTGACTGCTGTTGCAGTTTGCAGCATTCTCCTCGTAGCATGTGGCTCCTCAGATACTACGAGTATCACTCTCTACAACGGACAACACACTGAGCTTGCCACTTCCCTCACTGAAGGCTTCACTGCAGAGTCCCATATAGCAGTTGCAATGCGAAGCAACGATGGGGTCGTACTTGCAGACCAGCTCCTCTCAGAGGGGAGTCATTCTCCAGCAGATGTCTACTTCACCGAAAACTCGCCAGAGCTCATGAACCTTGAGGAACACCACCTCCTTGCGAAACTTCCTGCGAGTCTTCTCAAAGAAGTCCCATCAGCAGATGTTTCTCCCCGTGGTGAGTGGATTGGAGTCGCACTCCGTGTAAGTTGCATGGTCTACAACCCATCACTCATCTCGTCCCAGGACCTTCCCCATTCCCTCCTCGATCTTGCTTCCCCAAAATGGACCGGCAAAATTGCCATTGCCCCCACAGATTCAGACTTCATTCCTCTTGTTGGTGCAATGTTGCATGCAGATGGAGAAGCAACAACACGTTCGTGGCTTGCTGCCATGAAATCACATGCGCGTCTCTTCCAGGATGATGAGTCAGTTACCACTGCAGTGAATGATGGTGAGGTAGCCATAGGAATCATCAACCAGTACTACTGGTACCGCCTCCGTCTCGAAGTTGGCACAGCATCAATGCACAGCGACCTTGCATATTTCCCCAACCATGATGTCGGAAGCGTGATCAATATTTCTGGAATAGCCCTTCTTGCCCATGCCCCTCATCCCAAAGCAGGTCTGGCATTCATCCGTTTTGTAGTGAGCCCTGCGGGTCAGCGAATTCTTGCTTCTGGAAGTGACTTTGAATATCCTGTGCTGCCTGGTGTTGCACCGAACCCTGCTCTTCCTCCACTCTCGACACTATCGACAGATCGCCTATCTGTCATTGACTTAGGCAATGACGAGGATGCAGCAACACTTATTCAATCGTCAGGGCTCTCCTGACTGCTAGGGACCAGCTGCAAGGGTGAGCTGCCACGTTGAAGTGTAACTTCCTGCATACGTGTTTCCTGGCAAGGTGGCATTCCACACAATACTCACGACCTGATTTCCCATCCCCGATCCTGCAGCAGCTGAAAGAAGTTTTGTCGACCCGGTTGCAGGTGCAGGAAGTGTATATGCATAGAGAGCTGTATTGAGACTTGCAACCACACACGTGCCACTCACCTGACAGGACACAGTCGGCATCACAGGTACAGTGAAAGCTGTGTTCGAAAGCTGTTGCACTCCGTTGGTGAACGGTGTTGCAGAGAGACTCACGTTCCAGCCACTTCCGCTGCCGCTCAAATCTCCGATATCAAGCGACTGAGTTCCTGTCACTGTCTGTGTTGTTCCATTGAGTGTGATGCTTTGAAAGGAGAACCCGGAAGGAGCAGAAGAGAATGACAATGCAGCCCCAGTCACTGTTATCGACAATGACAATGCGTTTTCCAGCTGTCCCATGATCGCAAGATTCGAATAATACGTGGATCCCATCACAAGTCCGCTCATTGCACAGAATGTACCTTCATCTGTACATGACACAGTGAAGACATAGTTCTTCAGTGTCGAGCTCGAGTTTGGCACATTTGGATCCACAGTCCAAGTGCCACTTGCATATTCAAGTGCTGATGCCTGATCTGTCCCTCCTGCATTCGTATAGTCAGCAGAAGCCACACACGTACTTATGGAAGTGCAATCAACATATGTAAGAAGATTGTTTGCTGGTCCCGGATTTGGGAGAGTGTTCTCGGAATTCCACGCTGTTCCATTCCAGTATTCTGCATAATTGGCTCCATTTGGAGTTCCGCCGTAGTACGTGCCCACAACCATGCAGAAGGTTGTGGTCACACAGCTCACGCTGTACAAGTTCATGCCTACTGTCGTGCTGTAATTTGTGAGATTTGTAGATGCCCATGTACTTCCATCCCAAAACTCACCAAGCGCCTGTGTGTACGTTCCTGTGTAATACTGGCCAACTGCAAAGCAGAATGAAGTAGAAACGCACGAGATCCCCTGGAGCTGGTTCTGTTGGCTCGTTGAGGTGTTGTAGCCAGTCATTGTTGTCCAGCCACTCCCCGTGAACTCTTCGATAATGACCTGATCAATATGCGTTGTCGATGTACATGCAGATAGACAGTACCACCCAACTCCAATACAGTACGTTGGCGAGAGGCAGTCTACTGCAGTCAACTGGTTGTTCGTTGCAGTTCCTCCAGGATTGTTCGGAAGTACGTTTGACCACGCTGTCCCGTTCCACGATTCTGCAAGTGTCTGACTATATCCACCTGTGTTGTATGAACCGACTGCAAGGCAGAATGTAGTCGATGTGCAGCTGACAGCTGCAAGATCGTTGGATGTCCCAGACGGATTGAGCGTTGTGAGTTGTGACCATGTGCTTCCATTCCACAACTCACCAATTGTCTGTCCACTGCCGTAGTACGATCCGACTCCTATGCAGTACAACTTTGTCACGCAACTTATGCCATAAAGGTAGTTGTTTGACGAAGCATAGTTGTATGTAGGCTCACTTGACCAACCATACGAAGCTGCTGCTGCTGCTACTGGGCTTTGGTTTCCAAGGAGCTCGGCAAGGCACGCAAGTACGAGGAGCATGCTCCTTGTCCATTTCCAGTACCTGAAAGACACACGATTCACGACTCCATTATGCTGGCATACCGCTCAAAATGCATAGGTACTGCATTCCTTGTGTTACTGTTGTCACACCCTCCTTCACATGGCGAACGATTGCGGTCGTTTCGCAGTATGAGTAATAGTGGAAGGTGTACCATACTTCAACTTCGTCATCACGCCCCCACCCACTGCGAATCATCCGTGGCGAATCAAAAGCATCACTTGCTTTCTACATCACATGTGCATGTGCATGTGCATGTGCTCTCATTTTCGGGATTGGCGCAGCAATACCACAGATACCCCAGGGTACTGTGATCGACAGAAATACTGGACTTGTCTCAATCTCCTGCACCTCACCAACGTTCTGTGTAGCTGCAGATCGCATAGGAGAGGTGGTGATGCTTCGGGGAACCACCTGGAGTTCACCAGATCGTATTGACTCTGCTGGTGGGTTCTCTTCCGTCTCATGCACCACACCTGCATTCTGCGTTGTCGTCGATCGGATCGGAAATGCATTTACATGGAATGGCTCGACATGGAAGGAAACCCCGAATGCAGATCCTGTTACAGGGTTCACTTCCATCTCCTGTTCTTCGATAGCCGTATGTGCTGCACTTGATCGAGAAGGAAGTATCCTCATTCTCCACAACGGAACATGGACAAGAATACACCCCAGTTTCATTTCATCAAGCTTTGGGTCCATCAGCTGTCCTGTTACTTCACTTTGCCTCGCAACTACCCGCACAGCATCGCTATTCATCATCCACAACTCAGCAGTTTCTGCACTGCACAATCTGGATGGCACAACATCATTCACTTCGATTGCCTGCAGCTCACGATCATCCTGTACCGTCACTGCACGTAACGGTGACATCCTTGAGTACCACGACACCATGATCACGATTCGGAGAACGCTTGAAAACACACTCTCCTTTACGAGTGTGGACTGTGCAAGGGACTTGCCCTGTATTGGAGTCACTCGTGAGGGCACTGCTGTCTACATTGGCAGCACGAACACCCATCTTATTGCTGGCATCCATGATCCTACCTCCTTCACGTCCATCTCGTGCACGTCTGCAAGGGTATGCTTTGCAGTCGATGATGCTGGAAGTGTCATGCGCATCTCTGGATAATTCCACCTCAAATCCTGCTAAAATTGAATTAATATTGCATTACATTATTGTTTTGCATAACAACCGCTTTTTCCCTGGTTCTCCTGGATACACATGCCCCTTGCTTCGCGGATTCCAATACCGATTCAACTTAGACTAGCCTCCATCCGAAGCCGTCTCAGCCGTTGGTTTGCAAGTGCAAAGTATGTCGAGAAATGGCTGGTCCTTGGAATTCTCATCGGCTTCATTGCAGGACTTGGGGCAGTGCTTTTCTATGCAGCACTCACCACAGCAAGCACATTCCTTTTCGAGTATGTAGCTGGCTATACGCTTCCCTCACCCATAGGCGAAGGATTCCGAACTGCCTCAACAGGATATCTGCGACCGTATCTCGTTCCAGCAATTGTCGGCTTCGGTGGTCTAGTGAGTGCAATACTTGTTTTCAACTTTGCCCCTGAAGCTGAAGGTCATGGTACTGATGCAGCCATAGCTGCAGTCCATCACAACCCGAAGAGTATTCGACTTCGTGCTGTCCTCATCAAGATCATTGCTTCTGCGATCACAATTGGAAGTGGTGGTTCTGGTGGTCGTGAAGGACCAACAGGTCAAATAAGTGCAGGTTTCGGATCATTCCTTGCCCGCATATTTGATCTCAACCCAACAGATTCGCGCATTGCTGTTGCAAGCGGTGTTGGGTCCGGAATAGGAGCAATCTTTGGTGCTCCTCTTGGCGGTGCAGTGCTTGCAACCGAGATTATGTATCGTGATGATTTCGAAGTTGAAGCTCTCCTCCCCGCCTTTATCGCTTCAACAGTTGCCTACCTCGTCTTCGGACTTTTCGAGGGATACGGACCTCTCTTTGGCAACACTGTTGCCTACCACCTTGTACACCCCACACAGCTTATATGGTTTGCCATTATTGGTCTCATCTCGGGAGTCATTGGCCTCCTTTACGCACGCGGATTCTATGGCATAGCACACCGATTCAGTCATTCGCGAATTCCCCAGGTTCTCCGTCCGATGGTGGGTGGCATCATCGTAGGCTGTATAGCACTCATCGTTCCCCAGGTCATTGGAACTGGATACGGATGGATTCAGGTATCCCTCAGCCATTCTCTTGCCAACATGCCTCTTTGGCTCATATGTGTCATACCGTTCGCACGAATTCTCGCGACTGGACTTTCCATTGGTTCCGGTGGATCTGGTGGAATTTTCGGTCCTGGAATGGTGATTGGAGCATTCGTCGGAGCAGCCGTCTGGAAAATTACGCAACCCATTCTTCCTGGCAGTGCCCTCAGTCCTGCACCGTATGTCATAGTCGGCATGATGGCATGCTTCGGAAGCATTTCCCGTGCTCCTCTTGCAGTCATGCTCATGGTTGCTGAGATGACTGGGACTCTCTCGCTCATCTTCCCGGCTATGGTCGCTGTAGGTCTTGCCACACTCATCATCCGGAGGAGTGATGCAACGATCTACCAGAGCCAGCTTCGCAGCCGTGAAGACTCTCCTGCCCATCAACTCATTGCAGGCATGCCGCTCCTGGCAAGCCTCACTGCTGCCCAGGTCATGGCAAAGCCACGTCTTGTCCTTCGGACAAATGATTCCGTCGAGGATGCCATTCGCCTCTTCGAATCATCTGGCCTTGCTGGAGCACCAGTCATCTCGAAGGATGAGCGATATGTTGGTGGACTCGATGCACATGCACTCACAGGTAAGACAGTGAAAGAGGGTTCAATTGTCGAACAGGTAATGGATGAGGCACTTGCACCTGCAATGCTTGAGACGCGTGGAAGCGTGCTTCTCGAAATGCTCATCAATACTCGGCAGCCATGGATTCCCATCGTTGATGGGGAACGGCGCATCCGGGGAATTGTGTCAGCTTCAGACCTCGTTCGCGGCTACCGCTACACACTCCTGAGAAGCCTCCGTCGTGTGTCGTACACAGGAAATCCTGACAATGTACTTGAGATTCCCCTGGCTCAAGGTTCACCCCTAGTCAACATCCCACTCCGTATTGCTCCCCTCCCGCTCGGTGTACTCATAACACAGGTCGAGCGAGGAAAGGAGACGTTCATTCCGACAGGAGATACAGTTCTCCTCGCCAATGACCGGATAACTGCTCTCGGATCCAAGGACCGGCTCGCTGCAGTGCGGACTCTCCTGGCAACACCAGCATCTGTTGAACCTGACCCATGAAGCTCCAAGCGGACACCACCCCAATCAACCAACGCGGGTGGCGAACCAGCCAAGGCAAACGGGAGCTTCGCATTTTAGCGGGGTGTGACAGTTTTGAGGAGATTCCAGTTGGGCCT
>JBMFXB010000015.1:0-42472 GCA_049964715.1 Candidatus Dormibacteria bacterium
TCAAAATTGACATCCTGTCCTAAAAATAGAAGCAAGTATGTATTAATTGTAATAAGAATTATCAGTACTATTACGAAACTAAGTATTTGTAGAAATTGTGATTTGGGCCAGCTAATAAAAGATGGTGAACGCATTATTTAATTGTTTGGTATTCAGAATTAGTGTGATGATGACTCTTTGTGTCTGAAATTGGAATTGGGTTTTTATGTGAATCCTGGTCTGACCTAAGGTTGGTGTGCTTTTGTGCACTCGTAAGCAGAAGGTCAAGGTCAGGAGCCATCTGTGCAAATGCCACATACTGAAAAGCAAATAGTGTGGTTACAGACTTGCTCAGAAAAGTAGCGAAATTATGAATTATCATTGCAATACGCTTGTTCCTTACAACATAAGGAATTGGTGGTGGCGAGGGAATAAGACGTAAAACTATGTAACCATTTTGCGTCAGGACTTGTTTTATACTTCTTCTTGTATACATTCTCTGATTGGAAAGCGAGAGAATACCACGTTGACTATAATTGAATTGGCCAAACAAAAGCATTGCTCTCGTTATAACAAACCCTATATTCCCTACTGTAATGCCAAATCGAGCATCTGAAATAAATGAGCTGTAGTGTTGTCGTAATAGCTGAAGCAACTTGTCTGGCTGTCCATTTTGATCAAAATAATCCAGAAACAGAACCCAACTGTATGGTTTGTTTTCACCATTAGCATTAGCCTTTTCCCTGTTCGTCAGAAAGGAATCTAGTTGTGTTGAAAGTGGTAAGGAGTCACTTACAGTGAGAACGCTGAAATTACTTGTTCTATTAGCAAGGTGCCTGACAAAAGGGTCTCCAAATCTGGAAATACAAAGCACATTATCAAAAGGCTTGATGTGCTTCAAAATTACAGAATGTGAACTGTAGAAGGAAGCTTTCTCTGGTTTATTCTTTAGGCCAAATAATGATTTCTTTTTAGTGTCATACTTTGCATCATAAAGAACACCATAAGGTTGAAGTTTATACTTTATGGTTGATAATACTACATCCTTCGCATATTTCATTCCATTAACATGGCATTTTTCGCTACCATAATGGGTTGGAATGGGAACCTCTGCTATTTTTAGTTGATTTGCAAGAATTTGTATGATAATCTCAGTATCAAAGTGAAAGTCATTTGTGTTCTTAGAAAAAGGTATTTGTCTAAGTAATTCAGTGGAGTATGCACGATATCCGGTATGGTACTCAGACAAATTTGCGTTCAAAAGAATGTTTTGGAATCGTGTGAGTATCTTATTTCCAACAAACTTATAAAGTGGCATTCCTCCACGAATAGCTTCCATTGGATGAAGCATCCTTGAGCCCATTACTGCATCGGCTACACCTAGAGCAAGAGGTTCTACCAAGCTTGGCATAACTTCTGGTGCATATTGGGCATCACCATGAAGCAGCACTACATAATCGAAGTTCTCTTTTACTGCATAGTGATAACCTATCTTTTGATTCCCACCATAACCTTGATTTCGAGGATTAGAGAGAACGGTAATAGGAAATCCATTTGACTCATCTTGTCTAATAGCTAATGCCTTCGAAAGGGTAGAATCTTTTGAGCAATCGTCAAGAATGAGCACTTCTGTTTTATAAAGTTTCTGTAGATTTGTGGGTATTCTACGTATAACATCGTTAATGGTCTGTTCTGCATTGTAGGCTACAATAAGAATGAGTAATTTCTTCATCTACTTATCCTTCATAATTAAATATCTAAAACGAAATGGAAATAACTAATTTCTGTGATCATCATGGTGCAGGAAGTGTAATTGATTTGAGATTATTGCATGTATTTCCATGAAATAGAGAAAGCTTATCAAGTTTTAGCAATTTAATATCATTAAGAATTAGTTGATACTTAGTTGAAATTGGTGGGTTAAACTGGAATTCATTAAGAAGAGAGTTTGAGATGTTAGGGCTGTTGCATGCAATTGATGCAAGTGATGTCCAGTATTGCAATCTGTAAGGTTGATTCGGAGCCTCAGTAACATTGCCAACTATTCCACCAGTGATTAGACCAAGACCAACAATAACAGATGCAGTGAGCATAAAAACAGAGCGGATACAGTTGATTCTTCCATTTTTCCAGAAAGTGTGAATTCGTATATGGTGATATGTGTATACCTGTGTGGAGATTGCAATGATCAGGAGATATATGCCAACTGCTGTCGGCGAGGTAGCAAATTCATAGCGTGATGAAGTGGCAAATTGGATTCCAAGAGAATATCTTCCTATCGTTATCAACCCTGCAGCTGCAAGACCAAAGATAATTGGCACAAATGCGTAGCGTAATTGTTCAAGATTAATGTATTTAAGCTTGACTATAGAGAATGTGAGCATAAAAAGAATTACAAGTTCTGAGATACCAATCGCAGTAGCAAGTGATGTTGCGGGTTGATTGTGAATAATACCTATTACGCCGTTACCTAGAACAGCAAGGTAATACTGTATTAGTTGAGGTATGACATTTATACCTATAGCCTCATGATGGAGAATGAGGTTATTCGTGTAGACTTCATAGAAGGCTAGAGTCCAAAGAAGAAAAATAATACGTCGCAACCAACGCTTCTTACTCCATGGAAGCACAGTAAGTAATAGACATGCCGGCCATGCAATAAGTCCAGGTTCTCCCACGAGTGAAGCGATTGTACATCCAATACATCCTAAGAAAAAGTAAATCCAGGTATTACGGTTTGTATCAAAACGCATGCTTCTGCTGAAAATAAGACTCGAAGTTATTGCTATAGATATTGAGCAAATATTGGATACGTTCCACTCTTCTAATAGATTTTCCCAGTTTGAAACACTGCAAATAAGAATCGAAACTGGAAGCAATATCAATGCAATATTAAAAACAGAACGAATATTTGTAGTTTTTCTAATAATAATTGCATATATAAATAGAAGAAGTGCAATGAACGGAATTGCCGTAAGCTTTATAATTTGAACATTGAATGCAGTGTATTTAGCAGAAAGTAGATAGTATAATCTCCACATTACTGGACGTGCCTCAGCATCTGGGGCCCAGATGGTATCCCACCAGATATGGCCATGCGAAACAAAAGTACTTATTGCTGGTATCATTCCCCAGGTATCAAGTATCGGTACATTTCTACTGTAAGTAAGGATGTAGTGCCCCTCATTGATTAGGGGTATGGTATTAACCAATACTGCTGCTGTGGTGGTAATAATCAGTAGAGCAGTTTTAAATCTTGATGCAGTAGGAGGAGTACGACTAGAAGCTACTTGATCCATATCAGGATCTACCATCACTCATCGCCTTGTTAAGAGCAGTTAGTGGACCAAGCCCAGATTCGGCAACACCGGTATTTGAGTAAATATCACCAAGTTGCGTGTAGTTATAAACTTGAATATTGTTAACCAATGTACTTTTTTCTGTTGAAACTGAAAGGTTGTAATTGGGTAGGCTGTTGGTTGCACAGGTGAATTTATACGAAGTCATTGTGATGGACAAGTCAAAATGATCAATGCATTCATTTCCGACTTTAATTGTCAATTGTGTCGGAGTTGTGGTGGCTCTTGCAGAGAATGTGATGTCCACCAATGGGAGTGAATTGAGGATTGCACCATTCGATTTTGGGATGGTCTGGCTAATTTGTGAATTGTCACCCAAGCTGAAGAAAGATCCTATGCCGTTCGCACTCGAGTTCGTTACGATCCCTTCAGTACTCCAGTCTGTTAGGCCAATGGCACCAGAAGGGTTCGAAATGGCATTGGCATTATAGTCTCTGTAAGTCCAGACTGCGTATCCTACAGTATATTTCTTGAGAAGCGGAATTGAGGCATTTATGAATTGGGGGACTTCTGCAATGCTGAGATGTGAATTTCCCGCATTTGCAGGCGTATTGTCATAAAGCTGGAATTCATCAATAAAGAGGCTCCTTCCTCCAGACTGGTTTTTAACGCGGTTGAGAACGCTTTTCATACCTGCTAGCGCTTGGTTTACCGTTTCTATGCTGCCACCCTGGGCTCCCATGTAAGGGTTGTAGTAGAGTCCAGTAACAGCCGTTCCAGGAAGCCTGTATGTCACATCGTGCGAATACACACCTACCTGCGTGGTCCCGTTGAACAGAGGATCCTCATCCACCCTCGTTTCCATGGTGAGACCTGGAAAGCGTTGAAGAGCTGGTTCAAAGATTTTGTTGATGAGTTCTTCATCCCAAAACCTGTAGAAAAGGGAAAATTCTGGTGTTGTTGCAAGTGGAGTGGGTACGGAGTTCCAGCTATGGAATGTAGTGTGGTACTCATTTGACACATTCTTAAGGTTGTAATTCTTCGATAGCCAGGAGTCATATCCAACGGAGTGGGCAAGTGTAAGACGTTCTGAAAGACTTGTTGCTGCTTTCCCCTCCGAGATTAGAACCTGGAAATCTTCCCAGGAAATGAATCCACCCCATACGTTTGAGTAGTGGCTTACATTATCATGCAGCTTTGCGATGTAGGAAAGCCATGAATTGTACACAGTTGCAGAGGTAAAGAGATTCCCAAAACGCGTCCAGCCAGGCTGCTGGTCGGATGGATCCGTATCCCAGTTGTAGCTAAGGCGGAGCAATACTCCAAGTCCTGCACTTTTGGCCTCAGTAATGAGCATATCAAGGCGTGTGAATGCACTTTGGTTGAATGAAGCTGGATCAACTCCAGGTTGGAAATATCCCCAGGGAACTACGAGGAGGATTGCGTTGAAGCCGTTATTCTTGATCTGCTGAAAATCCTGTGGTGCATAGGAAAGATCTGAGCTCCAGAAGTTCACGGGCCATGCTTCCCCGAAGTAGCTTGCAGCAAGTATGGTGCGTATTTGGGGCTTTGGCTTTGCTTCAGCTGTACCGCAGGCTGTGATCAGAGTGACAACAAGAAGAAGTGCAAGCACCATACCGTGGTATGACCTTGCAACATACTTCCGTGAACGTGTTCCAGAATAACTCACTACTCCCCCCTATGTTGCATCCCAGTTGGTCAAGATGTCAGTTCTAGCATTCAAAGCGTTCCTGTCAACTGGCGTGGAGCTTGAAACTGTTCCAAGTCCAGCCTTGAAAACATGGTATCGAACTTGGTTGCCACAGCGTGTGGAGAGAACTCTTCATCCACCTTCTGAATCCCATTGCGTGATAGACGGGTCCAAAGTGCGTCATCGTCATAGCAAGATGCGATGCGTTTGGCAAATTCATCAGGTGAGAGTGAGTCAACGATAATGGCGTCTTCCATGTCGACGAGTTTCATTCCCTCCGCACCATACTTCGTCGTGATTGTGGGAAGTCCGCGGGCCATGCTGTCACCTATTTTCCCTTTCACGCCGGCTCCGTAGCGGAGTGGTGCAACGCTGTATCTGTGTTTGCGGTGAAGATCATGGAGATCTTCAATCCATCCAAGCACAGTGACATTTTTTGACTTTGAAGCAAGCCTTCTCACTTTTGGGGGACAGTTGCTTCCCACAAGCGTGAGGTGAACCCTCGGATTGAGCTTCCGTACTCTAGGCATGATCTCGTTTGCAAGCCAGAGAGCTGCATCAACATTTGGCGGATGGTTGTAGTTCCCTACAAAAAGGAGACCATCCCTGTCATTGAATCCGGGTGAATCGTGATCAACTGTGTGAATGTTCGGTATGACAAAGATGGGTACGTTGATGTTGTAGGACTCGAGCACAGTACGTTCTTCATCAGATACCACCACGGTTGCATCAGCCTTGTGTGCACAGGCGAGTTCGACAAAGAACATGTGGCGAGCTTCCCTGTGAACAGATTCGTTTTCCTCTATTTCAGCTTGGCGCCGAAGACGAATGTGATGGAGATCAACAGTGTCGTAGATGATCTTTGCACTGGGTGCATGCTTTCTGATGAACTCAATGTATGCTGCAGCTGGATGAGGCCTGCAGAGGAAGGCGAACACGAGTTCATTACCTATCTCCTGAAGGTATCGCTCCTTGTCCTGTGATGCAGGAAGGACATGTACGCCCATCTGCTGAAGATCCTTCTCGTAGCGGCCATTGTGGTACTGGATGGCCGGCGAGAACGTAACCCGGTATCCCTCTGCAATGAAGAGCTTCAGTATTTCGGTGATACGCACACTTCCGGAGTCCTGGTCAGGTGTGGGAATACAGTGGTCAGCAACGAGCACATGCCCCTTGGGTGCTGGCCAGCTTGCAAGGCGGATCTTGTCACTGTCGCTTGCATAGTGTGTGGAAAGCTCCGTTCTCCACTTCTTCAGGAACTTGTGACGGTTAATCTCCTGGTAACGCTTTGTACCGGTAGTAATGTCTGTTCCATGAGATTTGCCTTCGAGGTGGGTGATAGTAGAAGCCGGTTGATACACGACACGGTACCCTTCCTTCCGTGCGGAAAATGCAAGGTCAGTATCGTCATAGTACGCAGGTGCAAATGCAGGATCGAGTCCTCCAAGCTTTGTGAGGAGATCCCTACGAACGAGAAGACAGGCACCTGAGCAGTAATCAACATCACGAATGAAGTTGTAGCTCCTGTTATTTGGATCATCTCCCCTGCCATAGTTGAATCCTGTGGCATCACTCCACATGGCACCCCCAGCCTCCTGGAGCGATCCGTCCTCAAAAAGGAGCTTGGAGCCAACGACTCCTATTGTCGGATCTGACGAAGCAGTTCGAACAAGAGCATCACACCAGTCATCGTGCATGAGCGTGTCGTTGTTCAGAAAGAGAATATAGTCTGTCCCTCGTGCAGCCTGGATGCCAACATTCATCGTGAGGAGGTAGCCAAAATTTGTCTCATTCCGGATCACGCGAATCCCTTTGATGGTGGGAAGCAGCTCCTTTGTCACATCTGTCGAGGCATCGTCAATGACAATGATTTCATGCGGAGTCTCTGGGAGATGGTCACGAAGAGAGCGGAGACACTGAGCAGTGAGATGCCAGTTGTTGTAGACAGGTACAAGGATACTGACGAGTGGATTCTCCGTGGCTGTGAACGATGGCAAGTTTGTTGTGTCGAAGGCACGTTCACTTTTTGACCGCTTTCTCTTTACCAGTTGTCGGACTGTGATGTCCATGACCCTCTTGCGGAGTGAACCTTCGGGTGCAACCCTGTGAAGAATGTTGACTGCACGTCGGCCAACACGAAGTTCCCGTGAGGCATTGAGTTTCTCATACCGCTCACGATAGAAACCAAGCCAGTCGAGAGCCTCACGGTACGCCCAGAAGGTGGATTCCTGATGTGCTTTGGCTTCCGCTGCCTTGAAATGAGCTTCCTCAAGTGCTGAAAGATCCTCACTTGTCGGTGCTGGGAAATCAATTGAGAGCGGTTGTTCTGCCATATGTATGGAATTGAAGCGGGATCGGAATTGAATTCCACCTATGATCCCGATCCAGCAATCTTAACACAGCATGAGCAGGGTATAGCGCAATTATGAGCGGGGGATCTTCTCTACTTAGATTATGCCTGCCGTGATAGCATCGCGAATCCAAGGAATGAGCTCGTCGAGCATTGTATCGAGAGTTGTCTTGGCTTCGAAGCCGAGGAGCTGCTTTGCCTTCTCTACTGAGGGGACGCGTTTTTGTACATCGTAGGTGAAGGGATCCTCACTGACATATGCGAGGGGTATGTCCTTGCCATGCACCTTCTTCCAGATGAGTTCAGCAAGTTCCAGGACTGTTGTGGATGTTGCAGTGGAGATGTTGAAGTCCTCATTGAGGGCAGCTGGATGATCAAGGGAGAGGACAATACCTTCTGCAAGATCCCCCCCGTATGTGTAGTGGCGGATCTGTGAGCCATCACCAAGAATATGCAGCGGATTTTGCCCCTTAAGTACCTTCTGGACAAGGTCGGGCACAACATGGCTCATGGCAAGGTGTACATTGCCACTTGCAATCTCGACATCTCCCCGTGCCCTGCGTTCCCCGATACCGACGCAGTTGAATGGACGGATTATCGTGTACGGCAGGCCATACTGCTCATGGGCAGCATGGGCAAAGTACTCGACTGCAAGCTTCTGGAAGCCGTATGAGGAGCGTGGAGGCGGAATCTCGAACTGCTGACCCTCAACAGAGGGCCAGGTACCTGTTGACTCATACACCATCGACGAGGAGAGGTACGTTACCTTTTTGAGCGGTCCTCCAGACTTCCGTGCAGCAAGTGCAGCATCACACTGCGAAGCCATGATCCGTTCGTTTGTTGCGAGGAGATCATATGCATATGTGTGGAAGTACGATATTCCCCCAATCATTGCAGCACCTGCAATGAAGTGCTCACACTCCTCCAGAAGCGAGGTGAGGAGCTCCGTGTCACGTGCATCCCCTTCAACGAGGCGGTACTTGGGACTGTCATCGTACGTTCTCTCGATACGTCCGTACTTTGAGTAGTTGTCAATACCAATGACGGTGTATCCCTTCCTGAGAAGCTCCTCGACAACATACCCTCCGATAAAGCCTGCAGAGCCAGTGACAAGCACAGTGGACATGGAATTCTCCTTCAGTGGGCAGTACGGGATGGTGGGGAATGAAGTGACCTTCGGGGCCCAAGTGCATGAACATACCAGCGAAGGTAGTGTGGCAGCCATTCGACAACTTTGAAGTGGGACTCCCCTGCTGTCCTGTCACGCCATGTGGTCGGAATTTCAGCTACCCGTTTTCCGTGTCGCTTGGCCTTTGCCACAAGTTCAATCGCCATCTCAAATCCGCGTGTCGAGTCAATCCCGACCTCCTGGACGAATGTTTTGGAGTACGCCTTGAAGGCACTTGTTGCATCATGGGTACCGACACGTCCCAGGTACCACAGACTGAGATCGGCAAGTTTCGAAAGGGCATTCTTGACAGGAGGACCGCCAAGGTGCTTCCCTCCTCTCATGTACCGGGAACCTGCTGCAATGACCACATCATCATGGATGAGGGAGGCAAGTTCCGGAATCTGGGAAGAATCATCTGAATTGTCTCCCATCGTGACGACAACCGTGTCATGGGAAGCGTGGTCGAACCCGTACCGGAGGGCCTGTGCTGGTCCTCGTCCGTAGGTGTTATGGAGTGGCTTAATTGAGGGGTATTCCTTCATGAGTTCCTGGAGGAACGGCACAGTGGTGTCAGTGGGCATGTCGTAGACAACGAGCGTCTCGTGCGGAGTGCGGATGGTGGCCTCGAGTGACTGGAGGAACGGTACGATACGTTCCCCTTCGTTGTAGACGGGGATGACGATGGAAAAGGGATGCATATGCCAACAAGTATGAATAATGCAGTGGCAGTGATGCATTGCAGCGCACCATTTCCCAAACTCAGGTAAGATGCTACCGTCAGCACATTCAGTGATGCACTATGACCGAAGTGAGTGAGGAGACAGCTGTGAACACCCCGGAGAAGCAGAAAGTCGCAATTGTGGGTGGATGCGGACACATCGGACTTCCCTTGGGACTCGTCCTTGCAGACCACGGCTTTCCTGTGACGCTCTTTGATATCAACAGTGCTGCTGTCACCAAAGTGAATGCAGGTACAATGCCGTTTGAAGAGAATGGTGCCCAACCTGTGCTCACTCGCTGTATAGGGGGCAATCTGCATGCAACAACCGATGCTGCAGCAATACAGGATGTGGACATTGTCGTTATCGTTGTCGGAACTCCCGTGGACGAGCACTTCAATCCAAATCTTGCAGTGGTGCCTTCCTCAGTTTCCGAGCTGCTTCCACATCTGCGTGATGGTCAACTTGTCATACTGCGGAGCACACAGTTTCCTGGCACGACACGACTCGTGTTTGAACTTCTTGCCCAGTCAGGAAAGCGCGTGGGGGTTGCATTCTGTCCAGAACGTATTGCAGAAGGTGAGGCCATTCATGAACTCACGAAGCTTCCTCAAATCGTTTCCGCGTATGACACAAAGAGTATGGAACGTGCCAAGTCCCTGTTTGGAGAACTCACCCATGATCTTGTGGAGCTGGAGCCAGAGGAGGCAGAACTCGCGAAGCTCTTCACAAACTCATGGAGGTATATCAAGTTCGCCATTGCAAACCAGCTCTACATGATTGCATCGAGCTTTGGTCTCGACTACGAACGCATCAGGTCTGCCATCACGTACAACTACCCACGTGCTGCAGATCTGGCCCGGGCAGGATTTGTTGCAGGGCCATGTCTGTTGAAGGACACAATGCAGCTTGCTGCATTCAACAACAACGAGTTTCTCCTTGGACATGCAGCAATGATGGTGAATGAGGGACTCCCCCTTCATCTCGTGTCAAGCATAGAGCAGGCCTATGATCTCTCTGGCATGACTGTTGGCATCCTTGGAATGGCATTCAAGGCGGATTCGGATGACAATCGGGACAGCCTCAGCTACAAGCTCAAAAAGGTTCTCCAATTCAAGGCAAAGAAGGTACTCTGTCACGATCCTTTTGTGCACAACGACCCGTCCCTTGTAGGGCTTGACACAGTACTCAGCGAAGCAGATCTCCTTGTCATTGGAGCACCACACTCGGCATACCATGACCTGCAGACTTCCCTCCCCATCATCGACATCTGGGGAAGTGTACGTCCTGGATCTGTTGCTGCACTTCATGAGGGTGGAGAAATAGCACCCGGTGTGCTTTGAGCCTGTCTATGGACGCATTGCCCGTCGGACACGTCGTGCAGCATTCGTGGCTCTTCTAAGGGGTGCAGTCACTTTCCATGAAAGGGATGCAGAGAGCTGTTGTGCTGCGAGCCGCAGGGCTTCCTGCTGTACATGGGAAGGATCAGGAATGCGATGTGCAAGCGTTCTGCGGGTAGCAAGGACATCAGTGTACTTGGTTGCTTTAAGGTCGACAGCTGACAATCCGGAAAGGATTGCTGCAAGACATGCGTTCCAGGTTGCTTGTGACGTGAAACCCTGGAGGAGCCCAGGTCGTACATGTGCATTGGTATCGAGAAGAATGTCCGTGAGCCCAGCATCAGAACTGTAGTAGAAGACTCCAGGCATGTCCTCCCTGCCAAGGGTGTTCTGGACAACCTCCCGTGCTGTTGCAGTATCCCTGAGGGCAAGCGGAATACCGTACGCAAGGCACTTCACGATGGGGAACCCAAACCCTTCATCATTTGACGGGAACACGATCATTGCTGCATTGCTGTAGAGATCCTCAAGTGTTGCATCATCTAGGGAACCACTCGGAATTGATTCCATGCCAGGAAAGCCGGAGCCTGTGTACCCGAGAGCCCGTATACGGTACGGGAGGTCACGGACAGCTGCAAGCGAAGTCAAGGTTGATGCAACCATCTTGTGCTCGAAATGATTCCCAATGACAAGAAGGTAAGGATCTTCCTTTGTGCGCAGTTCCCCAGATGACTGTCTTGGATACTCATCAATGCTGCAGGACGGCATGGCCACTAGGTCAATCCGTGAGTCACGCATTCCATACCGGTGATGGAAACTCATGCGTGCATCCTCACTCAGGAAGAAGCAGAAGGATGATACATCTGCCATGTACTGCCAAAGTTCATGGAGAGCATGGTGCGTGTACCTGAGGTAATAGCAGTCATCAGCAATGGCATCAAGGAAGTAGTACCCGATGTGGGTAGCCTTCTCGAGAAGATCGGTTACATCGCTCCACAGGAACGGCTGGGCAAGGCGGAGTGCAAGTGGTACTGGATCCTCAAGCTCTTCAATGCGGGAGATCATGGAGAACCCCTCCCCATTCAGGGTGTCCTGTATGCCATGGAATGCAAGTGCATGTGCATCACCAAGTATGATCGTGCGGGTAAATCGTTCCTTCCATGCACGGGATGTTGCAACTTCGTGCAGCATGCGGACAGCAAGCTCGAATGTGCCATTGTAGTACTCCTTGAGAAAGCGCACATCAAGGAGCACGGAACGGTGTTCCTTCGACAGAGTGCTCGTTGCTGCAAGGAGCTGTTCAGTGCGGAATACAGGCCCAGTGCAGTACTCAAGGACTGCTTTTGAGTACTCAGGATGCCGCAGGTCAAGGAGCTTGCGATGTGCATCCTCCATTGCCTTCTCCGATGCTGCAAATGAGACTGAGCCAACATGGTCCACGAATGCCCTGTTGGCGAGCACTGCAAGAAAGCCGATCCTGTTTGCACGGAAGATGAAGTCATTCTCTTCGTTGTAGCCGGGAGCAAAATCCGTATCAAGCATGCCAACACGCTCAAGTACAGGGAGCTGTATGAGCATGCAGCAGCCAGTAACTGCAGGTACAATCGTGTATTCCGGGAGTCGTGCCATGAATGAATGGATCGCATGTGGGTCCCCTGGTTCAGGGTATGCTCCTGTCCAGTACTGCCAGGGAATGGTTGCAAGGGAAGCATTCGTGCTTCGTGGTGCAACAAAGCCGAACTTCTCATCAAGGGATGCGATGCGATGAAGTTCTGCAATGGTGCCAGGTTCAATGAATGCATCCGAGTTCAGGAGCAACGCATCAGTCTTGTCCTGTATCGCACGTGCAAGGCCAGCATTCACTGTGTCCACAAAGCCGCAATTATGCGGATTTGTGATGATGGTGCATGGAATGTCGAGTTTGGTACATGCATGTTCAAATGAGGAAAGTGCAACAGCAAGCTCAGCATCATCAGGACTGTCGTTGTAGCAGACGATGTGACATGCCTCGCGCATGAGGTCATCACGACAGGCGAGCAGTGCTACTTCCTGCCGTGAAACTAGTTCAGGATGATGATAGAACGGAATGATGAGCGTGATGGGACGTGTCACGATGTACCCACTTCAGCGTGTGGTGTGAGGTGCATCATGGACTCCATCTTCATGATGGAGTCCATGATACCGTGCACATATGAACAGGTGTTCCTGTGCATATGACTGTATCTCAGATGGCAGCATCAGGAACGCAGAAGGCGATTGTCTCGTAATGCCACTCATTCGAGAGGGTGTTGAGTACAGTCTGGTATTCCTGGTAACTGGCTGTGAAGAAATGGCTCCCATTCTGTAGGTTTACAAACCTGTACACAGGGCCAGTGTTTGCTATCGGACAGGAAGGAGTCGAGCCACCGCTTGGCTGGTATTCATAAAAGGCAATGCCCTCGTACTGCCATCCAAGGGACGGGTTGTTCACGAGATCCTGGTACTCCGTTTGGGATGCTGTATAGAAGTGGCTGTTTGGTGCAGCAGTCTGGAAGAAGCGGTACACAGGAACTGTACCGTTGACCTGAGTTGCATATGCATAGAATCCGATTCCTTCATATCCATACTGGACAACAGGCTGCATCGCAAGGGTAAGATTCCGCTCATTGACATCCGTCGTGAAGAAGTGTGTCTGGTAGTACGTGCCAAAGAACCGGTATACGGGCACTGGAGCAGGGTTCATTGCATTTGGCACTCCGTATGCTGCTGTCGAACCAGTTGACGTGCAGGTAGCTGCATCAGTGAACTGGGGTGCAAACTGTGCAAGATTCGTTGCATTGAGTGGAGAACCAATCTGGGAGATCGAGGTGATATTCGAGTATCCGTACTCACCACTGCCGTAGACTCCTGCTCCACCACTTCCGTAGGCAACAAGATAGTTGTCTCCGGAGGGATCGTACAGGAGATCGTTTGTCCAGCTCCCAAGGGGTGTGGTGTCATAAAACTGTGTACCTGTGTTGTTCGCCATGATGTCGGAGTTCGAGGAAAACGAGCTTGCACCACTGTAGACGTACACTCCGCCGGGAAGGTACGAAACATCCGTTCGTCGTTCGACATTGTCGATGAAGGTGTTGCTCTGAAGTGTGAGGTTCGAGCTTCCAAGTGCTGCAAGGCCACCTCCTACCTGTGCTGAGTTCTGGTAGAAGCAATTCTGCACGAGGTGTGCAGTGCCGTCTGTTGCAGCTATTGCACCCCCATCCGCACCTGAGGGATTACTGCCGGGATTTGTTGCATCCGCATTGTTGCCATCGAACACATTGTTGTAGATCGACATGTTTGCACCCTGAGCAAGAATAATTGCTCCACCATTCTGGTACGCGTAGTTGCCACTGAAGGTGTTGAGCGTAATCTGGCCCTGTGAGTTGTTGTAGAGTCCTATGGCACCTCCCTGGCCAGAGCCGGATACACTGCCATTTGTCGTTGCAGAATTGCTTGTGAACGTATTGCCAAGTATTGTTGGCTGACCTCCCTGGGTCTCCAGCTCCATGGCTCCCCCAAAGAAGGCAGTATTGTTCAAGAAGGTGTTGTCTTCGTACACACCGCCTACTCCTGTACGGAGTCCAATTGCGCCCCCCTCACCAGAAGCAGCACTTGTTGTTCCGTTGGCAGTGTTGTTCTGGAAGGTTGTGTTGACAACAACAGGATCTGAATAGTCGTCAACCCAGATGGCCCCTCCTGCACCTGCATAGTTACCTGTAAATGTTGAATTGACGATATTGGGATTGCTCTGGACAACGAGCATGCCGCCACCTAGCTGTGAAGCTCCGGAGTTTTCCACAGTGACATACGAAAATACAGGGTTGGACTGGTACACGAGGACACCACCACCGTTTGTCGTGGATTTTCCATTGTCGATGATGCTGTACGACATCTGGACATCTGCCTGGTCTGCAAACGTCACATCTCCGCCCTGCCCTGCTGCTGCAGAGTAGCCGTTCTCAATCGTGAACCCGGAAAGCTGGGATTGGTATGATCCAGCATAATGTGAGTACTGCCATATGAGTGCAGGCTCGCTCGTCGGGGGATCTATGACAGTTTCTGCAGCAAGGCTCTGGTAGTTCGTGCACGTCCTGTACACATAGCAGTTGTATACAGGCTGTGCAATGATGGAAAGCTGCTTGTTGTATACACGAATTGCTTCATTGTACGTGCCTGGTGCAACAACGATAGTGGCACCATATCCAGCAGCAGCAATGGCAGATGAGATTGTTGGATATGCAGTGGATGGAACATTGAGAATTCCTGACACGGCAACAAGGCTTGTGGCAGGAGCTGCAGCTGTTCCAATGAGGGAGGCACCTATCGCTGCCCCAATGAACGAGATAGCACTTGATCGAAGGACAAGTGAGCGGAGCAAACGGTGCGTCCGATGTAACATGACTTAATTCCCCTTGCTGTGGTGTACCTCTGGAAGTGAGGACATGACTACTGCACTATATCGGGTATACGAATCCCTGCCTTGAGTGTAAAGCATCACCACCATGTCTTTACATGCAGTAGAGGACAGTACCCTCAAACCCCTTCTACCCTATTGCAGCTCCAGTCACCTGGGCTACCTGTGGGTTTGGCATGACTGGCATGCCAACCATGGGAGCTCCTCCATACGGATGGAAATAGCCGTCGTATGTGACGACATATCCTGCACCAGGAGTGCCGGGAAGGTTGACAATTGCCTTCGCAACGTCCCAGCCAGGCCAGTACCCGGATATTTGGGGCATGGAGGGCATTGCAAGACCCTGAGAGGCAAATGGATGAATGCCGCCGTATCCATCGAGAACGTAGCCACTGTAGGATGTTGCTGTTGAATCCGGGTTGAGCACGATTGCCCGTGCAATGTTCCACCCTGGCCAGATGGCACTGAGGGTTGGGGAAGCTGGCATGGGATTGGTGCCAGTGGCAAATGGATGGATGCCACCGTACGCATCGAGAACGAGTCCACCACTGCCATCCGGGAAGACAACGATTCCCTTGGCAGCATCAAGGCCTGGCCAGTAGTCGCTGAGGGTGACATTTGGCGACATGGGGTTTGAACCGATCTGGATGGGATGAACACCACCATATCCATCGACAACATATCCTCCTGTTCCTGTTCCAGGACCATAGAGTGCAATGCCCCGTGCAATGTCCCACCCTGACCAGTAGACAGACTGGCCAGCATTGGGAATGTTCCCGAATGCATGAAGACCACCATATGCATCGAGTTCCACCCCTCCCTCGCCTGAAGCATTGAGGGCAAGTCCACGAGCAAGATTTGCATTCCATATGCCAGTTGACTGAAGTGGAGGGGAAGCAACGTCATAGATGTTCCCGAATGCATCAAGGGAGTACATGCCTGTGAATGGTTCACCGTGACCTGCATTCGTTGCAATTGCAGTTGATGTCTGTACATAACTGCTGTCCGAGGGTACACCTGTCCCAGAGCCGTCAGGAGCAAACCCTTCAGCATAGAAGTTGTACGTCACTCCAGGAAATCCGTAGAACACGACAGAGGTTGTGCCAGCTGGTGTGGAGATGTAAGGAAGCCATGCTCCACCATTTGCCTGCACCCAGATTTCATAGCTGCTAAGCGGGATGTTCGAGGTTGGCTGCCAGCTTATGGGGAAGGCAGTCGTGGTTTCTGTTGAGGGAAGCTTAGCCATGATGGCTGGCGGAGCATGGTTGATCGTGAAGTTCTGTGGAAGGACATTCCACAGTGCTGAAGTCCCAGTGTCATAGCCTAGTGACCAAAGTGCAACACCACGTGCGCCATCAGCATTCACTGTCTGGTATTTGAGTGCGAGTGACTGGGGACTGTCCCAGTATACTTCGCGGTAGGAGCCACAACTGGAACTCGTTGACGGTACAGTGCACTGAAACTGGGTGCCAGACGGACCAGTCTGGAAGTTGTACTCCGTGTTCTGGTCATATGCTGCACTGCAGAAGTTCTGTGAGTTGCTGTACGGTGACCACCAGCTCGACCAGTTGATCTGGCCAGTGCTGTCAAAGCCTGTCTGGTATTGAAACGCAGGGTTCGACTGGAGATACGAAAAGTCAGACTGGAGACCGGAGTACGTGAACGTGTTCGCACCGTAGTACCACGTTCCAAGCACTGTTGAGTGAGGGGCAGTATTCTGCGTACAGGCAGTGTACGCATAGTATGGAATGCCAAGGAGCACTTTGGATGGACTGACTACTGAATCGTATGAGTTGAGTACTTCTGTGTCATTCCATACCCCTGAAGGTGCAGTGAGCGGTGCAGTTCCCTGGAGGGGAGCACCGACCGTTGGCATGTTCATGTCATATGCCATGACATCAAAGGCTGTGACATATGGTGCAAGGGCAGGGAGATCCCACATTTCGCTGTATACAGCTGCGGATGAGTATGTAGAGACAACAAGTTCAGTACTTTGTGGAGCCTCATTCTGGAGGGCCTGCTGGAACTGCTCTATGAAATTCGTGAATTCGGATGATGAGGGCTGTGTGGAGGAGTATTCGAAGTCCACGACAATCCCGTCAGCCCCACGCTGTTTCATGACACCAATTGACTGCTGGATGCAGTTCTGGATTGCCGTTTCATTGCCAATGATGGCCGAGATGCTTGAGGAACCACCCAATTTGACTGTAAGGAGAACCTTGTCTCCTGCCTGATGGGCTGCATCGACAAGCTGCTGCCCATTGGTACTCATCCATGTCGTGTAGCCTGCAGCATAGCCGGAGGTGGGATCACATCCCATGAATCCGAAGATGCAGCCAGGAGCAGAACTGTTGAATGCATCAGGGACAACACTGAAATACGCGATTGTAGAGAGATCTGCAAGATATGGCTGCACATCGGTTGTCCATGCACCACTGGATACCTCGCCGTACTGGAGGAAGCCAAGTACTTCCTTTGGTGTTGAGGAGGCTGCATGAGCCTCGTGGGAAGGGATGAATCCCATTCCCATGACGAGGAAGAATATGGGAAGCAGTAGCCGGAATACGCGTGAATGTCTGTGTGACATGCCGGACTCTCCTCTCTGTGCATGTGGGGATACGGCTATGGTACCAGCGTCTGTTGAATTCGGTGCGATCTCAGTCACGCCTGGAAGTTTTTTGACTGGTCTTGATACGGTGTGTGCACCACTTCCAGAGTGTTTTGCCATCGAGGAGTGCACGTGCAGACCCTTTGTGGGTGCCTGGAAGATAGTACAGACTTCGTGGAACCCGGTCACACCAGAATCTTCCGCCATGCTCGCTTCCTGGACTTCCGGCTGCAAGCCAGACAATGGTGTCTGCTCCTTCTGAAGGCGTTCGAAGTACTGGTTTCATGATCCGCCCGAAGAGGGGCAACCCTGTTTCAATGCCAGGTGTGGCAACCCAGCCTGGATGCATGGCATGAAACGTGAAACCCTCTGGTCCGTACTGACGCTGCCACTCCTCATTCAGGACAGTCTGTGCACGCTTGGCCCTCGCATACGCAACAGTACCGTTGTATGACTCCTGTGTCATCTCAAGTTCCGATATTTTAAAGCGCTGCGTGTACATCCCACCGGACGAGACAGTAATGATGCGGGGATGCGGTGCTGCCCGAAGTTCGGGAAGAAGTTCATGGGTGAGAAGAAATGGTGCAAGGAGATGGACTGCAACAGTCATCTCAATACCCTGCCGTGTCACTGTGTATTCGGACAGGAGTGCTCCTGCATTGTGGACAAGGACATCAATGGCACGGTACCGGGATGCAATTTCGTGGGCAATTCGTTTCACGCTTTCAAGATCTGAAAGGTCTCCAAGTATGAGGTCAATGCAATCCCTGTCGATGGCATCATGAATCCGTCTCCTGAGATCCTCACCCCGCTTCCTGTTTCGGCCAATGATGATGACATGTGCTCCAAGCAGTGCCATCTTTCGGGCAGCAGCAGCACCAATACCCGATGTTCCCCCAGTGATGACTGCTGTACGGCCATCCATTCGGGGAATGTCATCCCATCCGGTAAGACGGGATCGAACGAGTGGCCCAATGCGGGAGAAGCTTCCGACAATACTTCCTTCGAGCACACCATCAACAATCCGGGTTGGAAGGGATCTCTTCATGCCTGAAGACGCCTCCTGAGTCCCACTTCAGCCTCTGCCACGATACGTGCAAATGATGCAGCAATGAGAGGAGTGAAGAGAATGAACAACGGCCTTGGAGTGAGATCTGCATCATACGTTACTGTGCATCCGTTTTCTTCTTCCTGAAGGGAGATTGTGTCAACTGAGGAAACAATGGATGTCGTGGCTGCAAGGACAACCTTGTGAGGCGGTACGAATTGACTGACAGTGTATTCCATTGCCTGAGGTCGCCCAGCAACAGTGACTGTTACACGGAACTTGCTTCCTTTGCGGATTGGTTCCTTCGTGAGAAGCTGTACATCTTGTACGTTAGGATCCCATTCACTGGCATTCCGCATGTCGGACAGGAGTGCGAAGGCTTCATTAATACTTATGGAAGTTGTGAGTGTGATGACATGACGTGCCATACGGGTATGCAGGTCTCCCTAGATGCTGATGATCTTCCAAGCGTACAGAACGGGATGATGTAGGTGCTGACGCGTTTGCTCCGAGTGAAACGTTTTTTCCTTTCATCCGTTATGATTAATAGCAATATTCACACGGATTGTTCGAAGATGGGGGGAAACATGTCGAACCGGCATATCGCTATAGTCGCACCACCGTGGTATCCAATTCCACCAGTTGGCTATGGGGGCATCGAGATTGTCCTGGATCTCCTGGTGAAGGAGCTTCGTTCACAGGGTGACAGGGTAACACTCTATGCGTGTGAAGGAACGAGGGATGCTGTAACCCTTGCACCTGCAGGCTGGGAAGCGGATCTTGGAAAGGAATTTCATGAGATGAGGTCAGTCACATACGCTGCCCGTGTACTTGAGGATCTTTCAAACCGGAAGGATGTTGACCTAATACATGATCATGCTGGTTGGTCAAGTCTTCTTGGCCTCGCCTTCAGTGGATCTCCCGCCCCTATACTCCACACTGTCCATGGCCCTATTTATGAACAGCAGAGTACTACATACAAGGCTGTAGGAAACCGAGTAGGTCTTGTTGCAATCAGCAATGACCAGAAGCAGTCTGCAAGCGATCTCAACTGGGCTGGTACTGTTTACAATGCAGTGGATCTTTCCTCTCTTGCGTATGGTTCCCGCGAGGCGAAGCAGCCCTATCTCCTCTCCCTTGCACGGATCACTCCCGAAAAGGGACAGCACATTGCAATTGAGGTTGCAAAGCGTTCTGGCATGCGTCTCATCATGGCTGGCAAGGTTGGTGAACGGGATTCAGAACGTGAATATTTTGAAAAGGAGATCGCTCCGCATATTGATGGAACGAACATCATGTATATCCAGAACGTTGCAGGTCGTGACAAGGCAAAAGTCCTTGCCCATGCCACTGCACTCCTTGCACCAGTCACATGGCCAGAGCCGTTTGGACTGTATATCGCTGAAGCAATGGTGAGTGGCACTCCCGTTATTGGCCTTCGGAAGGGCTCAGTTCCGGAACTTGTGACTGAAGGAATCACTGGATTTGTGTGTGACGATGCAGACAGCATGGTTGAGCGTGTGAAGGATGTAGCTAACATTGATACACAGGCCTGTGCAAGGCGTGCCCGTGAACAGTTCAGTCCACAGGCCATGGCAAGAAACTACCGTGCCCTGTATGAGAAGACAATTGTCGAGCATGGTCTTGCGAAATCACTCAAGGTGACACCTCCACCCGTGACTCGTGGTGGTGAAGGACTCGTTGCGTAACTGCATGCTGGCATCGACAGGTTGTCGTACACCTGATACTGGTTTGTGCTTATGCAAGTCCGCGGGAAGCACTGCCTGAACGAACCCCATGGAGTTGCTTGGCAACACGAGGTGGAGTCCTGGTCCCAGATCGCTCCTTGAGATTGTGAGATCCTTCCAGTTCAAGGACAACACGGCGCACAGCCTCTCGTCCGGTACGCTGCAAGTCTCTGTTGCGGTCACGCGTATTCCAGTGGGCATAGTATTCAGCATCTGGAAGATCGAAAGGTTTCATGAGGGATGCAATGGCTCCTGCTTTCCAGAACTGCTCGTGTGCATGGGCTGCAAGTTTTTTGGGGAGCACTTGCTCAAGGTTTGCCATGACGCCCTCGGGATATGCATTGTACCGGATCATTGTTTCCACAAGATCACGAATGGAAGAACCATCTCCACCACGCATGCAGTCAATCTCCTTAAGCATTCCTCGGGCAATCTGTACTGCAGGAACATACCCGGATGTAAGTTCATGTACAGGAGGTACAAGTGATGGATCTATGCCAAGCACTTTGCAGAAAGCAGGGAACTTCTCCTCAGCTATGAGCTGAGTGAATCCTTCACGGAATTCTCCCCCACCCCGGCCAGAATGCTTCCATACCTCATCCACTTTCCATTCCCGGAGCAGGCCAGGTGCAATCGTGCCATGAACGAGCTCATGAAGAACCATCATGAGTGTCTCCCCTTCCTTTGCATTGGGAACAGTGTTGGGTACTGACCTGCCAGGGACTCTCAGGGAAGCAGAACGCTGGAGGAGTGTATTGAGAAGTACTGCATCTGTATCCGAAATGTGAACTGTACCTGTTGTCGGCTCATAATGGGGATCCTGGAAGTCTGCATCTGGTTCGATGTCGTTGAAATGAACCCTGAACCCGCGGAAGCGGGTAGGTGCAACCTGAAAACATGCAAGAGCCACTTCAGAAAGACGTGATTCAAGTTGCTCGAAGGTGCGAACCTTCGTACGGCTGTTCGTGAAGCGGATGAGAGCATCATCAAATGAACGCATCCATTCACTCTTCATTGCAATAAGGTTTTCGCTGTCCATGGGGGCAGTCTCTCTTTTGGAAAGGGACATTGTGCGGACAGTGCTGCTAACAGAGGTGCTGTTCCTCCTTCCCGCTTGGTAGCTTTCCTTACTTGAATACCAAACCGTTTGCGGAAGACGGAAAGCTGTGCCTCCCCCCACACAGGATGTCCTCCTGCCCGCATGAGCGGTTGAGGCAGGAGTAGCAGCTGTGCTGCAGGCCTGGTGGGCTGGCTTAAACGGTATACGCAGTTTGCGTGCCACCTCTCCACGCGTGTACATCACTAGGATGCAGTGTTTGTCAAACTTGCAGAGTGCTTCTTGTGCTGGGATTTCTGACCTCTCCATGGTGAAATTCGTGAAATCAAGTACAGCAAGTCGTGCTTGTACTGGGTACGCTCTTTGGCATCCTGAGTATATCCATGCCGGAATGGTAAGTAGACGAAAATACTAGGCACGTCTGCATTCAAGCCTGGGAATACGTGCGGAAGGTGAAGGGCTTTTCTTCGAGGACTGCTGGATGGAGAAATGGATCGAGCTGTCCGAGGATATGGGGATGTCGTGCAAGAAGGTACTTCCCGTCTGCTTCTTCTGCAGGGAATGGCACTCCTTCCTCGTGGAGTGTATGGACTGTCACAGTGGGAATGCTGAGTACTGCGTATCCTTCATGCCTGAGTTGAAATGCAAGGTCTGCATCAAACCACGAAAGGAGGAAGTCAGAATTGAATCCACCCACTTTTTGTAGCGCTTCCGACCTGACAGCAAGACAGGACCATGCAAGTGCACTTACTTCCCGTGGGAGAGGCCAGTGTGAGTCAGCAAGGAGTACAGGAAGCGTTCCATTGCCTGGGACGATGTACCGATCCCCAAACGGTATTCCCGTATGCGAAAGGATACGTGGAGCACATGCTCCAACACCCGGGAAAAGAAGGTACGAAAGAAGATTTCGTAGCCAGCCTCGCGTTGTGGAAATGACTCCTGGAGCCATGAACACGACAAATTCACCTGTGCTTGCTTCCTCTCCAGCATTGAGAAGGGCTGGAAGGCTCGAAACTGCAGGTGATGCTTCGATGACTGCATCGGCACCCGGTATTGGCAGTGTTCCGTATCCATGTGGACGAATAACACAGATTTCCATGTCGAGATCATGGGTCGTCGTCTGGATTGCTGCAATTGTCCTGGCACAGGAATTTCCAGGGAATATGTCAGGAATGACAATCGAAACGCGTGGGAGGGTATGTGCACTATATGCATACCAACCAGGGAGCTCCCCATGCTCGGGTGTGAGATCTGTGACATGACGTCGTTCGAGTGCAGCAGCAAGGGCTCGCCGACCAGCTTCGTATGCGTGCGGCTTGGCATCTGTTCCCGTGATGACTGATCCAGGAACCTCATTCCAGAGGTACAGGACTTCCGGTATATGGACTACTTCACGGGAAGCCTCAGTGGCACGAAGGACAAGGTCATAATCCTGGCTCCCGTCATAGCCCTGGTGCATGCCACCAATGGAGTTGAGGAGAGTCCGTCGAATGACAAGAAGGTGACAGATGTAATTCGTTGCAAGAAGGAGGTGATGTGAAAATCCGGGTTTAAGGGCAACATCGATGATTGTTGCACCATCTTCGCCAATGACGATCTCATCTGAGTACAGGACATCCCCATCAGGATGGGTATCAACTGCCTCAACTACAGCAGACAGTGCAAACGGAAGGAGTGCATCATCGTGATCGAGGAAGGTCACGAATGTTCCCGATGCCATGGCTATTCCGTCCTGGGTAGCAACGGCAATTCCCCCATTTTCTCCACGTACGTGCACATGTACCCGGGGATCTTCGTCAGCGACTGATCCTATTTCCCTGAGAAGGGCTGGATCCCGGGAAGCATCATCCACAATGAGGAGCTCCCACTTTGTGTATGCCTGTTCCATGACGGATTTGAGTGCAGCCCTCAAGCGTGTGAGATCACTCTTGTATGTCGGCAGCACAATGGAGATGAGAGGTGCATCCGGATCTTTTGCATGTTGAGCACCATAGGCAAGGAGCTTCTCGTGCGAGGATCCCTGTGAGGGGCACCATGATCTGTACATGGCTGCATCAGGGCTTGTCCTGTCAGTCAGTGGCCTTCTGCCCCTGAGGGCACGAAGAAGTGTCCGACTACCATGGAATAAACCATCGTTATGGAGTGTACGGAGTACTGTTTGTCCCTTGTGTGCAAACTGGTACTGTACTGAGCTGTGGGGAAGGAATCGCTCCCTTCTTCGATGTGTCCGTTCCAGATTGCTGAGGATGGTGAAGCGGTCTTCGAAGCGTTGTTGCAATGAGGAAGCATACTGGGCAAGACGGTCCGCGTATGAGTCAGCCATGTGCAGTTACCCACTGTTGTGGCTGCAGGAGTATGGAAGGCGAAGTACACTCATGGTCCACTGACAAGAGAGACAGTCCATGTCGAGGAATAGGTGCCTGTATACACGTTCGAGGGTATTGCTGCTGTCCAGCTGATGGTTGCTGTCTGGTTTCCCATTCCCGTGCCAGCTTCTGCAGACAGGAGCTTGGTTGCTGGTGAACTGGAGCCAGGTAGGACATATGGGTTGGGCACAGATCCTGTCCACACAGCAGCTTGGCATGACGAGTTGGTATCGCACACTGGAGGTGATGGTGTTGCTGCAGTGAAATCAGTGCTTGCAAGGTAATCCGATCCACTTGTGAAGGTTGTGTTCGACAGGGTGACATTCCACCCACTTCCAGATCCAGAGTTGTCACCAATGTCAAGTACCTGGGTTGCTGTTGATGTCTGGTCGAATCCATTCAGTGTAATGGTACTGAAGGTAACAGCTGCTGGTGAAACAACAAATGACAGTGTCCCTGCAGTGATGTTTTGTGTTGCCTGCAGTGAACCGACATTTGGCATTGAGAGAACTTCTGCAAGAGTCTGTCGGACAGTGTTGTTGGTGATGTAGTCAGTGGAAGCCTGGTCTAGTCCGGCAATGCCACTGTATTCGGAGATATTGAGCTGGTCGTACGGGCCAGTTCCGATGGATCCTCCGAACGTTATTGTTGCTGTGTTGCTCCCACCACTGCTTGCAGTTCCATACCAGATCTCGGTCGGACCATCGACTCCGCCCGCATACAGGTAATCATTGTATGAGACAGCCTCTTGCCACGTGACACCGTCTCCTGTTATCCCTGTCACTGGTGTGCTGTTGTTCCCCATGCCGACAAGGAGGATGACTGTGTCCCCAGCAGTGACATTCGCTGGCAATGCCACAGTCATGGTGTTCGATGCCGTGTTGTACGAGCTTGATGTAGAGTCGTAGCTCACGCTCACCTGCTGGATGAAGGATATGGGTGTTGTTGCACTGGAGGGTGTGAAGAGTGCTAGTTGGGTTGTTGTATTGTTTCCGGGCGAGAGCCATTCCGAGTAGACAGGCAAGGTTGTATTGAGCACCTTGTATCCCATTCCGTTGATGTAGTTTCCGGAAGTGGAAAGCGCTGTGAAGCCATTTGTAAGACCAGATGTTCCTCCGCCCGCAGAGTTGGCATTGTACTGTCCTATGGCAAGCTCACCTGGCATTGCAGGATTGACGAGCGGTGTCATTGCACCGGTTGTTGATGAGCCAACTGTAAGGGTGGATCCCACCGTCATGCATACTGTCGTAGGTGTAGAGGTGCAGCTCACACTATTGAGCAGATTTGGAATTGTTGTGCTTGCATTCGGGATTGTAGTGTTCGACCATGCAGTGCCATTCCATGTTTCAGCCATGGTCTGTTCAACTTGGGAGGAGGTTGGTGCTCCAGAAAGGCATGAAGTCTGGCAGAAAGCAGCATTTCCAGCTGCATATTCAGATCCCTCAATGCCTATGGCAACACAGAATCCTGTACCAAGACAGCTGATGCTGCGCATGAGCGTGTCTATTGTCGATGACGGTGACAGGATTGTACCCAGTGCCCAGGATGATCCATTCCACACAAGCGACAGCGGCTGCCATGCACTTGTACTGCGGTAGTCACCAACTGACTGACAGTATCCTGCTGTAGGACAAGACACGCCTGTGAGCTCATTCGAGGCAGTTGCTGAGCCATCTGGTGTACTGACAAATGACCACCCTGCACCATTCCATGTGGCAGCAAGTGTATTGGTGATGGCTGGATTTGTTGCATTTTGAGAGGATCCTACTGCCATGCAGAACGTTGTACTTGTGCAGCTCACACCACTGAGCATGACATTGGCTGTGGAGGGACTTGCTGATGAGAGGAGAGCCCATGATGCACCGTCCCATTTTTCAGTAATGGGTTCATATACTCCACCAACATCAGCATGGCCTACTGCCATGCACGCTGTTGCTGAGACACAACTCACTCCTGTGAGCACATTTCCTTGGGTTGTTGAAGTATTTGCAGGAATGCTGATACTCCAGACTGAGCCAGATGTCGTAAGGGCAAGAGTCTGGTCGATTGCACCAGTTGAGTAGCTTCCGACAGCCATGCAGGTTGAACCGAAGCAACTCACAGCAAGGAGACGGTTGTTCCCTGTAGTTGTCTTATTTGGGGTCGTTGCTGTGCTCCACGAGGAACCGTTCCATGTTTCGACAAGTGTACCTTCGTAGCTGTTGTCGTAGGATCCTCCGCAGGTTCCTGTGCCCTGGCAGTTGAAACCAACTGCAGTACACGATGTTGAACTCGTACAGTCAACAGCATTGAGGGTGTCAGATGCAGACGTTGAAACATTCTGTGGTGAAGTGAGGGTCCAGGCGCCAACTGTCACATATGCACCAACGTATTGTGCAGTAGCAAGGATGCATACGACTGTTGCCATTGCAGCAAGGGTGGATTTACAGATGGTTGTGCGCATCGTTCACTTCAGTATTGATCCAGCATCGCAATCGGTCAATGTTTCCGCACTACTCTGTAACGATTCGTAGCTTCATGAGTGAAATGGTGGTTACACATCATGTTTCAGGCATTACGATTCAGGCTATGTTTCACGGTCTTCCCACTCTATATAGGGAGGGTCCAGACGCTTTCCCCGTGTGCGTTGCAGTGCATGGAAAGCAGAACGAAGACCGGGAATGTACTGGAGGACAGGTACAGGGCTGGCAATTCTGTGCTTCCGGGATGTGGCATGGCAGTATGCACGGTCAAGGAGATCCTTGTACAGTGTCACTTCCTTCGTACGTAGTTCTACTGCTGAGAGTTCCGTGGTTAGCCTGTGATGCGGAATATCTTCGTCTTGCTGTCCAGTGAGGCTCTTGTGTGGAAGGTGCATGGGAGACGTCCTGATTTCTGGATTACTGGTGAGAGAGGTGTACCATGCTTCTGCATCTGCTTCTGTAATAACAGCTTCACTCTTCACGGACTGCAAGATAGCCACTGAATCGTTCCTGCATACAAGACCAGTGAGCGGTATTCGGAAATCTGTGCAAGACTCCTGGTCACCATCATTGAGTCGGAGATCGAGAATGGTCTGGAGTGAAGAACCACTTCCCTGCATCGCCTGAAATGCGTGCTTGAGAAGGGACTGGGAGCTAGCAATATAGATGTCGTAGTGTACTGCAGGATGGGAGATGTGCCTGTGAAGTGAGCCGACAAGAAGTTGGATGCCACGATTCTGGCAGGACCTGCGGACTGCACTCCCCTGCTCAGTTCCATTCACGATGTCGGCAAGGAGATGCAGAGGGAGAGCCAGGGTGAGTGCACAGATATGGGAAAGGAGTTCCAGAAGGGAATCGAGATGTGCTTCTGCAACCGTGCCACCGGGATTTGGCATAACCTCAGCTGCAATACATGCCCGCAGCGGATATCCTCGTGCACGCCACATGGCATGGACAAGCGCATTGGCAAGGGGAAGTGCTTCTGGCCGCGATGGTGGAGGGTCATACGTGAGCAGTTCACTCTTCCAGATGTCACAGAACTGCTCCCGGTTTCGTTCCAAGAGGAGATGTCGCTTCGTGTTCGAAGTGCTTTTCGACTCCTCATGGATGACTATTGACTGTGGTTCGTACAGTGTTCGATAGCCATGCTGTCGGAAGCGGAGTGCAAGGTCAGCATCCTCGTAGTAGGCAGGATAGTAGGCATCACTCATGCCACCCACTTCAAGAAGGGCGGATCGTCGCACAAGGAGGGAGCATGCAGAGCAGTAATCGACCTCACGCTGGTAATCATACGTGAGGCTTGATGAAGGCAGTCCCCTGCCAATGGGGATGGTCGATCCATCCTGCCATATGGTCATCCCTGCTTCTTGGAGTTTTCCATCCGGAAAGGTAAGCCTGCTTCCCACAGCTGCAGTGCGTGGATCCTGCGAAATGGTGCCAATAAGTTTTTCAAGCCAGTCCGGCATGACAGTGACATCATCATTGAGGAAAAGGAACAGTTCTCCAGTTGACTCTGCAAATGCCTTCATGTGTCCACCTGCAAAGCCACGGTTCACTTCAGATCCCACAATCCGGACTGCAGGAAACGTTTTCTGCAGCTCATCGAGTGCTGTTTTGGGAGTGCCATTCCCAGTGACAATGATCTCAGTGTGTTCAGGAAGTGTTGCCTTCATTATCGATTGCAGGCATTTCCCAAGACGTGCTGTGTCGTCCATCACAAGGATCGAAATCGTTACAGTTGGCGTGGGATGTGGAGCAGGTGCAGTCATGGGGAGAGTAGTACTGGATGCTGGTCACTCCCAGTATGCATGACCTTCAGTACCACAAACCATCTCGTGAAGGAGATCAGGAGAGCCCAGTTCCCTGTGAGGAATGCGCTGCAATGGACTTGGTCATTTCCCGCTCGACACGATGTGCCTTTGCAGCAACTCGTCGGAGCATACGGGAGATCATGTCCTGACATTCCGACTCGGGAAGGTGACTCTCCGTCATGCCCGTGTATTGAACGAGAACACCGCGTGCTGTGCGCCTGAAAGTGAAGGTCCCCTGCTCTTTGTGACCCAGTGCTGTATCCGTGAAAGACCACGTTGCTGAACCTGCATCTTCTTCCCTGCGACGGAATTGGAGATGAAGGGTTGAGTGATCAATGGAAGTTCCCGAGATGGATCTGTAGCCTGTGTTGTTTCGGACAAAACTCCGGTCTGAATAGACCATGTGCTGTGCACGAATGATGTTGTAACTGTCATCAAGGAGGCCAACCTCTGCTGCCTCAAGACTTGTGTGCACATGCCGTGCTGCTGTAATGCTGTACTGTGCCATACCCTCTTCCCTCATGAATCATGCGTGTTCAGTCCAGTATACGAGTATCGAAATGCAATTCCCTCTGACACGGACTGCTCAAGCCCTCTAGGTTGAGCTGCCTTGAACAACTACTCTGCAGGAAGTGTGACTGTTGCCTATGCGCGTATGATGCCGACAACATCCGTAACGATTGGCACCCCAGCAATATGAGAAGGGAGTGCTTTCCTGCCTTTCCCGGTAGCTAGCACCTTGAGAACACAGTCTCCTTTTTTTTAATCCAAGTCCAATTCCGTACCCGTTCACATCAGCATTGGGGCGGGACTTAAGCCAGCGGGCAAATTCCTTCTTTGCTTCCTGAACTTGTTCCATTGGCGCCATGTCGTTTCATCTCTCGTATCTCAACGCTCCATACAGGAGACAGTTCAAAATCATCACTACTGCGTTGATGTTCGTTGCCTCAGGATGCACTACGGTGAGGAAGGAGAAAAAATTCCCTATTGCAGTTTTTTGTGTGGCTGATATCATGGTACGCATGATGTCTATGCATGCCCATGTTTTTTCGATGAGCTATCGAAGCGCCGGTCTCCCCTCGTGGTCCGGTGCGTGTGGCGTGCTGCGTTCCGGATGCTGAGGCCGGCGGGAACTTTCCTCATTTCAGCACTTCGGTACCAACTCTATTGAGGGAGACATTCCATGCACACTGCATGTTCTTTTCCAACTGATGATCCAGCAGTATTTGCCCTTTCTTCACCACGGGCAGTACGGTACTGGTCCTCAAATTTTGAATCCCGACCATCTACAAATGCTGGGGGAAGTGCACAAGGCCCGTGTACAAAGTTCCACCTTCCCGAGTCAATAGTCCGGGATCTTGTGGCTCTTGCAACAGAGCTTGGCATTTCTGCTTCCGATGCAGTCGTTCAGGGTATAGCTGCACTCAGAAAAATCGAGAGTGAACGAGTCAGGGATATTCCTGTTGGGGTTGGATCTGGCACTGTGAGCCTCCGTGGCAGGATTGTTGCCAGAACGATCCTGCGTGGATCACAATGGACCTTCATCGTCTGCACTGATGGCACAGTTGCAGGAAGTTCAAAGGAAGCGCTCCTTGTAGCCAAGTCAGTATCAGAACTTCTCGAAGATGTCGAACACATCACGAAGGTAGCTGTTCCTGCTGATGTGATAAAGGCTTTGCGCCCACCTGTAGCACCTGGCCTTGGTGAGTAGGAATACACCTATCCCGCATTGCAGCTTCATGGCTGTGATGCGGGATTTCCCTTTCGGGTACTGTACCTGCACTGACAGGAACATGAAGGCGGATGGGTTGAACTACTTGGCTGTAATCCGGGATTCTCCCTCAAGGGACCGGGCAAGCATGAAGAGGTAGTCCGAGAGCCGGTTGAAGTACTGGAGTAGAAGCGGATTGGCAAGCATGTTCGCAGCATGCAGCTTCACTGTCCACCGTTCAACACGGCGAATGACAGTACGTGCAAGATCCACTGCAGCAGCATCTGGAGTTCCACCCGGGAGGACAAATCCATCAGGAAGTGGACACTCCTTTTCGAGGCGGTGCACTTCGTCCTCAAGACGCTGGATTGCTTTGGCATCGATGGGCGGAAAGTGCTTTTTGTACGTGTCATAGGCAGAAGGGAGTGTTGCAAGTTCTGCACCTGCAGTAAAGAGTTCCCGTTCAAGTTCCTCAATAAGCACTTGTGTTGCACGATCTTGCGCAAGGGAACGGGCAAGACCAAGTGCTGAGATGGCTTCATCAAGTGCACCGCATGCTTCCGTGTGGAGATCATCCTTTGGCACACGTCCCCCGTAGAGGAGACCTGTTGTGCCAGCATCTCCTCCCTTCGTGACAATGCTATCCACGTTCTGCACCAGTTCCTGCAAGTTCTTCGTATGGTGCATACGGAATTGGGAGTCCCTTCTCTACAGCCTCAACATACTTCACTGCTGCTATCGTGGCTGTCGTTGCATCGCCGACTGCAGTTGTGATCTGTCGAGTGAGTTGGGACCGTACATCGCCTGCAGCGAAAATGCCATCCACACTTGTCATCATTGTGAGTGGATCTGTGATGTAGTACCCACCAGCATCATGGGCAACATGACCATCTATGAGTGAGGTGTTCGGGAGAAAGCCAACAAAAATGAAGACACCATTGACAGCGAGTGTTGACTTTTCATGTGTTGCCACATTCGTGCAGTGCAACTCCTGTACTGCATATTCCCCTGCAATCTCATCGACAACAGTATTCATGAGGAAGGAAATTTTCGGGTTCTTCCTTGCCTCCTCGACAATGACTGGCTGTGCACGAAATGTGTCACGACGGTGAATGATAGTGACTTTCGTTGCATACCGTGTGAGGTACATTCCCTCCTCGAGTGCAGCATCTCCTCCTCCGATAACTGCGAGCTCCCGCTCCTTGAAGAAGGCTCCGTCACAGACTGCACAGTACGACACTCCACTTCCTGCAAGCCTCTCCTCTCCAGGTATGCCGAGCTTTCTGGGGAGGCCACCAGCAGTGATGATGACAGCAGGGGCTGTGTACGTTCCCTGGTCAGTTATCACTTCTTTCATGTGACCGTTCACAAGACGGATCTTGTCGACAGTAGCTGTGAGAAATGTCGTTCCGAATTCATCAGCCTGCTTCACCATCGTAGCTGCGAGATCTGAGCCGAAAATGTGGGCTGCTCCAGGATAATCATCGATAAGTTCGGTATTGAGGAGCTGCCCCCCCATTGCCTTGTTCTCGATGAGAAGCGTCTTCATCGTGCTTCGACCAGCATAGAGTGCAGCAGTGAGGCCAGCAGGACCTCCGCCAACAATGATGATGTCGTACGTCGTTGCAATCTCAGTCATTGTAGTTCCTTTCTGTGTTCATACCCTCAACAGTGTGCCCAGAATGCTGTGGGATTACACATTGTCCATTGTGAGGATAATCTTTCCAATCTTGCCGCCTTTCCGGAACGCATCATAGGCTTCCTCGGCCCTGGCGAACGGATATGTCGCAGATACGAGAACACGGAGGCTCCCTGCCTCAAAAAACGGAATGAGGCGGGATGTGACATCAGCCATGACACGAGCACGTGCATACCCAGGTCTCCCACTCATGGTCGATGCACGGATTGTCCCACGCTTCTGCATGAGGAGCCGGAGATTGACCCCAGGAGTTGGTGCCTCATTCATTCCAATGACAACGATTGTTCCTTCAGGAGCAAGACAGCGGATGTTGTCTTCCATGTGCGAACCGCGTGCAAGTTCGAGAATGACATCGAAGGAGCCCTCGAGTCCAGCAATGTCATCATCGATGACTTCCTCTGCACCAAGCTCCTCCAGAATATCGTCCGCCTTCCTGTGCCGTGTAGTGGCAGTAACATGTGCGCCCATGAGTGAGGCGATCTGCACTGCTGCAGTGCCAACGCCTCCAGCCCCGCCATGAACAAGGACACGTGATCCTATTGTCATTCCGCCAAGAGTGAAAAGAGCATCATAGGCAGTGCAGTAAACTTCAGGGAATCCTGCTGCATCGACATCGGGCACGGAGTCTGGTACAGGCATGCAGTGGTCCTCCGGCACGAGGAGGTGCGTTGCATGAGCACCCTGGGAAAGGCCCATCACACGGTCTCCAACAGCATGCTTCGTGACTCCTGGACCAACGGATGTCACCTTTCCTGCAAATTCGAGCCCGAGAAGACGTGCATCTTGTCCTTTCGGTACAGGATACTGTCCATGAAGACGGAGGATATCAGCATTGTTGAGTCCTGCACCAGTCACCTCAACAGCAACCATGCCTTGGGATGCCACAGGATCTGGTGCAGATTCCCTGGAAAGGGTTCCCGATTCACCGACAAGACGTTCCATCAGTCTGTACCCACACCAACAGGAATACTGTCACCAAGAACGTCACGCTGGATGTCGAAGAGCTGTTCAATGGATTCGAGCCCAAGTGTCGTGAGACTCTGGAGTTCATCGACAGAGAAAGGAGCATGTTCTGCTGTCCCCTGTATCTCAACGATGTGTCCATCCTCGAGGGCAACAATGTTCATGTCTGTGTCGGCTGCAGAATCCTCAAGATATGCAAGGTCTGCACGGATTTCACCATCGACAATGCCAACACTTATTGCTGCAACAAGCTGTGTGATGGGAAGCTTTGCCACAAGTCCACCGTCGAGAAGTTTACGGCAGGCAAGTGTGAGAGCAACAGCAGCTCCTGTGATGGATGCTGTTCGCGTACCTCCATCAGCCTGAATGACATCGCAGTCAACCGTGATGCTCCGTTCACCCAGTGCACGGAAATCCATGACAGTGCGAAGGCTTCGTCCTATGAGACGCTGGATCTCCTGTCCCCTTCCGTCAACTTTTCCTGCCTTCCGTTCACGTTCCTTGCGGGTGTGTGTGCTGCGGGGAAGCATTGCATATTCAGCAGTGACCCAGCCAAGGCCTGTTCCCTTCCGGAACGGGGGGACCTTTTCCTCAACACTTGCTGTGCAGAGCACCTTCGTGTTGCCAGTAGTGATGAGAGCACTTCCCTCAGGATAGAGGATGACATTCGTCTTGATGGTTGTGGGACGAAGCTCATCTGGAGCTCGAGAATCTGGACGCATGAAGACTCCTTCAATGAAGGGAATGTGGGACTACTTATGCATGATTTTATCGAGAATCGCAACGCTCGCTTCGAAGAGGATGAGAAGTGGAATGGCAAGGGCTGTAGGGGTATACGGATCCGAGCCTGGTGTGACAACAAGTGCTCCAATGACTATGCCAAGCCAAATAGCCTTCCGTTTGAGGCGAAGCTGGCGTGATGAGACTATGCCAAGTCCACCAAGCATGACAATTACGACAGGAAGTTCAAAGGTGATGCCAAACACAATGATGAGAAGGAGGAAAAAGGAGAAGTAGCTGTTGATGTCAGGAAGGTACTGTGCATCCGGTCCCAGAAAGGTGACAAGGAAATGGAGCCCTATTGGCATGACAAAGTAGGCAAATGCTCCTCCTATGCCGAAAAGCACAAGACTTGAGATGACAAAAGGAAGTGCGAACCGTCGTTCAGCAGGCCGAAGGGCAGGAACAACGAAGCTCCAGACTTGAGAGCTTATGACGGGAAGGGCAAGAATGGCTCCAACGAGTGCAGCAAGTTTGAGTGGTATTGAGACGCCTTCAGTAGGAGAAGTAAAGATCGCTGTTGTGGTGAGTGCATGGGAACCCTTGAGCGTGACAAGGAGCGGATGGAGAAGGATGCCAAGAAAGAACCTTGTCTCCACAAAGGCAATGATGCTTCCGATTCCCCATGCAATGAGGGAGACAATGAGGACATGCCGCAGTTCTCCAAAGTGATCGAGAACGCTCATGGAGCTGTCAGGAACAACCTGTGCTCTCCCCCGTCCAAAGCGCTTTCGTGCCTGGGAAGCAGCAGCACTCCAGGATCTCGACATCAGGGGAATCCCTACTGGACTGGTGTTGGAGAAGAAGGTGTTGCAGTATCTGAAATGGATGCTGGAGTTGTCTCCACTGGAGCTGGTGTGGCGGATGTATCCCCATTGGATGCATGTCCAACTACAGACTGAGCGGCTGGTGGCTCTGCAGTGACGGATTCAGCGAAGCTCGAGGAGGCCTTTTTGAACTCCCGGATTGCCCGTCCAAGTCCAGCACCAACTTCAGGCAATTTCCCTGGCCCCCAGAAGATGAGGACAATTGCAAGAATTACCAGAATATACAGCCAGTGTCCATCGAAGATGCCCATGGACCCCTCCCCCAAATATGAACGTGTACGCTTTCGTGCTCCTGCGTTCACTCTACCATACTGTAGCTGGATGTGAAAATTGAGGCTTTCTGTAGCCACAGGAAGGGGTGCAACTGCTTCCTGCACGGGAACTATAGCTGGAGTGGTGCAAAACATTGCACTCCGTCAAATGTTGAGTGGAGATAATGGCAGGAAGTGTAGTTGTTTCTTGAAGCACACTGGTGTTCGGCAGCTCGCTGAGGGATGAAATGAGATACGGGAAGAAATGGTGAGTTTTGGTTAGTCATTGCAGTGGAATGGATGATACCGTTTCATGTGCTGTCAGTGAAGGTCCCATGTCACTCCAGGTTCTATGGGTGATAGCAGGATATATCCACCACAGTATTGCTGATTCCCGGTGTCGTTAAAGTGCAGAGCTGTGTTGATTGCCGGAACAGTGCCAGCCAATGCGAAGAGTGGTGATACGTTGATACAGGTAGCTCCTCTAACTGGCTCAATACCTTCCTCATACACGAAGGATGCCGTTGCAGATGACATGAGGGTGAACTGTGCGGGGAGGTGTGCTTTTGATCCAGTGAGATACGTTGATGCAGGTTCCTTCTCAATACCCTTGATAGGGACCACTGTCACTGGCTGAGATCCAGCACGTTCGAAGGCAAGTGTCGGGTAGCCACCAATCGTGCATGGCTGTGGTGTGATATTGGTGAGCTCGATGTATACCGAACCCATTCCTGCCCCGTGTGCGTAGTCATACGGAGACGCAACAAGGTCATGTGGTGTGCACGATGCAGACAGTGGCACTGTGCTCGTCGTTGCCTTTGTACTGGGCGGTGTGGAAGTTGAAGCACAGCCAGCAAGGGTGCATGCGATACAGCAGAGTGCAACAAGAACAAGCTTTCGAGATGCGTTCATGTGTTCAATATACCTCTGCACGATATAGCTGCAGCTGACTCCAGCTGCTCGGACTTTTCCCTTTTGGCTGTGTCCTTCCGTTCATGCAAGATAGCTTGGTACAGAGAAGTGGATATCCTGGTGCAGGATTTTCCTCGCTGAAGAAAACCAGGTGCCAGCTGGAATTCATTCTGGCAAATCACACATCGTCAGTACGGCAGGCAGAATCTGCTCATTGATCAACAGGAGCCATGCTGAGATTCAGATTTCACATGCCTGAACCAAAAATCGACGTCAAGGCAATATGCATGCCAGCACGGGAAGGTTCAACTTGATACCTGCGTGAAAGATCGAGCATTGTCCTGACACTCTTTGTCACATTGGCAATCGTCATTGCTTTTGCCTCATAGACGTTGGTCCTCTGTGCTGCGTTGTCCTCTGGTGAAACAGCGGATGACATTTCCACAAAGGCTGCAATGATGCCTCCAGGGTTTGCGATGAAGTCTGGTACCAAACCCACATTGTGCTCGTACAGGTAGGTTCTTGCTTCAGGGGAAAGAGGATTGTTGGCAGCTTCGACCACATATTGTGCCTGAACCTGCTTGACAGTATTGGCATCAATCACGTCCTGCTTCGCAGCTGGATACAGGACATCAACCTTCTGGTACAAGACATCATCAAGGCTCTTTGCAACGTAATTGCCTTCCGCAAGCAGTTTCTGCAATGCAGGTACATCACGCTTGACAATGCTTTCATGGAATGTCTCAGGAATACCATCCGGAAAGACGAAGGTTCCTCCAATGAGAAGATCAGCAATTGCAATGACCTTGGCACCATGTTCAGTGGCATACCGGAAAATGGCAGCTCCCATTGCTCCCAAACCCTGGATTGCGCACGTTGTCCCAGCCATCGAGCGACCCTGAACCTCCAACATGGATTTGGCTGCAGTCACTACTCCCAGTCCAGCAATTCCTTCGTTGTCATAGTCCGTTCCCCCCATTTCGACTGGCTTGCCAGTAAAGGATTTGAGTGAGCCAAGTTCATCACAAGCCCACTTGACATGTTCTGGACGTGCTCCAAGATCAAACCCAAAACCACCAAAAATGCCGCCGTTTTCCTTGAGAATGGGTTTCACCATCTCAACAAATCTTCTGTACTTGCGTTCAAATCCTGGCTCATCGGGATTGCCAACGAGGCCAGATTTTGCTCCTCCGAGGGGAAGTCCTGCTGCTGCGTTCTTCAGGGTCATTATGCGTGACAGCATCTTGATCTCGTCCAGATGTACTGAAGGCGTTATGCGTGTTCCGCCCTTCCCCACTCGACCAAGTGGTCCACCAATGCTTGCCTGGGTGTTCCACACGACAACAAATCCTTTGACACCCATCTCTGAGTCCCGTACTGTCAGCTCAAGCTCGGGAGAAAGTGATGCAAATTTCTCCTCCAGGTGTGTGAGCTCATCAAGAAATGTGGTGCGGTCTGTGATCATGGTGGTTGGCATGAGGCTCCTCCTGCGGATGACTGGCTACCGTGATCATGCAGGAGGAGGACTGTTGTTTTCAAGGATACATGGAAATACTTTCTCCTGTTCCACAGGGGGGCAATCCACCAAGTAGTGTTCAACCCTTCACTGACTCGGGATTGCCTGAAAACAGCGTGTATTTTAGGCTCTGTTAGTGTCTATCTGGAGATCTGCATGGGGATACATCTGGAGCACACCAGAATGCTTGTCATAGGGTGCGTACCACTTCGCTGAAAGCTACGTAGCAGTAGCAGTGGAAGAGGATCCAATATCCATGTGCAGTAGTTCGGATTCCAGTTGACTGCCTTGCGGAGTACATTGCCCACTACTGTGGTGCTCTCGGGATGCAGTCGTACACTACGCAAGGCTAGCCCTCTGCGTGAGATGGCTCCCATGCATCCAGAATGGAGAGATATCGATCAATATCGTCCAATGTATGGGCACTTGACACGAAGACTGCCTCGAACTGTGAGGGAGGAAGAAGGATGCCATTATTAAACATGTGGGCATGATACGACCCAAAGAGTGCTGTGTCGGCCTGTTGTACCTCGCTGTACGAGTGGGCTTCTTCTATGCCAAAGAAGATACTGCACATGCCACCAGCATGTGTTCCATATGAAGGGATTCCCTTTCGTGCCAGAATGGCAGATCCTTCCGTGACGAGATGTCCTGTCATCTCTTGAAGTGCATCGTATGGCTCAGTCTCGGTAAGAGAACGAAGGACTGCACTCCCTCCGGCCATGGCACACCGATGTCCACTCATCGTTCCTGCCTGATACACCGGTCCAAGGGGTGCAAGCTGTTCCATGAGGGAAGCACGTCCTGCAACTGCACCAACGGGAAATCCAGCACCAATGATTTTCCCAAGGCAGATGAGGTCAAAGGAACCTCCTCGTGCCAGAGTCACTGATCCGTATGCTGCCCGATATCCAGTCATGACTTCATCAGCTATAAGAAGTGCTCCATATTCCTTGGTCACAGCTCTCAGATACTGGAGATACCCGGGTTCCGGTGGAATGCAGCCAATGTTCCCTGCAACTGGCTCAATGATGACTGCAGCAATGTGCTCTCCATGGTGGGCAAAGACATTGCTCATTGCATCAGGATCGTTGTAGGGGACGACAAGTGTATCGCGGACACTGTTTGGCGTTACTCCCCGTGCCCCAGGGAGGGCAAGAGTCGCAACTCCAGAACCTGCTTGTGCAAGGAGTGCATCACTGTGTCCGTGGTACCCTCCATCACATTTCACGATGAGAGTACGGTTCGTTATGCCACGTGCAAGACGGAGTGCTGTCATGGTTGCTTCTGTACCAGAGTTCACAAAGCGCACCATGTCCACACTTGGAATCGAGTCAACAATCTGCTCTCCAAGCACGATTTCACTTTCCGTCGTGCAGCCAAAGCTCCACGACTGGTCCATCTCACTCCGGATGGCATCAAGCACACCTGCAGGTGCATGACCAAGCAGGTGTCCACCATACCCAAGGATGTAGTCCGTGTATGTGTTGCCGTCAATGTCAGTCACTCGGGAGCCTTTCCCCCCCGCAATGATTGGAGCTTTCCCAGGTACGGCAGCAAATGCACGTACAGGACTGTTCACGCCCCCGACAAGGACCCGTGTCCCCCGTTCCCGCAGGTTACGGGATCGAAGTTCCTGGCTTGCTTCCACTGTGGTGAGCCTACTGCTGTTCCTGAACAGTGACCCTGTCCATGACTGTTCCCTGGCGGACAGCGAGAACAGCATCCATTCCTTCGACAACCTTCCCAAAGAGGTTGTACTGCTTGGGAAGGGAACGGTCATCAGCTGTGCAGATGAAGAACTGCGAGCCGTTTGTATTGGGTCCAGCATTGGCCATTGCCAATGCACCAGGAACATAGTCCTGCTTCACTGGTTCGTCCATGAAGCGGAACCCTGGACCGCCACTTCCCGTACCAGTGGGGTCACCACCCTGGATGACAAAGTCCGGAACAACGCGATGGAAGATGACGCCATCATAGAACCCGTTTCTTGCAAGTGTGACAATGACATTTACTGTGCGTGGAGCAAGTTCTGGCTGGAGACCGAGCACGATATCGCCAAGGCTTGTCGTGATGGTCAATTGATACAGCTTTCCGGTATCAATAGTCATTGCTGGTTCTTCAAGGTATTTGTGACGGTCGGCAGGAGCTCCAAGGGGCTCGAGAGGGGATCCAAAGGTCACATCCTGGAAGGATGCGAAGGGAACAGTCGTTCCTGTGAGTTCTGCCATGACGGTCTCCTTTGCGTTTTAGTGCACTGCCTGAGGAATATGGGCTGCATGTGTAGTTGCTGCGAGGTATTCGCACATTGCTCCAGCATAGTACGAAATGAGAATCGTTGCGCCTGCCCGCTTGAGGGCCAAGTGTGCTTCAACCATTGCACGTTCCTCGTTGAAGAGACCACGCTCTCCCCCATCATGGATCATGGCGCATTCCCCACTAACAAGATATGCTGCGACTGGCAATTCGGATTCATGGGCAAGTGCAGAAATGATATCGAGATACCAGAGTGCTGGCTTGACCATGATGATGTCTGCTCCCTCCTCAGCATCAAGGCGTGCCTCGCGAAGTGCTTCAATGCCATTTGCTGGCTGCATCTGGTAGCCCGACCTGTCACCAAATTGTGGAGCACAGTCTGCTGCCTCACGGAAGGGACCATAAAGGCATGATGCATATTTTGCACTGTATGCCATGATGCCAACATTCGAAAAGCCGTGCTCATCAAGTGCTTCACGGATGGCACCCACCTGACCGTCCATCATGCCGCTTGGTGCAATGATGTCTGCTCCTGCACGGGCCTGACTCACTGCAGCCTTCGCATACGAGACGAGGGTTGCATCATTGTCGACATCGCCATCCTCAGTGAGGATGCCACAATGTCCATGCGAGGTGTATTCATCGAGGCAGCAGTCCGTGATGATGAGGACATCATGTCCAAACCGGGAGCGGATACGTCGGGTTGCTTCCTGGATGATTCCTCCATCATTCCACGCCTCTGAGCCTGTCGCATCCTTGTGGGCTGGAATGCCAAAAAGAAGAATCTTTGTGCATCCAACAGACAGAAGTGCTTCAACACGGTCCGTGATTGAATCCAGTGTCTCCTGGTTGTGGCCAGCAAGGAGGGTGAGTGGGACAGGCTTTAGGATGTCTTCACGGACAAATAATGGTGCAACGAAGTCAGCTGGATGGAGTCGGTGCTCTGCTGCAAGTTCCCGGTGAAGTGCACTCTTTCTGAGCCTGCGGGGTCGTTCAGTGGGAAAACTCATACGTGCTCCTTCAGTGTTGAGGGATTGGTGTGCGTGAACTGTGCAAGCAGAGTGAGAAGGGATTTTATATCAGGGGAAGCAGGCACATGGATGGAGGATGAGTAACTCCGAAGTGGAACTGCAGCCTTCTCCCCCAGTGCAACAACAGTATCGATCCTTGGTGCTCTATCTGCATGTGCAGATTCAGTGAAGGATCTGGCTGCAGAAGCACTCCAGAAGATACCGAGATCGAACGTCCTGGAAGTCCAAGTTGCAAGTGTTTCCCGTGAAGATTCCGGTGTGATGGTGTCATACGTCACGATGTGTACTGGTTTTCCTCCCCGTGACTGCACAGCATCAGCTAGTCCCTTGTCCATGAGGCGAGCTCCTATGAGAAGGACAGTTGACTGGGAAAGATCTTGCAGTGCACCCGTGAGAGATGCAGCAGCAGTGCTGTGATTTGGAATGACTGTGATGTGCATGCCAGGTGCATGGAGTGCATGACCGGTTTGCGAACCAACTGCCATGATGGACCACCCTTCAGGTAGTGCATGTTCTGTGCAAAAGCGTGAGAGATCTTCTGCAGCACGTTTGCTTGTCACGACACAGTACCCGTATGGATCACTCCTGATTGCAGCAAGGAGGGCATTTGACCAGGTTTCCCTGGGTAAGGATACAGTGGTGATGAGAGGTAGACATGTTACTTCCCAGCCACAGGACTGGAGATACCTTTCAGCTGCTTGGGCAGTCTGCTGTGTACCTGTGAGAAGTGCATTCACTGCTCATGCACTCCGAAGGGCTGCACCAAGTGAGGATGCTAGTTCACTCCACGATTCGACAGGGCCACTCACTTCACGGACAACCCAGTTGCCTTCGTGCTGGACAATGCCACCACACAAGTGGAGCATGCCCTGTTCAGGAATCGTTGCAAGAACACCAAGGGGAATTGCACAGCCTCCACCAACATCGCGAAGAACTGCCCGTTCTGCATGCATGAGAAGCATGGCTGTAGTATCCCCAATAGCCGAAAGAAGTTCCCAGTCTGGACTGTCATGGACTGCCTCAAGTGCAATGATGCCCTGTCCTGGAGCAGGTATCCATACGGAAGGATCCAGTACTTCCGTGATGACTTCCTCCCGTCCGAGCCTGAGGAGGCCAGCCCTGGCGAGAATGATTGCATCAAACTCCCCTTCATCTAACTTCCGAAGACGGGTATCGACATTGCCGCGAATAGGTGCAGCAGTGAGATGTGGGTGGATGCGGGCAAGAATGGCAGCACGGCGTGGACTTGATGTACCTACAACTGCGCCCTCTGGAAGTGCAGCAAGGGAAGCTGCAGTGCGAATCACTGCAACATCCTCCACAGCTCCCCGGGGAAGGCATGCAACGATTCCAAGTGAGGCTGGAAGATCTGTAGGAAGATCCTTTGCACTGTGAACAGCACAGGCTGCATCTCCTGCAAGCAGTGCACGTTCCAGTGCAGAGGTGAACCAGCCTACTGTGTCTCCTGCTGCGAGTGATGATGTCTGGTCAAGATCTCCTGCAGTCTCGATGATGTACTCCTCTGCTGTGCAGCCAGGCAGTTCACCGATGCAAGCAATGGCGGACTGTGTCTGTGCACGTGCAAGAAGACTTCCTCGTGTGGCAAAGCGGAGGACACGGGTAGGCAGATTGGATGGGGTCATTCCTGTTCTGATTCCTCGCTCGGTCGTGACTGCGGAAACAGTTCATGGATGAAGTGTGCAATCTCAGGATCGTCTGCATCGTCATGAAGTCGTTGAAGTACGGGGTGAAGAAGCTGCTTTACGATGCGTTTAGTGAGAGCATCAACATGTGCTCGAAGGGTTGGATCATCGTATGCCTTGAGACCGCGTTGCACTGCCTCAGTCCGGCGTTCCTCTGCCCATCCTGTGAGCTGTTGGATCGTTGGACCTGCAACGGACCGTGCCTGGTGGATATGGATAGTGTGAGCAACTTCAGCTGCGAGAAGTGCTTGTGCTGTGTCGAGATCGTCCTTGGTGAGCACAGAATTTGTTCCTGCATTCGCGATCGTGTCGATGTCAATGACTTCAACATGTGGAAGGAGTGCACACAGGGGATCGACATCCCGGGGCATAGCGAGATCCACTATGAGGAGATCGTGATCGAGTGATGGCAACATATTTCCGAGGCGCTCAGGAGTGAGTATGTAGTCAGCATCCGAGGTGGCTGCAATGATGACTGAGCACGTTTCCGGCACAGTTTCCCAGCTGACAGGAGTCCCCCCGATGGCATGTGCAAGCCTGTCCTGGGATGAGCGGGTGCGGGACAGTACGGACACACGTGCCCCAAGTGCATGAAGTCTCGTGGCAGCAATGCTGCCCATTGTTCCAGCACCGATAACGAGTGCAGAGGTACTGTCTGTTATCCTTCCCTGACCTGCAAGCACATCGATGGCGAGGTCACTCAGTGACCGGGCCCGTGAGCC
>JBMFXB010000016.1:0-41173 GCA_049964715.1 Candidatus Dormibacteria bacterium
CAATTCCTGCTGCAAAGAGAGCGGAAGCTGTTACACCAAGGACGAGCGAAACTGGGGAAAGTGCAAGAGCAAGTGGCATCATGAGGGCTGTTGCTGGGATTCCCCTGGGAAACCCCAAATGGGACACCTTGCCCACACGCGGATTGTCAAGCTGCAGAGTTCGATTCATCCAGCCAGCAACACGAGGGAAACGCTTCCCGACAGTATCACTCAACTGATGCAGCAGGGCACCCTCATACGCAAGATTCGTACCAACAGCACGCCACCACGCTCGCACAAGCAACTGGGGGGAACCGAACGACTTCGCTACCCACCATTTCCACGAATACCCTTTGACGGAAAGGGCTTCTTCCTCACTAGTGACAGTGTCCGTTGCAGGAACAGGCTGCAGTCCATTCATTCCCTTCCCCCTCGATCAGCATGCTCTTGTGACGCGTTTGCCAAGAGTGAATCGTTTGTCTCATTGTACACTGGGCAAATGCCCTGTGTGGAGACTTCTCATGCTTCAGGAATTATCCTTATTCACCTTGACATCAGCACCTGAAGCTGTGCCATCTGCAGACTCGTTCGGAGCAGGAACACGAGTATCACTTCTTCGGAACTGAAGTGAAGTGGAGTTCACACAGTACCGTTCACCCGTGGGATCTGGACCATCCTCAAAAACGTGTCCCAAATGGCCACCACAGTTGGCACACAGGATCTCCGTACGCGGTACAAGCATGCTCCAATCCCGCTTTCTCGTGATCTTCTCTTCATCGAGCGGTGCCCAGAAGCTTGGCCATCCGCAGTGGGAGTCATATTTTGTCGTAGATGTGAAGAGTGGTGTTCCGCAGCCTGCACAGTAGTACGTACCGTCATCCTTCACATTGACATATGCGCCCGAAAAGGGAGGATCCGTTTCCTTTTCACGGAGTACCCGATATTGCTCTGGGGTCAGGGTTTTTCTCCACTCTTCCTCGGATCGTTCAAAAGCCATGGGATGCACTCCTTGTACTGTTGCGAGCCCTCACACATATACTACGATCCTTCCCCAATTTGGATCACAGAAATCATGGACTGCTCCTTCTCAGCATTCCCTAAGCGACTCTTCAGCTCAATTTCAGGTACTGCAGCGTCTACTCACGTAGCCTAAGAATCACAACAAGATCGATATCGTGTAGCGGAGGAGAATATCGTGAAAACACCTGCCTTGGGTATCATGGTCGGAGCAATTGTCATGCTCGGGCTCACTGGCTGTGGACACCGGGGAATTACACCGTACATCGCCCAGCCATCAGGAAGTGTGTCCGTCCCAGCACAATCCCCAGGTTCCCCCACTACTTCCTCACAGAGTGCTGGAACACCAACTTCCCCGTCACTGAACCTGTCATCAGGTTCAGCTTCAGCCCTCCAATCCCAGCTTTCCCAGCAACTCAACCAGCTCAACCAAGATATGACCGGACTATCAACCCAATTCAATCAGGAACAACAAGATGCTTCCACATCGGAGAACAACTGACATGAAACGTATGATCATTCGCAGCACAACAGCTGCTCTGACACTTGCTGCAGCACTTCTGTCAACAGCTGTCCACGTAGGTGCAACCAGTGTGAGTCCGTCACCATCGCCACTTACATTCCAGACATTGCAGCAGTCACTCGAATCACGCATTACAGCACGGGAGAATCTCCTCAGCACACTCAATCTTCGTGTAAGTTCGAGCACAACCCTAACAGGAAGTGACAGGAGTGCTCTTGATGCCATCATCAACCACGCGGAATCCGGCATGACATCGCTCATGACACAGACTCAGCAGGCTACTACTGATGCAACACTCAAGACTCTTGCAAATGAAATGGTCGTTGACTACCGCGTGTACGTAGTCGTTGCACCCCAAGTGGATCTCACGATCATCAATGATCATGAGGTTTCAGTATCCAACCGGCTTGCAAATCTTGAACCAGCCATCCAGAATCTCATTGCCCTTGAGCAGCAACGTGGGAAGAATGTGGATAATGCCGATGCAACCTTTGCAGACTACAAGACAAATGTCAGCAATGCCCAGGAGCAGATTGGACAGGTCTCAACTGCAACCCTTCTTGGCGAGACACCGCAAAGCTACCCAGGAAGCTCGACTGTTTTCCAGGCAGCCCGCACGAACCTTGAAAATGCGAGGACAGACTTCAGCAATGCGCGAAACGATCTGCAAACTCTCATTGCTGACTTGAAATAATAAGTACTGATTCAGATACGCGCCAGGTCCGGAAGTATCCGTGCCTGGCGCGTTGTTACACATCAATGAATGCTCATTCAATGAACTGTGCTGATGGATGTTTATGCGATTCCTTGCCACCCAGCGATATCTCGTGAAGCTGTCCTGAATGAACATCAAATATGAATCCACGAACTCGACGGGCATCGACATGTGGATCATGTACGAGTTTCTGATATGAGTCCACGACATCCTTCTCAACATCCTGAAATCCATGAGGATTCCACCCTGGACGTACACCCGTTGAAGCTTCAAGTTCATCAAGAAATTCCTCGTTGTCAAGTCCCAACATCCCGCAGTCCGTATGGTGGAGAAGCCAAATCTCCTTTGTATCCATCTTGCTTTGGGAAATCGCCAAGGATCTCAACACATCATCTGTCACAACACCTCCAGCATTCCTCATGATGTGTGCCTCACCGAGATTGAATCCAAAGATCTTCATGGGGTCCAGTCTCACATCCATGCAGGCAACGACAGCCACTGACTTATTTGGCACAGCCTTTGGATTCGCCATGCTTTTACTCCTATGCTCATTTCCATTGCGGGAAATATCGCTGCACACCCGCAGTTCAAGCTTTGCAACCTTACCTACTACCGGTCAACCATAAGCTCACAACTGTTGCGATTGTGTAACCACAGGAGTACACACTGCGACATTTTGGTACGATCATCGCGGTTAGCCATAGCAGCACCCCCACACTGAATAGATGACATAAGGAGCCAAATCATGCCTCTCTTTGGCGAAGTCCGTCGCGAGTTCATTGCCCGCCCTGATGCGGCAAAGAACCAGATCCTGTACAAATGGCCTGACATGAATATCAGGAAGTTCACCCAGCTTACTGTTGAGCAGGATGAGCTCGCAGTCTTCTTCCGTGATGGCCGTGTCCAGGGTACTATCCCACCTGGAAGGGTCACCCTTGACAGCTCCGAGATTCCCTTCCTTGGGCTCCTCGTGGATGCAGCATCCGGTGGGAATCTCTTCCGAACGGAACTATACTTCGTCTCCACTCACGAGTTTCCTACTCTCCCATTCGGCGGTGCAGTCGACAATGTTGTCGATCCAGAAACAGGACTCGCTATCGGACTGGGTGTCTTTGGCGACTACTCCCTCAAAATTGTCGAGCCACAGTCACTCATCGTGAATCTCGTAGGAACACAGAACCTCACATCGAACGACGAGATTACAAACTGGATACGTGATCAGCTTCTCAAGGTCCTGCGAACTGATGTTGTTGCAAAGATTGTCAATGACAAGTGGCCAATCCTTGGCATCGCAGCCCACACAACCGAGATTGAACAGACTGTTCTCACGAACGCCCAGAACTACGTGAACACGTACGGTGTGCAAATCGTTCGACTTGGCAACTTCACGATCTCGATTAAGCCTGAAGACGAAGAGACCCTAAAAAAGTACCGCAAGGACATTCAGTACACGAAGCTTGCTGGTGGCTTCCAGCAATACAGTGTTGGTGAAGCCCTCCAGGGAATTGGAACAGGTGCATCCCAGGGTGGTGGTGGTGAAGCTAGCCCAGCCATTCTTGGACTTGGACTTGGACTTGGTGGCATGGCATATGGCGCTGGAAATCAGGCAGTACAACAGGGTGCTGCTGGAGTACAGGTTCGCTGTCCAAAGTGCAATGCACTGAATCTGGAAAATGCGAGGTTCTGTGCAAGCTGTGGAGCAGAACTCGGGGCAGTTGCTGCTGCTCCGCCAGCTGCTGCTGCCATGATCGAATGTCCAAAATGTCATGCAGAGAATGTCCAAGGTGCGAAGTTCTGTTCCAACTGCGGTGAAACGCTTGCTGCCCCAGCACCGCCACCTGCTCCAGCACCTCCTGCAGCACCTGCAACAGCAGCCTGTCCACAGTGCGGTACACAGAATCCAGTAGATGCAAAATTCTGTTCGAACTGCGGCCATCAGTTTGGTGCACCAGAACAGCCCCAACAGTAAAGGCGAATCGTTCTGCCTGGGCTGCAAGTCTTCCCAGGCAGAATCCGACACGTCGTAAGGAGATCACATGGAAACAACACCGCCAAATCCCATGGAGGAGCCAGCTCCCCAGGAAGGGAGCATGCCTGCTCCCGAACCACCACCAGCCCCAGCAACTCCTCCCCCTCCTCAAGGACCACTTGGAGTGCAACCTCTGCAACCTTCTCCTGTGGCAGGTACGGTCCCCCCGGGGAATCCTGGCAAGGAGCCCGTTATGGCAGGGGACGAGAGGCAGCCGGGGTCAGGTCTTCCCATTCAGCCAGGACAAGCCCAGTCAGTCTCTGGTCCGATAAGTGCAGCTGGAATCAATATCTCAACCCTTGTAATAGGTTGCCTTGGTGTCGTGATTGTCGTGGTGCTGATTTACCTCGTCATATCATTCCTGACACACCATCTCTAAATACACGTACAAGTAGTCCAAGGGACTCATGCTGCATGAAGCATGAGTCCCTTGATGTATACAAGCGCTACTAGGAAAACCGTGTGCACTAACTTCGTGCAGCAGCGTACGCCTCAGCCCCACCCCGACGATTTTCCCGTGGCGGACTCTTAACCCTATGAGTCATGACCGAGTATCTACCCTCACCGAGGATTCCTTTTACTGCGCGCTCCAGTGCAGGGGAAGGATTGACACTGAATGCCTCACCTAGCGTGATTTCATCCACCCTATCCTCAGCGTTTATGGCAAGCACAACGGGAACATCGCCGCGATGCTGTTCGAATGTCTTCTTCAGTGCAGCGAGTTGTCCGCTCTCAGTCGCATCAAGGGTGATTGAAAGAACACTGTTCTTCTTCCATCCAAGGAGCCGTGGATCATCAAGCGCATACACAGCTTCTGCAAGGATTTTTGGTCTCTCTCCCTCAGCATCTTCACGAATGGCACCCTCTTCACCCTGACTCTCAACCTTTCCCCGGATGACAACGACTGCATCCTGTCGCATAAGATCCACACATTCATCAAAGACGCGGGAGAATACAACAACCTCAACACTCCCAGTAAGATCTTCAAGCTGAAGAAACGCCATCTTCTGACCAGTCGTACTCCGCTTTGGAACAAAAGTCCGTATGTCCCGGATCATGCCCCCCACCTGGACAACAAGGCCATCGAGATGACGATCCAGTTCAGTGAGTGGTGTATCAGTCCGTTCCATAAGTTCCTCGCGCACTGCAGCCAGTGGATGCTCACTAAGAAACATGCCTAGGTACTCCCGTTCCCATGCAAGACGCTCACTTCGTGACTGTTGTGTTGCCACTACTGCAATATTCTTTGTAGGATCTTCGCCTGCATGAACCAATGGAAGTGGATCCGTGTCAGATACATCCCCAAAAAGAGCCAGCTGTCCCTTCTCTTTTTCCCTCTTTCGTGACTGGGCTCGGTCAAGTGTTGTATCGAGAACTGCAAGGAGGCCCGCACGATCTCCAAACGCATCACATGCACCACACTTGATGAGTGACTCAAGGACCCGGCGGTTGAGATCCTTGCCTGAAACCCGGGTAATGAGGTCGAAGAGGCTTGCATACGGACCATGTTCCTGCCGCTCGCGAATGAGCGTTTCAACTACGCGTTCACCGACATTCTTGATATCGGCAAGTCCATACCGGATTGCATTCTGCGTCGTGGGATCAATGCGAAAGTGGACTGTGCTCACATTTACGTCCGGAGGAAGAACAGTGATTCCATGTGCCTGACAGTCAGCAACGGTTTCCCGCAACTTGTCGTGGTCTCCTGCACGGTTATTGCATAGCGCTGCAAGGTACGCAATCGTGTAGTTCGCCTTGAGATACGCTGTCTGGTACGTAATGAGTGCATATGCAACGGAATGCGCCTTGTTGAAGCCGTACCCTGCAAAAAACGCCATGAACTCAAAGAGTTCGGAGCTCTTCTCTTCTGGAATACCTCGTGCACGTGCTCCAGCAATGAACTTGTCACGCTGTTTTGCCATTTTCTCTCGGTCTTTCTTGCCCATTGCTGCTCGGAGAATGTCTGCCTCACCGAGAGTGAAGCCAGCAACTGCAGAGGCAAGCTGCATGACCTGGTCCTGGTAGATAATTGTGCCGTACGTCTCCTTGAGACTTGGTTCACATTCCGGGAGCATGTAGTCAACAGGCTCCTCCCCCCTCTTCCTTCGCATATAGATATCGATAACGCCACTCTCGATAGGGCCAGGCCGGTTGAGTGCTCCTGCCACTCCAAGATCCTCAAGGGTCTCTGGCTGCATGTCCAGAAGAATGCGTTTTGCTCCGGCACCTTCCATCTGAAACACACCATGGGTATCTGCACGCTTTACAAGCTGATATGTTGCAGGATCATCGAGCGGTATTGTATCGATGTCGATCTCCTCACCCGTTTCCTCACGAATGAAATCAATCGTCTCCCCAATGACAGAGAGGTTGGCAAGGCCCAGAAAGTCGATCTTGAGAAGGCCAATCTTTGACACACCTGCCATATCAAACTGGGTAACCAGTCCTTCACGATCCCCACTTGTTGAACGCTGGAGGGGAACGACATTGATGAGAGGTTCTGCCCCGATGACCACACCTGCTGCATGGGTCGAGGCATTGCGGCACAGTCCCTCGAGCTTTCGTGCGTTGTCGATCACTCGTTGAACCCAGTCATTCGCCTGCATGAGATCCCGCAGTTCCTGCGACTCGTCAATTGCCTTGTCGAGCGTCATGCCAACCTGCGTGGGGATGAGCTTTGCAAGTCGGTCCACATCACTGAGTGGGACTTCAAGGACCCTTCCAACGTCCCGTATTGCAGCCTTCGCACCCATCGTCCCGAAGGTAATGATCTGAGACACCCGGTCAGACGTGTATTTTTCGACTGCGTAGTCGATAACCTTCTCTCGTCGCTTGTCATCAAAGTCAATGTCGATGTCTGGCATCTGTACACGCTCTTTGTTGAGAAAGCGCTCGAAGATGAGTCCGTATTTGAGTGGACATATATTTGTGATGTGGAGGACATACGAGACGATCGATCCAGCTGCACTTCCACGACCTGGCCCCACGTATACTCCTCGGGTTCTCGCTGCACGAATAAGATCCCACACGATGAGGAAGTATGCTGAGAAACCCGTTGCTTTTATGACATCAAGCTCCATTGCAAGACGTTCCCGAGCTTCTTTCGGAGGTATGGGACCATACCGTTCCTTGAGACCTTCCTCGCAGAGGTGTGCAAGGTAGTCGTCTGCAGTCATTCCCTCAGGAACAGGCTGGTATGTCGGGAGATAATGCCTTGAGAGATCAAAGGAAACATCACACGTCGCAGCAAGAGCTACAGTATTCGAGAGTGCCTCGGGTACTTCTGGAAAGAGTCTCTGCATCTCCTCTGTTGAGGCAATGTAGAAATGCGGTCCCTCGAACCGAAAACGCTTCTCCTGGGCTTTCTTTGCATTGGTTTGAATACAGAGAAGAATGTCATGGGCTTCCCAATCTTCTTTGCGCACATAATGTGAGTCACCAGTTGCAACAATGGGAATTCCTGTGCGACGTGCAATCTCAAGAATTCCTTCACGTGCAATCGTCTCATCCGGAATGCCATGGTTCTGTATTTCAAGAAAGTAGGAATCATCGCCAAAGATCTCTCTGTATGTGCGAGCCACTTCCTCTCCAGCATCGATTCCTGAACGCACAATCGTCTGGGAAAGTTCTCCACCCAGACACCCCGAAAGACAGATTATTCCCTCGTGGTATTGCTCAAGGAGTTCCCGGTCAATACGGGGCTTGTAGTAATACCCTTCCGTATTTGCCCGTGTGACGAGAGCAATGAGATTCCGATACCCTGCATTGTTTCGTGCAAGGAGTATGAGATGGAATGGATCCCGATCAACAGACTCACGATCCATCCGTGAGCGGGGAGCAACGTACATTTCGCAGCCAATAATGGGATTGATGCCCTGTGCCTTGCCTTCGAGGTAGAGATCGAGTGCACCGTAGAGAACACCATGATCCGTGATGCTCACAGCTGGTTGGCCCATCTCCTTTACAGTCCGCACCAGGTCCTTGATCCGTGCTGCACCATCAAGCAGGGAAAACTCTGTGTGGGTGTGGAGATGCACGAACGATCCGTCATGACTCCTGACTACTTCGCTCTCTGCACTCACCCTTCCTCCTTTGCCTCCAGCTTCCTGCATACCATTCCTCTTGCTCTAAGCATACGGAACTCAACCTCCTCCTTCAAAGTGGGCAAGCTTACGAATATCACGAACTTTTCCTGTTGCGAATTCGCCTCACTCCTGGTGCGGGTGCAGGAATTGGAGAACGTCAGTCCCGTGAAAACTGTGACAATTCACGCTCCCATATGCGCACTAGTGAACAATCCACAGTATGCTACGAGAAGAACGTCTCATGTGCACTTCAGCACACTGAATCGCGCCCAGCAACAGGTATTGGAGAAGACCAGTGGAATCAGCAGCACTCTTTGGAGGACTCATCCTCCTCTTCATCTTCATTCTCCTCGTTATTGGATGGTCCAAAATTCGTTCAGGAAATGGTGATTTTCATCCCCGTACCCTTTTCCGCATCTATGGATATACCATCAGTCTTCTTGGGCTGTTTCTCTTCCTCGTGGGGGCAGTCCATCTGCTCACTGCGCTATTCGGAGCAATTTCTCTCGATTTTGTCTTCCCTCATGGTGCACCCACAACAAGTCCAATATTGGGTTCCATACTCAATTCATCGCAGCCAAGCCAGCAAGCTCTTGAGAAGGCACAAACCATCACAGGTATCGTGTACTTCATCTTCGGTGCTGCATTCTGGGCAAGCCACCGGTATCTCATGATGCGGATTGAGCCAGAAGAAGAGTTTCTCAATAGCACTCTTGGCGCTCTCTATAACGGCTTTGAAATGCTCGTACTTGGCCTCGTGAGCGTTGGAAGTGTCATAGCGTTCTTCGTTGACCTGTTCTATGACATCTTCTTCAACGGTTCCCAACACGCTGCGAACAATCCTCCAGGTACAGAACTTTCCTGGATGATCGTCTTTGTTATTGCAGCCTGTGTAGTTCTCCGGCGGTACGCGTACCTGCTCAAGCTCCTTCCTGCAGCGCCACCAGCCTCCGAAGCAAGCACAGAGAACATGCCAGACCCCCAGCCCCGACCACGGTCAACTCGCAAGCAAAACGACGAATAGAGCCAGAATCTTGACTGCAATCATCCTTCCCGTTCGAGATGCACGACTGTCTCGACATGGTAGGTATGGGGAAACATGTCCACTATATCCATGCGTGTGGGAATATATGGACCTGATGCCACGAGTACATGGAGATCTCTCGCAAGTGTAGATGGATTGCACGAAACATAAGTGACATGTTGTGGGCCATGCATGACCAGTGCTCCAACAACCCTGGGTTCACACCCCGACCGTGGCGGATCAAGGACGACATGTTCAACTGCTTTTCCAAGATACTCAGCTATGACATCCTCCACACTTCCCCGTACAAAATGCAGTTCATGCTCAAGTACATTCATGCGTGCATTGAGCATGCCAAGCTGCACACTTGCAGGATTTGACTCAATACAGGTCACTTCTGCTCCTGCAAGAGCAAAAGCTGACGACATCACTCCAATACCTGCGTACGCATCAAGGACATGATGTGCATGCGACTTCGAAGTTGCATCAATGACACATTGGTACAGTGTGTCCATCATCTTCCAGTTCACCTGGATAAATGTATCCGGTGTGATGCGGAATGCAAGTGATCTCCAGTGGAGTGTTGTTGCTTCTGTACTCCACCTCACACTGCTGTCTGACCTGAGAGCAATTTCCTCGAGGACATCACTCCGGATCTTCCCCTGGGGTTTTGCACGAAGCAGGAGCTCCTGGCCATGCTCACCCACAGTACAGTGCAGTGTGGAGAGTCCCTCAAGTCCTCCACGCTGTGCAAGCTCAACAAGTGCAGAAAGCGCATTCCGGATAGTTTCATGGTGAATCAGGCAGTCATCCACTGCGACTGGTACCCATCTCCTATGTTCATTGAAGCCAAGTTGTGCATCAACCATTCCCTTCGATCCCGGAACAACATGGAATTCACCACGGTATCGGTATGACCAGGGATGCTCCATTGCATGGACACGAATGTCCTGTGGTACTGCCACACCCTCATGAAGGAGAGCTTCTTCAACAATCCGTCGCTTCATTGCAACCTGGGCTGGATACGCCATGTGCTGTAGTTGACACCCTCCACAGCGATCTGCAAACTGACATGGAGCCTGTACCCGATCCTCTGATGGTGTAGCAATGTTTTTCATTCTGCCAAACCACATATTCTTCTTCCGGTACTGCAGCTCGACTGTTCCCAGCTCTCCCTCGATAGCATTCCCGGCAAAGACGAGAGTGCCGTCATCAAGGTGCGCTCTCGTCAATCCTCCATAGACAGCCTTCTCGACAGAAACGTCCGCACTCTCCCCCCGAGTGTGGTCACGAGCAGTCATGCTAGGACGAAAGAAGATCTGTGAGCACTTCCCGAACAAGGGCAGCATCTGCCCTTCCCCGGGATGCCTTCATGACAGCACCAACAAGAGACTGGAAAGCTGCCTCCTTGCCTCCGCGGAAGTCCTCAACTGCCTTCTGGTTTCCAGCAATTGCCTCCTGGCACATTGCCTCAACAGCACTACGATCTGACACCTTGCCAAGACCCCTCTCTGCAACGAGTGCAGCTGGGGATCCCCCAACTGTATAGAGTTCTTCAGCAAGAGCCTTTGCCGTTGCACCATTGATTGTTCCTGCATGGAGGAGCTTCAGGAGTTCTGCTACACCTTCGACACCAAGTCCAGATGCACCAATTCCAGTCTTCGAATCCTTTGCAAGTTTGGCAAGGTCCCCAATGCACCATCGGGCTGCAAGGACTGGGTCCACACCCCGCTTCACAATTTCTTCAAAGGTCTCAGCATCTGACCGTTCTTGTGTGAGCACTCCTGCCTCATATTCAGAGATGCCATAGCTTGAGACAAAACGCGTTTGCATTGCACTTGGAAGTTCAGGAAGACTGCGACGAAGTTCGTCAACCAGTTCCCTGCTGATGGAGAGTGCTGGAAGGTCTGGATCTGGAAAGTACCGGTAGTCGTGAGCCTGCTCCTTGCTGCGCTGGCTTACTGTACGGTTTTCTGGATCTATCCAGCCCCGTGTCTCCTGTGGAATGGTTTCGCCTCGCCTGAGAAGGGCAGTCTGTCGAACGATCTCATGTTCCAGTGCACGCTCAATCGATCGGAAAGAGTTCATGTTCTTTACTTCGACCTTTGCTCCGAGTTCAGTGGCTCCCTTCGGACGGAGTGAAATATTCGCATCACACCGCATGGAACCTTCCTCAAGGTTTCCATCATTCACACCAATGAACATCAGGATCCTGCGAAGGGTCGTCACATACTCCCTGGCTTCTTTTGGCGTGCGAAGGTCTGGCCGACCGACAATTTCCATGAGTGGCACACCAGCACGATTGAAGTCAACCAAGGATGCATGCGAGCTGTGAATTCCTGAACCGAGGTGATGGAGAGTGCCAGCATCTTCCTCGAGATGCACTCGTTCAATACCGCATGACACCTCTTTCCCATCAACAACGAACCGTAGTGTTCCATCAACAGTGAGTGGTTGGTCAAATTGCGAGATCTGGTATCCCTTCGGAAGGTCTGCATAAAAGTAGTTCTTGCGGTCGAACTTTGACACTTCCGGGATCGTGCATCCCAGTGCAATGCCCGTGAGAATCGTATCCCGAATTGCTTCCTCATTCATGACAGGAAGGACACCTGGCATGCCAAGACACACAGGACACGTATTCTCATTTGGACCAGCAGTTATGTAGGATGCACTGCACCTGCAGAACATCTTGCTTGCTGTGAGAAGCTGCGCATGAACCTCGAGTCCAATGACGACCTCATATTCGGTACCAGTGGCAGCATTTGCCATGACTGCTTCTTCCATCATGCTTCCACCTTTGTTGCGATCTCTGGCTCAGATGTGTGCCATTCCGTTGCTTGCTCATATGCATGTGCAATCTGGAGAACACGACCATCTGCAAACCGGGGTCCGATGACCTGAAGGCCTACTGGAAGCCCATCCGAGAATCCGCATGGCACAGAAATTCCTGGAAGTCCAGCAAGATTCACGGGAATTGTGAGTGCATCAAGAAGATACATCGAAAGTGGATCTGACTTTGCTCCCTTCGGAAATGCAACTGTAGGGGATGTCGGACAAACAAGGGCATCGACCGTTTCGAAGACGGATGTGAATTCCTGTGCAATGAGAGTCCTCACCTTCTGTGCACGACGATAATACGCATCGTAGTATCCGCTTGAAAGCACATAGGTACCAAGCATGATCCGACGCTGCACTTCCTGACCAAACAAGGTACCCCTCGTTGCACGATACGAGGCATGGAGAGATCCGTCCTGGATGCGAACTCCATACCTGATTCCGTCGAACCGTGCGAGGTTCGAAGAGCATTCTGCTGGAGCAATGATGTAATACACCGAAAGTGCGAGGTCTGTGCTGGGAAGTGAAACCTCAACAATTTTCGCTCCAAGCGTGTCCTGCAAAACTGCAATTGCCTTCTCAACCTTCTCACGGACACCAGCGTCAATGCCGTCAGAAAAGTACTCTTTTGGAACGCCAAGCTTCATACCTGATATGGATCCATTGAGGGTGTCCAGTACTGGTTCCACAGCTCGGGTGGATGTGGTGCTATCCATTGGGTCTGCACCAGCAATTGCTTCATACGTTATTGCTGCATCCCTGACTGTTGTCGTAAACGGCCCTATCTGATCAAGCGAGGATGCAAATGCAATGAGTCCATATCGGGAAACCCTTCCGTATGTTGGCTTGAAGCCCACAACACCACACAGTGAGGCAGGCTGACGAATTGAACCTCCTGTATCTGTCCCAAGCGCCATCGGCACTGTACGGGCAGCCACAGTTGCAGCACTGCCGCCACTACTCCCACCAGGAACCCGGGACGTGTCCCATGGATTGCCAACAGGACCATATGCTGAGTGTTCATTCGACGACCCCATGGCAAATTCGTCACAGTTGGTTTTCCCAACCACAACTGCACCGCTTGCCAGAAGTTTTCCTACTGCTGTCCCTGTATATGGTGGCATGAAGCCCTCAAGAATCTTTGAGCCTGCAGTTGTAGGGGCTCCCTGGAGCGTAAGAACATCCTTTACTGCAATGGGCACACCACATACCAGTGGTGCTTCCTTATCGGAGGAAAGCCTTTTCGCTGCCTCATCCGCCTGAGCATATGCCTGCTCTTCCGTTCTCGCCAAGTAAACATTGAGCGCATCATCTGTTTTGTCTATTGATGCAAATGCCTGTTCTGTGAGCTCACGTGGGCTCACTTCTTTTGCCCTGAGGGCACGTGCCATCTCGGAGATGGTCCGAAGATTGCTCATGCTTGCTCCTCCTGGATTGCCTCAACCTTGAAGTAGTGGCCATCACTTTCCGGTGCATTTGCAAGGGCATCGTCCACTCCCAAGGAAGGACGAACTTCATCTTTTCGCCAACGGTTTACTTCTTCACCCATGTGCATTGTCTCTGAAACGCTGCTGAGGTCAACTGCCTGAATGCGTGCAACATGATCGAGAATTGCACCAAGCTGTTCCACCATGCGCTCACGATCGTCAGCCGAAATGTGCAATCGTGCAAGCTCCGCAATGTGGTCTATATCTGCTTCTGTGAGTGTCATGCTTTCCATTATGACAAGTCCTGATCTCCATTCGAACTGTCCCAGCATGGGAAAGTGCATGGTACGCTTTTCTCCACACGAGAGTTTTCACGATCATGTTCATTACTACTGCTGAATCCCCACCTGGCTACCACATAACGCGAACTGTCGGCATGTTCATCGGTGTGAGTGCAAGAAATCGGAATGTCGGAACATTTCTTGCAGCTGTCTTCCGCTTTTTCGTCGGTGGTGAGCCCAAAAGCTACCTCAAGATGCTGGAGGAAACCCGTGCTGCAGCACTTGAACGTCTTGGAGAGGCAGCATCCCTTGATGGAGCAAATGCAGTTTTTGCAGTACGGTTCGATTCATCTGATGTCGGTAACGGCATTACAGAGGTTGTTGCGTATGGCACTGGCGTTGTTGTCGACTCGTACAATGGGTTCTCTGAGCAGGAAGTGTCACGCACAGGCCAGCAATCCTCCAAGCTACCTTCGCCAGCACTCCAACAGTCACATCCTGGTGTTCCAGAAGCACCACCTCCACCCCCCTCACGTTTTTACTAGCTCCCGTCAGATTCTTCTGCTGGAAGGGGAAGCCATGTGAGCACGAGCTGCTCCGTAGGAGCAAATCCACTGCGCACATACGCTTGTCGAGCTGGATCATTTCCGTCTCGAGTCCACACGTGGGCAAACATGACACCCGTCACACGGAAATACTCGACAGCCATACGAACCAGTGATGTACCAATCCCCTTGTTTCGTGCATCCTCACGGACATAGAGTTCAGCTATTTCTGCCTCAAGACCAGTCCCTGGATCGAAGATGACACACCAGCAACACCCCACGACCTCACCTTCATCATTGCGTGCAACGAATTGCACATTCGATCCAGTGAAACTTGCTGGTGGAACAGGGATACGTTCTGCAATCTCCTGATACGTCTCCCGTGGATGGGCATAGTGAGCCTGCTCATCGTACGTAAGCGCAGTGATGAATTCCCGCACTATTGGAAGCTCATCCTCTGATGCAACGCCGTAGGATATGGCCTCGTCTGTCATGTGTCATATCGTACGGTACCTTACACAGTTATGTTGGGAACAAGGAAAACATCTCAGCACTCCTTTTTCCACAGTGTGCACTCGACAGTTGTTGGGTACGTATCCTGTATCAGGACACACAGGAGACCCCATGTCCAATCTTCATGAACTTGTTGGAGTGCTGAGACGCAACGGCATCGCAAACCCGCTTATAATCCAAGCCTTCGGAACTGTGGACAGACAACGATTTGTCCCCAAGGATGTCAGCGAATACGCGTATGACAATGCTCCTCTTGCAATCGGCTTCCAACAAACAATCTCTCAGCCACTCATGATTGCCATCATGATGGAGCTCGCTGGAATCACCCGGAATGCAAATGTGCTTGAAATAGGAACTGGTTCTGGCTACCAAACTGCCATCCTTGCCCAACTCGGTGGAAGAGTCACCTCTATTGAACGTATTCCTGAACTTGCACTCCGTGCACGTACTTGCCTCGAGGAATATGGATCACGAATCGAACTCCTCATCGGAGATGGTGGTAAGGGATATCCTCCAAATGCACCATACGATGCCATCATTGTTTCTGCAGCCTGTCCTGAACTCCCCTCACCCCTTGGAGAACAGTTGAAAGACCGTACGGGAAAGCTCATCATTCCAATCGAGAATGAAGGAACACAGGAAGCAACCCTGTATGTCATCTCACGTACAGGTACTACCTACCACTACGAAAATCACGGTCCCTGCCGGTTTGTTTCCCTGCAAGGTGAATACGGCAGGCACAACGCTCAAGATGAGTGAGCTGGCAGGCGAAACATACGAACGAGTGGACCCCCGTTGCGTTCTTCTGCACGCTCCACTTCATCGCCAAAAAGTCCACCCAGTACTTCAAACGTTTCCGGGTCTCCTGGTCGGTGGTCAAGAGCAATACGCGAGATTGTAATTGCATACATGTCCATGCCGTTTGGTCGATTTGGATACCGTGCTCGTGTCAGCGTTACCTTCACTCCGAGAAGACCAAGTTCTGCAGTATGACGTCCCGTCCCATGAAATCCAAGATCTCCAAGGAAATCCTCGTCCGCTCTTCTTCGAAGTGAGACGAGCGTCTCCTGCACAGTAGTGCCTGCCATGTCATCCCTCCAACACGTTTAGGATACGCAACTCGCGTGGTATCTGGTAAGTGCGGTACAGTGCAACACCACGGTATCGTGGAAGGAGCTTACATCCAGTAGTGCAGTGATGCAGACCTGGATTTGTTTCGTACATTCAACATATCTACATCCCATGAGGAGGGACACTACATATGGGCAAGACCGTAGGAATTGACCTTGGAACAACAAACAGCGTTGTAGCTGTGATGGAAGGTGGGGAACCAACTGTCATTGCAAATGCAGAGGGAAACAGGACCACGCCCTCTGTGGTAGCTTTCCGACCGAACGGCGAACGTCTCGTTGGTCAACTTGCACGCCGTCAGGCAGTTGTCAATCCGGAAAACACGGTCTCATCCATCAAACGGTTCATGGGACGGCTCCTCAATGAGGTTGATAGTGAGTCCCGCCAGGTACCCTACAAGGTCATTGCGGGAAAGGAAGGCCGTGCAGAAGTGGAAATCGGAAGCGAGCACTATACTCCTGAGCAGATTTCCGCAATGATCCTCCAAAAGCTGAAGACAGATGCAGAAGCGTACCTTGGAGAACCTGTGACTGATGCAGTCATCACTGTTCCAGCGTATTTCAATGATGCACAGCGTCAGGCAACTAAGAATGCTGGGACAATTTCTGGTCTCAATGTTCTTCGCATCATCAATGAACCTACAGCAGCTGCACTTGCATACGGTCTGGAGAAGGCAGAAAACCAGAAGATCCTTGTGTTTGACCTTGGTGGTGGAACCTTCGACGTTTCTGTGCTGGAGTTGGGGGATGGCGTCTTCGAAGTTCTCGCAACAAACGGAGACACCCACCTCGGTGGAGATGACTATGACCGCCGGGTCGTTGATTGGCTTGCAGACGAGTACAAGAAGGAAAACGGTACAGACTTGCGTTCCAATCGTCAGGCACTCCAGCGTCTTACTGAAGCAGCAGAAAAGGCAAAGATCGAACTCTCGCAACGACAGGAGACGGAAATCAACCTTCCGTTCATCACTGCAGATGAGACTGGTCCAAAGCATCTTGTTGTGACCCTTTCGAGAAGCAAGTTCGAGCAGCTCACACAAGATCTCACTGAACGATGCAAGAAGCCTTTTGCTGATGCACTCAAGGATGCAAAGATCTCTGCATCGGAGCTTGACGAGGTCATACTTGTCGGTGGATCGACACGTATGCCTGTCATCCAGAAGCTCGTTCAGACTCTCACGAACAAGGAACCACACCGGGGTGTCAACCCTGATGAGGTTGTTGCAGTTGGAGCTGCCATTCAGGCAGGAGTTCTCAACAAGGAAGTGACTGGCGTCCTTCTTCTTGATGTCACACCACTGAGCCTTGGCATCATGACTGAAGGGAGTATCAACACAAAGCTCATCGAGCGGAATACCACAATCCCGAAATCCGCTTCGCAGGTATTCTCGACTGCTGCAGACAATCAATCTTCTGTGGAGATCGTTGTCCTCCAGGGTGAACGGCCAATGGCCCATGACAACAGGATTTTGGGCAAATTCACCCTTGATGGAATCCTTCCTGCACCACGTGGCATGCCGCAAATCGAGGTCACCTTCGACATCGATGCGAACGGCATCCTCAATGTCACAGCTAAGGACAAAGGAACGGGGAAGGAAAACAAGGTTACCATTACTGGTTCAACGACCCTTTCCAAGGATGAAGTGGATCGCATGGTGAAAGAAGCCGAGGCAAATGCAGAAGCAGACAAGAAGCGTGCTGAAGTTGTGGAAGTGAAGAACCATGCTGAGCAGCTCACCTTCCAGGCAGAGAAAATACTCAAGGATCACGGTGACAAAATCGCTGAGGATCTCAAGACTGACATCGAAGGGAAGATCACTGCTGTCCGTGATGCTGTGAAGTCTGAGGACACTGAAGCGATCAAGAGTGCACACAGTGCATTAGAATCAACACTCTCGAAGGTTGGTGAAGCTGTGTATGCCCAAAGTGCCCAGCAGGCTCCAGCAGGAGAATCTGGGGATTCTACACAGTCCTCCGAAAATGATGGCGGAGACGATGTCGTCGACGCTGAGTTCAAAGAGGTATAACTTCTCTCGCCCCCCAAACGACCCAGAGCCGTTCAGCGACCACCTCGGTTGATGGACGGCTCTGGCATATTTCTCTTCAGGAACACTTCTTGTCAATCCTGTGCCTTAAGTGTATGGTTGGCTATTGACTTCACACCCTATGGTTTCTTTGGCACGAACCGTCGTATCAGATCCTGGAGCAGGACTGGAATAAGAAGAGCGAGAGATGCAGTGACAACAGAAATGCCATTTGGGAGCTCCTTTGGATTCTGTAGTCCGATATAGCAGAGCACAGCAGTAACAGCTGCAACGAGAATAACGACAAACATCACTATCATGAACATGACTTCCTGGTTCCGATCAGCAACCAAGGGATTATCCGGCACACGATTCTTCAGCACTCGATATATTGCAAGTGCTGCCCAGCTGTTGAGCATCACTCCACTCACAAATGCAAGTACTGATATCGTCCAGCGAAACTGTGCAAGGTGGTGTGCAATGAACTCGGCAATATTGACAATGAGAATTGCAATTGGCGTTATGCCACCAACAACAGGAATGACAATATCGCCAATCTTCCGCTTTGTCTTTCGCGGATGATCCTGCCCTCCAAGTATGCTTTTGTGTATCGAACGACGCATTTGCACTCACTCTACAGCATTCCGTTCCACAACCCTTTGGATGGAGTTTCCACTGGTGGAGGCGCCGGGAATCGAACCCGGGTCCGAAATAGTTGTCCACATAACATCTACGAGTGTAGTCAGGTAGAAATTCTCATACAGCGCTTATTACCTGACGCATAAGCTCCATACCAGGCACTGTATGTGTCCCGGAACCACGCGTGCCCCGTGGTCCGGCAAGATTCATGGTATTAGCGTCACTGTCTCTTTACTGAATCAATGCCGAGAGTGACGTCAGGGTAGACCCCTGATCGTGTGCTTTCCTATGCTGCCACAGGAAGAGCTGATGTGTTATTCGCACATATTGTTTTCCCGGTTTTACGAGCCCGGGGCTCGACCCGCCATTATGTAACCTACTACCCCGTCAAATCCAAACGCCCCCATATCAATGGAAATTCTGCCAAGTCAGGCTTGGAAGGTTAAGCGTACACCAGAGGGATTCTCTCTGGAAAATCTCCCCCGATGCACTGCTACCAGCCACATCCTGCACCTGTGATGTCGCTGGTAGCATTTGCCTGTATATACCCTACCGTGTCATCGATAAATCTGTTCCACTGTGACGGATGTTTTACACATATGTTGTTACGCTGTGCCCGCGACAACTGTATGTCGCTTCTCCTGACTGCGTGGGGTATGCTCATCCTGTGACACATGATCCAGTACAAACCGCACACGCCTCACGGGGACGAAGCAGTACCCGAACGACTGAACCGATTCGCGTTCTCCTCCTCGGCTCCCAACAGCGTACGCATGCCCGGAATCAGCTTGCGTGGGAGATGGAAGAACTCGAAGAACTTTCTCGTACGTGTGGATACGAACCTGTAGCACACGAGACAATAACTCTTGCAGCTCCCCATGCAGCAACGCTTTTTGGCAAGGGAACAATAGAACGCATTGCAGACCTCATCATTCAGGAACAAATTGCAACAGTCATCGTTAATGATGCCCTCCTTCCACGTCAGCAGCGAAATCTTGAGGAAGCATGGCACGTCACTGTTCTTGACAGAACTGAGGTCATTCTGGAGATTTTCGCTCATCGTGCCACTACTGCAGAGGGTCGAATCCAGGTAGAGATGGCTCAACTTGAGCACATGCTACCCCGTCTTGCTGGAGGGTGGACCCACCTTGAACGGCAGCGAGGAGGCGTGGGACTTCGCGGTGGTCCAGGTGAACAGCAGATTGAAGTTGACAGACGTCTTGTCCGCAACAGGCTCAAGAAGCTTAAGAAACAGCTCGAGGCACTCACTCGGCAACGAACAGTCCGACGTGCAGCCCGAACGAGTGTCCCGCTTGCCACTTGCGCCTTTGTCGGATATACGAATGCAGGAAAGTCCACGCTCCTCAATGCCCTCACGCATGCAACAGTCTTTGCAGATGACCAACTCTTCGCTACCCTTGACCCCACTTCACGCATGATGCAGTTTGCCTCCGGTCGACGAGTAATAGTGACAGACACTGTAGGTTTTATCCAAAATCTTCCTACTGAGCTCGTTGAAGCATTTGCCTCAACGCTTGAGGAGGTTTCTGCAGCATCCCTCCACTGCATCGTACTGGACGGCAGTCATCCAGATGCCCTGTCCCAGCTCGCAACAGTCGAAGCTACCCTCGATGACATGCTCTGTACACAACCCCGGATCCTCATTGTCAACAAGTGTGATCTTCTTGACCCAGATCAACGTAACAATGTGCTTTCCACGCTTCGTTCACGAGTTGAGTACCCTCTCATTCCCATTTCTGCTGCAACTGGAGAGGGACTGAAAGAGGTCAAAAGCGCTATTGACCAGGAAGCAGGTACCCTCGTTCCTGAAACGCTTGCAAACCGACCGTATCAGGGACCTGACCAGACGTAGGCACGTCTCCTCACGTCTATTCCCTGCTCAGCCTTGCTCCCGCATTGCACGAGCAACCTCACGATCAACATCACGCTTTGCATCCCGGGCTGCAATATCATTCCGCTTATCCCATTTCCGCTTTCCTCTCCCTACACCAAGTGAGCACTTCACCCACCCACGCTCGAGATACAGTGCAAGAGGAACAGCCGTGAGCCTGTCAATCCGGAGTTTCGACTCCAGGGATCGAATCTCCCTCTTTGTGAGGAGCAATTTGCGCTTTTGCCCTGGCTCGTGGTTCATGCGATTGCCCTGCTCGTATTCTGCAATATGTGTGTTGTACAACCATGCCTCACCACGCTCCACACGAATGAACCCATCTGCTATCTGGGCTTTCCCTGCACGTGCAGACTTCACTTCCGTTCCACTCAGGACCATGCCTGCAGTAAACGTTTCGAGAATCTCATAGTCATGTCGGGCTCTTCGGTTTCTCGCAAGAGTTGCATCAGTTGTAGAATTTGTCATATCACAAGCCAAGGATCGTAATCTTCTTCATCATACCCGGTGACAGTTCTGTCGAATGGCGCTCATGCTGCATGACCTCGGTATGATGGAGACAATTCTTGGAGCAATGACCTAATCCCAAAGGAGTCCCCACAATGGCGAATATGCATCCGCTTGAGGTTCTTATCGCAATCAAGCGAACGGGACCCGAACACATGCAGAAAATCCGAGAAGAGTTTTCCCGGTCAGAAGTCTTTGCACTTGGCATGGCTGCTGGTGCACAGGGTGAAGATGGCAGCAGTACTGAAGGGGACCTTCTTCACTTCGCCATTGATGATGAAGATACTGGTGATGAAAAAATCATGTTCCCTGTCTTCACCCGGCCAGATGCCATTCGTGAAGCAGTCAATCGCAATCCTGACTGGATGCAGCTGTCAGTCCTCCAGGTAAAGGGTGATGATCTCCTTGAGCACCTTGAGCATGACGTGACTATTGTCGTGAACCCATGGACAGACCTTGAGTATCTCCTTCCCGTTGTAACGGAAGCGTCGTAGGCTACCAGTCGAGATCCGTGGGCTCTGGAATGGGAATAGACTGACCCTGAGAACGGGCACGCTCCTTGGCAAGCCGTTCCTGCTCTGCAATTCGGGCATTCCGTCTGTTGTTCACTACTCCTGATATTGCAGTCACTGCCACTCCTGCTGCTGCTGCCCCAATCCGGTCTGGAGTGTGTGCAGAAGGGTCCATCAACAGAAACGCTACATTGCCTCCAGCACTCGTCACTGCAGTCACAACTGGAATGGCGATCCTTCGATATATTGAACGAACTGGATGCATGAACTTCCCTCCCTTGCAGTGTCTCCATTGTGACGCATTTGGCGCGTTTCATGCCACAATGCCACTGTATTGGGTGTCTGATGTCCCACCCTCGAACCGTACTATAGAAGTATGAAGCGCGGCATGACAATTCAGGAAATGCAACCTGGCGACGTTGCGTGGAGTTGGGAGGGTGCTGCCTTCCCAGATGAGCACGGCCAGTGGTGGATGCTTCCAGGTTCGTACATCCAGAGACATCCTGCTAACCTCACCCTGCGCTGGAACCACATGCAGCTCATGCTGGTGGAGCGGCTAAGCGATGGCACATATCACGTTCAGATGTCGGAAGATCGCCATGCACTCAACAGTGCACAGGTTCTGAGTCCCTCAATGACCCATCAGGCACTTCCCACTTCCGTTACTGCTGTGCCCAGGCGACAGTGGCTTATCGCCTCGTTCCGCTTTGGCAATGCAGGTCCGAAAAACAGGAATGCAAAATTACCTCCTGCTCCCCGGCAACGGAGTATGGAGTAGTCTGGATCCCACGGCCTTCCCGTGCCTTTCGTCAGGATTCTTCCTGCTGCACTACCCTACCAGTCAATTTCGGAATGGACTTGAGTTCAGGAACTCCGTTGCAGAACGAGGCAAAGTCCATGCTCTTCCTTCCCTCAGGACGCACACGCTCTATTCTGAGCAAACTCGGCCCTGAACAGGCAATCACTCCCCACTCCCGCATGCGTCCAACGACCGAACCATTAGCACCTGCATGGTTCACACCAGATTCCACATGTGCCTTCTCGATCTCCACCCGGCGGCCAGCAATCTCAGCACTGACTCCAGGCCACGGCGTATAGGCACGCACCTTTCTCACAATGTCTTCTGCAGTATCATTCGCCCAGTCCACTTCCCCGTCCTTTCTCTCGATCTTCTTCGTGTACGTCACAAGGGTCTCGTCCTGGACCTGTGGTGTCGGTGGAATTCCCTGTTCGTACTGCTGCAGGACAGTTGCAAGGAGCCTGCCTCCCATGACTGCAAGCTCCTCCATGAGCTCAGTTGCAATCTTCTCCCCGACAGGGCATGACTCTTGAACAAGGATGTCTCCAGTATCCATGCCAGCATCCATCTTCATGATGGATACACCAGTCACTTCATCTCCTGCGAGAATGGCAGCTTGCACGGGTGCTGCTCCCCGCCATCGTGGAAGAAGCGAACCGTGGACATTGATCCCGCCCCAGGGAGGCAAGTCTAGAAACCTCTGAGGAATAATCTTGCCGTACGCTGCAACAACAAGCACTGTCGGGTTCCAGGACTGGAACTGTGCAAACACTTCTTCACTGCGAAGTGTTGCAGGCTGGGAAACAGGAATGCCCAACTCCTGGGCACGATCTGCCACAGGCCGGGCTGCCCTCTTTCCACGGTCTCCAGGCTTGTCTGGCTGCGTGAGCACCATACCCACGTCACCGACTGCAGCACATGCCTCCAATGCTGGCACGGCAAATGATGCTGTACCGCAGAAGACAATTCTCATGAATCACACCCCACCCAGTAAACCACTGATGAATGCGTCTATACATGGACACACTGACATGTCGTTTCACAGCTAGACAGCGAGTGTGACCCCTTCTCCATCCACCCGATCCTCGTCAGCAAGGTCATCCACTTTTCGCAGGGTGTCAATGCTCGTGAGCTTGTCGAGAAAGAGAATGCCATCCAGGTGGTCTATTTCATGCTGAAAGGCTCGTGCAAGGAGCTCCGAACCCTTGATGCGGACTTCCTTGCCATGCCTGTTAAGACCCTTGACGACAACCCGTTCTGCACGGGCAACCTCTCCGATCATTCCTGGCACTGACAGGCATCCCTCATAGCCGATCTGTTCACCTTCTGCACGCACCATCTCCGGATTTGCGAGCTGAAACACCTGGTTATCCACCTTGACAACAATGACCCTAAGCGGAACGTCCACCTGCACTGCTGCAAGTCCCACTCCATTGTTCGCAAGCATGGTCTCGAGAAGATCATCCATCAGCTTTTGTACAGAGGCATCAACACGGGGAACCCGGTTTGCCTTCCGCCGGATGTGCGGGTTTTCCTGGGTGATGATTGTCAAAACGGCCATAACGCTACACTCCTTCGATCACATCGATGGGTCTACATCAATGTTCCACCCGGCTCCCTTCGGAAGATACTCATACAGTTGCTGGAGTTGCTGACCCCGGACTATGAACTGCCAGCGGAACTCCCCTTTGACCTGGTGCATTGGTGCTGGAGTCGGGCCGAGCACTTCTACAGCCATATCTGGAGCAATTGTACCAGAGATCCGATTTACAGCCTCCTCCGCCATGATCCTTGCCTTGTCGTTTGACTTGTGGGATGCAATGCAGACAACCATTTCCCGAAACGGGGGGAAGTTCCAGGACTTTCGTATGCGGATCTCTTCATGGGCAAATGCACGATAGTCGTGTCGTGCTGCAGCCTGGATAGCAAAATGCTCAGGAGTATATGTTTGGAGAAGAACCCGAGCTGGCTCATCACCTCTTCCCGTGCGTCCAGCGACCTGTGTGAGAAGAGAGAAGGTGACCTCAGCACTTCGATAGTCCGGGAAATGCAGGGATCCGTCTGCATTGACTATACCTACGAGCCGGACTCCTGTAAGGTCCCAGCCCTTCGCCACCATCTGTGTCCCAATCAGGCAATCTGCCTCATGTCGTGAAAAGGTCCGATATGCATCCTCGTACGCATCCCGGTGATGCATTGTATCCCGATCCATACGCAAGATGCGTATCCCTGGAACTGCTTCACGCACTTCCTGCTCAACCCGTTCTGTTCCCCCACCAAGTTGACGGATCTTCGGTGCACTGCAGGACGGGCATATCGTTGGCAGAGCCTCTGTCCGTCCACAGTAATGACAATGGCACATACCGGTGGAATGGTGGTGTACGAGATTTGCACTGCACTGCGTACATGTGAGTACGAATCCACATGTCCTGCAGAGAACGAGAGTTGCAAGTCCCCTGCGATTGAGGAACAGCAGTGACTGTCCACCTCCCTCATGGCACGTACGGATCGCGTCAAGAAGTTCCTTCGAGAGCATGGAATGATTGCCAGCACGAAGCTCTTGCCTGAGGTCCACTACTTCGACTGGAGGAAGTTCCCTTCCGTTGAACCGCTTCGTGAGGGTAAGAAGTGTGACATCCTTCCCGTGTGCACGGTAGAACATCTCTATTCGTGGTGTAGCACTTCCCAGTACAACTGGAGCATTCCGAAGCTTGCCAAGCTCAAAGGCAACCTCAACAGCATGGTACCTGGGATGCCGCTCCTGCTTGTATGACGAGGAATCCTCTTCATCGACAACAATGATCCCGAGGTCCTGCACTGGAGCAAAAATAGCACTGCGGGAACCGACGACAACATCCACTTCACCGCGGTAGATTCTCCACCACTCTCTTGCCCGCATGGCATCTGTAAGAGCAGAATGAAGGACTGCAACCCGGTCATGGAATCGGGCCCGAAAGCGATCCAGTGTCTGCGGAGTCAATGCAATCTCAGGAACGAGCATGATAGCTTGTCGTCCCTGCCTGATGGACTCCTCAATTGCAGCAAGGTACACCTCTGTTTTGCCACTTCCCGTTACACCATGAAGGAGAAACCGCTCGGATCGATGCTCGGTTACAGCTGCAATGACTGCTGAAGCAGCTGTTTCCTGCTCGGCATTGAGAGTTGGAGCCAGTACTTCAGCATGTTCCTTCAAGACGTTGGACCTGTTCTTCGATGCCCGTGGTACCCGCCCGATTCGCACTGGTTTTGGAACCATGGTCTTTACGACTTCACTCAGGGAAGCGACATACCGTCGTGCAATGAACACAGCAAGGTTTCTCTGCCACGAGGTGAGTTCAGGTACACCATCAACAAGTTCACCTATCTCCCGAACTTCATTGAGCTGTGTTGACTCTTCATGCTCTATCACGAAACCTTCAAGGGTCGCATTCCGGAATGGAACAACAACACGCTTGCCAACAACAGGAATATCGCCCAAATGTTCGGGAACCCTGTAGGTCAGTGTGTCGTGAGGAAGGATCTGTGTTGTATCAAGAACGACTGCCACAAGGCGAGATACCGGACTCTCCTCATGTCCATCACCACTTGCATGTGCAAATGCCCCACCCAACTCCTCAGTGTTCTGCGACATGGTCCCCTACTACGATGGTGATGCCTCTTTTGGTGCGACACGGTGCGCATGAACAATTGTGAGAATAGCGTCGACTGCTTTGTCAATGTCATCATTTATCACTACAGCATCATACTGGTCAGCCTGAGCAAGTTCATTGCGTGCATTTGCAAGCCGTACAGAAAGATCCTCTGTCGACTCCGTCCTCCGCTCTGTCAGTCGTCGTTCAAGCTCCTCAAAGGTTGGAGGAGCAACGAATATGAAGACTGCATTCCCGGACACCCGTTGACGGATTGAAGCCGCTCCCTGTACATCGATCTTGAGGACGACATCCTCCTGCCGATCGAGAAATCCCTGAATGCGTCCCATGGAGCTCCCGTACCAGTGCCCATGGATAAATGCCCACTCGAGAAGCTCACCCTGCATGGATAGCTCCCAGAATTTTTGTTCGCTCACAAATACATAGGACACACCATCAACTTCACCTTCCCGTGGTGGACGGGTTGTGTACGACACACTGTAATGAAGTCTGGGATCCCGTTCGAACAACTGCTGAAGAATTGTGTCCTTCCCCACCCCACTTGGACCACTCAGCACAACGAACACTCCTGGTCCTGCGACCAGCCGTGACGTTGGCTGCGGAATATCCGCATGAGGTGTACTCATAACTGTCCTTCTTGAACCTCGGTGGAGATACGTTCGAGATCAGATGGCAGCGGTGCTGTGAACTCCATTGTCGCATGAGTCACTGGGTGTTCGAAGCGTATTGCCCGGGCATGAAGGGCAGTCCTGGGAGCAAAGGAATCATCCCTTCTTCCGTACTGGGCATCGCCAATGACTGGATGATGAATTGCAGCCAAATGCACCCGAATCTGGTGTGTGCGACCTGTCTCAAGCATGACATCCAGAATGGTGGCTCCCCGACCTGTAGTAAGTACGGAAAAGTGCGTGGTAGAAGGCTTGCCATCAGCATGCGCTCGACGAAGTGTCGGACGAGCAGGATCCCGAGCAATCGGCATCGTAATCGTTCCCCGGGATTCGTCAAACGTTCCCCACACTGCAGCCCAGTACGTTCGCGAGATATGCCGAAGTCGAAGCTGTTCCTGTAAACCAGCATGAGTAGCATCATCAAGTGCAACGAGGAGAAGTCCACTTGTCATCCTGTCAAGCCGGTGCACGATACCTGGTCTATCATCACCGCCCCGTGGTGCCAGTGGCAAACCCGATGCTGAAAGTGCCTCGACAAGCGTTGGCGTTGTCATGCCTTGGGCTCGATGCACGATTACACCTGCTGGCTTGTTCACTACAGCAAGGTAGTCATCACGATAGACCAACTCAAACAGAACGTGCAGTGGATCTTGTTCCATTTCCACTACTTCTGGCACGTGCACAGTGATAGCATCTCTGTCCCCAACCTTATCGTTCTTCTTGCCTGGTGCACCATTCACAAGCACGTGGCCATCTGCAATGAGCTGCTGCGCACGAGTGCGTGGTAGACCCTCATGGGTAGCTACCCACACATCCAGCCGCATCTCATTGTCATTCATCATGCTTTGCTTCGTTGGCAGGGGTGTCCGTGCGATGGTGCTCATCCCGAAATGATCGGGGAAAGGCGAAAACAGCTGCAAGGATGCCAAGAACAATACTGATATCAGCGACATTGAATACTGGCCAGAAGTGGAAATCAATGAAATCGACGACATAGCCTTGCACCAATCGATCTATGCCATTGGAAAGTGCTCCTCCAATGATGCATCCCAGTACTGCAACCTGCCACAATGCGCCTTTCCAGTTCCAGGCAAGAACAAAGAGATATACCGACACAATGACTGCAATGACAAGGTACAGCCACCTGAGCTGCGGGAAGAGACTCCATGCAGCACCCGAGTTCGTTACATGATCAATACTGACAACTGCATGGGGCCAGATTGAACCTCCTAGCGGTATGGATGAAGCAACCACCCACTTCGTAAGGTGATCAAGCAGAATGATCGCGACAGCCACACCCACGACAGTCAGTACACGTATGCGAAGAGTCGTCTTTGGCTGCTTACTGTCCTGTGTCTCCATCAGCGACGTACTGCGAGCCAGCACTCCTCGCCATTGATTGCACCTTCCCATGTGGCAAGAGCATCATCCACCCGAGTGGTATGGACAATCGTTGCAAGTGTTTCCTGCTTTAGATGGGATTCATGTTCACGAACAGCATCCGCAATCATTCCCTCACCTGCTATGAAAAGTTCGATGCGGTCATCAAGCTCAAGCTTTGCCTGCTTTCGCAGTTCGTTCACTTTCCTGCTCACTTCCCGCACAAGCCACTCACGCTGCAAGTCTGGCGTAATCTCAGTGTCGAGATACACTGGATCCCTTGGATCACGCGTGCTGTCGTATGCGACAGATTTGACATTGAGTTCATCAGCAAAAATCTCTTCGAGGTCTTTTGGTAGCGGTGGTCCAGCAACAAGAGCTTCACGAAGAGGCTGCCGAACCTTGATATTCGCTTCCTTCCTCGCTGCAAGCCCTGCCTCTACAAGCTTCCTGCAACGTGCCATCTCGACGAGTATTGATTCTGCACCCTGTACAGGTTTGGCAGTGGGAAAATCCCGAAGATGCACAGACTCTGGAACGCCTTGAACTGGTCCTGCATCCCCAAGGAACCCCATGAGATTGCGGTACAGTCGCTCTGAAAGGAACGGTGTGAATGGTGCCATGAGATCTGCAAGTGTTGTGAGTGCACTCCAGAGAGTCTCGTACGCTGAACGCTTGTCAATGTCGCTTACGTCTTCTGCCTTCCAGAACCGTCGTCGTGAACGACGGACATACCACTTGGAAAGATCCTCAACAAACTCTTCAATAGTCCTGCAGGCATTGGTTGCATCGTACCTGTCAAGTGATTCCCTTACAGCATTCACTGTTGCTGCAAGGCGTGCCCTGCACCAGACATCAAGAGCTGGACGCTGATCCTCAGGAACCGGTGTCCCCGATGGATCGAAATCATCGATTGCTGCATAGGTGATGAAGAACACATAGGTATTCCACAACGTAAGGAAAAATCGACGAACCACATCAACAATGGCATCTGGTCCTACCCGGTACTCGCTTCCTGCACTTACTGCACTGAAGAAGTACCACCGCATGGCATCAGCACCATATTCATTGAAGATCGACCAGGGATCAACGATGTTCCCCTTTGACTTCGACATCTTCTTGCCCTTCTCATCAAGGACGAGTCCCAGGCAGACAACGTTTCGGTACGCAGGCTTTCCAAAGAGAAGCGTGCTTACTGCAAGAAGGGAGAAGAACCACCCTCGTGTCTGATCCATCGCCTCCGAGATGAAGTCAGCTGGATGGGTTTTGGCAAATTCCTCAGTATTCTCAAACGGGTAGTGGAGCTGGGCAAAAGGCATAGAGCCGCTGTCATACCAACAGTCAATGACATCCGGCACACGATGCATTGTCCCGCCACAGGCTTCACAAGTCAGGGGTATTTCATCCAGATATGGCTTGTGGAGATCGTCAGCAACTGTGAGACCCAATTCTGAAGCAGAACCAACGCACCGCTTTTTTGCACAGTCTGCATTGTCACAGATCCATATAGGAAGTGGAGTTCCCCAATAGCGACTTCGTGAGATATTCCAATCCACAAGAGTCTCAAGCCAATTTCCCATGCGTCCATCGCGAATGTGCGATGGTTGCCATGAAACTGTCGCATTGTTTGCAATGAGTTTCTCTTTTACTGCAGTTGTCCGGATGAACCAGGAAGTCAGTGCGTAGTAGAGAAGGGGCGATTCACACCGCCAACAGAACGGATACGTATGCCGTATTCGTTCTGCACGGTAGAGCCTGCCTCGGGAAGAGAGCTCCTCAATGATGAGGGGATCAGCCTTCTTCACAAACATTCCACGATACTTTGAGATACCATCCAGAAACTTGCCATCGAGTCCAACGACATGACGGATTGCAATGCCGTTCTTCTGGCACAATGCAAGATCAGCCTCTCCATAAGCGGCTGCAGTGTGGACAATTCCCGTACCATCGCTCATGCTCACAAGATCTGGTGCGCTCAGCACGACAAATGCTTTCCCTTCTGGAAGCATTTCGTCGAAAAGTGGTACGTACGACCTTCCAACCAGGTCGGCCCCAGGCATGGACTCCACAATGGTGTACTCACCTTCGATTACCGATAGTCTGGCACGGGCAAGAATGAGTCCCTCACCATTCAGTTCAATGCGCACATACTCCTCATCTGGATGGACAGCAAGAGCAACATTTCCTGGAAGTGTCCATGGCGTTGTTGTCCATGCAAGCATCGATACATGCGGATCATCCGATGACTGGAACTTGATGAAGACAGAAGGATCCTCAACATCATCACGATATCCGAGGCTCAGCTCATGGGATGAGAGGGTTGTCTGGCATCTCGGACAGTAGGGTGTTACCTTGTATCCCTGATACAGGTAATCGTTATCCCACAGTTCCTTGAGGCTCCACCATACGGATTCAATGAACGTGCCATCATACGTACGGTACGGATTTTGCATATCGAGCCAGAAGCCAAGACGCTCTGTCATGGCTTCCCAGTCATCGATGTAATCACTCACTGACTTCTTGCATAGCTCATTGAAGGCTGCTACGCCATACTCCTCGATCTCTTTCTTGCCACTTATCTTCAACTTCTTTTCGATCTCAAGCTCAACGGGAAGGCCGTGGGTATCCCACCCTGCCTTCCGTGGAACATAGAAGCCGTCCATTTGCTTGTATCGAATGAAGAGATCCTTGTATGAACGTGCCAGCACATGGTGAATGCCAGGCTTGCCATTTGCTGTAGGAGGACCCTCGTAGAAGACAAAGCGAGGTGAAGTCTTCCTGAGCTCAAGGCTCTTCTCGAATACAGAGCGCTCCTTCCAGTACGTGAGAAGTTCCTTCTCCTCTTGGGCAAAATGTGCGTGGCTTGTAACAGGAAGATATCGTGGCATTGTACTGTTCAGCATACCGAAAACCGTCAGCTCAGTTTGCAATGGTTCACTATCACCCTGCTACATGTTTCCTGCTATTGCCTCCGTACGTGAACTAAGATGTTCAGTGCATTCCCGTGCTCAAGGGGAGGCGAGGTCCAAAGAGTGCAGTGCCGAGCCGAACCATCGTTGCACCCTCAGCGATTGCAAGATCATAGTCTCCACTCATTCCCATACTCAACTCAGGGAACAACACCCCAAACTCATGCTCCATTGACTCACGCATCTCTCGCAGTGCAGCAAACTCCTTTCTCGCAGTTGCCCGATCCGTAGTACTTGCCACCAGCATGAACCCCCTGCACGACAATGAGGGACACAGAAGGATGTCATTGAGTAGGGTTCTTACCCCTTCAGGTGAAGTTCCCGGACGTTCTGGACTGGATGAGTATGTCACCTCAATACACACAGGAAATGGGGTACTCCTTCCCTCCATTACCCTGCTGAGGGCAAGAATTGTCTCAGAGGCATCTATCGTTTGCACCACATCAAAGAGTCCCGGTACTGATTTCACCTTTCGTCGTTGGAGGTGACCTATGAAGTGAACACTCCATGTCGGGTGTGGAGAAGAGAACTTTGCAATTGCCTCCTGCACATAGTTCTCCCCAAAGTCAGTGATCCCCTCCCTGAATGCTTCTTCAACAGCATTCCTGTCGTGTCCCTTGCTTGCTCCGATGACACGGACATCTGAAGGATCCCTGCCGCTCTGTCTGCAGATTTTCTCAATGCGATCCCGAATAACGGCTATTCGTTCACCTATTTGTCCCATTGAGCAATTCTACGATGCACCGACAACAGCGGTGGCATGAGCCATCGGCGATGGTTGCCACACAATCTATGCATTCCATTGGACACGTATGAGAACCTCTTGGAAACCATAGTCACAAACAGGAGACCAGTCGCCCAACTGCGCTGGACGCTGTTTATATGCTCTTACAGAACAGTTTTGGGTCAACTGTGGAATCGATCAACGAGCTCCTAGTCTCGGAGTGCCCTCGTTTGTGAGACAGCAGGGCTTGTCAGATCAGCTTCGCAAGCATTTCACGAAATGTCTCTCGCTCTGTCGGGGAGAGAGGCGCCAGGAACAAGCTTTCAGCGAGGGTTGAAGCCTCCAGTCCCTCTGAGATCGCCTTTTTCCCTTTCGGCGTGACGTGAACGTAGCGACCTCGACGATCTCGAGAATCACTACGACGCTCGACGAAACCTGCTACTTCAAGGTTGTCAATCAAGGCAACCATCGTAGTGCGGTCAACATTGAGTCTTTCGCCAATGCGTTGCTGCAATTCAGGAGCGTGCGAGTCAGCCACAATCAGCACGGCAAGCAGTTGCCCATTTAGTTCAAGTGGCGTGAGTGCATCTCGCTGGATTGACTGAAAACGTGCTTGGACGTGTTTGAGGCGATATCCGATCCGTTCTTTCAGGGTCTCAGGCAGACCCAGCTCCTCAGAGTCGACACTCCTGCTGTTCCCCATAGGGCAATTATACCAAAGTTACTGATTATCATATATACTGATGATCAGTAATACTGATTTCTTGAGGTTCAGGCATGATTTTGGTAACTGGGGGCCTTGGGTTCATTGGATCGCATACGGTGAAGGCGCTCCTCGACCTCGGCGACGAGTGCCTTGTAACGCAACATCACAAAACTGACATTCCAGAGTTCCTGCGGGCGGAAATTGGTACACGAGTAATTGTCGAACCACTCGACATTGCTGATAGAGAGGCACTGGGAACGATAGGTCGTCGCCATTCAATCACTGGCATTGTCCACTTCGCTGACACTGCAGTGGCACGGGTAGTCAACACAACAAGAACCTCTACCCCTTTGCGGTTCTCAGACCTATTCACAGGTCTGGGCAATATTCTCGACGTTGCGGAAGAGTGGGGAGTGCGTCGAACAACGATCGCCAGCACAGTAGGCGTCTACGGAGGCATCGAAGCAGGTCCATGGCGCGAAGACATGAATCTACCTATAGCTTCTGGACATGGCATTCCTGCCATGAAGAAGGTCACGGAAATTTTGGCAAATTTCGCAGCAGGGCAATCCGGCCTACCTGTGATCTGTGTGCGGCCCAGCTTTATCTGGGGACCCGGTGGACGAAGCTCTTCGCCCTTCTCTGCACTTCCCGCATTAGTCCATGCTGCTATGCTACCTGATGCACGTGCAACCGATTTTACACATGTTTTTGCCGAAGATGGAGGAGACCTCTGCTACGTCAAGGACTGCGCCAAAGCAATTGCACTCCTTCACATGGCACCGACCCTCGGCCACTCTACCTATAACATAGGCAGTGGACGCACTTTCACGAATGCTGACGTTGTTGCAAGCATCCGCCGCATTGTGCCCAGATTTGATGCGACACTGTCAGCCGGATGCAGCACACAGAAAGTGCTCGTAGATGCCTTCATGGATCTGGGGAGACTTCAAGAAGATACTGGCTACAGGGCTGAATACGGACTCGACAAGGGAATATCTGACTACCTCGGCTGGCTCCTGGCTGGGCACGAGATGTGATCCAATAGGCACGTATGGATCCAACCAAAGATGTCACTGCTTCAGTGTGCAGCACACGTGTGATGCTGCGGTGACCTGCATCTACCGCATTGCCGAGATCCAGCCCACAAGATAGTCCCGTACGCCCCTGCATCGCCGAGATGGTCCCTGCTGCAATCGACGCTGGCCTCGTGATCTTCTGGCTACCAGAGCACATACACGCACCTCAGGACTATCAACGTGGCCACCAAGCCCGAAATTTGAAGGACAGTATCGCGTGCACATCGGCAGCGACCCCATCCCCATGCTGTTTAGTCTTGTAGCCTGGCATCCCTACTTTTCCCACGAGTAGTGTGATACCACGCACGCACTGCATCCCTTCTGGCACACAGTGCACTGTACTGCTCTGCCCCAAGCACTTGCCTGAGGACTGCATCTGCACTGTGGCCATTCTCCTTCCACGAACAAAGGATGCCCTCCATTCCCGCTGGCAGGTGTGCTGGGAGAGATGCATCCGCTATTGATCGTGATGTATCACAAGCCATCTTCATATCAATTGCCCAGTACTTCCTGTGACGATTCATGGAGTCATACTCAATGAGAATGTTCGATGGATTCCGGTCACAGTTATGGATAATTGCATCGAGCACAAGAAGGCGATTTCTCCACTCCCTGTACGACGGTGTGTCGAGTGAAGGGAGAAGTCGTTCATCGTGCTCCATCTCCCATTCGAAAGCAGTCCGTGTGTTCGGAATCCACTCCTGAACCATCCATGACCTTCCAGCCCATACAGCTTTTCCAATACCGGGAGCATCAATGCCGAGCATGGTGGCCACAATAAAACATGCATATGGCACCTCTGGTCGTTCGTTCTTGAGGAAGAGGTTGCTACCATCCCTTCCCTGAAGGCGACATGCAGTATCTGTGGCACGATATGTCCCAATGGGTTGCCAATCCTCTTGCCGAAGTACCTGAATTTCCTTTCCAGGTAGTGCGTGCACAAGCGAATATTGCGCACGCATATTGCTACCAAGTTCCATATACGTAAGGTACTGAAGAATACCCTCGTTCGCGTACACTGTCACAGTATTGGAGGAAAAACGTGTCCGTGCTGCAGGTCACGAAGTCCCTGCAGCGTCCTCACCCTCAGTAAAGGAGATATTCCCTGAGACTTCAGCAATCACCTTCCTGTTCTTCCGCTTTGGCGACTGCTGGTGTGCGAGTTCTTCAATCGTCTTTCTCAATTGATCGACATCCTGGAACGAGCGATACACTGAGGCAAAACGGACATATGCAACATCACTCAGTGGCTTGAGACGCTCCATGACCATTTCACCTATCTCTCGTGAAGGAATTTCAAGCCTGCCACTGGTGCGGAGTTCATTCTCGAGATCATCGATAAGAGCCTCCAGCTGGGAGGGAACAATATTGCATTTCTTTGATGCAATGACGAGACCCTTGAGGATCTTGCTTCGATCAAACTCTTCACGTTGCCCCTCCTTCTTCAGAATGTAGAGAGGAACGTATTCGACACGTTCGTACGTCGTGAATCGTTGGAGACATGACTCACACTGGCGACGTCTTCGGATTGCTTCACCAGTTTCTGAGTCCCGTGAGTCAATGACCTTCGACTCAAGATGGGAACAGTAGGGGCATTTCATTTCATCTCAAGCGTATACACAACAGGGCAGAAGCAAAACGCTTCTGCCCTGTGTTATCGACATAACGATTAGCGACGATCCCTCAGAAATGCAGGAATGTCGAGGTCATCGAGGTTGAATGTGTCCTCCCCCTTGTCAGGAAGGGTTATTGTCGGAACACTCTTCTCAATGGTCACGGGTCGGGACTTTGACTCATAGTTGAGTGCAGACATCACATCAAGTCCACCATTGAATCCTGTGGCAATGACAGTAATCTTCACCTCACCTTCCCCTAGACGCTCATCAATGACAGTGCCAAAGATGATTTGTGCATCAGGATCTGCAGATTCAGCCACGAGCTGAGCAGCCTCATTGACTTCAAAGAGCGTGAGATCCGATCCACCGGTGATGTTGAGAAGGATTCCCTTTGCCCCAGCAATGGTGGTTTCGAGCAGTGGGCTTGCAACAGCATCCCGGGCTGCATCTGCAGCGCGTGTATCACCCTGGCCAAAGCCAATACCCATGAGTGCAGCTCCCTGACCAGACATGATGGCTTTCACATCTGCAAAGTCAAGGTTGATGAGTCCAGGAAAGACAATGAGATCGCTGATGCCCTGCACACCCTGACGAAGAACATCATCAGCCTTCTTGAAAGCTTCAGTGATCGGTGTCTTCTTGTCGACAATCTGCATGAGACGCTCATTCGGAATGGTGATGAGTGTATCCACACGACCCTCAAGACGCTTGATACCTTCTTCTGCAGCCTTCTGGCGACGAAGACCCTCAAAGCGGAATGGCTTTGTCACCACACCAATTGTCAGTGCACCGCTCTCACGGGCGACTTCTGCAACAATGGGTGCTGCACCAGTGCCAGTGCCACCACCCATGCCTGCAGTGACGAACACCATATCTGCATCCTGCAGTGCCTTTGCAAGCTCTTCACGTGACTCTTCAGCAGCTTCCTGTCCACGTTCGGGATCACCACCTGCACCAAGTCCTCTGGTGAGCTTCGATCCAATGCGTAGCTTTGTCGGTGCTCCAGATGACGATAGTGCCTGGTTGTCCGTGTTCACTGCAATGAACTCAACTCCCTTGAGACGGCTCTGGACCATTCTGTTGACAGCATTTGAACCGCCGCCACCAACGCCGACCACTTTGATCCTGGCATTTCCCTCTAGACTCTGCTCGCTGGTCATGAGCTCCTCCTCCCGCGTACTCTGTATGTGTTCCAATCCTGACCGTAATCCGTCCTGTTTACGGTTCTTCCACTCTGTGCTATCCATCCTGTTGTCCACCCTACCACTGTTCCATGAAAAAGATTGTTGATTTCCCTGCATTTGGTATCAGTCTCCCTTCGTTGACGGAGTGAAGAGGTCCCTGAACCACCTACTGAGTCGTTCACTGACTTGTGTCTGATTATGACGGTTTGTTCCTGTGATATTGAGGGAGCGTTGCTGCTTTCTCCCTTTCACATGTGCAACACGTATGGAACGTGTTCCCCAGCGAAGAAGTCCCACAAGGGTTGCATACTGGGGATCCCGCATCTCATGTCCAATACCATCAACATCAAATGGTGCTGCAACCCTGCAGGGAAGATCTGTTTCCTGTTGGACAACTTCAGGAAATCCCCGTAGGAGTGACCCACCACCAGTGAGCACCACTCCGCCCGCATACAGGCTTGCTGGTCCTGTCTTCGTGATGGCCTGTTGGATAAGCATCGCCATCTCTCGTGCTCGTGGACCAATGATCTCAGCCAAATACCTTGCTGGTACCTGAACTGTGTCATCGTAGCCCATTGGCGTCATGGTAATCATGACATCTGCAGGAACAGTGAGTTGAAGGCAGTGACCTGCACGACGCTTCACTTCCTCTGCTGCATCAAGGTCACATCGGAGCCCAACAGCCAGGTCACCTGTTACATGGTTCCCACCAACAGGTATCACAGAAGTTGAAATGAGACTTCCCTTTCGATATATTGCGATGTCAGTTGTGCCACCACCAATATCTGCAACAACGACACCACGTTCCATCTCCTCTTCCTGAATGACAGCCTCTGCTGAGGCAATCCCCTGGAGTGCCACATCCTCGACTTCCAGACCCGCTGCATGTGCAACCTTGATGACATTGTTGAGTGCAGTATTCGAGCCCATGATGATGTGTGCATCAACCTCCAGTCTGGAGCCTGACATGCCTATTGCATCTTTCACACCTTCCTGTCCATCAACTGTGAATTGCTGTGGAAGAACATGGACAATGCGTTGGTCGGAGGGAACACTGATTGCACGAGCTGCCTCGAGAACACGTTCAATGTCAGAAGCACGGACCTCCCTGCGAGCTCCTGCAACAGCAACGACTCCCCTGCTGTTTGCTGAGGTGATGCGTCCTCCTGAGAAACCAGCAACTACTGCATCAATGGGAACGCCTGCAACCTGTTCAGCTGCATCGACAGCCTCTGCAACTGCCTCTGCTGCCAGATCAATATCCACGACTGCACCCTTGCGGATACCACGTGTTGGTACCTCACCAAGTCCAAGTATATGGAGGTCCTCACCATCGTATTCCGCGACGGCACAACACACCTTGGTCGTTCCGAGATCTAATGCACAGACTGTATTAAGACGAGACACTCTAGCTCTGCAGTATACCGTTCAGGATTCCAGCCGAAAAGAGGGAATTTCCCACTCCATCCCATTCTGACAGGTCAAAGGACCCTTCGTGGGCAATTCCGTGAATTTGGTTTGAATGCTCAGCTTGCTCCGATTGCAACGACAATCTTCCCGCGCTGATCACCACGTCCCAACCGTTCAAAACCGCTACGAATATCTTGTAATGCAATCACGGAATCAATGCGTGGAGACAATCCGCCCCGAGCAACAAGGTGTACAAGTCGTGCAAGTCCGTGTGGAGTCCCTCCCGTAGATCCATGGATGGAGAGCTGGAACCAAAACACCCGATTGAGCCTGGATGGAGGATTGCCACCTGCAGTTGCACCTGCAACAACGACAGTGCCCCCTGGCCGAACAGATCGCAACGAAAAATCCCATGTGGCTTCACCGACTGTCTCGATGACCACGTCCACCCCATCACTGCAGCCAACGCTTGCAAGAGCTCGTGGAAGCTCCCCTTTCTCAGCTGGCGCTACTGTATCTGCACCTAGTTCACTCGCAAATGCACGACCTTCATCCGTACGTGATGTTGCCACGACTGTTGCACCAGCACTCTTTGCAAGAAGGATTGCAGCACTGGCCACACCACCCGTGGCTCCTTGCACAAGTACGGACATTCCTGGATGGACAGCAGCCCTCTCGAACAGCATCCTGTATGCAGTGAGATACGCAGTAGGAAGACATGCAGCCATGTCATCCGAAACAGAATCCGGAAGAGGAATAAGTGTCGAGGTAGGGACATCGAGTATCTCAGCAAATGCGCCCTGGTGGGGTGTCTCGCTGAGCATCCCAACCATCTTGCAGTGCTCTGGCGTTCCAAATCTACATGCTTCGCACTTTTCACATGACCTGCCACTGAACACAACGACACGTGTGCCAACTGGATAGGGTTCGATAGCCCCTTCTCCGTAGCCTTCTATGATGCCAACTGCATCGCATCCCAGAATCTGTGGGGGAATAATGGGCTGCGAGGAGACTCCTCTCAGTGTCCAGATGTCATGATGATTGAGCGAAGAACGCGTGACACGGATACGGCATATTCCTGGAATCAGCTCAGGCTCTGGAAGTTCTCCAACAGCCATATTGTCTATCCATGCAGGAGCATCAAGTGAGGTTACATAACAAGCTTTCATCACCACGACACTAGCAGAAAGAGCACAGATGACCTCTCATACATTCGCCACTCATCCATTGATCGGACTTGAAGTTGCACCTGAATCGAGCGAGAACCTCCTCCATGAAGAACTCCCCATCCCCGGTATAGACTATCTTGCGCTCCGACACCGCCCGTCCTCACACGTATCCCTCGATGAGCTCCTCTCCCTTCATGATCGCCTGCTTGCCCGCATTCGCATCCCCATTCTTCTCCATCTCCCATTTCAGCGTCTTGTGAACCTCTCTCCCAACGCACGTGAGGAGTACTACTCCCGTCTTGGTGCATCTTCTCCTTGGGGCATACTTGCAATTCACGGTGACGATGCAACAGGATGCACGATTTCCCTGCACGACATGTGTCACATTCTTGCCAAACTACGAACCCTCCTTCCCGACTCGTACATCCTCATTGCTGGGCATCCACGGGCAATTCTCCTTCCTCAATCACGACAGAAAGAGGAGCAAAACCTCCGTTCGAAAGTGTCGTGTGGTGTGGATGGAATCCTCACCCAGATGCTCTCCTCACCACATGAGTACGAAGCCTATGTGAGCTTCACCACTGAGGCTATTGGCACACTTCCTGTTATCCCTGGCATTCCCCTCGCTCCTACACCTGCTGTTGCTGAACGTTTTCACCTCGAAATGTCCAACTCGGACGAAGCTAATAGCAGTGTCTGGACATGTGCACTTGCTGAGTCACTCGCTCTGAACAAGCCACTTGCTCTCCATTTCTTTGGTACACGATGTGCTCCAGACGACATCCACATGTTAAAGTCACATGTCCTTCCACGAATTTAGTATGAAAACAGCGAGTTTATGCAATCATTGAACGTAGATGACACTTGAACATACTCAGAAGCGAATCGTCATAGTTGGTGCCCGTGGACTCATCGGACAGGCTGTCGCAACGGCTCTCCGTACTCGTGGGGATATGGTCATTGCTACAAGCAGAACTTCCTCAGACCTCCCCAATGCAGACGAGACAATAGTCTGGAATCCCCATGAGGAGTTATTTCCTGGGGATCTGCTCCAGAATGTCGACGCTATCTGCAACTTCGCAGGTGAGCCACTCGCGCCGAAGCGGTGGACTGTTGAACAAAAGCGGAAGATCCGGGCAAGTCGCATACTCACCACCCACAAGATCACTGATGCACTTCGGTCTGGACCACATCATCCTGCTCTCATCAATGCAAGTGCAATTGGCTATTATCCTGTGACTGATGCACTCGTTGACACTGACAACCCTGCTGGTTCTGACTTTCTCGCTGATGTCTGTGTCGAGTGGGAACGGACTGCACGAGCTGCAGAATCCTACGGATCTCGGGTTGTGGTACTGAGAACAGGTGTAGTGCTGGATCGTGACGGGGGCGTCTTCCCCCTCATGATGCTCCCCATCAAGCTTGGTGTCGGTGGACGTCTGGGCTCTGGCAAGCAGTGGATATCCTGGATTCATATCGATGATGCAGTTGGCCTCGTTCTCTATGCAATTGACACTCAGTCCGTCCATGGGCCACTCAACCTTGTATCCCCTGAACCGATGCAACAAGAGCAGTTCACGAAGGCAGCTGCTCACATCCTCCGGCGTCCAGCCTTCTTCCCCACACCCTCGGTTGTCATCACAACAATGCTTGGCGAGACTTCAACTCTTCTTCTTGACAGTCACAGGGTTGCTGCCCCACAGGGAATCCGCTACCGCTTCAGGTATTCCACTCTCGAGAATGCACTTAGGGAACTGCTCACATCCAGTCATCATGAGGATGTTGCCTCCTGATGCTTCCTCGAAGACTGAGGAATGATGAACTACGTGATCTTTTGCAGGCTCCAGAGCTACATTGCTCCCCACAACGTGCACTAATGACAAAACGTACCGTTTTCATGAGGGCACCTTGGATAGTCATCTGCAGAAACTGCCTTTCACTCTTTCGTCTAAACGAGATTCCTTATTCCACATTTTGCTGCAACGACTCGCATCAGGGATGCTGTTCTCAAGTTGGATAGATACAAACACAACCTTGAGATCTAATTGTTCTGCGAGACAGCACCTTCTGGGATCACGTCCACGGAAGTGGTGTACGAGCAGCCATCGTGAAGCTCCCGTACGTG
>JBMFXB010000017.1:0-39849 GCA_049964715.1 Candidatus Dormibacteria bacterium
ATGAAAACACCGATGCGTCCATTGATGCCGACCCGTTCATCGTCCGTCTTCGGGGGCCCGGAATGTTTCCGTTCCTCAATGTGTGGATGATGCTTGTTCTCAAAGTGAATCGCCATTGCCAACTCCTTAATATGTCAATACTATGTCAACGCAGCCCATCTGCAATGCCAGTCTTTACAGGTGACACTACCACGGGTATTGCTTTCGTGCTTGAGAAGACAACTTTTCATGATTCTGCAGTACTTGCATTTTTGCTGCAACGAGGGACCTCTTCACCACTGAAGAGGCAGAGAGAGGAGAGGTATCCAGTCTTAGCATTAAGACCTTCGCTTAGGCTCCATACCTTCCCTGTTCACCAGTTCCAGCCTCGATTCCACAAGCGGATACTGCCTTCTCCCCTTTGTTCCTGCAATTCCTGGGGGAACCAATCCATGTGCAGCTGAAGGAGAAGTTGGTTTACTCCTTTGAAACGAGTTCTATGACAGGAATTGATCTGGTTGTCTTCTTCTGGTACTCCGCAAACTGGGGATACCGTCTGGCCTGCTCCTGGTAGATACGGTCCCGCTCAGCACCTGTCACTTCACGGGCTTCACAGGTCCTCGTCTCGCTCCCTATTTCGACAGGCACCTCCGGGTGGGCAAGGAGATTACGATACCAGTCAGGATCTTCTGCAGCCCCTGCCTTGGAGGCAAAGACAAAGACCCGGTCCTCATGAGGCAGGTACATGAGAGGATTGACCCGCTCTGTTCCACTCATTCTGCCGAAGGTGTGGAGAAGAAGGACCGGAGCCCCTGCAAATGAACCACCAAGCGTACCCCCGTTCGCACGAAACTCCTGGATGTTCTGTTGATTCCAGTCATTGAAGTCCATTGCCATCATTTCCACCTCATTCGTGCTGCATGAGCAATTCTGCTCCAGATTATTCTTCTCCGTTGTAACACACTGCACACGACTGTATTGGACTAAACGCTCCCAGTTGGAAGGACTACAGGGAGCTCTTCGTACTTGTCATCCCTTCAGGCTCAGAAAATCACTGGCACTTTCGCACGTTTTCCGAAACTTCCACTGCAAAATGGCAATTTCAAGAGGCTATCCCTGTGTGCACAGACTCCGCTTCCACTTGGAATAGCCCGACATCAATACTCCAGTGGACTCTACCGTACAGCCACTACTCCATTAAGCTGCCATTCCACCTTCCAGAGACATGTTGAGCATGTCAGCCAAAGTGCTTGTCCCCCCTGCTGTTTACGTGCACAACACTGCCCCATCCGTGAAGTGTGCATGGTACCCTCTCCTGTATTGAAGTTCGACATGGTCATGTTGTTCGTTCGAAATCGTGTTTCATTACCGGAGACTACTGATGAGTACCCAGCCACCTTTTCCACCACCGCCAAATGATCCGTATCAAGGCTCAGTACCAGGTACTCCCCAACAGCCTGAAAATCAACAACCTCCAGCCTTCCCACCACCCCAACAACCACCCTATACCACACCCCAGAATCCGCAGCAGTATCCTCCACAGCAATATTCCCAACAGCTACCTCCGTATGGGTATTCTCCTGTTGCCCAGCCAAATCAGGGACTGGGAACTGGAGCCAAGGTTGCCATAGGCATTGGTATAGGATGCATCGCACTTTTCGTGCTTGGAATGGTGATCTCCTTTGTCATCCTCACTATCGTCGGTCATCAGGTCAATGATGTTTTCTCGAACATTTCGAATAACCTGTATGTCCCTATGCCTACGTAGCACTATTCATGCATTTGTGCATGATGCTGGAAGGATGATGTACCGTGCAGTCCCTGGGTACTCGAGCAGCATGCTTGTTCACTGTGCAGACCTATGTGCACATCCGATCGATGCTCTGCTGCTGTACCTGGAATTCCTGACCGGAGCAAGGGTAATGAGAGATTGCGGTATGCGCGCCACTCGATCCTGTTGTGGTGAAGTGGAATGCAGTGCACCCGGAAAAATGGAGATGGCTTAAACAGCTGCATGTAGTTTCCAATCGAACCTGGCATGGCAAAACTGTCACAATGCTGTTCCCGGATACTCCCGTCTCCAACCATGCTGCAACCATGTGTTCATGGAACTTGATGTTAGCGGACCAGAACTTCCCCACAGATCCCTCCTCAAGGCTGCAGGCAATAAACCGGTAGAAGCTCCAGGAGAACGTACTTCGCCTATTCATCCCGTTACGCCGAAATCCTCGACACACCACCTATCCCGTCAAGATTGGGATGCTGTGCGGGATGCCATAACTGGCGGACAAACCCAAACTCGCTTCACAGAGCAGCTTGCCTTCCAAAGCCTTGCTTCGGATACTCCAACCATTGCTCCCTCCCCTCCGGATCCACCTGGCATTCATGTCCCGATAGAGCAACCAGAAGGCGTTTCTGTTCCCAAGAATCCCTCCCAATACACGTCCTGGGAGTTCAAGGGATATCGCTACCTCGACAATGAGCCTGTTTTCAATGGTCCCCCCAGTCCCCAGCAGGTTAAACAGGGAAGCATCGGTGACTGTTTTGTCATAGCGCCACTTGCCATGGCAGCACATCTCCGACCTGACGAGCTCGCCTCCCGGGTAACCCAGGTAAACGACATCACATATGATGTCAGGCTTGGCGGACCTGCAACTGGTGAGTCAGTGCACAGAATACGCCTGACTGCTCCAACGTCCGAGGCAGTTGACTGTAGAGGATCTAAACCATTCTTTGTTGGCACTCACGTTCACACCAATACAGGAGCCCTTTGGCCTGTACTGTTTGAGAAGGCATATGCAGCAGAAATGAAGCATGGCTATCAGGATCTCGACAAAGGGGGAATTTCCCTTGGCCCCATTGCGCGATTCTTTGACATGGAGCCGCACTTTGCTTTCATCAGCCCGAAGGCAACTGGCACACCAAATGCACTGGACAGCTTTTCCAATGAAAATTATGAACAATTCCTTGCAGGAAGACTCCAGGCAGGAGCACCTGTTGTGCTTTCAGTGTATATCCCGCTCCGGCCTGAGTACAAGGCTCCTGATGTTTCAGGACTCTCTCCAGATGAGGCAGCAACAACAATACAGCGTGCAGAAGCTTCATACACGGATGAACTCGATCATGCCCGAAAAGTCCGCCAGATCGCCCAAGATCACGGACTTGTAGCGAACGAGGACAACAGGCATGCGTATTGGCTCTACGATTACGATCCTGCACAGCACGCATTTAAGATTGCCAATCCGCATGGGTTTGAACTGATGTCCGACTGGATACCAGTCGACAAGCTTCGCGAATTGAACTACCGTATTGTCTGGGGTGAGGACAACAAACATGGAACTTGATGGCAGGTCCGTATCGATGACAGAACTCAAGGTTGGTCAGGACTTCGTTGTTCCAAACGAAGGCACTGCAGAGCTTGATCGCGGCATCAGCATCTCAATATTTGTCAGGGAAAACCGGGACTTTGATGACCCGTCATCCCCAATGGTGTGCCGATTCTTTGTCACAGGCACTTCGCCAAACAGGACAGAACTCCTGGAAGAAGGCAGCACAGTCCATATTGGCAGGAAGGACTATCTTGTACGCTCAATACGGCCTGGAAGTGGTGGCACCATTGTCCTTCGTCGTGTGAAATGAGAAATCGCTCACATCGTACTCAGTCCATGTGCACTACGTAATCATTTTCGACTTGGCAGCTCTTCCAGATCGACTTGCAGCCCAGATTGCACATACATTCCCCACTCTCCAGTGGAATAGGGCCCAACTACTTGACCATGGCTGGGATCACGAAGTGGTCATCCTCGACAGCACACTTGTTCTCCGTTTTCCCAGAACATCTGAGTACCAGGAACGTCTCCACGATGAAATCCGGCTCCTCGATGTACTCACACCACTTCTTCACGTTCGCATACCGAAATACACCCGCAGTGCAGCAAGTGTTGCAGGGTACACCATTGTTCATGGAATAGGAACTCCGGCATAAAAACTTCTGTGCTCTCTCCCGGATGGAGCAAGCGTCCCTTGCACTCCACCTTGCAGCCTTCCTCACAACACTCCACTTTCTCGATGCATCCGTTCTTTCCGCATTCACCACTCCAGTGAACAATCCCATGGAAGACACACTCACGTATCACAAGCGTCTCGAGGACATCCTTCCCCTTCTCACTTCCGATCATGAACGATGCATTGCACGTCACCTGATAGAGGAGCTTCTCGAACACTCCTCAACACCTCTCCTGCAGTGCCTCACCCATGGAGATCTCACTTCTGACCACATCCTCCTCGATCCTGGGGATCCACAGCCTGGAATCATTGACTTCAGCGACCGGGCTATCGATGATCCTGCACATGACTTCGCAGGCCTCCACGAGTATGGAGCAGCCTTCGTGCAGGAGGTCTATGCCCACTACGAGAGACTGCGGGATAACACCCTTCTGGACCGGGCACTCCTGTACTACCAGGCAACCGGACTCACACACCTCTTCGACAGCATGGCCTTCGGACACATTCCCCTGGACGAGGCACGAAAGGCATTCCGGACCCATGTCCGCGCCATGGGCACCATGGACTAGTTCTCCATGAGGACCCGGGATGCTGCCTCCAATTCCTTCCTCGTTGGTGCATGGGGCTGTTGGGGCAAGCGAACGACATATGCACCTGCACAGGACTTTCTCGTGAACGAGCGCCGTACTGTCCCGCAGGCAGTGCACTGCCGCTGCTTCCCAAGACAGACGTGTTGCCATTTCTCCCAGGGATACTCCCCAAGGTGATGGACTGGAGCCAGGAACCATCCACTCCACGTATGCTTGCCAATCCGGCACATCATCGGTTCCCGTGGCGGCAGATTGCCCCTCATACTCTCACCTCCTAATCTGTCTTCACAGTGTAGACAGTCGTGGGGTATCTCTAGGGGACCCGGAAGTTGCTCAGTACCCGACTGCCCCGTCCAGCCGCTCCCTGAGGAGATCCGCATGCCCACAATGTCGGGCATACTCCTCGATCATGTGGGTGTAGATCCACCGGAGTGACACCTCATGTCCCTCTTGTCCCCCACAGTCGTCAAGGGCAACATGACGAGCAGACTCCCGACTTCGCACACACGCCTTCTCCCACACCATCCTGTCCTCCTGCCAGTGAGCCTCATCAAGGGGTGCAAAGGCAGCATCCTCATCGCCATCCACATCACTGAATGGGAACGGCTCATCCCACTCCCCCGCAAGCACCTGGACAAACCACTGGTGCTCGACTTCAGCAAGATGCCGCACAAGACCATGAAGGGAGAGCTTCGATGGGGGAATTGATTGGACTTTGAGATCCTCTTCCGCAAGACCCTCGCACTTCAGGAGGAGTGTTATGCGGTAGAACTCAAGCCACCCCTCAAGCATCTTACGTTCAGGAAGCTTGCCTGCTGGTTCCGTTCGACGGGGATCTGAAAGTTCTGCAGCCATCCTGTAACCGCCTTATGTATGGAAGTTTTCATGCTGTGAGCAGCATACTCCACAGGAACTGCAGGTCACCGCATCCAAAGGGACCCGGAGCTGTACTGTCGTAGACCGAGATGAAAAGTACTCCACGCAAGAACTCCAAGGATGCTTGCTGCGACAACAATGAGTGCGAATGGGCCAAGTGCAAAATGTCTCATGAGACTGACTGGAACTCCCGTGATGAAGGCTGCAGGGACAAGCGTGAAGAGAAGCACACGAACAGGTCCTCCGAAGAAGTCGAGTGGATAGCTTGCAAGGAGAAGGAGAGCATTGAAGCCAAGATCTGCATGTTCTCCCCGGCCCCCAACAAAGAACGTGAACGATCCAACCCACACAAGGAAGGAGACCATGACAAATACTCCAAGAAGTACACACGCTGACCAGAGAAGAATGCGTTCGGGAGTGGGGTTGGCTGCAACAAGAAAGAGAATGACGCCAAACACGATATCCCCAAGGTTCGTTGGTTCCACTCGCCTGCAAAGTATCTGGCCCAGTGGCCCAACAGGCAGGACAAGGACTTCATCAATCGTGTTGTCTGCCACCATTCGTCCAATCCGCCTACAGTTCGCAAAGAGTCCAAGACCAATGCCTGCAACGACAGTGAGAAGGGAGAACATCACGATCACATCGTGAAATGTCCAGCCGTTCGCTGTTCCAACACGGTGGAAGAAGAGACCCCAAAAGACAACCCATGCAATGTCGTTCACTGCCATGAGCACGATCTGAAAAACAAAAGAAGCCCGATTGGCCTGTCCATCAGCAAATGCTGTTCGAAGTGTTGCGAATGCAGCTCTCATCCTCCCAGTACCTCAAGTCGTCGTTCTCCACGGGAAAACACGAAGAAAGCTGCTCCCATTCCCACAATGAGCCAACAACACTGTTCAAGAACAAGTGCCACAGAGCCATGACCAGCAGCAAATGAGCCTGGAACGTATGCTATTGCAGCAAACGGCAGTGGGATGAAGATCAAAGAGATAGCATGTGGCAGAAGATTGAGAGGAAGTAGCACTCCACCTCCAATGAGAATGAGCTTCTGGAAGAGGAACCATGTTGACCGTGCATCCTTGAGCCAGAATGCTATCCCACCAAGCGCATGCTGGAGTGCAGTGCTCAGCAGGAGTGACAGGAATGCAGCACCAATGGCTGCCACAATCGACAACAGTGCTGGTGGTGGCCCAGCAAGGAACCATGCAAAAGCTCCCCCAGCGACAAGACAGCACCACTGCCGTGCAAGGGATGCTCCCCCTTCAATGGCCATGCGGATGCCGACAACAGAGGCAGGTCGCAGCATGGCAACTGCAACTTCACCAGAACCAATCTCCTCCCCGATATCCTCGATAACCCGTGCTGGCACAGGAACAGTGCATGCCTCAGCAAAGGTGATGTACCAGACGAGTTCACTCCATGTGTAGCCCCCAATATGACCTCCATGAGCACCCGCAGCAGCATGCCAGACAGAGGAGAGTGCAAGGATGACAAGAAGCATCATTCCGACCTGCGTGGAAAGGTCTCCTCGTGCAGCAAGCGTCCTCCTGGCACCAACAAGAAAAGCCGTACCATATGCCATCATGATTTCCTCTCGTACATGTGCGAGACGATCTCCTCGAGCGGAGGATCCTCAACAGAGATATCTGCAACGGGATACTGCTCAAGGAGTGTGTCGAGCACTGATCGAATCGGAGTAGCTTCAGTATTGACATCGAGCTGTGCGACAGCTCCATCGTGCGAGACGACTTCCGCTCCTTTCACTGTGAGTGTGCTTATTGCATCCTCAAAGCGAACACTGATGATCTTCCGTTTAAGGAGTGACTGTCGGAGAACCTGCACGGAATCATCGAAGACTATGCGCCCATGATTGATGATGATGACCCTGTTAGCTACCCGCTCAATGTCTGAAACATCGTGCGAGGTAAGAAAAATTGTTGTCTGCTGTTCCTCATTGATCCGAACAATAAGGTCCCGAAAGCGTGTTTTCGCAACGAGGTCAAGCCCAATAGTAGGTTCATCGAGAAAGAGGAGTTCAGGCTCGTGAAGAAGGCTTGCCACGAGCTCACACCTCATACGCTCCCCAAGGGAGAGAGTACGTACTGGCCTGTCATAGAGGTGCGCTGCATCAAGAAGCTCTCCAAGCACACCAAGTCTCCTGTCACGGTGCGAACTTTCCACGCCATACATGCGAGCCAGGAGTGCATATGTACGCCGTGGCGTGAGCTGGAACCAGAGCTGGGACCGCTGACCAAAGAGTGTCCCAATGCGCTTGGCAAGAATCCGTCGCTCCTCCCACGGAACAAGTCCAAGAACAGATGCACGCCCCGAAGTAGGGCGGAGAATGCCAGTCAGCATCTTGATTGACGTGGATTTTCCTGCACCATTTGGTCCAATAAATGCACATCGTTCACCAGCATCAATGCTGCAGGTGATGCCTGCAACAGCTTCCACCTTTGCACTGCCCCGTCTTCCACTGCCAAATGTCTTTCTGAGGTCATCAACAATGATTCCCTGAGACAGACGTGGGCGCACGTCCATTGATCCCCCTCCAGCTGCATCCCAAGCGACAGAACAGGTCACTGCAGAACATGCACTGCACTGTTCCCTTCATGGGACATGGAGAAACCGTACCGCAAAATCCAGCTACGGACAAGGGGGAATACGTGTTACTTCCATCCCTCCTGCTGCCCATCATGATATCGTGCGCAGTGCACTACTTCCGCTGTGCAGCTGTTCTTTCATCCGCCACCCTGCAGAGGTAATCGCATGACGCGGGCTCTTCTCAATACATTTCCAGAATGGATGCTCTTCATCCTGTTTCTCAGTGTTCCTGTAACTGCATCTCTTGTTGGAGCACACGTCATTCGAAGGTATTTTCCAACCTGGAAACACCCTGCTTCACAGGAGACAGTTGGTACTGTTATAGGTGTTGTCAGTACCTTCTTTGCACTCGTTCTTGCCTTTGCCATTGTGAATCTATATCAACGGTATGAGGATGCATCGTACCGGGTGGATGCGACTGCAGCATCACTTATTGTCCTTTCCCATGAAGCAGCTGCATTCCCTTCGGCTGAGAAAAAGCAAATGAATGCAGCAATTGGTGCCTACACTACCCACCTTGCGACTGTCATCCTTCCCGGACTACGAGAGGGATCATATCCTCCTGGATCTGCTCCGGGTCTTGGAAATCTCTACAGGGTTCTTGAGGCATACCATCCAACAACACCTGCTGAGGTGTCGTTCTACGATGCCTCCATTGCTGAACTTGGAACAGTCTTGTCGAATGAGCAGCAGTTTGTGAGCGATGGTACGTCCTCCCTTCCTGGAGCATTCCTCGCCCTTCTTGCAGTCACAGCTATCCTTACCTTTCTTGCCTCCCTCCTCCTGTCAACAGAGTCCCGTGCATTCGAGCTGGCACTCACTGCATCGATATCTGCTGCAATAGGCATCGGATGGCTCACCGTTGCCATTCTCGAATATCCCTTCTCCGGTTCTGTATCTGTATCGACTGCAGCATTCACTCACGGGGTTCTCCATCATCTTGCAACTCTCCATCACTAGTAGCTGTTAACGCCGTTACCATAACCAAACATTTCAACCAGATCGTGATGCGTTCATGGCCATTAACACCTGTTGTCCTGTTACTGAGGTCCGTGCAATGTCCACATGAGCAGGTTAGAATACCTACAGTCTGAACGATCCCAAGTGCTCATTCGAGAGGAACAAGTCCCGTGCCAAGTGCATTCCCACACATCACCTTTCCAGCGTGGATGAGAACTGCTGGCGTTGCTTCGGTTGGCATCATACTCGACATTTCAGGATCTGTTCCCCTGGATGAGATTAAGCAAGTCATGGTAGCCATTGCTGACCTTCCTTCTCCCTCAATTTCCGGTATTGCCCTTACCGATGTAGCAGTGCAGCATGCCGGTAGCAAGGAAGAGATACTTCAACTCATCCTCAGTTCAAAAATCTTCGGAGGTGGAACGGACTTCTCAAAGATTGCAGATGATGCATGGAAGAAAATAGGCTGTCCACCGTACCTGGCTCTCATTTCAGATGGCGAAACCGTTAACTGGCCTGCACGTTTTCCTGTTCCCACCACGCTTTTCATGATTGAACGGACAGGACCGCATGGCAATTCCCCCCAATCACGGGGATACAATACACCTGCCTGCAGTGCCACCACAAACGTGCAAGAAATCCTCACACTGGACCTTCCGAGACTGCAGGATCTTTCCCGGGGATTGGACTGAAACTCGTCCATTCATCTACCTTCCCTACGGGGAGGTAGATGGAATCCTACGTTATCTCCCTGGCAAGGAGCAGTGCTCCATGGGTGATGTTCTTGTGAAGTGCAGTTGCTGCTGCGGCTGTCAATGCCGACCGATCTGGAACTGTCCCAGCTTTGCTCGTGTGAACGCCAGTGGTCGCTGGCACCGCTAGCTGGTATGTTCTGTAATCGACAGATTGCACTGAACTGAATACACGGGTTTCAGGACGGACCTGGCCCTCGTCAAGATAACGCTCGATACTGTTCACAGACATCCCCAGAAGATGCACGAGATCACTGGCATAGCCAATGTCATGCATCCGTTCCACAATGCTAGGAAGGGAGTGACCAACATCAGCCGGGTCTGCAATGACAAGTGCACGCTTCCCCTCCGTGGAACAGGGAAGATACCGTGCCAAACGCTCTGCTGCAGCAACCTGGTCTGGAGGATGGGGAATATGGTTGCCATCAAGGAAGACTATCGGCAGTGGTTTCTTGCCCATGGAAACACGCCACGCATTGATTGCTTTCCCGATAAGTTTTGCAGGAAGTCGTCCTCCAGGATTCTGTCCCAGGATGAATGCATAGGCATCCTGCTGCAGGGCAGGTATGAGCTGTTGGAGAACAGAGGATAAATGGGGTAATAGCATCGGGATGACATCATCGTCAAATCCCAGCCTCTCACAGCTCCACTTGGCATATGAACGAAGATCCTGACGTACCTGTCGCAGACTGGCGTGCTCTTCCTTCGTACTCGTGTAAAGCGGTCTCTTCGAAAACTTGTCGAGTACCAATCCCGAAAGGTCAGAACGATCCCGAATGGGGCCTGCATTCATCTTTCCACGGAAGAGTCTCGTTGCTATTGGCCATCCGACTGCATCAATCGTGCTCACAGAAATGGCGTTGTCTCTGCGGATGCCACGGGTAGTAACAGCCTTGATACCTTTTTCCATAAGCAGCCTATCCGTGGTCATGACACTGAACCACTCCTTCCTCATTGACTGGAACACTTGCTCAGGAATGTCATACGTTTCCAGGAAGTGAATGAACAAATCAATGACATCACTTGGCAAGCGCTGACTGTTTGCAGCCATCACCAGCCGTTGGGCCATGAATGTACCGTTGGGGATTCCTGCTGACCGTTTCGCGATGGGCTTGATGCTATTCAGGAACTGGAACGAAAGCGTGCCGTTTACAAACGCTTCCTCGAATCGTAACTCGTCATCACTGCTCACCACTGCATCGACATGACTGTTCCAGAAGCTGATGAGCTCATCGTACCGAAGGGATACCGAATGCTGTGCACTCTTCAGGAGAGCAGCAAATGCATCAACTTGCGCACGGGATGCTACTGCATTGTTGCCAGTGGGGGTACGGGTAAAGTTTTTCCCATCGAGTACTGCGACATCGAACGGGATTCCTCGAGCCGTGAGTTCACTGCCAAGCCTAGCTATGCATCCGCCTGAGGTTACTCCTTCCGTAACCACCAGGGCCCTCTTGTCTGGATGTCGCCTCGCAAGGAGATGGGCACGCTGATCCAGTGCATGCCTGAGCTGCGGCATCTGATCGCTTGAGGATGTTCCCTGAATGAAGACCAAGGGAACTGGCGGCACGTTGTGGGATGCATTCCAGTAATTGATGAAGGAATGGATGAAGCGGGCAGGAATCCTCCCCGTTGTGTCATCCCCAATGACCATGCCGAAATCACCAGCTTCTACTGCCGGAAGGAGCGCTGCAACGAGTCGATCGAAGCCATTCTGAATTGCCCTGAGCTCCTTCGTCTCCATGTAGGCAGCATCTGCAATGGTGGATCCCATATGATGTTCGCTTCGTGGTATTCCTGCATCAGGTTGCCAGATACTGCAGAGCAGCACATGTCCAGAGACTACTCCAGTCCTGCGGACAGATCGCACCCAAAGGGTTTCGTACACAAATAACAGGCAAAAACGCTCTTCCCTGACAGACTGCATTCCTGAACTGCCAACACCCGTCATACTCGGTGCATTTTCACAATGTTGACGTTTTCGTCCGCATTAAGTCCCAAACCGAGTGCTACACTCTCATCCATCACTGTTGAGAGGAGAGGGGTATGAAGTATCCGGCTGCACGTCGTGACCATCAGGTTGACACGTACCATGGCATTCCCGTCGAAGATCCCTACCGGTGGCTAGAGGACAAGTCGTTGCCGGAAACGCAGCAGTGGATTGCAGCACAGGACGCGCTGACAAAGCAGGCACTCAGCAGAACTCCGGGCAGGAAGGATCTCCAGAAAGACATTGCAGCAATGTACCACTACGATCAGCAGAGCATTGAGTACATACGCGGGAAATACCGGTTCTATACAGAACGTCTTGCTGGAAAGGAACAGAGTCACCTCAATGTCATTGGTCCGGATGGAAAAACACGGACTCTGGTCGATCCGCTCAAGATCCAGCCGGACGGAAAACTCGCACTCATGTCCTACACTCCATCTCCTGATGGGAGCTATGTGGCATATACCCTCGCCAGTGGAGGAACAGAAGAGACCACTCTGTACATCCTTGACACAGCAACAGGAACACAGGTCGATGGTCCAATCGAGCGCGTCCGGTATTGTCCGTTCAGCTGGCTTCCCGACAGCTCAGGCTACTATTATGGACAACGTCTTGACCCTGCTTTTCTTCCGCCAAATGAATCAATGTTTCACAGGAAGATTTTCTTCCATCGCATGGGAACTCCGCACTCAGCGGACCCCATGGTTTTTGGACAGGGCAGGGACAAGACAGAATACTACGGGACTTCAATCTCTTCGGATGGAAGATGGCTTGTCATCGCCGCAAAGAGGGGAACCGAGCCACGGAATGATCTTTACCTCTTCGACCGCCAAGTAGGAGGTCCACCCGTTGCCATCCAGGAACATGTGGATGCAGCCAGCAAGGCTATTGTATCGGATGACGGCCGCTGCTACATCATGACCAATGATGGCCACCCCCGAGGCGCGCTGTATGTGGCAGATCCCCTCCATCCAGAACGGAGCCAGTGGAAGATTCTCATACCTGAGCGGAAAGATGCTGTTCTCAACGGTTACACCATTACAAAGAACACTGTGGTTGCTGAGTGGCAAAAAGAAGGAATATCTGAACTCACAGTCCACAACAAGACTTCTGGTGCATACCTCCATACCATTGCACTCCCGGGAGCTGGAAGTGCAAGCGTTTACCGAAATGCTCCACGGATGATTGACGATGTCCTCATCTCCTATACGGATGCAGTAACGCCATTGACTGTGTACAAGTACGACACTTTCACTTCTGCATGCAGTCTGTACAAGGCACCAGTCCAGAAGCCCGGTTTTCCACCAATGACTGTCCGGCAGGTCCAGTACCCGTCGAAGGACGGAACGATGGTACCGATGATCATCATTGCACGGAGTGATGTGAAACTTGATGGGACAAACCCGACCATACTCTATGGGTATGGCGGATTCGGACATAGTATGCAGCCACAGTTCAGCCCGAAGCAGGCACTGTGGGTTGCAAAAGGTGGAGTCTATGCCATTGCAAGCCTTCGTGGAGGTAATGAGCGGGGTGAAGAGTGGCACAGGGCTGGAATGCGCGAAAATAAGCAGAATGTCTTTGATGACTTCGTTGCAGCTGCAGAGCACCTCATCTCGCATGGGTACACCTCGTCTGCACATCTTGGCATCGAGGGTGGAAGCAATGGTGGTCTTCTCGTTGCTACAGCAATGACACAACGTCCGGACCTGTTCAAGGCAGTCCACTGCGCTGTTCCACTCACTGACATGATCCGGTATGAGTCATTCGGCATGGGACGGACATGGAATGATGAATACGGTACAGTCACCAATCCAGCTGAGTTTGAGTGGCTGCGAAAGTATTCCCCATACCACCATGTTGTGAAGGGAACAGCATATCCATCCCTCCTCGTGACAACAGGTGACAACGATGCACGGACAGATCCTGCCCATGCACGGAAGTTTACTGCAGCAATACAGTGGGCAACGTCCGGACGGGGACCCGTTCTCTTCAGGAGGGAGGCTGATGCAGGTCATCAGGGGGGGAGTATACGTCTCTACTTCCAGGAGACTGCAGATGTCCTCGGATACTTCGCAAAGCAGCTCGGGCTCACCCTCAGTCAGCACCAGCACAAGGGACGAGAAGGTTCTGATGGAACACAGGGCATTGCAGCTTAGACACGAATGTGCACATTGCCTGACACACCTTCAGTCATTTTTCAGAGCGGAATCCGAGAACATGCAGAGGATTTCCTCCCAGTGCAATAGTGCGCTCGATGCCGTTTGGCGTGACTACCCCGACAAGCATTTCATCATCATCAAACACTGCAACAGGACTTCCTCCATGTGCAGCAAGCTTCACTGGAATGGAATCTGCAGGGTCTGATGCATGTGCTCGCCCAAGAAGGGCAATGGGTGTTGCAACCATGCCAAGGGTGACCGTTCCACGCTCACCCTGTGGCACAGATCCAAGGGTCCGAACACTGGAGATTGCCTCAGCCTGACCTGTACTTCCTGCGCTCACTATGCAGTCTCCCGAATACTCACGAAGCTCATGCGCAATAAGGGATGCAACCGGAGTCGAGGCAGGTACCGTGAGTGGCCGTGATGTCATGACATCAGCCACTGCCAGATTTCGGAGATTCTGCTGAAGTACAGCAAATCCCTCCTCTGCCCGGGCAGCAGAGTACAGAAACATTCCAATAAATACTGGCCATACTCCACTAATCCCTCCAAGGAACACTTCAACAAGTCCAAGTGCGACCAAGAGTGCTGCAAATGCCCGGCCAGCACGTGATGCTGTGACTGATGCCCGTTCTTTGTCATTCCACCTCTTCCAAAGGAGAGAACGAAGAATCCGTCCACCATCGAGGGGCGCAGTAGGGATGAGGTTGAAAACGCCAAGCATCCCGTTGAGAACAGCAAGCCATGCCAGGGAATCTGTGAGAAGCGTTGGCGCTCCAGATGCAACTCCGAGTACAAAGCATCCAAAGAAGGTAGCTCCAAGTACAAAGCTCGTGAGTGGACCAACACCAGCTATGCGAAAATCAGATCCAGGTGTGTGTGCCTCACCCTCAAGTTGCGTCATCCCGCCGAACATGAACAGAGTGACAGAGTGGACAACTACCCCATTTCTCCGTGCAACGAGTGCATGGGCAAGCTCATGGCCAAGAAGTGACAAAAGCAGCACCACTGCAGCAACTCCACCCACAACCCAGTCCAGCACTGTTGCCTGGTGGGAAGCTGAACCTGTTCCATACGCTACAAAGTCCCAGGCGAAAAGGACGAGCAGGACGAGAACGCTCCAGTTGACCCCTACATCAATGCCGTTGATGCGGACAAGACGTATGGACATCTTCATGGTGAACACCCCACAAGATACGTGCTCTCTGGACACTCCCTTTACACCGATGTAGTGAGCTCCACACTCCATAAATGTGTAGTTATTTGCTCTACCTTTTCATTCTACTTCACCACTGCATCCCTGTCGATCTCTCACTTAATGACAGTGGCAGTTGGATCCACACCATGTTCACTGCACCAGGCCTCCCATGCTGATGCAGTGATACGCTCCCCTGTTATCCCTGCTGCCCTGGACGAGGCGAGGAAGACAATGGGAGGTCCCATGATCTCAGGAGGAAGAAGCGAATCTTCAAAGGATGGGGGAAGCTCCTCAGGGATCATGCCTGTTCTCGTTGCACCTCCTGGAAGCAACATGTTCACAGCAACGCCAGCACCTTTCGCATCCTCGGCCATGATCCTGCTGAGCGATTCCGCAGCTGCACGTGATGGACCGTAGGGAACAAATCCCTGTCGGCACATGGTTGAATGATTCATCGTAATATTCACGATCCGACCGGGTGTACCCGCTACAAGAAGGGGAAAGAACGTTTTCGCAACAAGAAAGTACCCTGTGCAGTTGACTGCAAGGACATCCTGAAATCCCTCGAGGGGAACTTCCCAGAATGGTTTTGGTTCCACGACAAATCGGGGATTGACTGTTCGCATGCCCAGCCCCGCGTTGTTCACGAGAAGATCCAGGGAATCCCACACATCTGCAAGTTCCTCATGCGCCACAGCTACTGACGCTGGATCCCGGACATCCATTGGCAGTGCCCGTACTGGAAGTCCCTCTTCTTCCCACTGTTGCACAGCCTCATCAAGTCGTGCTCCAGGACGTGCACTTGCTGCAACAGTTGCCCCTGCTCGAAGAAGTGCATCAGCCATGGCATGTCCAATTCCACTCGAGGCTCCTGTGACAAGAACGCGTACTCCCTGCAGTCCCAGTTCAGGCTTAGTCATTCGCCATTCCTCCTCACTCCATGCACAGGTGCAAGCCGTGCAGCAAGTTCATCCACACGTTCACGAAGACGAACAAAGATGATATCCGTTGTCATGCAAATCTCGTCCTCTGTCAGTATCCGTCCTGGATAAACATCATCTACATCCGGGATGTCCCATACCTCGTATGGAGTTCCCAGATCGTACGCATTCCTCACTTTCTCGAAGATGGAGGGATACATGATGACCTGGAGAAGGACATCATCAATTCCTTCCTGGGTAAGTTGATCCCAGTGTGGCTGGAGATACTCCTCAAAGGAATGAAGCTTCGCAAGTCGTGTTGCATAGGGAGTAATTGGCCCCATCCTGTCAAGTACTGCATGGAAACCACTTGAGGTTGCCTCAATTTCTGGAAGCTCCTTGGAGCGGAGATACGCCTCTGCAAGCCGGGAGCGAAACGTGTTCCCGTTGCAAATGAAGTGGATGTGATACATGATTCAGGTAGCGTACTCCACAGACGAAAGTCCGTGGCCATCCCCTGCATGGCATGGATACAATTGACAAAACATCGTGCTTGAGGGGGAATGGTCATGCAAGTTCAACAATCCACACTTTACGGAAGTGTACCACTCTCCATCGAAGAAGTTCGCACCCGTGCAGATGCCCTCTTCAATGCTGTCGAGCCTTCCCGCAGGCCACTCTGGAATGTCGACCATACAGTGTTGACTTATGGCGAATCCACGGATGGAATCTCCCGTGCAACTGTCGTCAAACTCATCCCTAGCGGAACCTCAACGGAGTTTGAACTCACGTTCACACAGATTCACCCTCTCCCACGAATTACTGGCATGCAATGGGCATTCGATGCAATGGTGAAGAGTGGGTGCCAGAAACTCCTTGCACTCATTGGCACAAAGGCAACCACACTTCGCACCATCCAATCGCCACGGGACACTGGACTGGTGTAGTACACACCCACACTGATAGACAGGCACATCCCTCCATGAAGGCGTTCCTCGGATTTCTCCTCTTTCTCTTCTGCATTGGTCTTGTCCTTATTGTCCGGGGAGTTCTTGCAATTCCACTTGAGCATGCTCTTGAAAATGCCACATACTGTCCGGACTCCGAAGTGTCTTCATCTCCTTCGCATCAGCTTCGCAGACGGATTTTTTATTGCGAATTCCACCTCAAACCAACTCACGCTCTTCTCGGAATCAGTGACGGTATACGTGTGGACGTACGGTGTAGATCCCCAAAGCTGCACATCATCCTGCACCCTTCCCCCAATAACAGCCTCAATTCCAAGCTTTTCTCCGTTTGAAACACAGAACCAGGTGAGTGCCAGTGCTGATCGTAATGAGACATGGAATGGACAGGTGATAACCATTGCTGAACCAAATGGCACCATACTTCACACCCTTGCAGATCCTGCATACACATCCCCCACCTACCTGTTCTGGGGAGTCGGGCTTGTTCTCGGTTCAGGACTTCTCCTGATCTTCCTCGCAGTGAATGCAGGTTTTTCTCCTCTTCGTTTCTTCAATCCGCTCTTCTTTATCGAAGCTGTGATCAAGTTTCTGGCGACACTTGGCAAGTACTCAGATGGCTAAATTCACACAATTCTGGTACCCTATAGGGTATGTGTCGTGCAGTAACGTGTTCCCGATGCGGTCGTCCAACCTGGAAAGGCTGTGGTGCGCATGTCGAGAACGTTCTTGGCCATGTTCCCAAGAGCGAACGGTGTCAGTGTCCACCACCTGAACCAGGACAAGGAAAAGCGTTCAAGTTCTGGCCGTTTCGCTGAGCAAGAAAGCAAAAAAACACCCTCCGTCCACATCTTCCGTACAATTACGTGGAACCTACCCGTACCGGGAGAATCTGGATGACCTGGTTTGCGATCAATCTCGTGATCCACATCCTTGCAGCATGCATATGGATCGGCGGACAGGCAACCATTGCATACATCATGCCGCTCCTCCATGACTTGCCGGACCGTGCACGTGAACTCGGACTCCGGTTTCAGAAGCTTGCATGGAGTGCATACGCCATCCTCATCCTCACGGGTATTGCCAACATGTACTTTCTTCACATCAGCATCCCGGATCTCCTCCACTCGCATATTGGACACCTTCTCGATGTGAAACTCATCCTCGTCATCATCTCCGGTGGGGCAGCACTTGCCCATGCAATGTTCCAGGCATCCTCATCACGAAAGCATTCACGTGCGCTTTCTGCCCTGCTTGGCTCAACATCACTGGGTGCAGCTGTATTTGCAGCACTCTACGGAGTTCTCATAGGAACGTGATGCCAAGTCCCCATTTACTCCAGGACTTTACTGCAAGCAACAACTCATACGGGGAATGCCCTCTTCAAAGGAGCGACCTGGGCCACCCTGAGTGAAATACAGACACTAACCTATGCCTGTTCCCGGAATGAATCTGGTCCCTGAGTTCCTGCTCCTTCCAGAAATTCACCTGTCGTACCGTGCTCCTGAAGGTACTTCAGAATGGCATCCGTATCAAGGGGCCGTGAGTAGCAGTACCCCTGTATTGCCTTGACCCCGACCTTTCCCATGCGCTCTGCATGCATCATTTCCTCGATTCCTTCTGCTATGACCCCAATGCCCTTGAGGCGCATGTTGTCAACGAAAACATGGAGCCTCCACATGGTGAAATCATTCCGGAGATACCTCGAACCACGAACCCGGTCGAGCTTCAAAATGTCAATCGGGAGTTCCGAGAGCCGGAGAAGTCCGGAATGGCCAGAACCGAAATCATCCATGGCAATATGTACTCCGTCCTCGGAGAGTTCGTGGATCTCATTCCGGCATGATCTGATATTCCGGATCCGCTGACCCTCCATGATTTCTATACAGAGCACTCGCGGTGGCAAACCCCGCTCCCTGAGGATCTGGAGTACCCGCTTTGAAAAGCCAGGTTCACGAATCTGTTCAGGGGAGACATTCACTGCGATATATTCTGGTGCAATACCCTTCTCACGCCACACCGTGTACTGCTCCAGTGCTGTACTGATCGATGCCTCACTGAGGAGATGAATCATGGGTGAGTTTGCCAAGGCTGGTACGAACTCTGCTGGACTTATGGAGCCAAGTGTGTCATCCTCCCACCGTGCAAGTACCTCAACTGCCCGGCATGCTCCCGTCTTGGGTTCGACTATAGGCTGGTACACGAAATATACGTGTCCATCACGAACGCCTTCAGCAAATGCAGCCTGCATGTATGCTGCCCGCTCATCCATGATGGTGGAAGGGGATACAGGTACCTGGACGGTCCGGAAAATTTCTCGTGTCTGACCCGACGCAGATTCCATACTGCAACTGCTCCATACTGGATGGGGTATTTCTACGTTTCATTGTGATAGGACTGTCGAATATTGCGCGATATTGGAGTGATCTGTAACAAGTATGGAACGTCACTGTGGAGCTTTCGCTTGTTGCGGATTCTGCTATCGCAGCACTATTGACGTATCATCTAGACCATGACTGCTACTCCTACCCTGAGTATTGATGAACGAGTCGATCTCATCACCCGAAACACCGAGGAAGTTCTCACAGTAGATGAACTGCGGGAACTCCTCGCGACAGAGCCACACCTCCGGCACTACATCGGCTTCGAAATCTCGGGAAGAATTCACCTCGGAACAGGGCTCGTCTGCATGGCCAAACTCCGTGACTTCACGAAGGCTGGCATCTCCTGCACTGTCTTCCTCGCAGACTGGCATACCTGGATCAATGAGAAGCTCGATGACGATCAGAATACGATCCGTACCCTTGCACGGGACTACTTTCAGGAAGGACTCATTGCCGCGTACCGTGCAGTCGGTGGGAATGAGAAAGATCTCGCCTTCCTCCTTGGAAGTGATCTCTACACATCGACCTCCGACTATTGGAGCTGCGTTGTCGACGTGAGCAAGCACACTTCACTTGCACGAATGCAGCGAAGTATTACCATACTTGGTCGCCAGGAGGGCGCGAACGTCGACTTTGCAAAGCTCATCTATCCTGCCATGCAGGCTGCAGATATCTTTGCACAGGGGGTCCACCTTGCCCATGCAGGAATTGATCAGCGAAAGGCGCATGTTATCGCCCGTGATGTTGCACTTCAGCTCCGCATGCTTCCCCTGCGGACAGTTGCAGGAATACAGATCAAACCGCTGGCTGTGCACCACCCCCTCCTTCTTGGACTCAAGAAGCCTTCTGTATGGCCCATTCCCGATGATGGAGACACACGTGATGTTATTGCCTCAATGAAGATGAGCAAGTCAGATCCATCGAGTGCAGTGTTCATCGATGATGATCCTGATACGATCCGAAAGAAAGTTCGAAAGGCATTTTGCCCTCCAGGAGAGGCTTCCTACAATCCTGTTCTCAACTGGTGGAAGACCCTCGTCTTTGCAGAGACAACAGAACCTGTCATCATAGACCGCACACCGGAGAACGGTGGACAGGTTGCCTTCAGTACCTATCAGGAACTTGAAGCTGCATACCTCGATGAACGACTCCATCCCCTCGATGCAAAGGATGCACTCGCTGCTTTCCTCATAGATCGTCTTGCACCAGCACGAGAGTACCTTGCCTCATCTCCTCGCTTCCAGGATGCGAAAGTCCGGATGGAGGAAATTCTTACTTCCCGGGGATAAGGACAATCTTCAGTGCCTTGCGCTCATCGAACATCCGATATGCCTCGACAGCCTCACTGAGGGGCATCCTGTGCGAGATGAGGGAACTCGGATCCACTACACCCTCCCTGATGAGCCTGAATGCCTCATCCCACCGTCCAATGATGTTTGCTGTGCCGCAGAACTTTATGTCAATCCCCCGAATGAACGTCACATTTAGGGGAAATTCCATGTCTGGCTCTGCATACACACCAATGACACTCAGCCGTCCACCTGCACGAACGATATCGAGTGCCTGAAGGAGTGCAGGAACTGCTCCGACACACTCGATGACCACATCTGCCCCTCTGCCCTCTGTCCGGTCCTGCATATACGTTGCAGGATGTACCTCAGCAGTATTGACTGGTATGGCACCAAATGATGCTGCCCGCTCAAGTCGCTCAGGAACACTGTCGAACGCATATATCGAACTTGGCCCAAACGTCTTCACACTCTGAATTGCCATGAGGCCCACAGGGCCACATCCCTGGACAGCAACGACATCCCCTCGTTCGATGCGACCCTCGGTTGCAGCATCAAGGCCAGTCGTGAAGATATCCCCCACAAAGAGGACTTTCTCATCATCAAGATCCCCTGTGAAATGAAGAACAAGATCCGCCTGGGGAACGCGAAGATACTCCGCCTGTGCACCCTCAAGGGCTCCGAAGAAGGCACCGTAGCCAAACACACGCTGATCCGGACACCGGTTGAAATAACCCTTCGTACAAAACCAGCATGTTCCACAGGGGAGCATGAACGATCCCACAACACGGTCTCCCACGTGGAACCTTGTTACACCACTCCCGACTTCTTCGACTACACCTGTGAATTCATGTCCCATGATGCCGCCTTCAGTCATGCCGGGAATACGTCCATGGAGGACATGAAGATCACTGCCACAGATGGCAGCTCGTGTAATGCGTACAAGCGCATCGCTGTTTTCCTCAAGCTGTGGCTTTGGAACATCCGCAAGTGCAACAGAACCGATATCACGGAAGACAACTGCCTGCATAACTACCTCCTTCACAGTAGGTTAATCGAGAATTTCTGTCGACTCCACAGCTCCACCTGCTTGGACAGGAGCTTTCAGGAGATGGTGAGCAATGTCATGAAGCTGACCTGGAGTACCAGCAACAACAACATGGTCTGCACTGACAGCCACCAAGTCCAGTGGTGGAGCAACCTTTTCTCCATCAGAGTGGGATCTCACCATGAGAACAGTTCCCCCATGCTTCTGGAGATCTGCAACAGTGATACCTTCACTCCATCCACCGGGAATGACAATCTCCTCGATGTACCGCTGGTCTCCTGGTGTCAGGTCATCAAGCTGCATCGAAGAGCCGACAAGTGGCTGCGTTGCTGCAATTGCCATTCGTCGTCCACTCATGACATACGGACTCAGCACGCGATTTGCACCAGCATGCAGGAGCTTCTGGTACGACTCTGCATACGATGACCTCGCAACGATATACAAACGTGGGTTCATCGTTCGTGCAGTCAACACAACATACACATTTCGCTCATCACTGTCGACACAGCTCACGAGTGCCCGTGCATGTTCAAGGCCTGCATCCCGAAGTACTTCATCAGATGCAGCATCTCCAATGATGACTGGATCTCCATTAAGTTCACCCTCATCAATTCGATGCGGATCCCGTTCTATAACAACACATCGCTGATTTGCTGCATGGATCTCCCGTACAACATTCCGACCAATTCTGCCATACCCACACACAATGATGTGATCCCGCATGGCCCTGAGTGCCTGATGCATCTTCCGATATCTCCTGTACTGTTCGAGATCCCCGCCTGACAGGATATCGACAATGACTCCAAGTGTATAGAGGAAGCCTACGACTCCAAGCAGGATGAGCGTAATGGTGAAGATCTCTCCCCGTGGAGTGAGGGGATGACTCTCCCCGTACCCGACAGTCGAAATGGTGATTATTGTCATGAACACAGCATCGAGAAGGGAAAAATGCTCGATGAAGATGTAACCGACAGTGCCATAGAGCGTCAGGAGTACAAGTGCGATCGCGACCCGGGCAAGCCTGAACCAGGGATTCCTTGGGGGTTCTCTGAGAAGAACCGGTGCCCTACTCTGTTCCATCCGTTTCGGTCATGCGCCGCTCCGTCATCCGTTTACGCAGTTCATCATCAGGAGTATCTGTATGGGCTGCATGTTCCTTTTCAAGCCAGAATGGAAGGGAACGCTCCTGTACAGGGGCGTTCGTCTGTGCTGGAACTTGTACTGGTTCCGTACCCTCCTGAAGTGCCTTCCTCAGGAGTGCATTCACGACTTCTGCAAGCGGCCTTCCTTCCTGTCGGGATTCGAGCAGGACAAGGACATCCGGGTCAACCTGCACCACGTTTGGGGCAGGAGCAGACTCCTTCGTGCTTCGTCGTTGAAAGAACCATCCCATGGTGAAGAGTGTACGACCCTGGGACCAGTTCTGTGGACAGGAAATTTCACGCACGTGTACTTTCGTCATAGCATGGTGGTATGGGAATTCCCTCTAATCCCCTTGAATGGACAGACAACACTGAAGCGAACATACTCATCACTGAGTCTCCAATTGCACTGCTCATTGGGTACACTCTCGACCAGCAAATCCCCATCGAACGAGCCTTTCTTGGGCCACTCACACTCAAGAAACGTCTTGGACATCTCGACCCGGTACAGATTGCTGACATGCCAGTGATGGAACTTGCTTCCTGCATGGCAGAAAAACCAGCCATCCACCGGTTCCCTGCAGCAATGGCGCACCGTATCCATGACCTCTGCACAGCCCTTGTTCCCTACGGCTCTGCAGTGGAGGAACTCTGGACCACTGCACCAACTGCCAAGGATCTCATCTCCCGCCTGCGAGCACTGCCAGGATTTGGCGAGATGAAGGTTGGCAGCCTGTATGCTACCCTCGCTCTCCAATTCCACATCCATCCCGATGGATGGGAGGAAGAGCTTCCTGACCACCCAACACTTGGTATCGTTGCCACCCGTGCGGAACGGATTGCCTATCGCGATGCAAAGCGAGCCTGGAAAGCTTCACAAAAGGATGGAAAATGAGCAGGATCGTTGAACTTGAAGAGGATAATCTCCGTATCACTGCAATACTTGAATGTGGAGATTTCAACAACAATGCATACATTTGTACAGACACTGCACAGAAGCATGCAGTGCTCATCGATCTCCCTGCTGTCGATGCTGAATTCCTTCATGCCCTGCAGTCAGTCGTGACTCTCGATGCAATTCTCGTCACACACTGGCATCACGACCATTGGGCTGGGTATGACAACGTTCGTTCCCATACACCTGCTCCTGTTCTCGTTGGGGAACATGAGATCAACATCAATGAAGAACGTATTGACCGACGACTCTCGGACAAGGAAGTTGTCCAGTTCGGCTCTGGCAGGATAACTGCCCTCCACACTCCAGGTCATACGCCCGGTCATCTGAGCTTTCTTCTTGGTTCAACCTGCTTCACTGGCGATGCTCTCTTTGCTGGTGGACCTGGCCACACGAATACTCCTGATGAACTCACGACACTCCTTGCAACCATTCGGGCGACCTTTCTTGCAATGCCGGATGACACCACCATTCGTCCAGGACATGGTGATCCTGGCACGATCAGTGAAACGAGACGAGGCATGAAAGCCCTCGACAGCGCCCCTGTCCGGTATCGCTACGGGGATATTGTCTGGCCTTCATCCTGAAGCTTCCAGCCTGTAGCTCTTCGTACATCACAGACACCCCATTATTGGGCTTTCGAAGTGATGACAGTGATGGAATACGGCAGTCCGTGGAACATACATCAGGAAAAGAAGTTTTTTCTCTGCACCCTCTCTTCACCTGGCTCACTTGACAGATCCCAATGAAGCAGTTGAGTCAGTTTCACACAAGGTACTGACAAGTCCTGGTGGGACTGTTGTGGTTGTCAACGGTACAGAATGTGAAGTTCGACACGTCACTGCTTCTACCTTGCAGAAGTCCGGATACTTGGCAAATGCTGCTGGCAATACAATCACCAATGGACCGTAGTGTCCGGAAAGATACACAATGTATCACCCATATATGCACTGCACTGCTGGAAATGAAATTTCTACAACTGTCCTGGATGACCAGATCATTCTTCGGTATCAGGTATGTCACTTGAGCTGGACATGATCCAGCACAGTGTCACAACTGATGAACGACCTGCCTGCAATTGCAGCAGAACTGTTTGAACGGTACATGGCTGCTCAGAATGCTTCGAAGGGCCCACCTAGTGGAGAACAGGGAAGTATATATTCCAGCCTAGCGAGATCAGAAGCTCATCACATTGGAGCATCGCCTTGGGAGTAATCGGCAGGAAGAACCTCCTCCCTGGAACTTGTATTCAGTCGATTTCTACCATTGACTGAATACTGATGAGCGATTTTGACCCGGATCCGGATGTATGCAGTACACATCCGGATCTACCCGCACAGGGAATCGAACCCTGGTTTCCACCTTGAAAGGGTGATGTCCTAACCGTTAGACGATGCGGGCACGCGCTCCACTCCCATCCTACGCGAAGACTCCCGGTGCGTGAAGTACTGACATCTGCATGGACCCTTCCAGAATCAAACACCCTTCTTCCCACTCCGTTCGACTGGTGTTCAGACAGTCTCTGGCGAGCTCCAAGGCGTTGATATCATCCCAACATGGGGGCATACTCATGCAGGTGCGTCCGGCATGAGAACAGCCCGATTCACTTCCCATGCGCCAGCACTCAAGACCATTGAATTCACCTCAGTCCTAGACCTGTCCTGTGGCATTTTGACTACCCATGTCACAAAACGTCTGCAGTGAATGCCGGGGTATACTCCCAGAAAATACGCCAAAATTGGAGGACGTCATGAGCCAGTCACGATGCTCTGTTTGTGGAGCACCTCTTGCACCCGATCGAGTAGGATGCTTTTACTGTGGTTCAGGAACTCCATCCTCCTCCCTTGCAGACGTAAAGCGTCTTGGATTGGGAAATCCTGCTGAGACATCCCGTGTGCTTGCTCCATTCATTGATGAGCTTTCCCACCTCCTCCCAGGTCGGATACATGTGAAAAGATCTCTTGTTGGAGGCACTATCCGCTCAGTACAAATCGAACTTGATGATGCGCACTACGGACTCGAAGTGAATCATGGTCAGCTCAAGGCAACTACTGCACTTGTGAGCGGGGGTATAGCCCTCAGTCACTCCACTGTTCCTCTTGCCCAGTGGTCAACCTCCCTTGCATCCTCCCTACAGCACTATGCAATCCTGTATGGTGCCAACCCTGAAACACTCTCGAAGTTCTTCAGTAACACCTGAGCATTCGTCAAGGAGACAACATGCAGAATGCACCGGGAAACTACCAGCTTCCTCCAGCAGCACAACAACGACTTCAGGATCTTGCACAGCATGCAGCAAGTGGCCACACCACGGCCCTTACTGACTTCAGTGTCGACGAGCTTATCCTCATAGAGGATGCAGGCTTCACCTCTCTTGGCATGGTCATGGGAAGCTCGATCTACCATATCGGTTTTCAGATCGGCAAATGGGGCAATCAGGAGCTCCAGGTACTCACAAGTGCAATGTATCAGGCACGTGAGCTTGCCATGAATCGAATGCGCATGGAGGCAGCAGCCCTTCAGGCAGACGGCGTTGTGAGTGTGTCCCTTCGCATCACGTACCACTCGTGGAGTCCACACACTGCAGAGTTCACCTGCATCGGTACTGCAGTGAGACATACACATGATGGGAACGACTGGAAGTCGACAGATGGTGGTCCGTTTACCTCGCATGTATCCGGACAGTCTCTCTGGAAGCTCGTGAAGTCCGGCTACAGGCCAGTTGGCATGGTGCTAGGCAACTGTGTGTATCACATTGCCTACCAGGGAGCTCTCCAACTGATGAAGCAGACTGGCCAGAACATGGAAAACCCGACCTTCACGCAGGCAATCTACGATGCACGGGAACTTGCAATGGGACGCATGCAGTCTGAAGCAGAACGTCTTGGAGCAGATCTTGTTGTGGAGTCGAGTATCACGCCAAGCAACCATACGTGGGAATCCCACATTCTCGAGTACTTCGCACTTGGCACAGCTGCAAAAGCCATTCCTGGTGCAGTAAAGAACCTCAGCCCTTCACTTGTTGTCAATGCGAATGCTGTCATGTAGCGATACCACTACCCGGTATACTCAAGAGGCATCGATGACTGGTTCGATGTGGTTATTGCATTCAGGAGTGAGATAGCGTTCATGAGCATCATGAGGCACACTGTCTACCGAATCATTGGCGTGCTGATCATTGCAGCCCTCTTTTTCGTAACTGGATCCATCATCCTTTCCCAACCACATGCACAATCTGACTTCATTGCGCAACCACTAGGCTGGAGCATCATCATCTTCGGTGCAGTGGTTTTCGTTGTCGGACTGGGAATAACAGCCTTTCTTGCATATGACACATCACAACAAAAGAAGCGTGCCAATCTCATTGTCACTCCCCGTCCAGGAGACCCTGCTCCTCCAACACCCTGGGGTATGGAAGCAATTGGACGTCCTGACTCTGCAGGTACAGAGGAGGATGAACGGATCTACTCTCCAATAGGGCCAGTGCAACCCCTGTTCCAGGGCAAGGGCAGTATCCACACAGTTTCTGTCACGATATCCTCCCTTGATGTGCCAATCGTGATTGGCCTCCTCCTCATTTGGACAGCCATAGCGACTCTCGCTTTCGCACCACACTGACAGGAGGAGAACTGTGGAACACTCCCACAATCGGGTACCCATGCGAGTCCGTTTTGCACCCTCGCCAACCGGGGCACTCCATCTTGGCAATGTCAGGACAGCACTCTTCTCTTGGCTTGCTGCCCGTGCAACGAAGGGGCAGTTCATTCTTCGCATCGAAGACACAGATCAGGAGCGGTACGTTGAAGGCGGCGATCTCACGGTCTTTGATACGCTCCGGTGGCTTGGCCTTGCCTGGGATGAGGGCCCTGAGGTAGGTGGACCGCATGCTCCCTACGTCCAATCTCAGCGGAAAGCCCTCTACCAGGAATACGGCACGAAGCTCGTTGCTTCTGGACATGCGTACTGGTGCACATGCACGCCGGACCGCCTTGAGGCAATGCGGCTTGAGCAACAACGACGTGGACAGCCAACACGATATGACCGTCACTGCCTTTCACGCCAGGACGAGATCCAAACACATCGTGACTCAGGAGGCGCAGCAGTGCTTCGTCTTCGCATGCCAGAAGGAATATCTGCATGGAATGATGTTGTTCGCGGAAAGATCGAGTTCAACAATGGGGAGATCGATGACTCAGTACTCCTGAAGAGTGATGGCTTCCCGACATACCATCTCGCAGTCGTAGTTGATGATCACCTTATGGAAATCACCCATGTCATCCGGTCAGAAGAGTGGATCCCCTCAACACCAAAGCACCTTGCCCTCTACCAGGCTTTCGGATGGGAACCACCTGCATTTGCACATGTCCCGATCGTCCTTGGCCCCGACAAAAAGAAGCTCAGCAAACGACATGGTGCAAAACGGCTGCTTGACTACCGTACAGAGGGGTACCTACCCTCAGCACTCATCAATGCGATGGCTCTTCTTGGCTGGTCTCCCCCAGGTGATGAGGACATTCTCGGTGTTGAGGACATCGTGAAGTTCTTCGACATCCATGATGTCCATGCCTCTCCTGCAGTCTTCGATCCCCAACGGCTCGATTCCATCAATGCACACCACCTCCGCCTTCTTTCCCGAGAGGAGCTTGCGCGTACTCTCGGTTCCTGGCTCGACCGCGATCCAGCAACACTCCTTCCTCTTGTACCACTCGTTCAGGAACGAATCACCACCCTTGCAGATGCCTCCACACTCCTTGCACCCATCTTTTCCACTGAAGTGAACTGGGGAGATGATGTTGCCTTTCCTCCGAAAAATGTCACAACAGAACAGGCACTCACACTTCTTGAGGCCTGCCTTGCTGAAGTCGAATCAAATGGAACTTCAGATCCAACAGGAATCCGTACCCGCCTCACAGATACCGTCACATCAATGGGTCTGAAGCCCAGGGATGCATTCCGTGTCATATACTGTGCACTCTTCGGTCAACCAACAGGCATTCCCGTTTTTGATGCCATGGAAGTTCTTGGCAAAGAGATCACTACCAAACGGCTTTCTGCTGCCCGGGAGAGGCTCATCCCTGCATCAAAACACATGTAGCTCTCCCTGAATGCGCAGAGCATGGCCCTTCGCAACAAGCGTGAGGTGATCGAAGAGTTGGGCAAGCTCGTGAGCTGTCAGTAGTGTACCCACACGTCGCATCAGTACATCTGGATTCCGCACCAGTGCACGAGCCCTCTGCTGCTGTAATCCAGGAATGGCATGTGGGGGATCCGGACGATATTCCTCAGGGGAAAATGCCATATCAAGATCAATGAGACTCACATCCACTGTATTGACCGGAAACGCTGCATCGTGAGGAACAAGTCCGTGTGCGAGTTTTCTGTCACCATTGCCCACGACCCAGTCCAACACAGCACCTGCCTCATTAAACACTTCCCATGCATCCCTCTCTGAACACTTTCCAGCTACAACAGCTTCATCAAGAGTGATTGCTGCTGGATCCCATTCCATGCAAAGACCACGCTCCCCACGATATAAAGCAATAGACATCTTTGGCGTGCGCACTCTCAGGAGTGGTGCAAGCTGCGCTGCTGCAAGGGCATGCTCCAGAATCAGTGCAGTATCTGGCTGATCTCCCTGCTCTGGCTTGAAAAGCCAATATCCGTGATGGAAATCCTGAAGGAGCACTTTTCGGTTCGATCCTGGAAGATATTCGGTCACCACGTTCACAACGTGATCCAGCACAGGAATCGAGGAACCACTGAGCAGTGCATGAAGGGCACGATGTTGCCTCACGTGTTCCTTTTCTTTCTGTCCAGCCATCAATACTCCACTCTATGCGACAAGGCGGGAGATTGAGTACTCAGTCTCCCGCCCTGCTTCCACATTCCCCATCGAAATGTGGTGCCAGCCAAAATACCTATGAAATCTCTGCACCTGCACGAACGCGCTGCTGGGTCTGCTTTCCCGGAAGGACTACATCAGGAGCCTTCTTCTCTCCAGCAACCTTCTTTCCTCTCGCCTCAGCAGTCTTCTGTGCTGTGCGGTCGGGATACAGTTCCAAGACACCTTTTGCAATTGTGTCAGCGACGTCAAGTCGCCTGGTTCCTTGTACCTGCTCAAGTGCCCACCGGTAGTCAAGAATTTCGCCACCGCTTCGGACATCCTCTTTTGTCTTCAGGAGTGCTGCAGCTGCAAGGAGTCTCTTCTGTCGAAGAAGGGGTGCATCAGCAATTTCCCGAAGTATGCTTCTGTAGTATCCGCGTTGTCCCTTTACAGCACCTTCAGGAAGTGTAGCTGTGGGTACAACATCCGCCTTGGGTGCCTCAGGAACAGCAGTCTTCCACGGCTTGCGAACATCATTCTGCAGTTCAGGATCGAGCTTCCGACTGTCTCTTACACGGAATCCCTGCTCCTGCTCCTTCTGGTATGCCTCTTCCTCCGCACGTTCCTGGGCTCGCATCACCTCCCGCTCTTCCGGCGTAGGTATCTTCTCGTCCTTCCCGACCCCCTCGGGAGCGTCAACAGATTCCTGTTCCATAGTTGGCTGTTCAGCACCCTGCTCCTTCTTGAGAGCACGACGTGAACGAAGTTGGGCGACACGATTTTTCCACTGTTTTACTGTCTGAAGACGATGCTTGCGTGCGTATACGAATCCTGCTCCAGAAAGCAACATGGTTATTGTGTATGGGAGGACTGCTGGAGCCAGGAACGCAGTGATGACTGGCCATGCAGCCACAACTGCAACACCTACTCCAACTACAGCCCATGCCTTGACCCGTAAAGGGTGTTCCTTCTTTACTCGACCCAAAACTTTATTCACATGCGGTACATCATGAAACTGGATAGGCGGATGGCCTGCAGCATCACGCTTGCGGAGCAGTTCCTCAATGGCCTCATGGTCCTGTCCCCGTTGACCGGCTTCGTACGCAGCCTGTGCCTGAGCCTGCATCCCCTCCATTTCAACCTGCTGGACTGTCTCCATTCTTAAATCTCCTACCGTATTTACAAACCTCCCCTGATCGGGGAAGTCACTGTACTTCATATCCTTTCAGAGGTAAGCGGACAGGTTACGGACAATTACTGATGTGCTTATTCATGTGCCTGGTGTGCTCTGTTTGCTCTCATAGAAACAGAACACGTGGCCTTCTGTGCGAATGTCAACAGAACCGTGACATGCCTGCATGTGTCTTCCCATTTCCCCACACCTCATTGCACTTGCCGTATCATGGCAGCAAACCCCACTTTGTTCAGGAGAGCTGTTTATGGAATCTGTCGGACAACGCCTTGCCTGCCATTGGTGCCAGGCGCAAAACCCACCAGACCGGACTACCTGTTTGGTCTGTGGAGCACCCCTATCCGTTGCAGACGTTGTCAGTGACTCCGGTTGGCGTGAAGCACCGAAACTCCGGGACATGACCGAGATCAACTTCGGTCAAGGAAGCACATGCCAGGTTGAAGGTGAGATTGTTCCCATTGCTGAGCTCAAGCTTTCACAAGGGGATGCTGTCTTCTTTGAACATCACATACTCTTGTGGAAGGATGAGGAGCTTGCAATCAGTTCCATGAGCCTTCCTGGTGGAATCAAGCGTCTTTTCGGTGGAATGCCCTTCCGGGTTACTGTTGGTCAGGGTCCTGGACGACTTGCCCTTTCACGCGATGCAACCGGTGAAATCGTTGTCATGCCACTCCTACCGGGTGTTGAACTCGATGTCCGCGAACATGCATTCCTCATGTCCTCCCATACGGTTACGTACTCATTCATCCAGATTCAGGGACTTGCAAATATCCTCCATGGTGGCCAAGGCATGTACATGGATCGATTCGTGACCCAGCAGTATCCAGGAATCGTCCTCCTCCATGGATATGGAAATGTCCTTGAGCGGACACTGAAACCAGGTGAAAGCCTCCTTGTTGAGCCTGGTGCATTCCTCTACAAGGATTCATCTGTCACCATGCAGGCAGAACGCCAGAAAATCCAGGGTGGGGGAATGTTCGGCGGTGGTCAAGGCATGTATATGGCCAGAATGACTGGACCTGGCCGTGTCGGGATCCAGTCGATGTACGTCCACGCAGACTAGGAGAACAGGAAATGGCTGCCAATCCTCCGACAACGTATACCTGCCCATGGTGCGGAACACAATCCACAGGCACAACGACATCGTGCCCTGCATGCGGTGCCCCCACTGACATCCGGCTTCGTGTGGACAGCTCAGGATGGGTGGAACTTCCTCCTATCAAGGGAATGACCCGTATCCAATGCAACAACACCCAACTTCAGATACACGGCTCCATGGCACCTGTTGTCGAGGCGAATGTTGGGCAGGGTGATGCGCTCGATTTCCTCCACCATGTGCTCCTTTGGCGGGATGACCAAATTCAGCTTGCACAAGTGAACCCTCCTGGCGGATGGAAGCGGCTCATTGGAGGACTTCCTGTCTTCCTTACCCAGGCACAGGGCCCTGGCAGACTTTGCATTTCACGACGGATGCCTGGTGAACTCATTGCCCTCCCCATACATCCAGGGCAAGCTCTCGAATCTAAGGAAAGCACATTCCTTCTTGCAACACACTCTCTCACCTACAGTTTTGTCACTGCACCAACCTGGTTCAATACCCGTGACTCTGACAACAATCTCGAGTATCACTTCCCCATTGGCCAGTTCCTCGATATCTTTGCTGCACAGTCCGAACTTCCTGGACTTGTCATCATGCATGCAATTGGCAACGGTTTCGTACGAAATCTTCAGGCAAATGAATCAATCCTCATTCAGCCTTCGTCCTTCCTCTTCAAGGATTCGTCAGTACTTCTCACCATGCATCTTGAAACTGCCCATGGAGCACCGTCTCCTCTTTTCACAGGCATGACACTTTTCCCGAGCTACCTGTGGCTTCGTGCGACTGGTCCAGGACGGATTGGCATCCAGTCTGTCACCGAGCTAGTTGAGTCACCAAATCTCGCAATGCTTGCTCAGCACTCTCCCATGACAATGCATCAGTGGTAGGAAAGCACGCATTCTTCCCTATGCGAGACCTGCTCCCTTGCCACGAAGCTGCATGAGCTTGCCCTCAAGCATGAGGGCGAGGAGTTCCCGTATGCCTGCACCCACCTGACCTGCAGTAACGTAATCTGCAATGCGCTTCACATCCGGATGTGCATTTGCCACTGCAACTGATGTCCCAACTGCGCTGAGGAGAGCTGCATCATTCTCCCCATCTCCAACTCCAACCACATCGGCAAGATCCAGGTGAAGTCGCCTTGCAGCTGCTCTCAGTCCTGTTGCCTTGTCCACTCCAGGCATAGTAAGCATAAGAGATCCTACATTTCGTTCACACTGCAATCCTATTCCCTGCTCCTTGAGAAAAGCGCGTACCTGTCCTTCATACGCTGTCGGTATGGACAGGATTTCATGTCCTGCAAACATGTTCGGGAACCGCTGACAAAGTGCGTCACGCCATGCAACGGGAATGGGACGTGCAGTACGCTCCTCGGTTCTCGTGACAGGATCCCAGAGGATGGCGCCATTTTCTGCAACGATACAGTCAAAGAGTCCGAGATACGGAGTCATGGGAGGTCTCCCCTCACCAGCAATATCCTGCATGTCCCTTCCTGTTACAAGAATGAGAATACCTCCCGCCTTCCTGAATTCCTTGAGTGCAGCAGCAGTTTCTTCTGAGAGAACGCCGTGCTCGGCAAGAGTGCCGTCATAATCCGAAGCGAGAATCAGTCGGTGTGACATGTGCACATTATGTCCGAGCACGGACAGCTTTGTGTGAATACAGACCTGTCCAGAGAGCCAAGCTTTAGTGACATGGCAAAAAAGACTGCTGGCTGCACTTGCCATAACCCTCCACCGACAGACATAACTCCTTTGCACGTATTGCTTTTGCACTGAGAAGTTCACGCAATCCCAATGTCGCTTCCATCCACATGATTGCCAGTGACTGACTCCTATGCTTGCAGGCGTGCTCAAGGTATAGTCCCAACTGCACAAATTGTGCAATGCAGGCTTATCCCTGACGCTTCAAAGTTTTTCTCTCCTGCCCATGCATTGCGGTTTGTCTTGAATTTCACTACTATTGCACCAGAGATCACACAGGAACATCTATGACAACACCGCTACAGGACTCTCTTCGGGGAGTGCTCGAGGCATCGTGGAACGAGCGTTACGGCTACACTGCACCGAATCCACGCAAGTACCCATACCAATGGCTTTGGGACTCATGCTTCCACGCAATTTCCTGGTCCGAGTACCGTGATCCACGTGCACTGCGAGAACTTGAATCCCTCTTTGCTGCCCAGCTGCCATCCGGCTTCATGCCGAACGTCATCTACCGTCCACGATCCATCGCTTCCCGAACACTGTGGAAGAATGCACTCGCAGGATACTCAGACATTACGCAACCTCCCATGTACGGACATGCAATCCGTGTTCTCCATGATCGCGGATACAATGTCTCCCACCTTGTTGGTCCTGCACGCAAGGGACTGTATTTTCTCCTGAGAGAACGGAGAGACCCTGCAACCGGCCTGCTTCGGATCATCCATCCGTGGGAATCCGGCTGTGACGATCTCCCGCGGTGGGACAGCTGGAGCCACGGGCGATACCACAGGACAACTTGGAACATCCGGAAGTACTATCTCCTCCGGCGAGTGAAGCTGGATCATGGAGCATCCATTGCAAATCCAGCCTTTTCAGTGGATGCAATATCATTCAATGCTCTCGTTGCATTCAATGCACGAGAACTTGCAGCAGTGACAGGAGACAAGGCTCTTGCACAACAGGCTGACGAGCTGGCAACAGCAATTGACACGACATGGGACGAGGTACGAAGTACCTGGGTTGATCGCACACCTGATGGCACCTCCCGTCCCTCATCTGCAATCCGGACCCTTGATGCACTTCTTCCACTCCTTGTTAGCAGCAATGCTGCGCATCGAAATGCTGCTTGGAATGCCATTTTCAGTCCTGATGAGTTTCTTGCTCCCTACGGACTTCGTGCTGTGGCAAAATCTGAACCCGCATATGCTCCTGATGGATACTGGCGAGGTGGATCGTGGGCCCAGATGATGTACCTCCTCTGGGTTGCTGCTGACCGGGAGGGACATCCCCGAACGAAAGATCTTGCCCGACTCCTCACGAAAGGAGTCGAAGCCTCAAAGGCTGCAGAACACTGGAATCCAGAAACGGGAAAGGGAAGTGGAGCAACTCCCTGTGGCTTTTCAACTCTTGCAACTGTAACTGCTCCTACTGTCCAGTGATGATCTCCAGCACCCCAGTCATCCTCCTTGCACCAAATGCATTCAAGGGAACACTCTCTGCATACAGTGCTGCAGTAGCCATGGCACGGGGCTGCAAAAGTGCTGCTCCAACTCTCCCAGTCCAGATCCTTCCCGTTGCAGATGGAGGAAACGGCATGCTCGATGTACTCCTTCACAGTGCCCAAAATGCGTTCTTCACAACACACACTGTTCCTGGACCTGTAGGCTCTCCAGTGACAGCACGGCTAGGATGGCTCTCACCGACCCATGCAGTTGTCGAACTTGCTGAGGCATCTGGCATTGTCCACATCGAGCCAACTTCCCGCACATCCTGCATTGCAAGCACGTACGGGTGTGGTGTGCTCATTGCTGAAGCGTGCAGGAGAGGGGCACGGGAGATCCTTGTGGGTCTTGGAGGAAGTTCCTCCACTGATGGAGGAACTGGGCTTCTTGCTGCACTTGGTGCGCGTTTTTGTGATGTGCATGGTGTTCCGCTGCCGCTTGGTGGAGCTGCTCTCGAAAAGCTTTCCTTTCTCGATCTCACTCCTGCCCGTCATCTTGTTCACGATGTTGCCATTACTGTAGCTGTTGATGTGGATGCTCCCCTTCTTGGTCCGCATGGTGCTGCTGCACAGTTTGGACCCCAGAAGGGTGCAACCCCTGATGATGTTTCCCGTCTCGAAAGTGCACTTTCGCATTTCGTTTCACTCCTCCCTGAAGAGGAACGTGCATTCGCCCTCATTCCAGGATCAGGAGCTGCTGGAGGTTCCGGTTTTGGCCTTGCACTCCTTGGAGCAACACTTGCACCAGGAGCAGGACTCATCCTCAATGCCATCCGCTTTGATGACGCACTTGAACATACACTCCTTGTCATCACAGGCGAGGGGAGCATTGACATGACTACCCTCCACGGCAAGGCACCCTACGAAGTTGCTCGTCGGTGCAATGAGCATGGCATTGCCTGCTTTGGCATTGGAGGACGTGTTTCCCTTGATCCTGCGTTCTCCCTGTTCACAGGATGTGTCGACTGTACAGAAATCTGTCATCCACACGATCCACGGACAACACCACGCCGTGCCCTCCGCGAGGCAGCACGTCGTATTGTGCAGCAAGTCGCTTCCCTTGCCTGAGTAACATCTCTCCATGCATTCTGATGCCCGTCCTGCTGAACCAGGTGTGCAGCATCAATACACTGGTGTGACGAACTCCGAAGAGCGTGAATCCTTGCCGTAGACAATGGTTCCGTAGATGTCCTGGAGTACCTTGGAGACAGGACCAGGCTTGCCACTTCCAATCGTTCTGTGGTCAATGCTCACGACTGGGGAGAGCTGTGCTCCAGTTCCACAGAGAAAAACCTCGTCCGCAATGTACAGCTCTGTCTTGTCAATTGTTCGCTCTATGACAGGAAGCTTGAGATCTTCTTCAGCGAGGCGAATGACGACTTTGCGTGTAATTCCCTCGAGGATATTGTCCGTAACAGGTGGTGTGAGGAGCGTGTTGTTCCTCACAATGAAGAGGTTTTCTGCACTTCCCTCACAGACATGACCATCCGTGCTCAGCATAATTGCCTCATCAAAGCCATTCTCGACAGCCTCAGACTTCGCAAGTGCACTGTTGATATACACACCTGTACATTTCGCACGAACTGGAGCCATTGTGTCATCGATCCTTCGCCATGAGGAGACCATGCAGGAGATTCCGTTCGTGTCGACATACTCTGCCATGGGTGTCATGTAGATCGCAAAGCCATCCGGAAGATCGTGGAGCCGCACACCAATGATCTCTGCGCTCTTGTAGAGCAGGGGACGAATGTAGATATTCTCGCGAAATCCGTTTCTCTTGATGAGATCGAGGGTGATATTGCAGAGTTCCTCCGTTGAAAGGTCAAGTGACATGCGAAGCACACCAGCACTCTGCCGCATCCGGTCATAGTGCTCTGCCATGAGGAGCACGAACAGCTGCTCTTTTTCCCCGTTCCAGTAAGCCCGGATCCCTTCGAAACATCCTGTTCCGTAGTGCAGGCCATGAGTCATGAGTCCTACTTTGGCATCAGCATATCGACATGTTGTGCCATTGAAATACACCCAGGTTTGTTCCCGTCGCTGCGCCTCATCAGCCGCAGTGAGTGAAGACGCCGTTTGGACCATTGTCGAAGCCTCCCACAAGATGTCACATCGGAGATGATGTGCACTGGTTCACTATGCCACATCCAATCCTCTCTTCGTCCTTCACAGAAAGCGTACTCTGAACAGAGAGTCGTACTCCCAATCACTGCAATTTTTCTACATCGAATGGCTTCTCTTGAACGTTCCCTGCCTGTTCCTGTCCGTTCAGCCAACTGGAATCCCACAGCTGCTGAACTCCGGACCCATATTGCAATGCAGCACGGTGCGCGGGCTACTGCAACTGGTTCCTACAGCATCACGACTCGTGTGAAGAGCAGGATTCCGGAGTCGACATACATCCTGCCTGGTCCTGACGGAAGGAGCAAGGGTCCCGTTCTCCCGCCAGAAGCTGTCAGCCGCATTCAACGCATCCAGGACGAATACCTTGCCACGAAGGATGTGTTTGTCCTTGATGGACTCATAGGTGGTGCTCCTCCTCTCCAATGTGCTGTACAGCTTGTTGTTGAACAGGCGTACCCACATCTCGCAGCAATGCAGCAAATCCTTCATTTTCCCGGTGCAGCTGATACAAGTGCCTTTCTTCCACCATGTACCGTCATCGTCACTCCAGATTGTGTTGCTCCTGGTTTCCCGGGTACCAGGGTGGTACTTGTAGACCTCGCCACCCGCATTACACGAATCCTTGGCTCTGACTACTTTGGTGAAGTGAAGAAGGCAGGATTCCGGCACTGGAATGCTGCTGTGTACGATGCAGGCGGCCTCGCTCTCCATGCTGGATGCAAGGTAATTCCCACAAATGGGGATGAATCCACTGTCCTCATCATCGGTATGAGCGGTACAGGAAAAACCACTACGACCTTTGCAGATATCCATCACAGTCTGCCTGTGCAGGATGACTTCGTCGGACTCCTTCCAGGAGGAACAATTGTAGGTGGTGAACATGGATGCTTTGCCAAGGTCACTGGACTGGATCCAGACATGGAACAGGCGATCTACCATGCAACATTGCACGCTGACACACTCTTCGAAAACGTTTCTCTCGATACGAGCGGCATGCCGGACTTCCAGGATGATTCTCTCTCAGACAACGGACGGGCAACCTTTGCTCTCACGTCACTCCCTGCATTTCGTGATGCACGTACCATTGGAGCTGTCCGCCAGATTGTCATCCTCAACAGAAGTTCAACGATCCTTCCAGCCATTGCACAGTGCACTCCCGTCGAAGGTGCAGCGTATTTCATGCTTGGAGAGACTGAGGGTACTGCTGCTGGTGGGGTAACCGAGGACGGTAAGTTCCTTCATGTACCTGGCACGAATCCTTTCTTCCCGTACCCTGATGCACTCCAGGGCAACCGGTTCACGGATATCGTTGCAGGTATCTCCTGCTCGATCGTGATGTGTAACACAGGAAGTATTGGTGGACCAGATACAGGCGAACGAAAGAAGATCTCAGTAGACATCTCAACTGCCTGCCTCACAGGAGCCATAGATGAATCGATCTCCTGGACGAGGGATAGCGACTTTGGCTATAACATCGCCACATCCTGCCCTGGTATTGACGATATGGAGCTCCTTGCTCCACATCGACTGTACGAACGAACACACCGAGAGAGCGTATACGAACAACTTGTCACCACACTTCTCACAGCACGACAGGCCTCACTTGCACAATATCCTGATCTCGATCCACGTCTTCTTGATGCACTTCACAGTCGCTGAGGCACGCTACTCATCTTCCAATATCGCAGCGTTAGGCTTTTCAGACCTGGTGACAATCTGGCATGATGAACACGCCAGTCGTGAGGGCTCTCTGTTCACTCACATGAGATATGTAGCTCTTGCTGAGACAGGGGGCACACATGCAGCAAACAAACGCACTTCCAAGCGTTCTCCGAGACCTTCACGCCATCACGTCCACAACATTTGGCATCTTTGCAAGCGATGGCACACTCTTTCGAAGCGCACTCTTCGGACGTGATGCACTCGAGGCATCAGAGGATCTGCTCGACATCCATCCAGAGATCGCGCACTCTGTCATCCGAGCACTGGCAGCTCTCCAGGGTTCCCAGGAAGCAGCCCCTGGCACCAAGACAAATGAGGAGGAGTTCGGAAAGATCCACCATGAAGCACGATTTCGCACAGTTGATGGCATTGCAGTTGATCCTGATTCCCAAGCCATTATCGATATGCTCGCTTCACGCTGGGGCGGAACCAGAGACGGGTTTGTGTACTACGGCTCGATCGATGCAACACCACTCTATGTACGGCTGATCAGCAGGTTTTGTGCACAGTACGGCACTGCACTCCTCGATGAGAACATCACAACCCGCTCAGGTACGACACTCTCGATTCGTGAATCACTCCTTCGTGCCACAAACTGGATGGATCACCGACTCACCACATCCCGCACTGGATTTATCGAATTCCATCGACGTAATCCACTTGGACTTCCAAACCAGGCCTGGAAGGATGGGTATGCTTCCTACCTCCATGAAGATGGATCCTTCGTGAACTACGAAGCTCCAGTCGCACCGATTGAGGTGCAAGGTGTTGCATATGATGCACTGCGTGGAGCAGCAACGCTCCTGCGGGAATCACACCCACTCGATGCTTCCCGGTGGGAACGGCTCTCGCAGGGGCT